>NZ_JBYSWZ010000010.1:0-298805 GCF_058781685.1 Burkholderia sp. FW306-1C-G01B
CGTCCGCTTGATCCCTTGTTTCACTTGGCACCTCTTCGCTTGGGCGAAAAAGTGTCAACCTATTTCAGGACGGGTCAACAGCAGCAAAAAAGCCGGGGCATCTCAGGATGCCCCGGCTTTTTTGATGCGACGACGATACGCTTACGCGAACGTGTCGACGTGCACCAGGATCGCGGCCAGCATCGCTGCGCCAAGCGCCGCGCTGCGCTCACCGTTCCAGCCGACACGCTCGTCGGGCAGGTTCGCGTTGTCCTTGAACGGCATCTCGAGCGTCAGCGACAGGCAGCCGAACTGATGGCCGATGTACTTCGACGCGAGCTTGAGCGCGTCCTCCTTGTACTTGCTCGCCGCATAACCATACTCGGTCTGGAAGTCGGGGCTCGCGACCTTGAACGCGTCGATGAACGCGGTCTGCTCCTTGCCCTGCTGCTCGGTAAAGCTCGGCAGCATCTCCGAACCGGCGACGAACACGTATGGCAGATCCTCGTCGCCGTGAATGTCGAAGAACATGTCGCAGCCGATCGCGTGGATCGCGTCGCGCACGGCCAGCACCTCGGGGCTGCGCTCGGCATCGGGCATCATCCATTCGCGGTTCAGGTTCGCACCTGCCGCATTGGTGCGCAGGTTGCCATGCACGCTGCCATCCGGATTCATGTTCGGGACGACGTAGAACGTCGCGCGATCGTAGAGCTTGCGCGCGACCGGATCGCCGGCCCAGTCGCCCCATCCGGCCAGCCGCTTGACGAGGCCTTCGACGAACCACTCGGCCATCGTCTCGCCCGGATGCTGACGCGCGATGATCCACACTTTCTTCTTCGGCGCGCCGTCGGTTTCCGGCGTGCCGAGCGTCAGCAGCGACATCGGGCGGCCTTCGACCGTGCGGCCGAGTTCGACGACGCTCGCCTGCGGCAACTGCTGGACGGCGCCGAGAAATGCCGCGTGACGCTCTTCCGAGTACGGTTCGAAATACGCGTAGTAGATGCTGTCGAACTCCGGCGTATGGTCGATGGTCATCGTCTTGCCGTCGAACGTCGTCGGCACGCGGAACCAGTCGACCCGGTCGTAGCTCGCCACCGCGCTGTAGTTGCGCCAGCCGGACGGATAGGCGCATTCGGCGGCATTCTCGAACGTCATCACGCACCGCTCGCCGCGCGCGCCCGTCAAACGGTAGTAAAACCATTGCGCGAATTCCGAGCGGCTGTCGCCGCGCACGCGCAGCCGAATCGCAGCGGGGCTGTCGCACGACACGACGTCGATTGCGCCTGCGTCGAAATTGCTGGTGATCGAAAGGGTCATCTGTTTCTCCAGTGTCGACCTGAGTTAATGCTTCAGCACTTGCTCCGGTCCCATGCAAAGCGGTCGTCCGGAACGGGCGGTGTACCGCTTGCCCGGCCTCATGCATGCGCCGGCCATCTCGTGAACGGCCGGCATGGTCACTCGCCGACTCGCCGGCGATATACGTAAGTCGAATCGTTCGACGCAGCCGCGTCGAACGCATAGCCTTCCGTCGCGAACGCCTTCAGCGCCTTCGGCTCGGTAATACGGTTCTCGACGATAAAACGCGCCATCAGGCCGCGCGCGCGCTTCGCATGGAAGCTGATGATCTTGTAGCGGCCGCCCTTCCAGTCCTCGAACACCGGCGTGATGACAGGCGCTGCCAGCAGTTTCGGCTTGACCGACTTGAAGTATTCGGTCGACGCGCAGTTGACCAGCACGCGCGCCGAGCCGCTGCGCGTCTCGAGCTGCTCGTTCAGCGCCCGCGTGATGCGGTCGCCCCAGAACGCGTACAGATCCTTGCCGCGCGCGTTCGCGAAGCGCGTGCCCATTTCGAGCCGGTACGGCTGCAGCAGGTCGAGCGGGCGCAGCAGCCCGTACAGGCCCGACAGCACGCGCACGTGTTGCTGCGCATAGTCGAGATCGGCGGACGACAGCGATTTCGCATCGAATCCTTCGTAGACGTCGCCGTTGAACGCCAGCACGGCCTGCTTCGCATTGGCCGGCGTAAAGGTCGGCGACCAGTCCGCGTAGCGCTGGAAGTTCAGGCGCGCGAGCGGATCGGAGATATCCATCAGCGTTGCGATGTCCTGCGGCGAAAGCTTGCGCAGGCCGTCGATCAGTTCGGACGCGTCGTCGACGAATGCAGGCTTCGTGTAAGACTGGACGTGCGCGGGCGTATCGTAGTCGAGGGATTTGGCGGGAGAGAGAACGATTATCATAGAGGCTCGCTGGCACGCCGTGCCTTGCGGTCAGACGAAAACCACCGATTGTAACGAATGACCAGCTCCCTCGCCCCGCACGTCGCGCACCGCGTCGTGCTCGACTCGAACGTCTGGATCGACATCCTCGTATTCGACGACCCCGCTACGCGCCCGATCCGGGCCGCACTGGAACGCGGCGCGCTTGCCGCCGTGATCGACGGCCGCTGCCTGACCGAACTCGAGTACGTGCTCGATTATCCGCAGTTCCAGGCGCGTGCGATCGACAAGGCCGCCGCGCTCGCGACCGTCGCCCGCCTCGCGAGCCTCGTCGAGCCGCCGCCCGTCGACGCCGACGCGCCGCCGCTGCCGAAGTGCAAGGATCGCGACGACCAGAAGTTTCTCGAACTCGCCCGCGCCGCGCAGGCCGAGTGGCTCGTGTCGAAAGACCGTGCGCTGCTGAAGCTCGCGAAGCGCACTGCACGCGACTTCGGTTTCCGGATCGCGCAACCCGCGCCGTTTGCCGAAGCCTGCGCGCTCGACGCCGCACCGATCACTTCTGCCACGCCGGCCTGACGCACGCGGCGGCACCCGATTTCGACCGTATCGATGAACGCTCCTTCAGACATGCCAACGACTCCCGTTTTCCCCTCGCGCCTGCCGAACGTCGGCACGACGATCTTCACGGTCATGAGCGCGCTTGCCGCCGAAAAAGGCGCCGTGAACCTCGGCCAGGGCTTCCCGGATTTCGATTGCGATCCGCGCATCGTCGATGCGGTCGCGACCGCGATGCGCAACGGGCACAACCAGTATCCGCCGATGGCCGGCGTCGCACCGCTGCGCGACGCGATCGCCGACAAGATCGCGCACGTCTACGGCCGGCGCTACGATCCGGCCACCGAGATCACGGTGACGGCCGGTGCGACGCAGGCACTGCTGACGGCAATCCTGTGCGCGGTGCATCCGGGCGACGAAGTGATCGTCGTCGAACCGACCTATGACAGCTACCTGCCGTCGATCGAACTCGCAGGAGGCAAGCCGGTATTCGTCACGCTGGAGGCGCCCGACTACGCGATCCCGTTCGACCGTCTCGCGGCCGCGATCACGCCGAAAACGCGCATGATCCTGATCAACACGCCGCATAACCCGACGGGTACCGTGTGGCGCGAGGCGGACATGCGCAAGCTCGAGGAGATCGTACGCGGCACCAACGTGCTGATCCTGTCGGACGAGGTCTACGAGCACATGGTCTACGACGGCGCGCGCCACGAGAGCGTCGCGCGCTATCCGGAACTCGCCGCACGCAGCTTCATCGTGTCGAGCTTCGGCAAGACCTATCACGTGACGGGCTGGAAGGTCGGCTATGTCGCGGCGCCTGCCGCGCTGACCGCGGAATTCCGCAAGGTCCACCAGTTCAACGTATTCACGGTGAATACGCCGATGCAGATCGGGCTCGCCGATTACCTGCGCGACCCGGCACCGTACCTGACACTCGCCGGCTTCTACCAGAAGAAGCGCGACTTCTTCCGCGCAGGCCTCGAGCGCACGCGCTTCAAGCTGCTGCCATGCACGGGCACGTACTTCCAGTGCGTCGATTACTCGGCGATCAGCGACCTGCCCGAAGCGGAATTCTCGAAGTGGCTCACGTCGGAGATCGGCGTGGCCGCCATTCCGGTGTCGGCGTTCTATCACGAGCCGCACGAATCGGGTGTCGTGCGTTTCTGTTTCGCGAAGCAGGAAAGCACGCTCGCATCCGCACTCGAACGGCTCGTCCGACTGTAGTCCCACGCGGGCGGCCACGCGCCGCCCCGCCGCCCGCCGGAGAATCGCGCCTACGAACGCGCGCCGCTCGTCGCGTCGACATACGCCTTGCGATCGGCTGCCACGCGCTGCGCGGCGGCACGCTCACCGACCTTCTTCGCGTGAGCCTTCCAGTCGATGCCCGCATCGAGCAGGAAGTCGTGTCCGAACACGGCCTTCGTCGCCATCCCGATCACCGGCAGATGGATCGATGCCGCGATGTCCGCGAGACTGAACGACTCGCCGAGCACATACGGCGAAAACTGCGTCATCTGCTTGAACGCATCGATCGCGCGCGGCAGGCGCTTCTCGACGTGCGCCTTCATCCCGTCGCTGACCTTGCCGCCGAAAAACGCTTCCGTATAGACCTCGCGCGCCATCCATTCGAGATACAGCTCGAGCGTCTCGACCAGCTCGCGCACCTTCGCAGCCGCGAACGGCCTCGCCGGGAAAATGGCTTTCTCGGGATAGCGCGCCGCCAGGTACTCGATGATCACCTGCGACTCGAACAGCGCGCCCTCTTCGGTCTTCAGGAACGGGATCTTGCCGAGCGGCGAATCGGCGAGATGGGCCGGATCGCTGATCGGCAAACCGCACACCGACTCCTCGAACGGAATGTCGTGCTCGAGCAGGACGAACTTCACCTTGTTGTAATAGTTGGACAACGGAATACCGCACAGCTGTAGCATCGGAGTCTCCTTCCTTGCGGGAGCGCGGCCGCAACGATGCCGGCCGCATCGGGATTCATCGCGCTGAAAAGCACGTTCGTGCTAGTCTAAAACAGTTTCACTGTCCGTCACGACAACATTACATCCGCTGCGGCGGCAGCGCCGCCCCGTCCACGCAACGCGCGCGGCGCCGCGGCCTTGCCATCCGATGGAGACACGCTCGCATGAGTGCTGAACTGCTGGCCTCGCGTCCGCCCGAGAGCGATTCGACTCTCGTCCTCACGCTATCCAACCCCGGTGCGCGCAACGCGCTGCATCCCGACATGTACGCGGCCGGCGTCGAAGCGCTCGCCACTGCCGAACGCGATCCCGGGATTCGCGCGGTCGTGCTGACGGGGGCCGACCGCTTCTTCTGCGCAGGCGGCAACCTGAACCGGCTGCTCGACAACCGCTCGAAAGATCCGTCCTACCAGGCCGACAGCATCGATCAGCTCGGGGCATGGGTGACGGCGATTCGAGAGTCGACGAAGCCGGTGATCGCGGCGGTCGAAGGCGCGGCGGCCGGCGCGGGCTTCTCGCTCGCGCTTGCGTGCGACCTGATCGTCGCCGCGCACGATGCGAAGTTCGTGATGTCGTACGCGCGCGTGGGCCTGACGCCCGACGGCGGCGGCTCGTGGTTCCTCGCGCGCGCGCTGCCGCGTGCGATCGCGGCCGAGATCCTGTTCGAAGGCAAGCCGGTCGCGGCCGAACGCCTGCATGCGCTCGGCGTGGTCAACCGGCTCGCCGTTCCCGGAGCAGCGCTGAACGACGCGCTTGTATGGGCAGACGCACTCGCCGGCATCTCGCCGAACGCACTCACGCGCATCAAGTCACTCCTCGACGTTGCGACGACTCAGCCGCTAGAACCGCATCTCGGTACCGAGCGCGATCATTTCGTCGCCTCGCTGCATCACGCGGACGGGCTCGAAGGCATCACCGCCTTTCTCGAGAAACGCCAGCCCCGCTACAAGCGCTGATCCGCGTCGGCCGACGACGATCGTGCACGGCGACTACCGGCTCGACAACCGGATCCTCCGTCCGCACGAACCGTGCGCGCCCGCCGTGCTCGACCGGGAACTGTCGGCACGTCGGCGATCATCTCCCGTTTGCCTGCGCGTACGCATCGGCGGGCATGTTTCCGTCGCCAGCAGCCCGCGTCGAACCATGCTCTAATGACCGCCTGTCGCGGCGCGCTGCCGGCGCCGTTTTCGCGCATGCAACCAAGGAGTTGACGATGATCGACGTCTACAGCTGGGCGACCCCGAACGGCCACAAGGTACACATCATGCTCGAGGAAACGGGCCTCGCCTACCGTGCACTTCCGGTCGATATCGGCGCAGGCGACCAGTTCAAGCCCGAGTTCCTCAAGATCAGCCCGAACAACAAGATTCCGGCGATCGTCGATCCTGACGGCCCCGGCGGCAAGCCGATCTCTCTGTTCGAATCGGGTGCGATCCTGATCTACCTTGCGGAGAAGACCGGCAAGTTCCTGCCGACCGATCCGGCCGCCCGCTATGCGACGCTCGAGTGGCTGATGTTCCAGATGGGCGGTATCGGCCCGATGCTGGGGCAGGCGCACCATTTCCGGCTGTACGCGCCGGAAAAGATCGAATACGCAGTCAACCGCTATACGAACGAAGCGAAGCGCCTGTACAACGTGATGGAAAAGCGCCTCGGCGAATCCGAATATCTCGCGGGCGACGCGTACACGATCGCGGACATTGCGACGTTCCCGTGGACGCGCTCGTGGCAGAACCAGGGCATCGTGCTCGACGAGTTGCCGAACGTGAAGCGCTGGCACGAGGCAATCGCCGCGCGACCGGCCGTGCAGCGCGGCGTCGAAGTACTCGCGTCGATGCGCAAGGCGCTGCAGGACGACAAGGCACGCGAGGTGCTGTTCGGCGCGACGCAATACGCGAAGCACTGACCCGTGCGTGACGGGCGGAGCGGCATCCGTGCCTGCCGCCCCGCGCGTCAGAAGTAATGCCGCGTGATGAATTCCGCCGCGCAAACAAGCAACGGAGCGTCGGGACGCTCGGCCTGGATCGACACCGACCATGTCACCTGCACGCCGCCCCGCGCGACCTCGGCGGTTTCCTTCACCGCGAACAGCGCGCGCACGCGCACACCGACCGGCACCGGCTTCAGGAACCGCACGCGGTTCAGTCCGTAGTTCACGCCCATCTTCTGCTCGAAGCGCATCGCATCGGTCATCAACGCGGGAATCAGCGACAGCGTCAGGAACCCGTGCGCGATCGGCCCGCCGAACGGCGACTCGCGCCGCGCGCGTTCGGGATCGACGTGAATCCATTGATGATCGCCGGTCGCGTCGGCGAAACCGTCGACGCGATGCTGGTCGATCGCGACCCAGCCGCTCGCGAGCGGCTCCACGCCGACACGTGCCTGTAACGCCTGCGCCGACGCGATCAACGGCAATGTCACGTCGGTCATGCGTTCGTGCCTCGCGGATCGCGCAACCCGAAAATCACCTTGCTATGCACGGTGATCACCGTCTCGCCGCTACCGTTGATGCCGATCCACTCCGTCGACACGATGCCGCGATCGGGCTTGCTCTCCGAGACGCGCTTGTCGTGGATCTTCTGGTGCATCGTGATCGTGTCGCCGGCGCGCACCGGCTTGAGCCAGCGGATCGAGTCGATGCCGGGCGAGCCCATGCTGGTCGAGTCCGGCCCGAGCTTCTTGATGAGCAGGCTCATGAACACCGAGCACGTGTGCCAGCCGCTCGCGACCAATCCGCCGAACGGCGACGCCTTCGCGGCCTCCTCGTCGAGGTGGAACGGCTGCGGGTCGTAGCGCTGCGCGAACGCCTTGATGTCGTCGGGCTCGAACGTGTAGCTGCCCACTTCGATGGTGCTGCCGACCACCAGATCTTCGTAACTGATACCCACTGTGTGCCCCCTTGTCTGACGCGCTCGCGCGTCGCCGTCATGCCGCGTCGGCCTGCGCGAAATCGGGCAGCGCCGCGATGCGGGCAAGATGATGATCGGTGTCGCCGAGCGTCGTCTCGATGATCGACAGCCGCTTGAACAGGTGCGCGGCGGCAACCTCGTTGGTCACGCCCATGCCGCCGTGCAACTGGATGGCCTGCTGGCCAACGAAGCGCGCGGCCGCGCCGACGCGCGCCTTCGCGGCCGACACGGCCTTGCGTCGCGCATCGGCATCGCCGCCCGCATAGCGCACCGCGGCCAGGTAGGTCAGCGAACGCGCCTGCTCGGCATGGATCAGCATGTCGACCATCCGGTGCTGCAGCGCCTGGAAACGCGCAATCGGCACGCCGAACTGCTCGCGCGTTTTCGTGTATTCGACCGTCGCGCGATTCAGTTCGTCAAGCGCGCCGACCGCTTCCGCGCACAGCAGGAACGTCGCGTAATCGGCAATCTGCTCGAGCGCCGCCGCGTCGCGCGCGCCGCCCGTCAGCAGTCGGGCCGGCGTTTCGTTGAACTCGATCGTTGCCGCACGCTGACCGTCGATGGTCCGGTAGTCGACCACCGTCGCGTTCGCCGCATCGCGTTCGACGACAAAGAGGCCGATGCCGCCGCCGTCGACGCGCGCAGGCACGATCCACGCATGCGCCTGTGCGCCGTGCTGAACGACCGACTTGGCGCCGGTCAGCCGATGTGTGCCGCCCTGCTGGCGTGCGTGCGTGTCGAGCTCGAACAGGTCATAACGCGCATGCGGTTCGTGGAATGCGACCGCCAGCCGCTTCTGCCCCTGAGCAACCGCCTCCAGCAGTGCGGCATCGTCGCCTACGCCGGAGCCGGCGATGCGCAATGCCTCGACGCCGACCGCCGTTGCCCAGTACGGCTCGATCACGAGCGCGCGGCCGAGCTCCTGCATCGCAACCAGCATGTCGACCGGGCTGCCGCCGAAACCGCCCTGCGCGTCCGGCACGGGCAGCGCGGTCAGCCCCAGTTCGGCGAACGCGCTCCATTGCGTATCCGACACGCCCGTGTCGCTGCGCACGATCGCCTGGCGCGCATCGAAGCCGTATTGCTCGCCGAGATAACGGCGCAGCGCGTCGGCGAACTGCTGCTGCTCATCGGTAAAGCTGAAATCCATGGTTGTCTCCGCTCGCGTCCCTGTTCACAGACCCAGAATCATCTGCGCGATGATGTTTTTCTGGATCTCGTTCGAACCGCCGTAGATCGACGTCTTCCGGTAATTGAAGTAGTACGCGGCGAGCGGTGCCGCATCGTCGTCGCCCGCGATGCTGTGCTCGCGTTCGCCATTGAGGAACGGCACGTCGAACGGTGCGGCGAGCGGGCCGATCGCGTCGAACATCAGCTCGGTGAGCGCCTGCTGCACTTCGGTACCCTTGATCTTCAGCATCGACGCCTCGGGGCCCGGCCCCTTGCCGCTCGTCTCGCGGCTGACGACGCGCAGCACCGTCACCTCGAGCGCCATCAGCTCGACTTCGAGCGCCGCGACCTTCGCGGCGAACACGGGGTCGGCGAGCAAGGGCTTGCCGTTCTTGCGCTGGTTCGACGCCACGCGCTTCAGGAACGCGAGTTCGCGCTTCGACGCGCCGACACGCGCGATGCTGGTGCGCTCATGGCCAAGCAGGTATTTCGCGTAGGTCCAGCCGCGGTTTTCGTCGCCGACGAGATTCTCGACCGGCACCTTCACGTCCTCGAAGAACACCTCGTTGACCTCGTGGTCTTCGTCGAACGTGATGATCGGACGCACCGTAATGCCGGGCGTCTTCATGTCGATCAGCAGGAACGAGATGCCCTCCTGCTTCTTCGCGGCCGGATCGGTGCGCACGAGGCAGAACATCATGTCCGCGTACTGGCCGAGCGTCGTCCAAGTCTTCTGGCCGTTGACGACGTAGTGGTCGCCCTGACGCTCGGCGCGCGTGCGCAACGACGCGAGGTCGGACCCGGAACCCGGCTCCGAGTAGCCCTGGCACCACCAGTCGGAGCCGTCGAGAATGCGCGGCAGATAATGGCGTTTCTGCGCTTCGCTGCCGTATTTCATCAGCACCGGCGCAACCATCGACACGCCGAACGGCAGCACGATCGGCGCGCCGATCCGCGCGCATTCCTCGTCCCAGATGTGCCGTTGCGTCGCGTTCCAGCCCGGGCCGCCGTATTCGGCCGGCCACGCAGGCGCGGACCAGCCGCGCTGACCGAGAATCCGGTGCCAGCTCGCGAAATCCTCGCGGTCGAGTCGTTTGTGATCGAGTACTTTGGCGCGCAATGCGTGAGGCAGATTGGCCTCGAGCCAGGTGCGGACGTCGACGCGGAACGCGTCGTCGGCGGGGGAATAATCCAGATCCATGCGCAGTGTCTCCTGTCGACCAGAGTTAGCGCTTTAGCGCTTACTCTGGTCCCATGCTTCGCGGTCGACCAGAGTTAGCGCTTTAGCGCTTACTCAGGCTCCATGCAAGGCTCGCCGCGCCCGTCCGGCCCGGCAAGGACCCACTGCGTACGTCATTGCAGCGGTTCTTTCAGCGCGGCAGGAATCGGTAGCGGCATCACGTCGATGCCTTCTTCGGCCAGGGATTGCGCATCTTCCGGCGTCGTGACGCCACGGATGCTGCGTGCCGGCGCCTCGTTGTAATGGATGCGCCGCGCTTCCTCGGCGAAGCGTTCGCCCACGTTCTCGGTCTTCTCCAGCACCTCGCGCAGCGCGCGCATCACCTGCGCCTGCAGCGCACGCGGATCGGCCGGCTGGGCCTGCGTCGCGCCTGACAGATTCAGGCGCGGCGCCGACGGCAGACGATTGACCTCGGTCGTCCCGCATACCGGACATTCGACCAGCTTGCGGGACAACTGCGCTTCGAATTCATCGGCGGAAGCGAACCAGCCTTCGAACCGATGACCGTGCGGGCACTGTAAATCGAGGACCTTCATGCTGAATCAGGGCGTGTGACGAGTGTAGCGTAAAAAGCGGTTTTGTGAACGATCGTGCTAAATCCCGATCGCGCGACGCGAAAACGCCGCGTAATCGGATTGTAACGCGGCGCCCCACTCGCCGCCGACGCCGCGCTCAGGGCGTCAGGACCGGCCCGAGCGGCCAGGTGCCGGACAGCACCTTGTCGAGCCACATCGTGCCGATGATCGTCTTCACGTCGGTGATCTGCCCGGTGCGCACCCATTCCTGCAGGTCGGCTTGCGTGGCGGTGAAGGTTTCGAGGAATTCGCCTTCGTCGAGCTTGCGCTCGCCGGCCGTCAGCCCGCGCGCGAGATACAGGTCGATGAATTCGGTCGAATAGGAAATGATCGGGTGAATGCGGGCCAGGAACACGTATTCGCGCGCCGTATACCCCGTTTCCTCGCGCAGTTCGCGCACCGCGCACGCAAGCGCGCCTTCGTCCGGATCGAGCTTGCCGGCCGGGAATTCGGCCATTACCTTGCCGATCGGGTAGCGATACTGGCTTTCCATCAGCACACGGCCGTCGTCGAACAGCGGGATCACCATCACCGCGCCCGGGTGCTGGACGTATTCGCGCGTGGCCTTCTTGCCGTCCGGCAAACGAACGGTATCGCGCTTGAGCTTGAGGAACGAGCCGTCGAAGATCGCCTCGCTTTCGAGGCAGGTTTCGGTCAGTGCGGCGTCGTGATTGGGTAGTTCGGCCATCGGCGGCTCCAAGATTGAGCGCGACGGACGGCCGGAGCCGTCAGCGTCGTTTGACGAGATACTGGAACGTGAAGCCGGGAAACGCGAACACGATGAAAAGACTGAACGTGATCGCGTAAAACTGCCAGCCCTGTTCGAAGCGGTTGCCGGCGCGCGACTCGAGCCAGAAGCCGAGCGCGCCGACCACGAAGTACAGCACGATCAGCTCGCCGATCCGCACCCACGCACTCTTCTTCGTCGCGCCGAACGGCACGACGGCGAAGAGGCGTTGGTTCAGGAACGGCAGGTTGGCGCACACGAGCGCCAACAACACGATAAACCAGCCGGCTGCCGACATTACAGCGGCAGCGTGTGACGAATCGCCTGCAGGCACGCCGTCAGCAGCGGGCTCGGGATCAGGCCGAGCACGACGACCGCCAGGCCGTTCAGCACGAGGATCGTGCGCTTGCAGATATCGCCCGAGATCGGCGTCGAATCCTGCGGTGCATCGAAGTACATCAGCTTCACGATGCGCAGGTAGTAGAACGCGCCGAACAGCGACGTGATCACGGCCAGCACGGCCAGCCACGTGAGGCCCGCGTTGACGGTTGCCTCGAGCACGGCGAGCTTCGCGTAGAAACCGACGGTCGGCGGGATGCCTGCCAGCGAGAACATCATGACCATCATCACGAACGCGAACACCGGGCTGCGCTTGTTGAGGCCCTTGAAGTCGTCGATCGTTTCCGCTTCGAAATCGCGGCGCGCGAGCAGCATCACCACGCCGAACGAGCCGAGCGTCGTGATCAGGTAGACGATCGCGTAGAACATCGCCGAGCTGTATGCGTTCGCCGGTGCCGCCGCGTCGCCCTTCACGATGCCCGCGAGCAGGCCGAGCAGCACGAAGCCCATGTTCGAGATCGCCGAGTAGGCGAGCATCCGCTTGATGTTGCGCTGGACGATACCCGTGATGTTGCCGACGATCAGCGACAGCGCGGCGAGGATCACGAGCGCGGTCTGCCAGTTCTGCGCGAGCGGCAGCAGGCCCATCACCAGGAACCGCAGGCCCCACGCGAACGCGGCAACCTTCGGGCCGCCGCCGACGAACAGCGTCATCGCGGTCGGTGCGCCCTGGTAGACGTCCGGCACCCACATGTGGAACGGCACGGCGCCGAGCTTGAACGCGATACCGGCGACGATGAAGATCACGCCGAACATCAGCACGGCTGCGTCGGTGTTGCCGCCGACCGCCTTGTACACCTCGCCCAGCTCGAGCGAGCCGGTCGCACCGTAGAGCATCGAGATGCCGTACAGCACGAAGCCCGACGCAAGCGCGCCCAGCACGTAGTACTTCATCGCGGCTTCGCTCGACTGCGGGGCGTCGCGGCGCAGCGCGATGACCGCGTACAGCGACAGCGACATCAGTTCGAGACCGAGGTACAGCGTCAGGAAGTTGTTGCCCGACACCATGACCAGTTGGCCGAGCAGCGAGAACATGCCGAGCAGGAACACGTCGCCGCGGAACATGTCGCGATCTTCGAGGTACTTGCGCGAATAGACGAGCGAGACCGCGAAACCGAACGACACGACGGCCTTCATCATGCTCGCGAACGAGTCGACGACGACCATCTTCGAGAAGAAGTAGTACTGCTGCGGGTCGAGCGCCTGCACCGCAAACCACACGCCGGCGACGACCGACGATACGACTGCGATCAGATAGGTCAGCCGGCGGCCGGAAGCACCGGTAAAGGTGTCGTTCAGCCATGCGACGACGATGGCGGCCATCACCAGCGCGTCAGGCAACAGGACATTCATAGGAGCGTTTTGCATGATCTTGATTTCCTCCGCTCGCGATTACTGGGCCAGCGGCAGCTTGGACTGCGCGACGTGGGAGAGGAGGTTTTCGACGGAAACGTGCATCACGTCGGTAAAGGGCTTCGGATACAGGCCCATCAGCATCGTGAACGCGGCGAGTACGGCCAGCATCAGGAATTCGCGACGGCCGATGTCCTTCAGCTTGGCGACGTGATCGTTCGCCACCGCGCCGAAGTACACGCGCTTGTACATCCACAGCGTGTATGCAGCGCCGAGGATCAGCGTGAACGCCGCGCCGAATGCGATCCAGAAGTTGTACTGGACGGCCGCGAGAATCACCATGAACTCGCCGACGAAACCCGACGTACCCGGCAGGCCGCAGTTGGCCATCGAGAACAGCATCGCGAATGCCGCGAACTTCGGCATCACGTTGACGACGCCGCCGTAATCGGCGATCTCGCGCGAGTGCACGCGGTCGTACAGCACGCCGATGCAGAGGAACATCGCGCCCGACACGAAGCCGTGCGAAATCATCTGGATGATCGCGCCTTCGACGCCGAGCTGGTTGAAGATGAAGAAGCCGAGCGTGACGAAGCCCATGTGTGCGATCGACGAATACGCGACCAGCTTCTTCATGTCGGCCTGCACCATCGCGACGAGGCCGATGTAGATCACCGCGATCAGCGACAGCGTGATCACGACGGGTGCCAGGAAGTGGCTCGCGTCAGGCGTGATCGGCAGCGAGAAGCGCAGGAAACCGTATGCGCCGAGCTTCAGCATGATCGCCGCCAGCACGACCGAACCGCCCGTCGGCGCTTCCACGTGCGCGTCCGGCAGCCAGGTGTGCACCGGCCACATCGGCACCTTCACAGCGAACGCAAGGAAGAATGCGATGAACAGCAGTATCTGTGGCGTCATCGCGATCTTCGCGTTCTGCCACGTCGCGAGGTCGAACGAATGCGTTTCCGTGTACAGGTAGATCAGCGCGACCAGCATCAGCAGCGAGCCGGCCAGCGTGTACAGGAAGAACTTGAACGCCGCATACACGCGGTTCGGGCCGCCCCACACGCCGATGATGATGTACATCGGGATCAGGGTCGCCTCGAAGAACACGTAGAACAGCAGGCCGTCGGCCGCCGAGAATACGCCGATCATGATCCCGGACAGGATCAGGAAGGCCGCGAGATACTGCGATACGTGCTCGGTGATCACTTCCCAGCCCGCGATCACGACGATCACGGTGATGAGCGCGGTCAGCACGACGAACCACATCGAGATGCCGTCGACGCCGAGGTGATACGAGATGTTGAAGCGCTCGATCCACGTCGACTGCTCGACGAACTGCAGCGCGGCCGTGCTCGCGTCGAAGCCCGTGATCAGCGGAATCGTGACCGCAAGGCCGAGCAGCGAGCCGATCAGCGCGAGCCAGCGCGCCAGCCCCGGATTTTTGTCGTTACCCACCGCGAGCACGAGGAGGCCGAAAACGATCGGCAGCCAGATCGCGGTACTGAGAATCGGAAAAGCGTGCATTGTTCTTGTCCCCTCGCCTTATTTGCCGCCGAGCGTTACAAACAGGGTCAGGAGCCCCAGCATGCCGATGATCATGGCGAACGCGTAGTGATAGATGTAACCGGATTGGAGGAAGCGGATCACGCCGGCGAACCAGCCGATGAACCGGGCGCTGCCGTTGACGAGGCCGTCGATCACCACGACATCGCCCTCTTTCCACAGGCCGCGGCCGATCGCGACCGAGCCCTTGGCAAACACCACCTCGTTGATCTTGTCCATGTAGTACTTGTTGTCGAGCAGCGTGTAGATCGGGCCGAACGCGCGGCGGATCACGGCAGGCAGCTCAGGACGCTTCAGGTACAGGAACCATGCGACCACGACGCCGGCGATCGCGAGCCACAACGGCAGCGTCGTCAGCGAGTGCAGGCCCATCGCGGCCCAGCCGTGGAATTCCTTGCCCAGCTCTTCGAGGCCCGGGTGGTTTTCGCCGATGAAGATCACCTTGTCGAATGCCACGCCATGTTCGAAGAAGCTGCCGTACAGCATCGGGCCGATCGCGATCGCACCGACGATCACCGACGGAATCGCGAGCAGCACGAGCGGCAGCCACACGACCCACGGGGTCTCGTGCGGTTCGTGCGCGTGGTCGTCATGACCATGGCCGTGGCCGTGATCGTCGTGACCGTGCGCGGCCGCCATGCCCATCGGCGATTCAGGATGCTTCGGGTTGCGGAAGCGCTCTTCGCCGTGGAACACGAGGAAGTACATGCGGAACGAGTACAGCGCCGTCACGAATACGCTTGCGACCACTGCGAAGTACGCGAAGCCCGAACCCGCGAGATGCGATTCCTTCACGGCCTCGATGATCGAATCCTTCGAGTAGAAGCCCGAGAAGAACGGCGTGCCGATCAGTGCGAGCGAGCCGATCAGCGACGTGATCCACGTGATCGGCATGTACTTGCGCAGGCCGCCCATGTTGCGGATGTCCTGGTCGTGATGCATGCCGATGATCACCGAGCCCGCGCCGAGGAACAGCAGCGCCTTGAAGAACGCGTGCGTCATCAGGTGGAACAACGCGACCGGGTACGCGGACACGCCGAGCGCGACCGTCATGTAGCCGAGCTGCGACAGCGTCGAATACGCGACCACGCGCTTGATGTCGTTCTGGATGATGCCGAGGAAGCCCATGAACAGCGCCGTGATCGCGCCGATCACCGTGACGAACGACAGCGCGGTGTCCGACAGCTCGAACAGCGGCGACATGCGCGACACCATGAAGATGCCGGCCGTCACCATCGTCGCCGCGTGAATCAGCGCCGAGATCGGGGTCGGGCCTTCCATCGAGTCCGGCAGCCACACGTGCAGCGGGAACTGCGCCGATTTACCCATCGCGCCGATGAACAGGCAGATACAGGCGACGGTCAGCAGGCCCCAGTCGGTGCCCGGGAAGTGCAGGCTCGCGAGCTCCGCGCGCTTCGCGAACACTTCGCCGTAGTTCATCGAGCCGGCGAATGCGAGCAGCAGGCCGATGCCGAGCAGGAAGCCGAAGTCGCCCACGCGGTTCACGAGGAACGCCTTCATGTTCGCGTAGATCGCGCTCTCACGCGTGAAGTAGAAGCCGATCAGCAGGTACGACACCAGACCCACCGCTTCCCAGCCGAAGAACAGCTGCAGGAAGTTGTTGCTCATCACGAGCATCAGCATCGAGAACGTGAACAGCGAGATGTACGAGAAGAAGCGCTGGTAGCCGTCTTCTTCCGACATGTAGCCGATCGTGTAGATGTGCACCATCAGCGACACGAAGGTCACGACGACCATCATCATCGCGGTCATCGAATCGACCAGGAAGCCGACCTCGAGCTTCAGCGAGCCGACCCGCATCCATTCGTAGATGGTCGCGTTGAAGCTCGCGCCGCCCATCACGTCGACGAAGACTTTCGCCGACAGGAGGAACGCGATCATCACGCCGAGGATCGTGATCCGGTGTGCGCCCTTGCGCCCGACTGCGTTCCCGAACAGCCCCGCAATCAGCGAGCCGGCCAGCGGAGCGAGCGGAATCGCCAGCAGCAGGTTTTCATTGAGTGTCGTTGACATAACAGCGTTGCCTGAAATTAACCTTTGAGCTGATCGAGATCCTCGACATTGATCGTGTCGAGCTTACGGAACAGGGTCACCAGAATCGCGAGGCCGATCGCGGCTTCCGCTGCGGCGACCGTCAGCACGAAGAACACGAAGATCTGGCCGTGCACATCGCCGAGGTAGTGCGAGAACGCGACGAAGTTGGTATTCACCGCCAGCAGCATCAGTTCGATCGCCATCAGGATGATGATGATGTTGCGGCGGTTCAGGAAGATCCCGACGATCGCGATCGCAAAGAGGATCGCGCCGAGCACGAGGTAGTGAGCAAGAGTCAACATGGTTTTCTTTCCTCCGCTTAGCCGTTGGTGCTCGTACCGGCTTCGCTCTGCGCCGTTTCCGGCTCCGGCTTGTCCGCTTCCATCTTCACGAGGCGCACGCGGTCGTTGCGGCGCACCTTGACCTGATCCGACACGCGCTGGCGCTTGCTGTCCTTGCCCTTGCGCTCGGTCAGCCCGATCGCGGCAATGATCGCGACCAGCAGCACGAGGCCGGCGATTTCAAACGCGAAGATGTAGTCGGTGTAGATCACCTTGCCGATCAGTCGCGTGTTCGACCAGTTGGCCATCTCGCCCGTCGCCATCGCGTGTACCGTATGCGTGTCGCCGTAGCCGCGCCACAGGATCAGCGCGGTCTCGATCACGATGATCGCGCCGACCACGGTCGCCATCGGTACGAAGCGCTTGAAGTCGCGGCGCAGGTAGTCGATGTTGATGTCCAGCATCATCACGACGAACAGGAACAGCACCATCACGGCGCCCACGTAGACCAGCACCAGCAGGATCGCGAGGAACTCCGCTTCCAGCAGCATCCAGATCGCGGCGGCGTTGAAGAACGCCAGCACAAGGAAAAGCGCAGACGCCACCGGGTTGCGCGAAGTGATCACCTTCAGCCCTGATACCACCAGGAGCAGCGCGAAGATGTAGAACAGTACGGTCGTGAATTCCATGATTACCGGTTCATCGTTAGGCCATAGTCAGGCGCGGCTTGCGGGACGCCCGCACCCGTCGCGGCGGCTCGGCCCGTGCTGCGGGCCGGCACTGCAAACACAATCAACGATACGGCGCGTCGGCAGCCTTCGCCGCGGCGATGTCCTTCTCGTAGCGATCGCCCACCGCGAGCAGCATTTCCTTCGTGAAATACAGGTCGCCGCGCTTCTCGCCGTGGTACTCGAGAATCTGCGTCTCGACGATCGAATCGACCGGGCAGCTCTCTTCGCAGAAACCGCAGAAGATGCACTTCGTCAGGTCGATGTCGTAGCGCGTCGTGCGGCGCGTGTTGTCCGCGCGCGTTTCCGATTCGATCGTGATCGCCAAGGCGGGGCACACGGCCTCGCACAGCTTGCACGCGATGCAGCGCTCTTCGCCGTTCTCGTAGCGGCGCAGTGCATGCAGCCCGCGAAAACGCGGCGAGATCGGGGTCTTCTCTTCCGGGAACTGCACGGTGAACTTGCGCTTGAACGTGTAACGACCGGTCAGCGCGAGCCCCTTCAGCAGTTCGGTCAGGAAGAAAGTCTTAAAGAAGTGTTGGATTGCCGTCATGATTTCGTCCGATTACTTCACCCAGATGTTGAGCGGCGACATCATCCAGAAGCCGACCACGACCACCCAGATCACCGTGACGGGCAGGAACACCTTCCAGCCCAGACGCATGATCTGGTCGTAACGGTAGCGCGGGAACGTCGCGCGAACCCAGATGAACACCGACAGCAGTGCGAAGACCTTCAGCACCAGCCAGAAGATGCCCGGAATGAACGACAGGAACTCGAACGGTGCATCCCAGCCGCCGAGGAACAGCGTCGCAGCCAGCGCCGAGATCACGATCATGTTGATGTACTCGGCGAGGAAGAACAGCGCGAACGCCATGCCCGAGTAATCGATCATGTGACCGGCAACGATTTCCGACTCCCCTTCCACCACGTCGAACGGGTGACGGTTCGTTTCGGCGATGCCCGAGATGAAGTAGACGACGAACGCCGGCAGGAGCGGCAGCCAGTTCCACGACAGGAAGTTCACGCCGTGGCCCGCGAAGAAGCCGTGCTGTTGCGAACCGACGATTTCCGACATGTTCAGGCTGCCGGCCGTCATCAGCACGAGCACCAGCGCGAAGCCCATCGAGATTTCGTACGAGACCATCTGCGCCGCGGCGCGCATCGCGCCGAGGAACGCGTACTTGGAGTTCGACGCCCAGCCCGCGAGAATCACCGCGTACACGCCGATCGACGAGATCGCCATCGCGTACAGCAGGCCCGCATTGATGTTCGCGAGCACGGCCTGAGCCTGGAACGGGATCACGGCCCACACGGCGAATGCCGGCACGACGGTCATGACCGGCGCGATCAGGTACAGCCAGCGGCTGGCGGCGCTCGGCTGAATGACTTCCTTCAGCAGCAGCTTCAGCACGTCGGCGATCGGCTGCAGCAGGCCGCCGGGGCCGACGCGGTTCGGGCCGAGACGCACGTGCATCCAGCCGATCAGCTTGCGTTCCCACAGAATCAGGTACGCGACGCACAGCAGGATGACGACGGAGACGACGAGGATGCGCACGATTGCCCACACCGTCGGCCACGCGAAGCCGAGAAGCTGGGCTCCGCCCGCGTTGATCGTATCGAACAAGCTCATTTACGCCTTCTCCACCACCAGTTCACCGGACAGGCTGCCGAGCGCTGCGCCGGCAGGCGTCGCCGCCGACACGCGAACGACCGTCTCCGCAAGATTCGCGTCGCGCACGGCCGGCAACTGCACCGCACGCTCGCCCTGGCGCACGCGCACGGCGTCGCCTTCCTTCAAGCCCAGCTTGTCGAACAGCGCGGCCGGCAGGGCTGCGGCATTCGCCGCCTTCGCGGCGGCCGTCAGGTGCAGTGCACCTGCGCGGCGCACGAGCGCGTCGGCGTGATAGATCGGCACATCGGCCAGGCGTTCGAAGCCGCCGTTCGCGGCATTCGCCGCGACGCGCGTCGGCGTGACCGACGTCTGGTTCGACAGACGGCCCGCGACGCCTTCATCGCCGAGCGCCGCGAGACGCACTTCTTCCGCCGTCTCGTATTCGAAGTTCGGCAGGCCGAGCAGGCTGCCGAGCACGCGCAGCACCTTCCAGGCCGGACGCGTGTCGCCGAGCGGGCGCACGACGCCGTTGAAGCTCTGCACGGTGCCTTCCGCGTTGACGAACGTGCCGGACGTTTCCGTGAACGGCGCAACCGGCAGCAGTACGTCGGCGTAGTCGAGGCCGTGCTTGAACGGCGACATCACGACGACCATCTCCGCCTGGTTCAGCGCGGCAAGCGCCTGCGCCGGATCGGCGGTGTCGAATTCCGGTTCGACGTTCAGCAGCACGTAGCCCTTGCGCGGCTGCGCGAACGCTTCGCGTGCATTCAGGCCGCCTTCGCCCGGCAGCGCGCCGACGACGTGTGCGCCGACCGTGTTCGCCGCTTCCGTCAGGAAGCCGAACGTCGCGCCGGTGTTGTCGGCGATCCACTGGGCGACCGCGTGCAGCTTCGCGAATTCCGGATGGCGGACCGCGACGTTGCCGAGCAGCACCGCGCGGCGTTCGCCGTTCGCGAGCGACTGCGCGACCGCCTGAGCGGCCGGCGATGCGGTAACGCCGGCGAGCGTGTCGGGCAGCGCGACGCCGCGCAGTTGCGCGACAGCCGCGGCGATGCCGGCCAGCTCGTCGAGCCATGCCGACGGCGCGGCGACGATGCGCTGCGCGGTCGGGATCAGTGCGTCGTCACCGGTCGCGTGCAGGAAGTGCAGCTTCGCGCCGTTCTTCGCGGCCTGGCGCAGGCGCGCGGCGAACAGCGGGTGGTCGCGGCGCAGGAACGAACCGACGACGAACGCGGCGTCCACGTTCGACAGGTCGGCGATCGGCATGCCGAGCCACGGCGCGCCCTGGACCGGCGCCGAGAAATCCTGCTGACGCAGACGGAAATCGACGTTCGGCGTCTTCAGTTCGTGTGCGAGCTGCTTCACGAGGAACAGCTCTTCAGCGGTGCTGTGCGCGCTCGCGAGCATCGCCAGCGCGTTCGCGCCGTGATCCGCGGCGATGCCCTTCAGGCCCTTCGCGACATATTCGAGCGCGGTCTGCCAATCGGTTTCGATCCATTGGCCGCCCTGCTTCAGCATCGGCTTCGTCAGGCGCTCTTCGCTGTTGAGGCCTTCATACGAGAAGCGGTCCTTGTCCGAGATCCAGCATTCGTTGATCGCTTCGTTCTCGAACGGCAGCACGCGCATCACGCGGTTGTTCTTCACCTGCACGACGAGGTTCGCGCCGACGGAATCGTGCGGGCTCACCGACTTGCGGCGCGACAGTTCCCACGTACGGGCGCTGTAGCGGAACGGCTTGCTGGTCAGCGCGCCGACCGGGCACAGGTCGATCATGTTGCCCGACAGCTCGGAGTCGACCGTCTTGCCGACGAACGTCGTGATTTCCGAGTGCTCGCCGCGGCCCAGCATGCCGAACTCCATCACGCCGGCGATTTCCTGGCCGAAGCGGACGCAGCGCGTGCAGTGGATGCAGCGCGACATTTCTTCCATCGAGATCAGCGGGCCCACGTTCTTGTGGAACACCACGCGCTTTTCTTCCGAGTAGCGCGACGACGACTTGCCGTAGCCGACCGCCAGATCCTGCAGCTGGCATTCGCCGCCCTGATCGCAGATCGGGCAATCGAGCGGGTGATTGATGAGGAGGAATTCCATCACCGACTGCTGCGCCTTCACAGCCTTGTCGGACTGCGTGTGGACGATCATGCCGGCCGACACGGGAGTCGCGCAGGCAGGCACGGCCTTCGGCATCTTCTCGACTTCGACGAGACACATCCGGCAGTTGGCCGCAACCGACAGTTTCTTGTGATAGCAGAAGTGAGGAATGTACGTATCCGCCTTGTGCGCAGCCTGGATCACCATGCTGCCTTCGGGCACCTCGACCTTCTTGCCGTCTATTTCAAGTTCAACCATGATGGTGAATGGTCCTTAACCTATTTCCGCCCGTTCGCGCCTTCGCCCGACCGTGCGCTCAAATTCCGCAACCGGGTTCGCTTCAGGCCGCAGCCGCGTGCGCGTGGCCGCCGACCATGCAGTGCTTGTGCTCGACGTGGTACGCGAATTCGTCCCAGTAGTGCTTGAGCATCCCGCGTACCGGCATCGCCGCCGCATCGCCGAGTGCACAGATCGTGCGGCCCATGATGTTCTCGGCAACCGAGTTCAGCAGGTCCAGATCTTCCTGGCGGCCTTCGCCGTGCTCGATACGGTTCACGACGCGATACAGCCAGCCGGTGCCTTCGCGGCACGGCGTGCACTGGCCGCACGATTCCTCGTAGTAGAAGTACGACAGACGCAGCAGCGAGCGCACCATGCAGCGCGTCTCGTCCATCACGATCACCGCGCCGGAACCGAGCATCGAGCCCGCCTTCGCGATCGAATCGTAGTCGAGATCGGTCTGCATCATGATGTCGCCCGGGATCACCGGTGCCGACGAACCGCCCGGAATCACGGCCTTGATCTTCTTGCCGCCGCGCATTCCGCCGGCGAGCTCCATCAGCGTCGCGAACGGCGTGCCGAGCGGCACTTCGTAGTTGCCCGGACGCTCGACGTCGCCCGACACCGAGAAAATCTTCGTGCCGCCGTTGTTCGGCTTGCCGATCTCGAGATAATTCTGCGGCCCGATGGACAGCAGGAACGGCACCGCGGCGAACGTCTCGGTGTTGTTGATCGTGGTCGGCTTGCCGTACACGCCGAAGCTCGCCGGGAACGGCGGCTTGAAGCGCGGCTGGCCCTTCTTGCCTTCGAGCGACTCGAGCAGCGCCGTTTCCTCGCCGCAGATGTACGCGCCGTAACCGTGGTGCGCGTGCAGCTGGAACGAGAATTCGGAGCCCATGATGTGGTCGCCGAGGAAGCCTGCGGCGCGCGCTTCATCGAGCGCGGCCTCGAAGCGTCGATACACTTCGAAGATTTCGCCGTGGATGTAGTTGTAGCCGACGGTGATGCCCATCGCGTATGCGCCGATGGCCATGCCTTCGATCAACGCGTGCGGGTTCCAGCGCAGGATGTCGCGATCCTTGAACGTGCCCGGCTCGCCTTCGTCCGAGTTGCAGACGAGATACTTCTGCCCCGGGAACTGGCGCGGCATGAAGCTCCACTTCAGGCCGGTCGGGAAGCCCGCACCGCCACGGCCGCGCAGGCCCGACGCCTTGACGTCGGCGATCACCTGCTCGGGCGGAATCTTTTCTTCGAGAATGCGGCGCAGCTGCTTGTAGCCGCCGCGCGCGACGTAGTCTTCGAGATGCCAGTTCTCGCCGTTCAGACCAGCGAGGATCAGCGGTTTGATGTGACGGTCGTGGAGGGACGTCATTTCGAGAGCTCCTCAAGCAGCTGGTCGATCTTCTCGCGGCTCATGAAGCTGCACATTCTGTGATTGTTCACCAGCAGCACCGGCGCATCGCCGCACGAGCCCATGCATTCGCCTTCCTTCAGCGTGAACTTGCCGTCGGGCGTGGTCTCGCCGAAGCCGATGCCCAGCTTCTGTTTCAGGTAGTCGGCAGTCGCTTCCGCGCCGCCGTGCGGGCCAAGCTGGCACGGCAGGTTCGTGCAGAGCGTGATCTTGTGCTTGCCGACCGGGTTGAGCTCGTACATCGTGTAGAACGTCGCGACTTCCTGCACGGCGACGGCCGGCATGCCGAGATAGTCCGCAACGAACTGCATCAGTTCGGGCGACAGCCAGCCGTGCTCTTCCTGAGCAACGGCCAACGCCGACATCACGGCGGACTGTTTCTGATCGGCGGGATACTTCGTCAACGCTCGATCGATTTCCTTCAGGCCTTCAGCTGAGATCATTTTCAGACACGACTCTTTCAATTCCTACCGAACGAAGAACCTGCCGCACACTTGGGGTGCATGGACGGCAGACCTGGCGCTCACTCTGTTGACAGCTTGCGAAGTCGCGCCGGTTCAGCGCGCATCGCGTGTGACTTACCGCTCGCCGCCCGGAGCAAACGGGCGGCGCAACCATTAGCGATCGATCTCGCCGAACACGATGTCCTGCGTACCGATGATCGTGACGGCGTCGGCGATCATGTGACCGCGCGCCATTTCGTCGAGCGACGCCAGGTGCGCGAAACCCGGTGCGCGAATCTTGAGGCGATACGGCTTGTTGGCACCGTCCGACACGAGGTAGATGCCGAACTCGCCCTTCGGATGCTCGACCGCCGCGTACGCTTCGCCTTCCGGCACATGGAAACCTTCGGTGAAGAGCTTGAAGTGGTGAATCAAGTCTTCCATGTTGGTCTTCATGCCGACGCGCGACGGCGGTGCAACCTTGTGATTGTCCGTCATCACCGGGCCCGGATTCTTGCGGAGCCACTCAATACACTGTTTCGCGATGCGGATCGACTGGCGCATTTCTTCGACGCGCACCAGATAGCGGTCGTAGCAATCGCCGTTCACGCCGACCGGCACGTCGAAATCCATGCGATCGTACACTTCGTACGGCTGCTTCTTGCGCAGGTCCCACGCGATGCCCGAGCCGCGCAGCATCGGGCCCGTCATGCCCATCTGCAGCGCACGCTCGGGGCTGACCACGCCGATCCCGACCAGACGCTGCTTCCAGATCCGGTTGTCGGTGAGCAGCGTTTCGTATTCGTCGACGCACTTCGGGAAGCGCGTGAAGAAATCGTCGATGAAGTCGAGCACCGAGCCGCTGCGCGCTTCGTTCATCTTCGCGAGCGCCTTCTCGTTGCGAATCTTCGACGCCTTGTATTGCGGCATTGCGTCAGGCAGGTCGCGGTAGACGCCGCCCGGACGATAGTACGCCGCGTGCATCCGCGCGCCGGACACCGCTTCGTACACGTCCATCAGGTCTTCGCGTTCGCGGAATGCGTACAGGAACACGGCCATCGCGCCGACGTCGAGTGCGTGCGCGCCGATCCACATCAGGTGGTTCAGCACGCGCGTGATCTCGTCGAACAGCACGCGGATGTACTGCGCGCGCTCCGGCACGTCGATGCCGAGCAGCTTTTCGATCGCGAGCACGTAGCCGTGCTCGTTGACCATCATCGACACGTAGTCGAGACGATCCATGTACGGCACGGACTGGATAAAGGTCTTGGATTCCGCGAGCTTTTCGGTCGCGCGGTGCAGCAGGCCGATGTGCGGATCGGCACGCTGGATGACTTCGCCGTCGAGCTCGAGCACGAGGCGCAGCACGCCGTGCGCTGCCGGGTGCTGCGGGCCGAAGTTGAGCGTGTAGTTCTTGATTTCTGCCATGACGCCCCCTTAATGTTTCAGACCGCCATAGCGATCCTCGCGGATCACGCGCGGCGTGATTTCGCGCGGCTCGATCGTCACCGGCTGGTACACGACCCGCTTTTCTTCCGGGTCGTAACGCATTTCGACGTAGCCCGACACCGGGAAGTCCTTGCGGAACGGGTGGCCGATGAAGCCGTAGTCGGTGAGGATGCGGCGCAGGTCGGGGTGGCCTTCGAACACGATGCCGTACAGGTCGAACGCTTCGCGCTCGTACCAGTTCGCGGAGGTCCAGATGTCGACCAGCGATGCCACGATCGGCAGGTCGTCGTCCGGCGCGAACGCGCGCAGGCGCAGGCGCCAGTTGTTCGTGACCGACAGCAGGTGCGACACGGCCGCGAAACGCGGGCCGTCGTAGGCACCGTCGCCGAAGGTCTGGTAGTCGACGCCGCAGAGGTCGATCAGCTGCTCGAAACGGAGCTTCGGATCGTCGCGCAGCGTTTTTGCGACTTCGAGGTAATCGCTCGCCTTCACGACGAGCGTCAGTTCACCGATCGCTTCGGTGAGGCTCACCACGCGCGCGCCGAGCGCGGCTTCGAGGTTTGCCTTGAGGGTCTCGATTTTGCTTGCCATATTGAGGGGACGCTCGGGGCTTTATTGACGGGCGATGGTATTGGTGCGGCGGATCTTCGCCTGAAGCTGGATCACGCCGTAGACCAGCGCCTCGGCCGTGGGCGGGCAGCCCGGCACGTAGACGTCGACCGGCACGATCCGGTCGCAGCCGCGGACCACCGAGTACGAGTAGTGGTAGTAACCACCGCCGTTCGCGCACGACCCCATCGAGATCACCCAGCGCGGCTCGGCCATCTGGTCGTACACGCGGCGCAGCGCGGGCGCCATCTTGTTGCAGAGCGTGCCGGCGACGATCATCACGTCCGACTGACGCGGGCTCGGACGAAACACGACGCCGAACCGGTCCAGATCGTAACGGGCCGCGCCCGCATGCATCATCTCGACGGCGCAACACGCGAGCCCGAACGTCATCGGCCACAGCGAGCCGGTACGCGTCCAGTTGATCAGCTTGTCAGCCGTCGTGGTGACAAACCCTTCCTTCAAGACCCCTTCGATACTCATTTGCTTTCCACTCCAGACGAGCGACCGAGCGTGGCCGCCCATGCAAACCGGCGATTAACCCATCACTCCCAGTCGAGCCCGCCTTTCTTCCAGATATAGGCAAAGCCCAGCAGGAATTCGAGCAGAAAAATCATCATTGCGATGAAACCCGGCCAGCCGATGTCCCGGAGCGCGACGCCCCACGGAAACAGGAATGCGGTTTCGAGATCGAAGATGATGAACAGGATGGCGACGAGGTAATACCGGACGTCGAATTTCATCCGGGCGTCTTCAAAGGCTTCGAAGCCGCACTCGTACGGTGCGTTCTTCTCGACGTCCGGCTTGTTGGGACCAAGGAGCTTGCCGATGCTGACCAGCGCTATACCTAAACCAGTGCCCACGAGGAGGAACAACAAGACGGGGTAATAGGCTGCGAGGTTCAAGGCAATCCTCTATCGGTTGGTTCTGAGCGTCCGGAGAATACCACTATCCGGCGGAAGGAATCATTTCGGAGTGCAGGCGATCGCAAGACAACCGCAAGCACACCCCAGAAATGAAAAATGCCAGCCACTGGAAGCGGCTGGCATTGAGTAACTTTGGTGCCGACGGCGAGACTCGAACTCGCACAGCTTTCGCCACTACCCCCTCAAGATAGCGTGTCTACCAATTTCACCACGTCGGCACTGCATGCAACTCGGGTCGTCCTGCTTGTTTCCCGCGAATCGCTTCAAGACTTAAATTCTAACCTGACTTCTAGAATTGTTCAACGCACAGACGCAAAAATTTTAACTTTTTATTTCGGAACATCCTGACCCGGCGCGCTTGCAGCCGAACCCGCGGCAGCGGATGCCGCAACAGCCGGCGCCGACGCTGCAGGCGCCGACGCCGGTGCGGTCGCAGCCGCGCCGAGCACGCCTGCCGACGGCGTCGACTTGTACGAACCAAGGTACGTCAGCGCGAGCGTCGCGATAAAAAAGATCGTCGCGAGAATGCCCGTCGTGCGCGACAGGAAGTTCGCCGAGCCCGTCGCACCGAACAGGCTGCCCGACGCGCCGCTGCCGAATGCAGCGCCCATGTCGGCACCCTTGCCGTGCTGCAGCAGCACGAGACCAATCACACCGAGTGCAGACAGCACCTGCACCACAATAATCAGCGTTTTGAATAACAGCATCACACCCACCCGATTGGATCGGGCGACCGGATCGACCGGCCGCCGTCATGGTTCAATTCGATCGCAGACCGCTCAACGCGCGGCCCGGCAGATCGCCAGGAAATCGTCCGCCTTCAGCGACGCGCCGCCGATCAGGCCGCCGTCGATGTCCGGCTGCGCGAACAGCTCTTCCGCGTTGTCCGGCTTCACGCTGCCGCCGTACAGCACGGACACGTCCGCCGCCCCCTTTGCCGCGAGACGCGCACGCAGGAACGCGTGCACGTCCTGTGCCTGCGCCGACGTCGCGCTCTTGCCCGTGCCGATCGCCCAGACCGGCTCGTACGCGACGACGATGCGCGCAGCCTCGTCGGCCGTCAGCACGGCCAGCACCGCGTCGAGCTGCGCACCGACGACCTGCTCGGTCGCGCCCGACTCGCGCTCGTCGAGCGTCTCGCCGACGCACACGACCGGCGTGAGACCGGCCGCGAGCGCGCGCTGCGTCTTCGCCGCGACCGTCTCGTTGCGCTCGCCGTGATACGCGCGACGCTCCGAATGGCCGACGATCGCATAGCGTGCGCCGAATTCCGCAACCATCGCGGCCGCCACTTCGCCGGTGAACGCGCCCTGCTCGTGCGCGGACACGTCCTGCGCGCCCCAGGCGACACGGCCGCCGTCGAGCTGCGCCTGAACCTGCGCGAGATAGGGGAACGGCACGCACACGCCGACCGACGTTTCGGCCGCCACCGCGCCCGCGCCCTGCACCACTTCGTTCAGCAACGCCTGGTTGCCGGCCAGCCGGCCGTGCATCTTCCAGTTGCCGATCACCCGCTTAGTTCTCTGTTTCGACATCGTGTATGTCTCGTCACCGCTTGTGTCATTAACGCGCCGGGAACCGGCCGTCAGGTTTGATCTGGCGAAGCAAACCCGCGATTTTACTGCGCACGGCTTGAACCGGTCAAACCGCGCATGTCAAGCCCGGCCGCACGGGCCGTCAGGCGTTCGTACCCCAATCGAGCACGATCTTGCCGGTGTGCTCGCTGCTTTCCATCAGCGCGTGCGCCTGCGCGGCGTCCGCGGCCGGCAGCACACGATAGATCACCGGCTTGATGCGGCCGTCTGCGATCAGCGGCCACACGCGCGCCTTCAGTTGCGCGGCGATGCGCGCCTTGAACTCGACCGGGCGCGGCCGCAGCGTGGAACCCGTGACCGTCAGCCGGCGCCGCAGGATCTCGCTCAGGTTGACGTCGGCCTTCGCGCCACCGAGCAGCGCGATCAGCACGAGACGGCCGCCGTCCGCGAGCGCGGACAGCTCGCGCGGCACGTACGAGCCCGCCACCATGTCGAGGATCACGTCGACGCCGCGATCGTGCGTCAGCGACTTCACGACCTCGACGAAGTCTTCGGTCTTGTAGTTGATTGCGCGCTCGGCGCCGAGCGCCTCGCACGCACGGCACTTGTCGGCGGTGCCGGCCGTCGCGAACACGCGAAAACCGAGCGCATGCGCGATCTGGATCGCCGTCACGCCGATGCCGCTCGAGCCGCCCTGCACGAGCAGCGTTTCCTGCTCGCCGCCCTCGCCCGCGCCGAGCTGCGCACGGTCGAACACGTTGCTCCATACGGTGAAGAACGTTTCAGGCAGCGACGCGGCCTCGATATCGGTGAGCCCGTCGGGCACCGGCAGGCATTGCGGCAGCGGTGCGACCGCATACTCGGCATAACCGCCACCCGCGAGCAGCGCACACACGCGATCGCCGAGCTTCAGGCCGAACGGGTTCAGCGCGGCATCGGACAGGTCGCCTCCGACGATCTCGCCCGCGACCTCGAGGCCCGGCAGATCCGACGCGCCCGGCGGCGGCGCATAGGCGCCCTTGCGCTGGAATACGTCGGGCCGGTTCACGCCGGAAGCCGCCACCTTGATCAGCACCTCGCCGCGCTTCGGTTCGGGGCGCGGACGCTCCGCGAGCTTCAGCACGTCGGGGGCGCCGAATTCGGTGATTTCGATGGCTTTCATGGTGACGGTGGCTCCAGGATCGGAATCGGATGGCGCGCCCGTGCGCGCGGCACGGGCGCGTCGCCGGCGCTGTTGCGCCGCACAACGATGCTACAGAAAAAACGGCCGGCGCGCTTTCGCACTGCCGGCCGTTGGTCCGCCTGCCCGCTTACTGCTGCGGCGGCGTGTCCGACTGCGACGCTGCCGCTGCTTCATTCAGCAGCGCCTTTGCCGACAGACGCACGCGACCCTTCTCGTCCGTCTGGATCACCTTGACCTTGACCGGCTGGCCTTCCTTCAGGTAGTCGTTGATGTCCTTCACACGCTCGTTGACGATTTCCGAGATGTGCAGGAGGCCGTCCTTGCCCGGCAGCAGGTTCACGATCGCGCCGAAATCGAGCAGCTTCAGCACCGTGCCTTCGTACACCTGGCCGACTTCGATCTCTGCCGTGATGTTCTCGATGCGCTTCTTCGCTTCGGCCATGCCGTCGCTGTTCGTGCTCGCGATCGTCACGACGCCGTCGTCCGAGATGTCGATGGTCGTGCCCGTTTCTTCCGTCAGCGCGCGGATCACCGAACCGCCCTTGCCGATCACGTCGCGGATCTTTTCCGGGTTGATCTTGATCGTGATCATGCGCGGCGCGAATTCCGACAGTTGCGTGTTCGCGCCCGAGACCGCCGACGTCATCTTGCCGAGGATGTGCATGCGGCCTTCCTTCGCCTGCGCAAGCGCGACCTGCATGATTTCCTTCGTGATGCCCTGGATCTTGATGTCCATCTGCAGCGCCGTCACGCCTTGCTCCGTGCCGGCCACCTTGAAGTCCATGTCGCCGAGGTGATCTTCGTCGCCGAGGATGTCGGTCAGCACCGCGAACTTGTTGCCTTCGAGGATCAGGCCCATCGCGATGCCCGCGACGTGCGCCTTCATCGGCACGCCGGCGTCCATCAGCGCGAGGCAGCCGCCGCACACCGATGCCATCGACGACGAACCGTTCGACTCGGTGATTTCCGACACGACGCGGATCGAGTAGCCGAATTCGTCGGCGCTCGGCAGGCACTTGACCAGCGCACGCTTCGCGAGGCGGCCGTGGCCGATTTCGCGGCGCTTCGGCGAGCCGACGCGGCCCGTTTCGCCGGTCGCGAACGGGGGCATGTTGTAGTGGAGCATGAAGCGCTCGCGGTACTCGCCTTCGAGCGCGTCGATGATCTGCTCGTCACCCTTCGTGCCGAGCGTCGCGACGACCAGCGCCTGCGTTTCGCCACGCGTGAACAGCGCCGAGCCGTGGGTGCGCGGCAGCACGCCGGTGCGGATCTCGATCGGGCGCACGGTGCGCGTGTCGCGGCCGTCGATGCGCGGCTCGCCGTTCAGGATCTGCGAACGGACGATCTTTGCCTCGATGTCGAACAGGACGTTGCCGACGGTGGCCTTGTCGGCAGCAACCGTGCCGGCCGCCAGCGCGTCTTCCTCGAGCTTCGCCGAAGTCGCCGAATAGACTTCCTTCAGCTTCGTCGAGCGAGCCTGCTTGTCGCGGAGCTGGTAAGCGGCGAGCAGGTCGTTCTGCGCCAGCTCGGTCACGCGCGCGATCAGCGCCTCGTTCTTCGGCGCCGGCTGCCAGTCCCACTCGGGCTTGCCGCCTTCGCGCACCAGTTCGTGGATCGCGTCGATCGCCACTTGCATCTGCTCGTGACCGAACACCACGGCGCCCAGCATCACTTCTTCCGACAGCTGGTCGGCTTCCGATTCGACCATCAGCACCGCGCGTTCCGTACCCGCGACGACGAGGTCGAGGCTCGACGCCTTGAGCTGGTCGCGCGTCGGGTTCAGCACGTAGGCGTTGTCGATGTACGCGACGCGCGCGGCACCGACCGGGCCGTTGAACGGCAGGCCCGACACGGCGAGCGCAGCCGATGCGCCGATCAGCGCGGGGATGTCCGCCGGGATTTCCGGGTTCACGGACAGCACGTGGATCACGACCTGGACTTCGTTGTAGAAGCCTTCCGGGAACAGCGGGCGCAGCGGACGGTCGATCAGGCGCGACGTCAGCGTCTCGTGCTCCGACGGACGGCCTTCGCGGCGGAAGAAGCCGCCCGGGATCTTGCCGGCCGAGTAGGTCTTTTCGAGGTAGTCGACGGTCAGCGGGAAGAAATCCTGACCCGGCTTCGCCGACTTCGCGCCGACGACGGTTGCCAGCACGACGGTGTCTTCGACGTCGACGATCACGGCGCCGCTTGCCTGGCGAGCGACTTCACCGGTTTCGAGGCGCACCTTGTGCTGGCCCCACTGGAATTCCTTCACGACCTTGTTGAACATGGACATGGTTGCTCCTTTGAATTCATGCATTTCATTCGCCGCGCCGGCCATCCCGCGCGGCGGCGTCCCGACCGAATCACCCGGAGCAAGGTGTGTTTTTTATGCCATTCCAGCGCGGCGCTCGGGCAGCGACGCGCTGGAATGACACAAATCCCGACCCCGGCATCAGCCGTTGCGGCAGCCCGGCACGAACGTGCCTGAACGTGCCTGACAGCCTGCGGTGCGTGTGACGCTCGCACCGCGCAAAAACAAAATGCCTGTATCAGCGGACTGACACAGGCATCTTGCTGGCGGCAATCGCCTCGATTACTTACGCAGACCCAGCTTCTCGATCAGTGCGCGGTAACGGTCGGCATCCTTGCCCTTGAGGTAGTCGAGCAGCTTGCGGCGGCGGCTAACCATGCGCAGCAGGCCGCGGCGGCTGTGGTGATCCTTCGCGTGGGTCTTGAAGTGACCCGTCAGTTCGACGATACGTGCGGTCAGCAGTGCGACCTGGACTTCGGGCGACCCCGTGTCGTTGGTACCGCGGGCGAACTGAGCAACGACTTCCGACTTCTTGATATCTGCAACAGACATGTGATTTCCTTTCTAACTGAACAGGCGGACACGGAAGAATGGCCGTGCCGTGACTTACAACCGGCGGGCATTGTAACACAACTCCACACCGTTCCCACCGCCCCTGTCACGGGCGCGTCATCGAACAGGCAGACGGCATTTCCGTGCGCTGCGCCGGTACCGCCAGCACCGTCCGGAAACCGTAGCCCGAACCCTCGTTGTCGAAGCGCACGCCCGGCGTGCCGGCCTTGTCCATCTCCATCACGTAAAGGGGCTGGATCAACTGGTGATCCTGCGCGCGCATCCGCGACGCGTGGAAGCCGTCGTCGAACGACAAGCCCTCGAGCGCACGCGCGGCCGCGACGGGGTCGGCCGACCCCGCGCGGTTCATCGCGGCGGCCAGCATCTCGATCATCACGCTCATTCGCCGTACCGGATAGTCGTCCTGCGCGGCCGGGAAACGGGCCCGGAACGCACGGTAGAACGCGTCGGATTTCGCGCCGCCCGCGTTCGGGTGCCAGTCCGCCACGGCGACGACCCGCCCGACGCCCGCATCGCCGAGCGCGGCCGGCGCGCCGAGGCTGTTGCCGTAGAACGTATAGAACTTCGCATTCAGCCCCTGCTCGCGCGCCGCCTTCACGAGCAACGTGAGGTCGTTGCCCCAGTTACCGGTCACGACGGCGTCCGCGCCGCTCGCGCGGATCTTCGCGATATACGGCGAGAAATCCTTGATCCGGCCGATCGGGTGGAATTCATCGCCGGCGATCGTCACGTCCGGGCGCCGCGCGGCCAGCGTCTGCCGCGCGAGCGCGCTGACGTCGCGGCCGAAACTGTAGTCCTGGTTCAGCAGATAGACCTTGCGCAGCGCGCGGTCGCGCGCCATCACGTCCGCGAGCGCGGCCATCCGCATCCCCGCGTGCGCGTCGAAGCGGAAATGCCAGAAACTGCAGCGCGCGTCGGTCAGCGCCGGATCGTCGGCCGAATAGTTGAGGAACAGCATCCGCTTGTCCGGGTCGCGTGCGTTCAGCTTGTCGAGCGCCGCGACGAGTGCGGCCGCGACGGCCGAACTGTTGCCCTGCGCGACGAAACCGATATGCCGGTCCGCGGCCGCGCGCAACTGCACGAGTGCCTCCTCCGGGCTGCCCTTGCTGTCGAGCACGACGAGCTCGAGCGGATGCGCGCCGTCGCGCAGCTTCACGCCGCCCGACGCGTTGACCTGCTCGACGCCGAAGCGCAGGTTGCGCTCGACCGCCGCGCCGGCGTTCGCGAACGGGCCCGACATCCCTTCGATCAGCGCGATCCGCACCGGCTCGCCGCCGGCAAACGCGGACGACACCAGCATCCACCCCGCGCTCAACGCGAGCGCGCACCGCTTCCACCCCTGCATCGGCTACCTGCCCTTCGATCTGCCCGAGAAGCGCGGATCATAGGCCGGCGCCCCTGCCGGCCGCAAGCGCGACAGCGCCGGCGATCCGTACCGATTTTTTCGACGCGATGTGCCGTCGCGCGCCGTCCGTGATAAAACGGAACCTGTTTCCGTATTCTGGAGAGTCCCCATGCGCATACGCATTCCCGCGCGCCTGCCGGTGCTGCTCGCCTGTGCCGCCGCGCTGCTGGCCGGTTGTGCGCAACCGTGGCAGCAATACCAGGCGGGCCAGGACGAGTCGGCGATCGTCGCGCGCATGGGTCCGCCGCGCGAGATCTACGACCTGCCCGGCGGCGGCAAGCGCCTGATGTGGCCGACCCAGCCGATGGGCGAGGTCACGATCGCGGCCGACGTCGACGCGTCCCACAAGATCGTCAACGTGCGCCAGGTGCTGCAGCCGAGCGAGTTCTATCGTGCGGAGATCGGCAAGTGGACGAAGACCGATGTCCTCGTCAATTTCGGGCGCCCCGTCGAGACGTCCTACTTCCCGCTGATGAAGCGCGAGGTGTGGACGTACCGGTATCTCGAGGACAACGTCTGGTACATGATGTACAGCTTCTACTTCGATCCGCAGGGCATCCTGCGCATCACGCAGAAAACGCCGGACCCGCTGCACGATCCCGATCGCCGCAACCTGTTCTGACCGATTACGCATTTGCGCGCAATTTTCACAATGGCCATTCACGAATTATTGCGCGAATGGCCACTCCTTTTTTCCGCCGTCCGATTAATTCAGGAAATACGACGGAAATCTTTTCCGATCGATGGCATTCCGATGGCAGCACGCTGAAATCCCCGTCATGCGGGCCTTCACGCGGAAACAGGCATGCGCAACGCATGTCATGCGTTGGGTTGGTGCACGCAATGCACTACACCAAACCAATTTGAAACAATTTGTTTCAATGCCCCCGGAGTGCTAGGGCATACCCCTAATATCAGTCGAAATTGAACCTTTCAGTTCAGAAAGAATCTTATTGCGCTATTTCGGCCGATATTTATTTGCCTTTGTCATAAAGGAGTCCTCATGAACCGCCCCAAGAGCATGCTGGTTGCCAACATTGCCTGGGCCCGCGAGACGCGCGAACACACGCCCGGTTTCTTCGACGCGCTCGCGCGCGGCCAGAATCCGCGCGTGCTGTGGATCGGCTGCGCCGACAGCCGCGTGCCGGCCGAAACCATCACGCATAGCGCGCCCGGCGAACTGTTCGTCCATCGCAACATCGCGAACCTGTTCCATCCCGACGACGACAATTCCGCCAGCGTGCTCGAGTATGCGGTGCGCGTACTGCAGGTCGACCACGTGATCGTATGCGGGCACTACGGGTGCGGGGGCGTGCGCGCGTCTCTGCTGCCGCCGCCGTCCGAGCTGCCGCACGTCGCGCGCCGCATCGCACCGCTCTGCGCGCTCGCGCGGCGCCATCGCGACACGCTCGACGGGCTCGACGACACGGCCGCCGCCGACCGCCTCGCCGAGCTGAACGTGCTCGAACAGGTACGGCTGCTGCGCGCGTCGCCGATCGTGCGCGGCCGGGAACGGCCGCCGCTCGTGCACGGCTGGATCTTTTCGCTCGCCGACGGCCGCCTGCAGGAACTCGATTCCGGCTACGCGACGCCGCCCGCCAATGTCGAGCCCGCGCAGGCCGCTACGGCCGCCGCGCTCGGCTGATTCCCCCGTCTCCTATGCCAACGAAATCGCCCCAATCATGAAACTGAACGAGCGCCTGTCCACCCTGCCGCGCGACGTCGTCGCCGGCATCGTCGTTTTCCTCGTCGCACTGCCGCTCTGTCTCGGCATCGCCAATGCATCCGGCGTCGAGCCGTTCGCCGGGCTCGTATCCGGCATCGTCGGCGGCATCGTCGTCGCACTGCTGAGCGGCTCGTCGTTGTCCGTCAGCGGGCCGGCCGCCGGCCTCGTCGTGATCGTCGTCGAAGGGATCGCGCAACTCGGCAGCTTCTCCGCATTCCTGCTCGCGGTGCTGCTGTCCGGCGTGCTGCAGTTCGGATTCGGCATGCTGCGCGCCGGCCGCTTCGCCGCCTACGTGCCGTCGCCCGTCATCAAGGGCATGCTCGCCGCAATCGGCCTGCTGCTGATCGTGAAGCAGATTCCGTTCGCGTTCGGCATCGGCGGCTCGGGCGCGCAATCGTTTGCGAACTGGCCGAGCCTGCCGGTCGCGTGGGCCGCCACGGCCATCGCGCTCGCATCGCTCGCACTGCTGGCCGCGTGGGACACGCCCGCGCTGCGCCGCTTCGCGCTGGTGCGTTCGGTGCCCGCACCGCTCGCGGTCGTCGTGCTGGGCATCGGCGCGACGCTCGTGCTGGGCCTCGTCGCGCCGTCGGTCGCGCCGGGCGCCGCCCATCGCGTGACGCTGCCCGAGCTCGGATCGTTCGCGGCTTTCGCGGCATCGCTCAAGCACGCGGAGCTTGGCCCGAACTTCGCGCAGCTCGTCAATCCTGACGTGTGGCGCGTCGCGATCACGCTCGCGGTCGTCGCGAGCCTCGAGACGCTGCTGAGCCTCGAAGCGGTCGAGCAGATCGACCCGAAGCGCCGGCCGACCCAGCCCGACCGCGAACTGAAGGCCCAGGGCGTCGGCAATCTCGTCGCGGGCGCGTTCGGCGGCCTGCCGATCACGTCGGTGATCGTGCGCAGTTCGGTCAACGTCAATGCAGGCGCGCAAAGCCGGATGTCGGCAATCGTCCACGGGATGCTGCTGCTCGCGAGCGTGTTCGCGCTCACCGGCCTGATCAACCTGATCCCGCTCGCGAGCCTCGCCGCGATCCTGATCCACACGGGCTTCAAGCTCGCGAAACCGGCGCTGTTCCGCTCGGTGATGAAGCAGGGGCCGGCCGCGTTCGTGCCGTTCGCCGCGACGATCGCCGGCGTGCTCGCGGTCGACCTGCTGTTCGGCATCGCGCTCGGCCTCGCATGCAGCGTGCTGGCGGTCGCCGCCGCGAACCTGAAGAGCCCCGTCACGCTCGCGCAACACGACGATCACTTCCTGCTGTCGTTCCGCAAGGACGTGTCGTTTCTCGGCAAGGTGCAGGTCAAGCACCACCTGCGGCACATTCCGGACCGGGCGGCGGTCATCATCGACGCGACGCGCGCCGACTACATCGATCACGACGTGCTCGAACTGCTCGACGCGTTCGTCGCCGATGCGCCGCGGCGCGGAATCGCGGTCGAGTTCCGCCGACGCAGCCCGGCGCCCCGCCCGGCCGCGCGCCGCTGGCTGTTCCGCGCACCGGCCGCCGAATAAGCGGCAGATGCAAAAACGCCCCGGCGGCGCAGGGCCGCACGGGGCGTTTCGGTGATGCGCAGCGCGCGGCGCTTACGAGCGCTGCGGGTTGAGCTTGTCGTCCTTCGAATGCAGCTTGTTCAGCGCGGAGATGTACGCCTTGGCGGACGCGGCAACGATGTCCGGATCGGTGCCGACGCCGTTGACGATCCGCCCGCTCTTCGACAGCCGGACGGTCACTTCGCCCTGCGCCTGCGTGCCGGTCGTGATTGCGTTCACCGAGTAAAGCAGCAGTTCGGAACCGCTGCCGACTTCGCCCTCGATCGCGTTGAACGTCGCATCGACCGGACCGTTGCCGCGCGCCTCGCCGGTCACTTCCTTGCCTTCGACCGCGAACACGATCTTCGCCTGCGGCTGCTCGCCCGTTTCCGAACGCTGCGACAGCGACACGAACTTGAAGTGTTCCTGCTCGTGCGCGAATGCCGATTCCTCGGACACGATCGCGATGATGTCCTCGTCGAAGATCTCGGCCTTGCGGTCGGCCAGATCCTTGAAGCGCATGAACGCGGCGTTCAGTTCCGCTTCGCTGTCGAGCGACACGCCGAGCTCCTGCAGGCGCTGCTTGAACGCGTTGCGCCCCGACAGCTTGCCGAGCACGATCTTGTTCGCGGACCAGCCCACGTCTTCCGCGCGCATGATCTCGTAGGTGTCGCGCGCCTTCAGCACGCCGTCCTGGTGGATGCCCGACGCGTGCGCGAACGCGTTCGCGCCGACCACCGCCTTGTTCGGCTGCACGACGAAACCGGTGATCTGCGACACGAGCTTCGACGTCGGCACGATCTGCGTGGTGTCGATGCCGACGTCGAGGCCGAAGTAATCCTTGCGCGTCTTCACGGCCATCACGATCTCTTCGAGCGACGTGTTGCCCGCGCGCTCGCCGAGACCGTTGATCGTGCACTCGACCTGACGCGCACCGCCGATCTTCACGCCCGCGAGCGAGTTCGCGACGGCCATCCCGAGGTCGTTATGGCAGTGCACCGAGAAGATCGCCTTGTCCGAGTTCGGAATGCGCTCGCGCAGCGTCTTCACGAGGTTGCCGTAGAGCTCCGGCACGCCGTAGCCGACCGTATCGGCGATGTTGATCGTCGTCGCGCCCTCGGCGATCACGGCTTCCAGCACGCGGCACAGGAAATCCAGGTCGGAGCGGCTGCCGTCTTCCGGCGAGAATTCGACGTTGTCGGTGAACTTGCGCGCGAAACGCACCGCGAGGCGTGCCTGCTCGAACACCTGGTCGGGCGTCATCCGCAGCTTCTTCTCCATGTGCAGCGGCGACGTCGCGATGAACGTGTGGATCCGGAAGCTGTTGGCCGGCTTCAGCGCGTCGGCCGCGCGCTGGATGTCCTTGTCGTTGGCCCGCGCCAACGAGCAGATCGTGCTGTCCTTCACGAGACCGGCGATCGTGTGGATCGCGTCGAAATCGCCGTTCGAGCTGGCCGCGAAGCCGGCCTCGATCACGTCGACCTTCATCCGCTCGAGATGCTTCGCGATGCGGATTTTCTCTTCCTTCGTCATCGACGCGCCGGGCGATTGCTCGCCGTCACGCAACGTCGTATCGAAAATGATCAGCTTGTCTGTCATGGGGGGCTCCAGGGCTTTTTATACGGAAGTCAAACGTAATGAGATCGCGCCACCGCTGGCGACGCTCAACAACAGACGAGGCTTGACGGAGGGCGAGAACGGTCAGCGCGGCAGGCGCGCCAACGCTAGCGCGCGTAGCGGCGCGCCGGCTAGAAGGAGGGAGAGGCGGGTAAATACAGTCATGCCGAAGACTATAGCGACATTCCGTTGGGCGCGCAATCGGACGGCACCCCGGCAGTCCGGCGGCCCCGCTCGAAAAAGGGGCAAATGAAAACGGCGGCCCCGAGGCCGCCGTTTCCGGGCAGATCGCGCATCGGGTCAATGATCGCGCTGCGACGAGCGCGCCGGATTCGCGCGCCCGCGGATCGCCATGTAGGCCCAGAACACGTAGCCGGACAACCCGTACAGCACGAACAGGCAGAACAGCATCAGCGGCGGGTCGGACGACACGAGCACGAACGCGACGACGACGAGCAGGATCGCCGCGAACGGCACGCGGTGCCGCACGTCAAGCGCCTTGCCGCTGTAGAACGGCGCGTTCGACACCATCGTCACGCCCGCATAGATCGTCAGCACGAACGCGACCCACGGCAGCCAGCCGAGCTTCATCGGCACGCGGTTGTCGGTCGCGAGCCATACGAAGCCCGCGATCAGCGCGGCGGCGGCCGGGCTCGGCAACCCCTGGAAGAAGCGTTTGTCGACGACGCCGATGTTCGTATTGAAGCGGGCGAGGCGCAACGCGGCGCCCGAACAGTAGACGAACGCGGCGAGCCAGCCCCAACGACCGAGATCCTTCAGCACCCACTCGTACATCACGAGCGCGGGTGCGACGCCGAACGACACCATGTCCGACAGGCTGTCGAACTGCTCGCCGAACGCGCTCTGCGTATGCGTCATGCGCGCGACGCGCCCGTCCATCCCGTCGAGCACCATCGCGACGAAAATCGCGATCGCGGCGATCTCGAAACGCACGTTCATCGCCTGCACGACCGCGAAGAAACCGCAGAACAGCGCGGCGGTCGTGAACGCGTTCGGCAGCAGGTAGATGCCGCGCGTCTTCAGGAACCGCTGGCGCGAAGCGCGGCGGCTCTCGATGGGCACCGGATCGGGCGCCATCCCCTTGTTGCGGCGGAACGGGCGTGGCGTCTGGCTGGTGCCGTTGCGCGGCCGGCGCGGTTTGAATGCGGCCATCGTGCGCCCCGCCGCTTACTGTTCGAGCTCGGCGAGGATCGTCGACGACGCGTAGACCTTCTCGCCGATCGACACCTTCGCGCGGCTGCCGATCGGCAGGTACACGTCGACGCGCGAACCGAAGCGGATGAAACCGTAGCGCTGGCCGCGCGACAGCGGTTCGCCGGCGCGCACGTAGCAGAGAATCCGGCGGGCGACGAGACCCGCGATCTGCACGGCGGTGACGGTCTTGCCGCTCGCCGTCTGGATCACGACCGCGTTACGCTCGTTCTCGGTCGACGCCTTGTCGATCGCCGCGTTCAGGAACGCACCCGGGAAATACTCGACCTTCGTGATCGCGCCATCGACCGGCGAACGCTGCGAATGGACGTTGAAGACATTCATGAACACGCTGATCTTCAGCGCTTCGCGGTTCGCGTACGGATCCTGCGAGGTCTCGACCGCGACGATGCGGCCGTCCGCCGGGCACAGCACCGCGTTCGGCTGCGCCGGGATCGGACGCTGCGGATCGCGGAAGAACTGGACGACGAAGGCGAGCAGCAGCCAGAACGGCCACGCGAAGCCGAAGCCCCCGACGGCGTGGATCAACAGCGCGATGACGGCAGCAATCGCGATGAACGGCCAGCCTTCGCGCGCGATGATCGGATGAGGATAGTTCATGGATTCGTTCTGTGTTCGGTGAATTGCAAAGCCCGTAGCATAACAAAAGCCGCCCGGGGCACTGCTGCCTTCGGACGGCTTTTTGATGCCGACCCTCCACTCGAAGGGCCGGAACAGCACGCGGTGCTTAGTTCTTCGTCTGGTCGACGAGCTTGTTCTTCGCGATCCACGGCATCATCGCGCGCAGCTTCGCGCCGACCTGCTCGATCTGGTGCTCGGCCGTCAGGCGGCGGCGCGATTGCAGCGTCGGAGCGCCTGCCTTGTTCTCGAGAATGAAGCTCTTCGCGTACTCGCCCGTCTGGATGTCGGTCAGGCACTGCTTCATCGCCTTCTTCGTCTCTTCCGTGACGACGCGCGGGCCCGTCACGTACTCGCCGTACTCGGCGTTGTTCGAGATCGAGTAGTTCATGTTCGCGATGCCGCCTTCGTAGATCAGGTCGACGATCAGCTTCAGTTCGTGCAGGCACTCGAAGTACGCCATTTCCGGCGCGTAGCCTGCTTCGACCAGCGTCTCGAAACCTGCCTTGATCAGCTCGACGGTACCGCCGCACAGCACGGCCTGCTCGCCGAACAGGTCGGTTTCGGTTTCTTCACGGAAGTTCGTCTCGATGATGCCTGCACGGCCGCCGCCGTTCGCTGCCGCGTACGACAGCGCGATGTCGCGTGCCGCGCCCGACTTGTTCTGCGCAACCGCGATCAGGTGCGGCACGCCGCCACCTTGCGAGTACGTGCCGCGCACGGTGTGGCCCGGTGCCTTCGGCGCGATCATGATCACGTCGAGGTCGGCGCGCGGGATCACCTGGCCGTAGTGGACGTTGAAGCCGTGTGCGAACGCCAGTGCCGCGCCCTGCTTGATGTTGGCATGCACTTCCTTCGCGTACACGTCGGCGATCTGCTCGTCCGGCAGCAGCATCATGACGACGTCCGCGCCCTTCACCGCTTCCGCGACTTCCTTGACCGACAGGCCGGCGTTTTCGGCCTTGCTCCACGACGCGCCGCCCTTGCGCAGGCCGACCGTCACGTTCACGCCGCTTTCCTTCAGGTTCAGCGCGTGTGCATGGCCTTGCGAGCCGTAGCCGATGATCGTGACTTGCTTGCCCTTGATGAGGGAGAGGTCGGCGTCTTTGTCGTAGAAAACGTTCATGATGGTTCCTTCGCTAATTCAAAAATTCAACAATTCGTTCGGATGGAGTACTGCGGGCCGGGACATGACGGCGCACCCGGCGTGCCTCTTCGGCATTTTCGGCATCAAACCTTCAGGATGCGCTCGCCGCGTCCGATGCCGGAGCTGCCGGTGCGCACGGTCTCGAGGATCGCGCTCGCGTCCAGCCCCTGGATGAATGCGTCGAGCTTGTCGCTCGCGCCCGTCAATTCGATCGTGTAGGTCTTTTCGGTCACGTCGATGATGCGGCCGCGGAAAATGTCCGACATCCGCTTCATTTCTTCGCGCTCCTTGCCCACTGCACGTACCTTGATCAGCATCAGCTCGCGTTCGATGTGTGCACCGTCGGTCAGGTCCACCACTTTCACCACCTCGATCAGGCGGTTCAGATGCTTCGTGATCTGTTCGATCACGTCGTCGGAGCCAATGGAAACGATGGTGAGCCGCGACAGCGATTGGTCTTCGGTCGGCGCCACCGTCAAGGTTTCGATGTTGTAGCCGCGTGCGGAAAACAGACCGACCACGCGCGACAGCGCGCCCGGTTCGTTCTCCAGCAGGACGGAAATGATGTGTCTCATGTTCGCTTCTTCCAGAATGTGTCCGTGTCGATTCACTCGCGCCGCGCGCCGCCGCGTGCCGCACCGCCCTTCGTGAAGGCGGCCGCATCGGGCTCAAGCGCGCGTCGCGCCGTTACAGATCTTCCGATCCGAGCAGCATCTCGGTGATGCCCTTGCCGGCCTGTACCATCGGCCAGACGTTTTCGGTCGGATCGGTCTGGAAGTCGAGAAACACGGTGCGATCCTTCAGGCGCAGCGCTTCCTTCAGCGCCGGCTCCACATCCGAGGTCTTTTCGATCCGCATGCCGACATGGCCGTACGCTTCGGCGAGCTTCACGAAATCGGGCAGCGCATCCATGTACGAATGCGAATAGCGCTTGCTGTATTCGATCTGCTGCCACTGGCGAACCATGCCGAGGTAGCGGTTGTTCAGCGAAATGATCTTCACGGGCGTGTCGTACTGCAGGCAGGTCGACAGTTCCTGGATGCACATCTGGATCGAGCCTTCGCCCGTGATGCACAACACGTCGTCGTCCGGGTGCGCCATCTTGACGCCCATCGCTGCCGGCAGGCCGAAGCCCATCGTGCCGAGGCCGCCGGAGTTGATCCAGCGACGCGGCTTGTTGAAGCGGTAGAACTGCGCGGCCCACATCTGGTGCTGGCCGACGTCCGAGCACACGAACGCATTGCCGTCCGTCAGCTCCCACGCCTTCTCGACCACGTACTGCGGCTTGATGATCTCGCTTTCGCGGTCGAACTTCAGGCAGTCCTTCGCGCGCCAGCCCTCGATGTCCTTCCACCATTGCGCGAGCGCCTCGGTGTCGGGGCCATGCTCGGCCGTCTGCAGTTGCTCGATCAGCTCCTTCAGCACTTCCTTCACGTCGCCGACGATCGGGATGTCGACCTTCACGCGCTTCGAGATCGACGACGGGTCGATGTCGATGTGGATGATCTTGCGCGGACGCGACGCGAAGTGCGCCGGGTCGCCGATCACGCGGTCGTCGAAGCGGGCACCGATCGCGATCAGCACGTCGCAGTGCTGCATCGCCATGTTCGCTTCGTAGGTGCCGTGCATGCCGAGCATGCCGAGGAATTTCTTGTCCGACGCGCGATAGCCGCCCAGGCCCATCAGCGTGTTCGTGACCGGGTAGCCGAGCAGGTCCGCGAACTGGTTCAGTTCGCGCGACGCGTCGGCGAGGATGATGCCGCCGCCCGTGTAGATATAGGGACGCTTCGCCGTCAGCAGCAGCGACACGGCCTTGCGGATCTGGCCCGAATGGCCTTTCGTGACGGGGTTGTACGAACGCAGCGACACGCTCTTGACCGGCTCGTACTGGCACGGCGTCTTCGAGATGTCCTTCGGGATGTCGATCAGCACCGGGCCCGGACGGCCGGTGCGGGCGATATAGAACGCCTTCTTGACGGTTTCCGCGAGCTCGCGCACGTCCTTCACGAGGAAGTTGTGCTTCACGCACGGACGCGTGATGCCGACCGTGTCGCACTCCTGGAATGCATCCTGGCCGATCGCGGCAGTCGGCACCTGGCCGCTGATCACGACCATCGGGATCGAATCCATGTACGCCGTCGCGATGCCGGTCACCGCGTTGGTGACGCCCGGGCCCGACGTCACGAGGCAGACGCCGACATTGCCGGTGGAACGCGCATACGCATCGGCTGCGTGCACGGCCGCCTGTTCATGGCGCACCAGCACGTGCTGAATCTTGTCCTGCTTGTAAAGCTCGTCGTAGATATAGAGAACCGAGCCGCCGGGGTAGCCCCAGATGAATTCGACGTTCTCGTCGGCCAGTGCCTTCATGAGCACGGTGGCGCCGATGGAGTCGCTATCGGGAGGGGAAAGGGGTTCCGACGTGGAGAATTCCGCGCTGGGCATGTTCATTTTGACCTTTCGAATTTTCGGCAAAAAATTGATCGGGTGCTCTCTGCCGGGCTTGTGGCTCGGGTTCAAGCGGCGCGTCCAGTTTGAAGGGCGGGCTTCTTGGGCCAGCCTCAAATGAGACCATCACTTCATGTTGCGAATCGCTGACGATAGCGGGTCGTGATTAGGTCGTCAAGCAAAATATCCCGCACCGCATCATGCGCGCCGCCCGGCACCCCACCGTCGCGGCTCGCGCGCAACGCGCGGCGCCCAACCCGGTGCCAACCAGAGCGAAAATTTGTTAGCATCCGCGGGTTTTACGAAATTTTTCGACCTTTTACACCACGCAGCGGTCCGCAGCGCATACCTTCACGGAATGGCATCAGACAAGGAACTCGCCGACTTTCTGGCGGGCGTCGAAAGGCGCGCGTTCAAGCAGGCTGCGTACGCGGTGCGTGACGACGATGCGTCGCTCGACATCGTGCAGGACGCGATGATCAAGCTGGCCGAAAAATACGGCGACCGGCCGGCGGCGGAGCTGCCGCTGCTTTTTCAGCGGATCCTGCAGAACGCGATCCACGACTGGTTCCGTCGGCAGAAGGTCCGCAACACCTGGGTCACGCTCTTCTCGTCGCTGAACAACACCGACGACGAAGACTTCGACCCGCTCGAAACGCTCGAATCCGCGAACGACAACGCGGGCGTCGAGAGCAGCGAGCACCGCCTCGAAAGAGAGCAGGTTCTGGCCCTGATCGACGAAGAAATCCAGAAACTTCCGGCGCGTCAACGGGAAGCGTTCCTGATGCGTTATTGGGAAGATATGGATGTCGCCGAGACTGCCGCCGCAATGGGGTGCTCCGAAGGCAGCGTCAAGACGCACTGCTCACGAGCCACCCACACCCTGGCGCAAGCGCTCAAGGCCAAAGGAATCACGCTATGAGCTCCGCTCCCGCAAACCGAGAACACGAATTCGCGCTGAAGGTGCGCCGCGCGCTGGACGAGCGCGCGGCCGCACTGCCTGCCGCGACCACCGATCGGCTGGCCGTCGCCCGCCGGGCTGCGCTCGCGCGCAAGAAGCCCGAGCCCGCGACCGCGCCGGTGTTCGTGCCGGCCTTCGCCGGCGCGGCCGGCGCCTACGGCCCGGCGCCCACGAGCCTCCCGCAGGCCGGCCGCCCGTACGCGTCGTTCGCGCGCCGCCTGCTGCGCGCGTGGCCGCTCGCACTGCTGCTCGCGGGGCTCATCGGCATCGCCTACTGGGAAGACATGCAGCGCACCGCCGAACTCGCCGACATCGACGCGGCGATGCTCAGCGACGACCTGCCGCTCAACGCGTATCTCGATCACGGGTTCAACGCGTATCTTTCGCACGCTCGCTAACAGACAATAACGAGGGGATCGCACGGGTGAGTCAGAAGCGCGGCCTGGCCGTATTTTTCGGATGCGTGATCGCGATCGCCGTTTCCTACGTCGCCACGTATTCGCGATTCCACCCGCCCCCCGCGACGACTACCGTCGCGGCCACCAGCCCTGCCGCGCCCGCATCGGCCGCGACCGGGCTGACCGCCGACCTCCCGCCGCTGCCACTGCCGCTGCCGGCCGCCACCGGTCCGCTGTCGTGGGCGCGCCTCACGCCGGCGCAGCACGCGGCACTCGCGCCGTTCGCCGACCAGTGGGACGGCTTCAGCGACGCCCGCAAGCGCAAATGGCTGAAGATCGCGTCACGTTTCGCGAAATTGACGCCCGATGATCAAAAGCGCCTGCAGGACCGGATGTCCGAATGGGCGCGGATGACGCCCGAGCAGCGCCGCGTCGCGCGCGAGAACTACCAGAGCGCGAAGGAGCTTTCCGCGCAGGCGCGCGAGCGCGCGTGGAAGGCCTACCAGCAACTCCCCGAGGAACAGAAGGAACGTCTCGCGGCCGCCGAGCGCCGCCGCCGGCCGAGCGTCGTCAGCGCGCCGCCGACCGTCGCCGACCGTGACGTTCGCCGCCTCGTCAATTCGCACGAGCACCCGGCAAGCGGTGCAGCCCCCGCACCGGCGCCCGCCTCGGCCAGCGCCTCCGTGCCGCCGGTGCCCGCGTCGTCGACGGCCGGCGCCGCGTCGGTGCCCGCTGCGGTGGCACCGGTGTCGCCCGCCGACGCACCTTCGCTGTTCAGGGGCTCCTGAGCGGCCGTGGCGAACGCCCGCGCACCCAAGACTCCGGCCGCCGCGCCGTCGGTGCGGCGGCGCCTCGCCGCGCTGCTCTACGAAGGCGTGCTGCTGTTCGGCGTCGTGTTCTTCGCGGGGCTCGCGTTCAGTCTCGCGACGCAGCAGCGCAACGGCCTCGTCCATCACAACCTGCTCGCCGCGTGGATCGCGCTCGTCGTCGGCGCGTATTTCGTCTGGTTCTGGACCCACGGCGGCCAGACGCTGCCGATGAAGACCTGGCGGCTGCGGCTCGAATCGTCGAGCGGCCGGCCGCTGAGCGCCGGCCATGCGCTCGTGCGCTATGCGCTCGGCTGGCTGTGGTTCCTGCCGCCGCTCGCGCTGCATCCGCTCCTCGGCCTGTCGGTGCCCGTCACGCTGGCGCTCACCGCCGCGTGGATCGTCGCGTGGGCCGGCGCCGCCCGGCTGCACGCCGGCCGCCAGTTTCCGCACGACCGGATCGCGCGCACGCGCGTCGTCGCCATGCCGCGCTGACGCGCCGCATTCGCCAGACGAAATCAGTTCGTCCAAGCCTTTCCCGCGTCGCCCGACGCGCCTGCCGGACAACCGCCGACCGTTCGGTGCGGCAGATTACACAACGCCTTTCATTCACTGCTAAACACCCTGCATAGGTCGTAATAAGAACGTCTCGTGACTGTCACGGCACAGTCACGCCCGCATGGCGGAATGCCGGTAATGTCAACCGGCGCGAGTCATGCATGGGCCAGAAACCGTCCGCGACCTCCCTGTTCCGTCACCCGCTCGGCGCTCGCGCCGCCACCGCTTTCCTGTCAGGCTCGGGCGCATCCGATGGCCTGGCGTCGCAAGAACCACCTGCCGTACACGCCACGCGGCACGACGACCCCGACCCGTCCGCGCATCGCTACCGCACCATCTGGCTGTCCGACATCCACCTCGGCTCGAGCGGATGCCAGGCGCCGTACCTGCTCGACTTCCTGCGTCACAACGATTCGGAATACCTGTACCTCGTCGGCGACATCATCGACGGCTGGCAGTTGAAGAAAGGCTGGTACTGGCCGCAGGCGCACAACGACGTCGTGCAGAAGATCCTGCGCAAGGCGCGCAAGGGCACGCAGGTCGTCTACATCCCCGGTAACCACGACGAAGGCGCGCGGCAGTTCTGCGACCTCGCGTTCGGCGATATCCAGGTGCGCGGCGAGGCGTTCCACACGACGCTCGCGGGCAAACGTTTGTGGATCGTGCACGGCGACCTGTTCGACGGCGTGATCCAGCACGCGAAATGGCTCGCGTATCTCGGCGACACGCTCTACACGCTGATCCTCGTGCTGAACCGCTGGTTCAACCGGATCCGCAGCCGGCTCGGCTTCCAGTACTGGTCGCTGTCGCAGTACCTGAAGCACCAGGTCAAGAACGCGGTCAACTTCATCTCGCAATTCGAGACCGTGATGACCGACGAGGCGCGCCGCCGCGGCTGCGACGGCGTCGTGTGCGGTCACATTCACAAGGCGGAGATCCGCGATATCGACGGCGTGCTGTACTGCAACGACGGCGACTGGGTCGAAAGCCTGTCCGCGCTCGTCGAAACGATGGAAGGCGAACTGAAGATCGTCTACTGGACGGTGATGCGCACCGCACCGTCGGAGACCACGTCGCGCAAGGCCAAGGCCACTGCCTGACACAACCCTACTTACAGGACAATGCCGCGATGAAGATCATGATCGTCACCGACGCGTGGGAACCGCAGGTCAACGGCGTCGTGCGCACGCTGAAGAGCACGTCGCGCGAACTCGCGGCGCTCGGCCACCGCGTCGAACTGCTGACGCCGCTGGAATTCCGCACGGTGCCCTGCCCGACCTACCCCGAGATTCGCCTGTCGATCCTGCCGTACCGCAAGCTGCGCGCACGGATCGACGCGTTCGCACCGGACGCGCTGCACATCGCGACCGAAGGCCCGCTCGGCCTCGCCGCGCGACGCTACGCGCGCTCGCGCAAACTGCCGTACACGACCGCGTATCACACGCGCTTTCCGGAATACGTGCAGGCGCGCTTCGGCATTCCGCTGGCCGCGACCTACCGCTTCCTGCACTGGTTCCACGGCCCGTCGCTTGCGGTGATGGCGCCGACGCCGGTCGTCAAGGAAGACCTCGAGAAGTTCGGCTTCACGAACGTCGTGCTGTGGACCCGCGGCGTCGATCTCGACATCTTCCGCCCGATGGAGTCGAAGGTGCTCAACACCGCGCGGCCGATCTTCCTGTACGTGGGCCGTGTCGCGATCGAAAAGAACGTCGAGGCGTTCCTGCGTCTCGACCTGCCCGGCTCGAAATGGGTCGCGGGCGAAGGCCCCGCGCTCGCCGAGCTGAAGTCGCGCTATCCGGAGGCGAACTATCTCGGCGTGCTGTCGCAGGCCGAACTCGCGAAGGTGTATGCTGCGGCCGACGTGTTCGTGTTCCCGAGTCGCACCGACACGTTCGGCCTCGTGCTGCTCGAGGCGCTCGCGTGCGGCACGCCGGTTGCCGCGTATCCCGTCACGGGCCCGATCGACGTGCTCAGCGGCGGCGACGCCGGTGCGATGCACGAGGACCTGCAGGAAGCCTGCCTCGAAGCGCTGAAGATCGAACGCACGACCGCGCGCGCGTGGGCGGAACGCTTCTCGTGGCGCGCGGCGTCCGAGCAGTTCGCATCGCATCTGAAGCCGCTGCCGAAAACCGCGTACTCGCCAGCCGAAGGTGCCGCCGTTTGAAACGAGACCTGAACGACAAGACCCCTCCCCCCGCCGCGACACAGCAACGGCATCGCCCGTTCGACGAGGAAGAGCCGCATGGCGACACGGATGCGCACGCGTCCGAGCCGCTCGGCCCCGACGATCAACTGACGCCGCTGCCGCCGAATCCGTACAAGCGCCACCGCGGCATCACGCGCGCATGGTACGCGCTCAAGCATTCGCTGAACGGCTTTCGTGTCGCGATCCGCGAGGAGAGCGCGTTTCGCCAGGAACTCACGCTCGCCGCGCTGATGCTCCCGATCGGCGCGTTCGCGCCGGTGCCGGCCGCATCGCGCGCGCTGCTGATCGCCTCGGTGCTGCTGGTGCTGATCGTCGAACTGCTGAACTCGAGCGTCGAGGCCGCGATCGACCGCATCTCGCTCGAACGCCATGAACTTTCCAAACGCGCGAAGGACCTCGGCAGCGCGGCCGTGACGGTCGCGCTGTTCGCGTGCGTGACGACCTGGGGCTTCGTGCTCGGCCCGGTCGTCGCGCACTGGCTCGGCTTCTAGCCGGCGGCCCGCCGCGCGCGTTGCGCATCGCCCGCGTGCGGCGCTGCACCATCCGTCGCACGGGGCCGCGATCACGAAATGCGCCCGATGTGGCGAAACCCCGGTTTATAATCGTCCGCCAGACATAGAACAGCAACCCGCGCCGGACGAATCCCGCAGCATCGATTGCAGCGCCCGCCAGTCCGGCACACACAGGGCCGGACGACATGGAAGCGAAACCTCCCCGCCGCACCCGCGAACGGATTCTCGAGTTGTCGTTGAAACTCTTCAACGAGATCGGCGAGCCGAACGTCACGACCACGACGATCGCCGAGGAAATGGAAATCAGTCCAGGCAACCTGTACTACCATTTCCGCAACAAGGACGACATCATCAACAGCATCTTCGCGCAGTTCGAGCAGCAGATCGAACGGCGGCTGCGCTTTCCCGAAGATCATCGTCCGACGATCGACGAAACCTGGTCGTACCTGCAGTACATGGCCGATTTCATGTGGACCTACCGGTTCCTGTATCGCGACCTCAACGACCTGCTCGCCCGCAACCGCACGCTCGAGACGCACTTCAAGCAGATCATCAGCCACAAGGTGCGCTTCGCGCGCGAGATGTGCGAGCTGCTCGTGTCCGACGCCGAGATGGTCGCGACGCCCGCCGAGATCGAAGTCATCGCCACCAACATGGCCGTCATTTCGACGTACTGGCTGTCGTATCAGTACGTGATGCATCCGCGCAAGTACAACGACCAGGACGCGATTCGCGAGGAACTGCACCAGGTCAGCATGCACGTGATCTCCGTGATGGCGCCGTACCTGCGCGGCCGTTCGCGCCAGCTGTTCGACGACCTGGTCTCCGGCAAGCTGCCGAAGCGCCAGTTCACCGACTACCTGCCGCCGCGCGACGGGTCGCCGCGCCCCCCCGGCGGGCCGGTCGCCGTTGGGCAGGCCCCCGCCAAGGATTCCAAGCAATGAAGGCAGTCTGCGTTTACTGCGGCTCGTCGTCCGGCGTGCGGCCCGTCTATGCCGACGCCGCGCGCGCATTCGGCCGCGCGCTCGTCGGTGCCGGCCTGACGCTCGTGTACGGCGGCGGCCGTGTCGGCCTGATGGGCGTGATCGCCGACGAAGTGATGGCGGCCGGCGGCCGTGCGGTCGGCGTGATTCCCGAACTGCTCGTCGACAAGGAAGTCGGCCATACGGGGCTGTCGGAACTGCACGTCGTGCCCGACATGCACCACCGCAAGAAAATGATGGCCGACCTCTCGGACGCGTTCGTCGCGATGCCCGGCGGCGCCGGCACGCTCGAGGAGCTCTTCGAGGTCTATACGTGGGCGCAGCTCGGCTATCACCGCAAGCCCGTCGCGCTCTACAACATCGATTCGTTCTACGATCCGCTGATCGCGCTGCTGCGTCATACGGTCGACGAGGGTTTCATGCGCCCGGCCTATTTCGACGCGCTGTGCGTCGATTCGGAACCGGTCGAACTGATCGAGCGGCTGCGCCGCTATCAACCGCCCGCCCGCGACAAGTGGGCGCCCGACGCAGCGAAGTAACCGTCCCAGGGAGCCGCACACGATGACCGCACCGTCCGGCCGCAAGGCCGTCCTCGTCACCGGCGCGAGCCGCGGCATCGGCCGCGCGACCGCCGTGCTCGCGGCCGAACACGGCTGGGACGTCGGCATCAACTACGCGCGCGACGCGGCGGCAGCCGAACGCACCGCGCAGGCCGTCCGCGATGCGGGCGGCCGTGCGTGCGTCATCGCGGGCGACGTCGCGAACGAAGCCGACGTCGTCGCGATGTTCGACACCGTCGCGGCCGCGTTCGGACGCCTCGACGCGCTCGTCAACAACGCGGGCATCGTTGCGCCGTCGATGCCGCTCGCCGACATGCCGGCCGACCGGTTGCGGCGGATGTTCGACACCAACGTGCTCGGCGCGTACCTGTGCGCGCGCGAAGCCGCGCGCCGGCTGTCCACCGACCGCGGCGGCCAGGGCGGCGCGATCGTCAACGTCTCGTCGATCGCCTCGCGGCTCGGCTCGCCGAACGAATACGTCGACTACGCGGGCTCGAAAGGCGCGGTCGATTCGCTGACGATCGGTCTTGCAAAGGAACTCGGCCCGCACGGCGTGCGCGTCAACGCGGTGCGCCCCGGCCTGATCGAGACCGAAATCCACGCGAGCGGCGGTCAGCCGGGCCGTGCTGCCCGCCTCGGCGCGCAGACGCCGCTCGGCCGCGCGGGCGAAGCGCACGAAATCGCCGAAGCGATCGTCTGGCTGCTCGGCGACGCGGCGTCCTACACGACGGGCGCCCTGCTCGACGTCGGCGGCGGCCGGTAACCGCACGCGCGGCACATCAAAACCGTCACCCGAAGCGACCTGTCGTCACGGCGCCACAAATCTCCACAATTTCGTGACGGCTTCAGTAAACATTCGTAACAGTTCCGTGATTTACTAGCGGCCAGCCAGACAGGCGCCGTAAACGCCTGTTTCTTGCCGCCACGATGCGGCCCTTATCGGTCCGGCCCATGTCGCCGAACCGGCTCGACTCGACCCGAGATCTTTTCCATGCCTGGAACCGCAGCGCCCGGCCGGCGACGCACGTCTGTGCCCGCTCCGGCCCCGCACACCCGTTCAACCGCCGACGCCGACCTCACCGCGACGCTTGAAGCCGCCGGCACGCCCGTCATGGCCGTGACCGCCGCGACCAGCACCACGCGCGACCGCTCGCTCCTGCTCGGCTGGCGCGTGTGGCTGCTCGCCGCCGCACTGGTCTGCGCGTATGTGCTGCCCGGCGTGCTCGGCCACGATCCGTGGAAACAGGACGAAACCTACACGTTCGGCATCATCCAGCACATGCTCGAGACCGGCGATTTCGTCGTGCCGACCAATGCCGGCCTGCCGTTCATGGAAAAACCGCCGCTTTACGCGTGGGTCGCGACCAGCCTCGCGTGGCTGCTGCAGCGCGTGATGCCGTTGCACGACGCGGCACGGCTCGCGAGCGCGCTGTTCGCCGTACTCGCGTTCGGCTTCATCGCGCGCGCGGCGCGCATCGCCAACCGCGCCGACAGCTGGTTCGACCTGCGTGTGATCGGTCCCGTCGTGCTGAGCGCGGGCACGCTCGTCGTCATCAAGCACATGCACGACATGATGACGGACGTCGCGCTGTTCGCCGGCACGGCAATGGGCTTCTGCGGGCTGCTCGAACTCGTGATGCGGCACGTCGCGCACGCGCAGCAGATGCGGCACGGGCTGCCGGTCCGGCCGTCGGGCCGCTGGGCTGCGCCGGTCTTCGGCGCGGGCGTCGGCATCGCGCTGATGGCGAAGGGGCTGTTCGTGCCGCTCGTGTTCGCGGCCACGCTCGTCGGCGCGCTGGTGCTGTACCCGGCCTGCCGCACCCGCTCGTTCGCGCGCGCACTCGGCGTCGCCGCGCTCGTGTTCGCGCCGTTCGCGCTGATCTGGCCGACCGCGCTGTTCCTGCGTTCCGAGACGCTGTTCATGACGTGGTTCTGGGACAACAACGTCGGCCGCTTCTTCGGCTTCTCCGTCCCCGAACTCGGCGCGGAAAACGACAAGCCCTTCTTTATCCTGCGTGCATTCCTGCTCGTCGGCTTCCCGGTCGCGCCGCTCGCGATCGTCGCGCTCGCGCGCGGTGCGTGGCGCGACTGGCGCACGCCGCGCATCGCGCTGCCCCTGCTGTTCGCCGGCGTCGGGCTCGTGGTGCTGCAGGTGTCCGCAACGTCGCGCCAGCTCTACATCCTGCCGTTCTTCGCACCGCTCGCGCTGGTCGCCGCGCAGGCGATCGAACGCATTCCGCGCACACTGCATCTCGCGTGGGATTACTTCAGCCGCGTGCTGTTCGGTACGGCCGCCGCACTCGCCTGGGGCATCTGGGCAGTGATGGCCGATCCGGCTGCGTCGCGCGCGGATCTCGCGCTGCTCGGCCGCTGGCTGCCGCTCGACTGGACGATGCCGATCGAGCCCGCGCTTGTGGTCGGTGCGCTCGCGCTGACGGTCGGCTGGCTGACGCTGCTGCCGAAGCTGCGCACGACGGGCCTCTGGCGCGGCGCGCTGTCGTGGGGCGCCGGCGCAGTCGTCGCGTGGGGGCTCATCTATACGCTGCTGCTGCCGTGGCTCGACGTCGCGAAGAGCTACCGCTCGGTGTTCGACGACCTGAACGCGCATCTCGCGCTCGAATGGAACGACGGCGACTGCATGGCGAGCCTGCACGGGCTCGGCGAATCGGAAGCGCCGATGCTGTACTACTTCTCCGGCATCCAGCACACGCCGATCGACGACGCGAAGACGACGCGCTGCACGTGGATGATCGTCCAGGGCGTGCGGGCCGTCGATCCGGCGCCAGGCAGCGAATGGAAACTGTTCTGGACGGGCGCGCGCCCGGGCGACAACGAAGAACTGCTGCGCGTCTACGTGCGCACGCCCGAACAGCACCTGCAGTGACGCAGGACGGCGCGGCGCGCCGTCTTGCCTGCTTTCATCTCCGGCAAAAAGGTTGAGACCGGCCGCCCGAGCAGCGCCGCCGGCCAGTTTCGCCGATCGCCAATGCAACCGCGCGAATCTGCTGGCTTGCCCCCTCCTCGTCACTCATGCGACCGCCCGGATCATCAGAACGACGAACCGGGTTCGCGAAGAAACGCCGTCTCCTCATCGGTCGACTCGCGGCCGAGAATCGCGTTCCGGTGCGGAAAGCGGCCGAAGCGCTCGACCACGGCTGCATGCCGCAACGCGAAGCGGTGATAACTCTCGCACCCTGCCTCGCCGCGAATGCCCGCGCACAGGCGCACGGCCTCGCGCTGGCTCTCGATCGACTCGTCGTGCTCGAACGGCAGATACGCGAACGCGCGGTGATGGCCGCTCGGCAGTTGCGCATCCCAGCCGGCCGCGACAACGCGGCGTGCGAGCGCGAGTGCCTTCGGATCGGCGGCAAACGCGCGCGGCGTGCCGCGATGGATGTTGCGCGAGAACTGGTCGAGCACGACGATCAACGCAAGCGCACCCTCCGGCGAACCGGCCCAGTGATCGCATGCGCCGTCGCACGCAGCGTCGAGCAGCGCGCCGTAGCGCGTGCGCAGCACGTCGTCGAACGCCGCGCCGCCGTTGAACCAGATCTTGCGTTCCTGCCCGAATTCGGCCGAGCCCGGTTCGCCGAACCAGAAATCCAGAATCTCGCGCGCTTGCGGATCCAGCGCCGCCGCGCCCGCCGCCCCGGTGTCGATCGTCATGCAAACTCCAGTACGAGGCGCCGCGTTCGCGCGCTCTTCTTTTCAAGTTTCGCGACGCGCAGGTCGCCGATTTCCGACGTGTTGCGCACGTGCGTGCCGCCGCACGGCTGCAGGTCGACCTGCTCGATGCGCAGCAGCCGCACGCGGCCGAGGCCCATCGGCGGCTTCACGCTCATCGTGCGCACGAGTTCGGGCCGCTCGGCCATCTCGTCGTCGGTGATCCATTCGGTCGTGACCGGATACGCGCCGGCGACCAGGCCGGCGAGGCGCCGCTCGACGTCGTCGCGGTCGATCGCTTCGGACGTCGCGAAATCGAGCCGCACATAGTCGGCCGTCACGCTGCAGCCGTCGACCGCGTACGGCAGCACCGCGCACATCAGGTGCGCGGCCGTATGCAGGCGCATGTGCCGGTAGCGGCGCAGCCAGTCGATCTCCGCGACCACGCGCGTGCCGGGCACGAGCGTCGCGACGCGCGCCTCCTGCCCCGGTGCCGGCACGTGCAAGGCGTCGTCGGGCGTCGCGCCGTCGAACTTTGCCTTGCGCGTATCGGCGATCCCGATCGTGCTGCCGTCGGGCAGGGTCAGCGTGCCGGTGTCGCCGGCCTGGCCGCCGCCGAGCGGATAAAACACGGTGCGGTCGAGCCGGATGCCGTCGTCGCCGACGGCCTGAACGATCGCGTCGCACCGCGTGAGATACGCGTCTTCGCGAAACAGCGCTTGTGTCGTCATCGGGCGAGCCTCGTATCGATTGCGGGAAACCGCCAGTGTCGCGCCGCGCGGCGCGCGCGCCCAGACGCAGATCGTCCCGCGCGTGGGCAGCGGCGTACCGGTCGATCAACCGGGCCGGTTGCGCATCCAGTCGGCCGTGTCGTAGAACGAATGCATGAGCCGCTCGCGCAGCGGCTCGGGCAGCCCGACATCCTCCATCGCCCACGCCATGCAGCGCAGCCACTGGTCGCGCTCGACCGACGCGATCGGGAACGGCAGGTGCCGCGCGCGCAGCCGCGGATGGCCGAACCGGTCGATGTAGTGGTCGGGCCCGCCGAGCCAGCCGCACAGGAACCAGAACAGCTTGTCGCGCGAACCGTCGAGCGATGCCGGGTGCAGCGCGCGAATCTGCGCGAACTCGGGCTCGAGGTCCATCAGGTCGTAGAAGCGGTCCACCATTTCGCGCACGCGGGCTTCGCCGCCCACGAGCTCGAACGCCGTCGGCTGCGACGGCGCATCGTCATTCACATCGGTCATACGGATAGTCGGAAAACGGGATCTTCGGGGCCGCCGGCGACGCTCATGCGTCGCGCAGCGACTGCAGCGCGGGGCGCCGCAACACATTATGCAGGCTCAGCCAGCCGGCCGCACCGGCGCACGCGACGCCGGCCGCGATGCCGGCCGGCACGAGCCACGGATCGACGGCGAGCCGGAAATCGAACACGCGCGACGCGAGCACCCAGCCGACCGCGATCGCGCCCGCCGACGCCAGCGCGCCGGCCAGCACGCCGACCACGACGAATTCCGCGCGCTGCACCGCATTGACCTGCGCGCGCGACGCGCCGAGCGCGCGCAGCAGCGCGGCTTCGCGCACCCGCTCGTCGCGCGAGCCGGCGAGCGCCGTGTACAGCACGAGCACGCCGGCCGCCAGCGTGAACGCGAACAGGAACTGCACCGCGCCGACCACCTGCAGCATCATCCGCTGCAGTTGCGCGAGGATCGGCGCGACGTCGATCGCGGTCAGGTTCGGGTAGCGCGCGATCAGCGGATCGAGCAACGCGGCATCGGATGCAGGCAGATGGAAGCTCGTGAGGTAGACGGCCGGGAAATCCTTCAACACCCGCGGCGGCATCAGCACGAAGAAGTTGACGCGAAACGTGCCCCAGTCGAGCTTGCGCACGCTCGTGATCGGCGCGTCGACCGTCAGCCCCGTCACGTCGAAGCGCAGCGTGTCGCCCGGCTTCACGTTCAGCATCTTCGCGAGGCCGGCCTCGATCGAGATCTGCGGCGCGGCCGCGGTGCCGAACCAGTCGCCTGCGACGATCCGGTTGTCGGACGGCAGCTCGGTCGTATACGACAGGTTGAACTCGCGATCGACGAGCCGGCGCTCCTCGTCGGACTGATAGGCGTCCGGATTCACCGGCTTGCCGTTGATCGCGACGAGGCGGCCGCGCACCATCGGCGCGGGCACCGCGTCGCGCACGCCGTGCGCGGCCAGATAGGCCGCGACATCGTCGCGCTGGTCGGGCTGGATGTCGATCAGGAACTGGTTCGGCGCATCGGGCGGCGTCGATTGCCGCCAGCCCGCGACGAGGTCGTTGCGCGTGATCGCGATCAGCAGCAGGCACATCAGGCCGAGCGCGAGCGCGGTGATCTGCAGCGCGCTGGCCGTGCCGCGCCGGTGCAGCGACGCGAGCGCATAGCGCCAGCCGACGCCCGCGGCCACGCGCGCGTTGCGCACCGCGCGCGCGGCGGCGAACAGCACGAGCCGCGCGAACAGCGCGAAACCGACCAGCGCGCCGGCGAAGCCGCCCGCGACGATCAGGCCGAGCTTCAGGTCGCCGGCGGCCGCGATCAGCAGCCCTGCGAACAGCACGACGCCGACCGCATACGCGGCCCACGCGGTGCGCGACGCATCGCCCCATTCGCGGCGCAGCACGCGCACCGGCGGCACGCGCGTGAGCGGCACGAGCGGCGGCAGCGCGAAGCCGAGCAGCAGCACGAGCGCGGCACCCACGCCGATGAGCGCCGGCCACAGCGTGGGCGGCGGCAGCACGACTTCGATCAGGCCGCCGAGCGCGGCCAGCAACGCCCAGTGGCCGCCGTAGCCGAGCACCGCGCCCGCGGCGCCCGACACGATCCCGATGCCGACGAATTCGAGCGCGAACAGTGCGCCGAGCGTGCGGCGGCTCACGCCGAGGCAGCGCATCGTCGCGCAGCCGTCGAGATGGCGCCGCATGTAGCGCTGCGCGGCCATCGCGATCGCGACCGCCGCGAGCAGCGCGGTCAGCAGCGCGACGAGCGTCAGGAAATGGCGCGCGCGATCCAGCGTCTGCCGCACCTGCGGCTGGCCTTCCTGCAACGACTCGAGACCGACGCCGCGCAGCTTCCCGCCATCGACGCGCTCGTGCGCATAGGTTTCGAAGCGCGCGACGGCCTGCGCATCGCCGGCAACCAGCAGCCGGTACGTGACGCGGCTGCCGTAGCCCGTGAGCCCCGTCGCGGCGAGTTCGTCCGCGCGCATCATCAGCCGCGGCGAAAAATTGACGAACGAAAAGCCGCGATCGAGTTCGCGGGAGATCGATGCGGCGACCGTGAACGTGCGCAGCCCGACACGCACCGTATCGCCCGCCTTCAGGTGCAGCGCGTCGAGCAGCGCGGGGTCGGCCCACACGGTGCCGGGCGCGGGAATCGCGGTCGCCTTGTGCGCGGCGGCGGCGCCGGCCGGCAGGATCTCGACGGCGCCGCGCAGCGGATATCCGGGCGACACGGCCTTCACGGCCGCGAGGCGCGCGGGCGCTGCGTCGGCCGTCTGCCCGCCCGCGGCGGACGCGATCATGCTCGGGAAAATCGCGGTCGTCGCGGTACGCAGGCCGAGCGCGCGGGCCTGACGGTCGAACGACAGATCGACGGGACGGTCGGCGCGCACGACGAAATCGGCGCCGAGCATCTGGCGCGCGTCGCGCTCGAGCCCCTGGCGCAGCCGGTCGGCGAGAAAGCCGACGCTCGTCAGTGCCGCGACCGCGAGCACCAGTGCGAGTACGAGCAGCGTCAACTCGCCCGCGCGCCAGTCGCGCGCGGTCATCCGTGCGGCCTGGCGGATCAGGTCGCGCAGGCCGAAGCGGCCGGCATGCGCGGGCATGTCATGGCCGGGTTGCCCGGCCGGCGGCTGCGCCGCGTGTTGCGGCCCCTTCAATCGCGCTTACCCCCGATCGAGTTGAGCCGCGACACCATGTGGTTCGCCATCCCGCGAAAACCGCCCGACACGCCGCGCCACAGGCGCGGCAGCGCCCAGGCCGAAGCGGCGACGAAGGCCGCGAGCAGCACGAGGAACGCGAGCGGGACGAAGAATGCGAGCGCGAGCCCGCCGACCACGAGGCCGTCCTCGGTCGACGACGCAACCCAGTTCGAAATCGGTTCGGGAGACAGGTTGATCAGCGCGCGCGTACCGGCCTTCGCCACGTGCGCGGCGCCGGCGAGCGAACCGCCTGCAAGGCCCGCGACCGCGAGCACGGTCGGATCGGCATGGCCGAGCGCGCCGGCTGCGAGCACGGCGCCGGCCGGGATGCGGATGAAGGTGTGCACGGCATCCCACAGCGAATCGAACGCGGGGATCTTGTCGGCAAGGAATTCGGTGACGGTGAGCACGGCGGCGGCGCCGATGACCCACGGCGACATCAGGACGGCCAGCGTGTCGGGCAGATGGAGCCAGCCGACCCGCGCCAGCACGCCGGCGATCAGCACCGTCAGGTACAGGCGCAGCCCGCTCGCCCACGCGAGCCCCGCGCCGAGCGAAATGGCTTCGATCATGGCCCTCTCCTTGCACTTTCCGTGCGCTTTGCCGATCGATCGGATCGGGTCGGTCAGACCGGCCGCGCGGCGCGTGGCGACCGGCGCCGCAGGCCGCGAACGGCACAACGACATTCAGGCCCGAATGCGTTCCATTATAGACAGGCTAACCGGGCAGCCGGCGCAATTCCGCAGTGCAGTGCCCGGGCGCAGCGCGTCCGGGACTCCGTCGTCAGGCGGCCGACGACAGCTTGAGGCCGATCAGCCCGGCGACGATCAGCGCAGCGCTCGCGACGCGCGCGACGGTCAGCGCCTCGCCCATCATCACGATGCCGAACACGAACGCGCCGACCGCGCCGATGCCCGTCCACACCGCGTACGCGGTGCCGAGCGGCAACTGGCGCATCGCGGCCGCGAGCAGCCCGAAGCTGGCCAGCGCCGTCACGATCGTAAACACCGACGGGCCGAGCTTCGTGAAGCCGTCCGACGATTTCATGCCGGCCGCCCAGGCCACTTCCAGCAAACCGGCAATCAACAACCATACCCACGCCATCGCGACGTACTCCGTATCGGATGGGGCCGTCCCCGTTGAAGCGAATGACCCGGGGTCGTCCCCGGGCGGCGCCGAGTATAACAAGAGGCTTACGGACACGCCGGACGCGGCGCACGGCCGGCGGCCGATCCGGGGCAGGATCGGCCGGGCCCGGTCAGCTCGGCATCAATTCGACACACGCTTCGGCGCGACGCCGCCGACGCAGCGGTCGTCGCGGTACAGCGCCCACTCCTCGCACACGCGGCCATCCTTGAACATGCACATCCCGACCTGTCCGCTCGGCAGGCTGCGGATCACGTGGCGACCGCCGAGCTTCTCGCAGTTGACCGACGCGGGATTGGCGAGCGCTGCCTGCGCGGGCGGCTGTTGCCCCGGCGGCAGCGGTTGGGCGAACGCGCCGGGCGCAGTCAGCGCCAGCGCACAGATGACGGCCAGACGGACGGACATTGCACGCTCCTCGTTTTTGTTCGCGGAACGGTCAGCATAACGGGGAATCCGCGGCCGGTGTGCAAGGCCGGCGCCGGCCGCACGACTGTCGCGCCGGTGCAACCCCGCCCGCGCGGCGTCACGCCAGCCCGGGCTGCCGCCGCCGTGCGATGCCCGTCACGCGGCGCCGACCAGCCGGTAGCCGACGCCCGTCTCGGTGACGATGTACTCGGGCTGTGCCGGGTCGCGCTCGAGCTTCTGGCGCAGGTGCGCCATGTAGATGCGCAGGTAGTGATGGCTCTCGACGTGCGACGGCCCCCACACGTCGCGCAGCAACTGGCGGTGCGTGAGCACGCGCCCCGCGTGCCGCACGAGCGTCGCAAGCAGCCGGTATTCGAGCGGCGTCAGATGCACGATCTCGCCGTCGCGCCACACCTGGCGCAGCGCGAGATCGACGGTCACGGTGCCGAAGCTCACCTTCGGCGTCTCGTTCGCGCCGCCCTGGTTGCGCCGACGCAGTTGCGCGCGAATCCGCGCGCGCAGTTCGGACACGCCGAACGGCTTGGTCAGGTAGTCGTCGGCGCCCGCGTCGAGCGCCGCGACCTTCTCCTCTTCCTGCGTGCGCGCGGACAGCACGATCACCGGCACCTCGGACCAGCCGCGCAGCTCGCGGATCACGTCGAGGCCATCGGTATCGGGCAGGCCGAGGTCGACGATCACGAGATCGGGCTTGCGCGTCGCCGCGTCGATCAGCCCCTGCTTGCCCGTCTCGGCCTCGAACACGGCGATGTCCTCCTCCTCGAGCGCGGCACGCACGAAGCGGCGGATCTGCTTTTCGTCCTCGATCAGGACAACGGTCAGGCTGGGTTCACTCATGGTCTGGCAATGGCTCGGATGGGGACGATGCGCCCGGCACGTCGGATTCGTCGTCGGGCACGGCGGGCGCGACCGGCGGCGTCTCGACCGGCAGCGTGAACCAGAAGCGCGCGCCCGTCACGCGGCCGTCGGGCGCGGTGCGGTTGAGCGCGCCGATTCTACCGCCGTGCGCCTCGACGATCGCACGGCAGATCGCGAGGCCGAGCCCGATGCCCGGCGTCGCCGATTCCTTCTCGCCGCGCGTGAACTTGTCGAAGATCCGCGTTTCCATGCCGGCCGGCAGGCCCGGGCCGTAATCGTCGACGTGCACGCGCACGAACGGGTTCCCGTAGGGCAGCCCGTCGTCGGTCACGCGCTCCGCGCCGATGTCGAGCGGCGTGTCGGGCGGCGTGTACTTCGCCGCGTTCTCGAACAGGTTGGTGAACAGGCGTTCCATCAGCACCGCGTCCATCTGCAGCAGCGGCAGGTCGGCCGGCAGCGACACGCGCGCGGGATGGCGCGCGAGCACGCGCTTGCACGCGGCGAGCGCGGCGCCGACGGTTTCCTCGAGCAGCGACCACTGGCGCTTGAGCTGCAGGCTGCCGGCCTGCAGCCGCGCCATGTCGAGCAGGTTCGTGACGATGCCCGTCATCCGCAGCGCTTCGTCGTGGATCGCGTCGACGAGCTCTCCCTCGCGCTGCGCGAAGCGTTCGGCCGCCGCGGCATCGCCGCCCCGCGCGGCCGCGCGCCCGTTCGCGAGCATCGACGAGAAGCCGACGATCGTCGTGAGCGGCGTGCGCAGGTCGTGCGAGATCGCCGACAGCAGCGAGTTGCGCAGCCGCTCGGATTCCATGTTCACGAGCGCGTCGCGCGCGATCTCGACGTAGTGCACGCGTTCGAGCGCGAGCGCGATCTGCGCGGCGAATGCGTCGAGCATCCGCAGCTGTTCGGGCACCTCGAGCTCGCGCGGCTCGCGCGACACGACCGCGAGCACGCCGCGCGTACGCATCGGCGCCTTCAGCGGCAGGTACAGCGCGGCCGTCGCGGGCAGCGTGTCGGTGCCGCGGCCGGCCGGCTTCTGCTGGTCGTACACCCACTGGCCGACGTCGCTGTCGAGATCGGCGCCCGTCAGCGTGACGGCCGCGTCGGGCTCCTCGATCTTCTGGCGCACCTTGTCCGCGCTGTCGGGCAGCAGGAACGCGACACGCGCGCGGAACACCTCGCCCACGTGGCGGCTGCCGATCTCGACGATCTGCTCGGTCGTCAGCGCCGCGCCCAGCTCGCGCGCCATCGCGTAGATCGCGCCGGTGCGGCGCTCGCGGCGCTGCGCGATGCTCGCCTGGCGCGTCAGCGTCGACGTCAGGTGACTGATCACGAGCGACGTCAGCAGCATCCCGAAGAAGGTCAGCAGGTATTGCGTGTCGCTGACCGAGAACGACATGCGCGGCGGCACGAAGAAGAAATCGAATGCGGCCACCGACAGGAACGACTGCAGCACGCCCGGGCCGCGCCCGAGCCGCACGGCCGAGAACACGACGCCGAGCAGGTACAGCATCACGAGGTTCGTGAGGTCGAGCCGCTCGGACACGACGTTTGCGACGACGGTGATCGCCGCGCAGATCGCGGCCGCGTACACGTAGTGCCGCGGCGGCGAACGGTGCGTGCCGAACTTCGCGAACGCATCGCGCCAGTCGCGCGCACGCGGGTCGAGCGGCGCCGCGCGCGCCTCGTCGCTCGCGGACGCGCGGATCAGCATCAGGTCGACGTCGCCCGCGCGTTCGGCGAGCTGCTCGCCGAACGGCCGCGCGAAGCGGCGCATGAGCCCGACCTTCGGCGAGCCGCCCGCGACGATCTTCGACACGTTGCGCACCTTCGCATAGCCGATCAGCGCGGCGACCGCGTCGCCGCCGGCGAGCGTGGCCGTTTCCGCGCCGAGTTCGGCCGCGAGCTTCAGCGCGTCGAGCGTGCGCTGCCGCTGCGCGTCGGGCAGCCGCTGCAGGCGCGGCGTCTCGACATACACGGCGATCCAGTCGGCCTTCAGGCTCGCGGCGAGCCGCGCGGCCGCGCGCACGAGCGTCGGCGCTTCGGCGCCCGGACCGACGCACACGAGCAGCCGCTCGCGCGCCTGCCAGATGCGCTGGATCGAACGGTCGGCGCGGTATTCGCGCATCTGCGCATCGACGCGATCGGCCGTGCGCCGCAGCGCCAGTTCGCGCAGCGCGATCAGGTTGCCCTTGCGGAAGAAGTTGCGCACCGCGCGCTCGGCCTGCTGCGCGAGATAGACCTTGCCGTCGCGCATCCGCTCGAGCAGTTCCTCGGCCGGCAGGTCGACGAGCGTGACTTCGTCGGCCGCGTCGAACACGCGATCGGGCACGGTCTCCCACACGCGGATGCCGGTGATCGCGCCGACCACGTCGTTCAGGCTTTCGAGGTGCTGGACATTGACGGTCGTATACACGTCGATGCCCGCGTCGAGCAGTTCATAGACGTCCTGCCAGCGCTTCAGGTGCCGTGCGCCCTGCACGTTCGAATGCGCGAGTTCGTCGACGAGGATCAGTTGCGGCTGGCGCGCGAGCGCGCCATCGAGATCGAATTCGGCGAGCGTGCGGCCGCGATAGTCGATGCGCGCGAGCGGCAGCACGTCGAGGCCGTCGAGCAGCGCGGCGGTTTCGCCTCGGCCGTGGGTTTCGACGATGCCGACGACGACGTCGACGCCGTCCTGCAGGCGCTGGCGCGCGGCCTGCAGCATCGCGTAGGTCTTGCCGACGCCGGCCGATGCGCCGAAGAAGATCTTGAGCTGGCCGCGCCGCTGCTTTTCTTCGTCTCGCTGCAGCTTGTCGAGGAGTTGGTCTGGATCGGGACGGTTCATGCGTCAGGAAAGCGGAGCGCCCGGATGCGCGCGAGTACGAGCATTGTTGTTCCAAATCGCCGCAAAAGGCAAAGACGGCGCACGCGCCGTCGGAAAAAAGTGCGTCCGGCACGGCTCGAGCCGTGCCGGGCACCGGTTGCCGGGCCTGAAGCCCGGATGCGCGATCAGTGCGCGGCCTGCGCCGCGTCGAGCGCGAGGTTCAGCTTCAGCACGTTCACGCGCGGCTCGCCGAGCACGCCGAACTGGCGGCCCGTCGTGTTCGCGGCAACGAGCTGCGCGACCGCGTCGGGCGCCAGGTTGCGCGCCTTCGCGACCCGCTCGACCTGGTATGCGGCGGCGGCCGGCGTGATCTCCGGATCGAGGCCGCTCGCCGACGCCGTCACGAGGTCGACCGGCACGGGCTTCGACATGTCGGTGCCGGCATCGCGCAGCGCGGCGATGCGCCCCTTCACCTGGTCGGCGAGCGACGGATTCAGCGGGCCGAGGTTCGAGCCGCCGGAACCGGTCGCGTTGTACGGCATCGGCGCGGTGGCCGACAGCCGGCCCCAGAAGTACTTCGGCGCATCGAACGGCTGGCCGATCAGCGCGGAGCCGACCGCCTTGCCGTCCTTCTCGATCAGGCTGCCGTTCGCCTGCGACGGGAACACGGCCTGGCCGAACACGGTCATCACGGCCGGATACGCGAGCCCCGTCACCGCGGCAAGCGCGACAAAGAGCACGACGAGCGGACGAATCAACGTTTTCATGATGTTTCCTTCAAGACCTCAGGCCCAGCCGAGTGCGGCGAGCGTCATGTCGATCAGCTTGATGAACGGGAACGGCAGCAGCACGCCGCCGAGGCCGTAGACCAGCAGGTTGCGGCGCAGCAGCGATGCGGCGCCGAGCGGCCGGTACGTGACGCCCTTCAGCGCGAGCGGGATCAGCGCGACGATGATCAGCGCGTTGAAGATTACCGCCGACAGGATCGCGGATGCCGGCGACGTCAAGTGCATGATGTCGAGCACGCGCAACTGCGGGTACGTGGTCACGAACGCGGCCGGGATGATCGCGAAGTACTTCGCGATGTCGTTCGCGATCGAGAACGTCGTCAGCGAGCCGCGCGTCATCAGCATCTGCTTGCCGATCTCGACGATCTCGATCAGCTTCGTCGGGTTCGAATCGAGGTCGACCATGTTGCCCGCTTCCTTCGCGGCCTGCGTGCCCGTGTTCATCGCGACCGCCACGTCGGCCTGCGCGAGCGCCGGCGCGTCGTTGGTGCCGTCGCCCGTCATCGCGACGAGGCGCCCCGCCGCCTGGTGCTCGCGGATCGTCGCGAGCTTGGTTTCCGGCGTCGCTTCCGCGAGGAAATCGTCGACGCCCGCTTCCGCCGCGATCGCCGCGGCCGTCAGCCGGTTGTCGCCCGTCACCATCACGGTCTTGATGCCCATCTTGCGCAGTTCCGCGAAGCGCTCCTTGATGCCGCCCTTCACGATGTCCTTCAGCTCGATCACGCCGAGCACGCGCGCCGCCCCTTCATGCAGGTCGGCCACGACGAGCGGCGTGCTGCCGCGGCGCGCGACGTCGTCGACCGCGCGGCGCACTTCTTCCGGGAAGCGGCTGCCGTGCGTCTCGACATAGCGGCGGATCGCGTCGGCCGCGCCCTTGCGGATCTCGCGGCCGGGCAGGTCGACGCCGCTCATCCGCGTCTGCGCGGAGAAGCCGAGGAACGTCGCGTGCAGTTGCCCCATGTCGCGCTGGCGAATGTTGAAGCGCTCCTTCGCGAGCACGACGATGCTGCGGCCTTCCGGCGTTTCGTCGGCGAGCGACGATAGTTGCGCGGCGTCGGCCAGCGCTTCCTCGGTCACGCCCGGCGCGGGCACGAACATCGACGCCTGGCGGTTGCCGAGCGTGATCGTGCCGGTCTTGTCGAGCAGCAGCACGTCGACGTCGCCGGCCGCTTCCACCGCGCGGCCCGACGTCGCGATCACGTTCGCCTGCATCATCCGGCTCATCCCTGCCACGCCGATCGCGGACAACAGCCCGCCGATCGTCGTCGGGATCAGGCACACGAGCAGCGCGACGAGCGCGGTGATCGTCACCACGTGGCCGGCCTTCATCGCGTCGACCGCGAACGTCGAGAACGGCAGCAGCGTCGCGGTCGCGAGCAGCATCACGATCGTCAGCGCGACGAGCAGAATCGTCAGCGCGATCTCGTTCGGCGTCTTCTTGCGCTTCGCGCCTTCGACCATCGCGATCATCCGGTCGAGGAACGCCTCGCCGGGGTTCGCCGTGACCTTCACGACGATCCAGTCGGACAGCACGCGCGTGCCGCCCGTTACCGACGAGAAGTCGCCGCCCGATTCGCGGATCACCGGCGCGGATTCGCCGGTGATCGCCGATTCGTCGACCGACGCAACGCCGTCGACGACCTCGCCGTCGGCCGGGATCACGTCGCCGGTCTCGACGAGCACGATGTCGCCGCGGCGCAGGTCGGATGCGGTCGTGATGCGGATCGGCGACTTCGGATGCGGCTCGTTGAGCTTCTTCGCCATCACGTCCTTCTTCGCGCTGCGCAGCGATGCGGCCTGCGCCTTCGAGCGCCCTTCGGCGAGCGCTTCGGCGAAGTTCGCGAACAGCACCGTGAACCACAGCCACAGCGCGATCGCGAGGATGAAGCCCGCGGGCGCCTCGGCCTGGCCGGCAAGCGCTGCGATCCACAGGATCGTGGTCAGGATGCTGCCGACGTATACGCAGAACATCACCGGGTTGCGGAACTGCGTGCGCGGCGTGAGTTTCTTGAACGAATCCACGATCGCCGGGCGCAGCAGCGCCGGATCGAACATGGACCGTGTTGCGGAATGTTGAGTCATTGCGATCTCTTCAATCTCTTCAGTCTTTTCAACGTGTGGCCATGCGGGCGCGCGTCACGCGCCCAGCCACATCATCAGGTGCTCGACGCCAGGGCCGAGAGCAAGCGCCGGCACGTAGGTCAGCGCGCCCACCAGCAGCACGGTGCCGAGCAGCAGCACGACGAACAGCGGACCGTGTGTCGGCAGCGTGCCGCTCGTCACCGCGATGCGCTTCTTCGCGGCGAGCGAGCCGGCGATCGCCAGCACCGGCACGATCGTGCCGAAGCGGCCGAACCACATCGCGATCGCGGTCATCCAGTTATAGAACGGCGTGCCGACCGTCAGGCCCGCGAACGCGCTGCCGTTGTTGTTCGCGGCCGAACTGAACGCGTACAGGATTTCCGAGAAGCCGTGCGGGCCCGGATTCGCGATGCCGGCCTTGCCTGCATCTGCGAGCACGGCGATCGACGTGCCGACCAGCACCAGCAGCGGCGTGAGCAGCACGACGATCGACACCATCTTCATCTCGTACGACTCGATCTTCTTGCCGACGTATTCCGGCGTGCGGCCGATCATCAGGCCGGCGACGAACACCGCGAGCAGCGCGAACACGAGCATCCCGTAGAGGCCCGAGCCGACCCCGCCGTAGACCACCTCGCCGAGCTGCATCAGCAGCATCGGCACGAGGCCGCCGAGCGGCGTCAGCGAATCGTGCATCGTGTCGACCGCGCCGCACGACGCGGCCGTCGTCGCGACCGTGAAGATGCCGGTCTGCGCGATCCCGAAGCGGGTTTCCTTGCCTTCCATGTTGCCGCCCGACTGCAGCGCGCTCGCCGACTGGTCGACGTGCAGCGCGGCGAGCGTCGGGTTGCCGCCCTGCTCGGCGCTCACCTCGACGCCGACCGCGACCGCGAACGCGACCGTCATCGCCGCGAGCACGGCGATGCCCTGCCGGCGGTCGCCGATCACGCGGCCGAACACGAGACACAGCGCGGCCGGGATGATCAGGATCGCGAAGATCTGGATGAAGTTCGCGAACGGCGTCGGATTCTCGTACGGATGCGCAGAGTTCGCGTTGAAGAAACCGCCGCCGTTGGTGCCGAGCATCTTGATCGCTTCCTGCGACGCGACCGGACCCATCGCGAGCGTCTGCTTCGTGAGCGGGGTCGGCACCGTCACCGGAGCGCCCTTGTCGTCCTTCACCGGGTTGCCCTGCGCGTCGAGCTTCGGCGCCGCATAGGTGCTCGCCTGCAGCACCGGCACGTCCTGGTACGCCTTCATGTTCTGGATCACGCCCTGGCTCATCAGCAGCGCGGCGACGATCATCGACATCGGCACGAGCACGTACATCGTCACGCGCGTGAGGTCGACCCAGAAGTTGCCGATGGTCTGCGCGGTGTGGCGCGCGAAGCCGCGGACCAGCGCGATCACGACGACGATGCCGGTCGCCGCCGACAGGAAGTTCTGCACGGTCAGACCGAGCATCTGCGTCAGGTAGCTGACGGTCTGCTCCGGCGTGTAGTCCTGCCAGTTCGTGTTGGTGACGAAGCTGACGGCCGTGTTGAACGCGCCGTCGACCGTCATCGCGCCGAACTGCTGCGGGTTGCCGGGCAGGAAACCCTGCAGGCGCAGCAGGCCGTAGAGGAACAATGCGCCGAGCGCGTTGAATGCGATCGTCGCGATCGCGTACTGCTTCCAGCTCATCTCGCTGCCGGCGTCGACGCCGGCGATGCGGTACAGCGCGCGTTCGAGCGGCCCGAACACGCGCACGACGCGCGAACTGCCGTCCATCACGGCCGTCAGGTAGCGCGCGACCGGTACGGCCGCCGCCAGCAGCACGACGATGAACAGCAGCATCTGCAACAGGTTGTTCGCGTTCATTCGATGTCCTCCGCGCGCAGCAGCGCAAAGACGAGATACGCGAACAGCAGGGCTGTCGATGCGCCCGCCAGCCAAAGCATCCAGGTCATGCTCGCCCCCCGCGACCGTATTGCACGAGCTTCTCGCAACCGGCAACCAAACCGAGGATCAGCACGGTGAAAAGCACCAGGGCGCCGATGAATACCCCATCCATTTTTGTGTTCTCCGTCGTCGAAATCAGACGACTAGAACCTTATGGGAACGCACGTAAAGGACGGGTCAAAGGTATCGGGGCGGATATAAAAAACGTGTAAACGCGAGGCGGGAGAAAAACGGACGCGGGACGGGCGGCGCCGCAGCGCCGCCCGCGAAGGCGCGTGCCGGCGTGGCGCCGGCACGAAAGGAACGGTCAGGGAACGAGGATCGTCGAGCCGGTGGTCTTGCGCGCTTCGAGATCTTCATGCGCGCGGCCGACTTCCGCGAGCGGATAGCGCTGGTTGATGCTCGCCTTCACCTTGCCCGACAGGATCACGTCGAACAGCTCGGCGGCCGCGGCTTCGAGATCGGCGCGCTTCGCGATGTACGAGAACAGCGTCGGCCGCGTGAAGAACAGCGAGCCGCGCGACGAGAACTCCTTCGAGTCGATCGGCGGCAGCGGGCCCGACGCGTTGCCGAAGCTGACGAACATCCCGAGCGGCGCGAGGCTGTCGAGCGAGCCGATGTAGGTGTCCTTGCCGATCGAATCGTAGACGACCGGCACGCCCGCGCCGTTCGTGATCTCCTTCACGCGCTGCGTGAAGTTCTCGCGCGTGTAGACGACCGGGTGGTCGCAGCCGTGCGCCTTCGCCAGCTCGGCTTTCTCGTCGGAGCCGACCGTCCCGATCACGGTCGCGCCGAGCGCCTTCGCCCACTGGCACACGAGCAGGCCGACGCCGCCGGCCGCCGCGTGGATCAGGATCGTGTCGCCGGCCTTCACCGGATACGTGCGGCGCAGCAGGTAGTGCGCGGTCAGGCCTTGCAGCATCACCGACGCCGCGTCGTCGTAGCTGATGCCGTCCGGCAGCTTCACGAGCCGCTCGGCCGGCATCACGCGCTCCTGCGCATACGCGCCCGGCGGCTGGCCGACATAGGCGACGCGGTCGCCGACCTCGAGCGCGCTCACGCCGTCGCCGACGGCCGTCACCTCGCCCGCCGCCTCCATCCCGAGGCCGCCGGGCAGCGGCTGCGGATAGAGGCCCGTGCGGAAATACACGTCGATGTAGTTGAGCCCGACCGCGTGCTGCCGGATGCGGACTTCGCCCGCCTTCGGCACGCCGACCTCGACATCGACCCACTTCATCACGTCCGGGCCGCCTGGCTGGTCGTATCGGATTGCTTTCGGCATCGTTTCGCTCCTCGTCTGTCAATCGGTCAGGAAAAATCCGGGTCGCCGATGCGCGGGTCGGCCGATTCATGCGGGAACCGGGCGGCAGGTGCGCGTCGCGACGCACGATTCTCGCGCGTCGCGGCCGTCCATGCATGGCCCTGCCGCCGGCATGGGCAATCGGGCGCAGCAAGCGCCTAGCAAACGTCCTGCATGTTCCGCGCCAGATCGTCGAGCAGCATCCGCGCGGTCGCGACGTTGGTCGCGACCGGCACGTCGTGCACGTCGCATGCGCGCACGAGCGCGGTGATGTCGGGGTCGTGCGGCTGCGCGGTCATCGGGTCGCGCAGGAACACGACGAGGTCGACGCGGCCGTCGGCCAGTTCCGCGCCGATCTGCAGGTCGCCGCCGAGCGGTCCCGACAGCTTGCGCTCGACCTCCAGCCCGTGCGCGGCCGCGATGCGGCCGCCCGTCGTGCCCGTCGCGACCAGCCGGCATTGCGCGAGCGTCTCGCGAAATTGACCCGCGAGCGCGACGATCTCGTCCTTCTTCGCGTCGTGCGCAATCAATGCGATGCGGGGTTTGCTCATCTCCGGTTCCTTCGTCGTTTGGTTTTTGTCGTGATCGTGATTTGGCGAGTGCGCGTCAGAACGTGCCCGGATACGCGCCGCCGTCGAGCAGCCAGTTCTGCCCGGTGATATAGCCGGCATGCACGCTGCACAGGAACGCGCACGCTGCGCCGAACTCCTCGCGCGTGCCGAGTCGGCCGGCCGGGATGTCCTTCGTGCGCCGCGCGCGCATTTCGTCGACCGTCACGCCCTGCGCCTGCGCCGACGCGGCGAGCGTGGTCGCGATCCGGTCGGTGTCGAACAGCCCCGGCAGCAGGCTGTTGATCGTCACGCCCTGGCCGGCGACCTTGCGCGACAGCCCAGCGACGAAGCCGGTCAGCCCCGAGCGCGCGCCGTTCGACAGCGCGAGCACGTCGATCGGCGCCTTCACGGCCGAACTCGTGATGTTGACGATCCGGCCGAAGCCGCGCGCGATCATCCCGTCGATGGTCGCGCGGATCAGCTCGATCGGCGTCAGCATGTTCGACTCGAGCGCGCGGATCCAGTCGTCGTGCGAGAAGTCGCGGAAGTCGCCGGGCGGTGGCCCGCCCGCATTGTTCACAAGAATGTCCGGCTGCGGGCACGCGGCGAGCGCGGCCGCGCGCCCGTCCGGCGTCGTGATGTCGCACGCGACCGCCGTGACCGACACGCCGGACGCCGCGCGGATCGCGTCGGCGGTGGCGTCGAGCGTGTCGCGCGTGCGCGCGACGATCACGAGGTTCACGCCCTCGGCGGCCAGCGCTTCCGCGCAGCCGCGCCCGAGGCCCTTACTTGCCGCGCACACGAGCGCGGTCTTTCCTGCGATGCCGAGATCCATCGTCGATTCCCTGGTGGCGACGCGCGCCGGTGCGGCCCCGTGTCGCGCCGGTAGGCGGGCGAACGGGCGAGCGCGGCACGCGGATTGTCGTGAGACGTCGATAATATCCGGATCATGCGACGCGCCTTGGTAAAATTGCGGCCATGAGCGGCGGCCGGCCTGGCGCCGCCGTCGCCCCGATCCCCTTTTGCCGCCAAGGCGCCCCCGTCATGAAACAGGACAGCCGTTTCCCGAATCTCTTCATCCTCGATCACCCGCTGATCCAGCACAAGCTCACCCACATGCGCGACAAGGACACGTCGACGCGCACGTTCCGCGAGCTGCTGCGCGAAATCACGCTGCTGATGGGCTATGAGATCACCCGCAACCTGCCGATCACGACCAGACGGGTCGAAACCCCGCTCGTCGAGGTCGACGCGCCCGTGATCGCGGGCAAGAAGCTCGCGATCGTGCCCGTGCTGCGCGCGGGCATCGGGATGTCGGACGGCCTGCTCGACCTGGTCCCGTCCGCGCGCGTCGGCCACATCGGCGTGTACCGCGCCGAGGACCACCGCCCGGTCGAATACCTCGTGCGCCTGCCCGACCTCGAGGACCGCATCTTCATCCTGTGCGACCCGATGGTCGCGACCGGCTATTCGGCCGTGCATGCGGTCGACGTGCTCAAGCGCCGCAACGTGCCGGCCGCGAACATCATGTTCGTCGCGCTCGTCGCCGCGCCCGAGGGCGTGCAGGTGTTCCAGGACGCGCACCCGGACGTGAAGCTGTATGTGGCTTCGCTCGACTCGCACCTGAACGAGCACGCGTACATCGTGCCGGGCCTCGGCGACGCGGGCGACCGCCTGTTCGGCACCAAGAACTGACGTGCCTGCACGGCCGCGCGGCACGCCGTCGGGTACCCCGCGGCAGCCTGCCCGGCCGTTCGGCCATGCGCGGCGGCCCCGATCCGACGGTCGCCGCGTGATAAAATCTCGATCCACTCGACACGCGCGGCCCCGCGGCTTCATGCCCGCCGAAACGGCCGCCGATTCAACGACACATTGGCACAATCGCCCGCGCAGCGCGCCCGGGCACGGAGAAAGGTATGGCTGGTCATTCGAAATGGGCCAACATCAAGCATAAGAAGGCAGCGGCCGACGCGAAGCGCGGCAAGATCTGGACCCGCCTGATCAAGGAAATCCAGGTCGCGGCCCGCCTCGGCGGCGGCGACGTCGGCTCGAACCCGCGCCTGCGTCTCGCGGTCGACAAGGCGGCCGACGCGAACATGCCGAAGGACAACGTCAAGCGCGCGATCGATCGCGGCGTCGGCGGTGCGGACGGCGCGAACTACGAGGAAATCCGTTACGAAGGCTACGGCATCAGCGGCGCGGCGATCATCGTCGATACGCTGACCGACAACCGCACCCGCACGGTCGCGGAAGTCCGCCACGCGTTCTCGAAGTTCGGCGGCAACATGGGCACCGACGGCTCGGTCGCGTTCATGTTCGATCACGTCGGCCAGTTCCTGTTCGCGCCCGGCACGTCGGAAGACGCGCTGATGGAAGCCGCGCTCGAAGCCGGCGCGAACGACGTGAACACGAACGACGACGGCTCGATCGAAGTGCTGTGCGACTGGCAGGAATTCTCGAAGGTGAAGGACGCGCTCGAAGCTGCCGGCTTCAAGGCCGAACTCGCCGAAGTGACGATGAAGCCGCAAAACGAAGTCGAATTCACCGGCGACGACGCGGCCAAGATGCAGAAGCTCCTGGACGCGCTCGAGAACCTCGACGACGTGCAGGACGTGTATACGAACGCCGTCATCGTCGAGGAATGAGATGCCGGCCGCCGTGCTCCTGTCGCGGCGGCGGCCCGACCGAATCCGCGGCCGGCGCGCCTGAGCGTGCCGGCCGCCCTGTTTTCTAGTCTGCGGGGAATCCCATGAAACTACTCGTCGTCGGTTCCGGCGGCCGCGAACATGCACTGGCGTGGAAGCTCGCGCAGTCGCCGCGCGTCCAGATGGTCTACGTCGCACCCGGCAATGGCGGTACGGCGCAGGACGAGCGTCTGAAGAACGTCGACATCACGTCGCTCGACGAACTCGCCGATTTCGCGGAAAGCGAAGGCGTCGCGTTCACGCTCGTCGGGCCGGAAGCGCCGCTCGCGGCCGGCATCGTCAACCTGTTCCGCGCGCGCGGCCTGAAGGTGTTCGGCCCGACCCGCGAAGCCGCGCAGCTCGAAAGCTCGAAGGATTTCGCGAAGGCGTTCATGAAGCGTCACGGCATCCCGACGGCCGACTACGAAACCTTCTCCGATGCCGCAGCAGCCCATGCTTACATCGACGCGAAGGGTGCGCCGATCGTCGTGAAGGCCGACGGCCTCGCGGCCGGCAAGGGCGTCGTCGTCGCGATGACGCTCGAAGAGGCGCATGCCGCCGTCGACATGATGCTGTCGGGCAACAAGCTTGGAGACGCCGGCGCGCGCGTCGTGATCGAGGAATTCCTCGACGGCGAGGAAGCGAGCTTCATCGTGATGGTCGACGGCAAGCATGCGCTGGCGCTGGCTTCCAGCCAGGACCACAAGCGCCTGCTCGACGAGGACCGCGGCCCGAACACCGGCGGCATGGGCGCGTATTCGCCCGCGCCGATCGTCACGCCGCAGATGCACGCACGCGTGATGCGCGAAATCATCATGCCGACCGTGCGCGGGATGGAGAAGGACGGCATCCGCTTCACCGGCTTCCTGTATGCGGGCCTGATGATCGACAAGGAAGGCAATCCGCGCACGCTCGAGTTCAACTGCCGAATGGGCGACCCGGAAACGCAGCCGATCATGGCGCGCCTGAAGAGCGATTTCTCGAAGGTCGTCGAGCAGGCGATCGCGGGCACGCTCGACACGGTCGAGCTCGACTGGGACCGCCGCACCGCGCTCGGCGTCGTGCTGGCCGCGCACGGCTACCCGGACGCGCCGCGCAAGGGCGACCGCATCAACGGGATCCCGGCCGAGACCGAACAGGCCGTCACGTTCCATGCGGGCACGACGCTCGGCGATGGCGACAAGCTCGTGACGTCCGGCGGCCGCGTGCTGTGCGTGGTCGGCCTCGCCGATTCGGTGCGCGAAGCGCAGCAGCATGCGTACGACACGATCAACCAGATCAATTTCGAAGGCATGCAGTACCGCCGCGACATCGGTTTCCGCGCGCTCAACCGCAAGAGCGTGTGACGATCGCAACCGCCGCCCCGCCCTCGCGCGGCGGCCTCTCTGCCGGGGTTCGATAGAATGCCCGGCAGATGCCTTTTTTACGGCCCCCGCTTCGGGCGGGGGCACCCAGTCCAGACATGACCGATTCGACCTACGACGTGGCGCGCGTGCGCACGTACCTCCAGGGCCTGCAGGCACGCATCGCCGACGCGCTCGGCGCGCTCGACGGCACGCCGCTCGCGACCGACGCCTGGCAGCGCGGGCTGGCCGAGCGCCTGCGCGGCGGCGGCTGCACGCGGATTCTCGAAGGCGGCCGCGTGTTCGAGCGCGCGGGAATCGGCTTTTCCGACGTCGCGGGCGACGCGCTGCCGCCGTCGGCGAGCGCGGCGCGCCCGCAGCTCGCGGGCCGCGGCTTCGAGGCGCTCGGCGTGTCGCTCGTGCTGCACCCGCGCAATCCGTACTGCCCGACCGTGCACATGAACGTGCGGATGCTGATCGCGACGAAACCGGGCGAGGATCCCGTGTTCTGGTTCGGCGGCGGCATGGATCTGACACCGGTTTACGGTTTCGAGGACGACGCGCGCCATTTCCACCAGACCTGCAAGGATGCGCTCGACCCGTTCGGCGCCGAGCTCTACCCGCGCTTCAAGAAATGGTGCGACGAGTATTTCTTCCTGAAGCACCGCAACGAGATGCGCGGCATCGGCGGGATCTTCTTCGACGATTTCTCCGAGCCCGGTTTCGAACGTTCGTTTGACATGATGCAAAGCGTCGGCGATGCGTTCCTGCAGGCCTACCTGCCGATCGTCGAGCGCCGCGCCGACCTGCCGTACGGCGAGCGCGAGCGCGACTTCCAGGCCTACCGCCGCGGCCGTTACGTCGAATTCAACCTCGTGTTCGACCGTGGCACGCTGTTCGGCCTGCAAAGCGGCGGCCGGACCGAGTCGATCCTGATGTCGATGCCGCCGGTCGCGAACTGGCGCTACAACTGGCAGCCCGAACCGGGAACGCCTGAAGCACGCCTGTACAGCGACTTCATCGTGCCGCGCGACTGGGTCTGAGCCCGCGCGCCCCCCCGCTGCCACAAGAAAAGGACGCGTTTCTGGACACCACCGCCCGCCCCGCCCCGCTGCCGCGTCGTATCGGCTTGCTGGGCGGCACTTTCGACCCGATCCACGACGGCCATCTCGCGCTCGCGCGCCGGTTCGCCGAGCTGCTCGGCCTGACCGAGCTCGTGCTGCTGCCCGCCGGGCAGCCGTACCAGAAACGCGACGTGTCGGCCGCCGAGCATCGGCTCGCGATGACGCGCGCGGCCGCGGATTCGCTCGTGCTGCCGGGCGTGACCGTGACCGTCGCGACCGACGAGATCGAGCACGCCGGCCCGACCTACACGGTCGACACGCTCGCGCGCTGGCGCGAGCGGATCGGCCCCGACGCGTCGCTGTCGCTGCTGATCGGCGCCGACCAGCTCGTGCGCCTCGATACGTGGCGCGACTGGCGCAAGCTGTTCGACTACGCGCACATCTGCGCGTCGACGCGCCCGGGCTTCGAGCTCGGCGCGGCGCCGCCGGAGGTTGCGCAGGAAATCACCGCGCGGCAGGCCGGCGCCGACGTGCTGAAGGCCACGCCGGCCGGCCGCCTGCTGATCGACACGACCCTCGCGTTCGACATCGCCGCGACCGACATCCGCGCGCACCTGCGCGAATGCATCGCGCGCCATGCGCAAATGCCCGACGCATCGGCCGAACATGTACCGGCCGCCGTATGGGCCTATATTCTTCAACATCGCCTCTACCACACCTGATTCCATGGATATTCGCAAACTGCAGCGCGTGATCGTCGACGCCCTCGAAGACGTCAAGGCGCAAGACATCAAGGTGTTCAACACCAGCCACCTGACCGAACTGTTCGACCGCGTGGTCGTCGCATCGGGCACCTCCAACCGCCAGACCAAGGCCCTCGCATCGAGCGTGCGCGACAAGGTCAAGGAAGCCGGCGGCGACATCGTCAGCTCCGAGGGCGAGGAAACCGGCGAATGGGTGCTGGTCGACTGCGGCGACGCCGTCGTGCACATCCTGCAGCCGGCCCTGCGCCAGTACTACAACCTCGAGGAAATCTGGGGCGACAAACCCGTGCGGATGAAACTCGGCGGCGGCAAGGGCCAGAATGGCTTCGCGACGGCCAGCGAAGACGACGAAGACGAGGAAGAAGCCGCGCCGGCCCGCCCGGCACGCAAGACGGCCGCCCGCCGCCGTTAAGTCGTCACGAATCGTCCCGATGAAGCTTTTCATTCTCGCGGTCGGCCACAAGATGCCGGGCTGGATCGCATCCGGCTTCGACGAATACACGAAGCGGATGCCGCCCGAGCTGCGCATCGAGCTGCGCGAGATCAAGCCCGAACTGCGTTCGGGCGGCCGCAGCGCCGAAAGCGTGATGGCAGCCGAGCGGCAGAAGATCGAGGCCGCGCTGCCGAAGGGCGCACGCCTCGTCGCGCTCGACGAGCGCGGCCGCGACTGGACCACGATGCAGCTCGCGCAGGCGCTGCCCGGCTGGCAGCAGGACGGCCGCGACGTCGCGTTCGTGATCGGCGGCGCAGACGGGCTCGATCCGGAACTGAAAGCACGCGCCGACGTGCTGCTGCGCATCTCGAGCATGACGCTGCCGCACGGGATGGTGCGCGTGCTGCTCGCCGAACAGCTTTACCGGGCGTGGAGCATCACGCAGAATCACCCCTACCACCGCGCATGACGTGTCGTCCTCGAGACGCGCGCCGCGCGCGCCCACCGAGATAACGACACCATGCCGTCCAGCACGTCCCCCGCGCTTTTCCCGATCCTTTACCTCGCTTCGCAAAGCCCGCGCCGCCAGGAGCTGCTGCAGCAGATCGGTGTACGCTTCGAGTTGCTGCTGCCGCGCCCCGACGAAGACGCCGAGGCGCTCGAAGCCGAACTGCCCGGCGAAGCCGCCGATACGTACGTGCGGCGCGTGACCGTCGCGAAGGCCGAAGCCGCGCGTGCGCGCCTCGTCGCGAGCGGCAAGCCGGCCGCGCCGGTGCTGGTTGCCGATACGACCGTCACGATCGACAACGCGATCCTCGGCAAGCCGGCCGACGCCGATGACGCGCTCGCGATGCTGACGCGCCTCGCGGGCCGCGAACACGAAGTCCTGACCGCCGTCGCCGTGATCGACGCGCGCGGCGAACTGCTGCCGCCCGCACTGTCGCGCTCGTCGGTGCGCTTCGCGGCGGCATCGCGCGACGCATACGCGCGCTACGTCGAAACGGGCGAGCCGTTCGGCAAGGCCGGCGCGTACGCGATCCAGGGGCGCGCGGCCGAATTCATCGAGCGGATCGACGGTTCCCATTCGGGTATCATGGGTCTGCCCCTTTTTGAGACCGCGGCGCTGTTGCGTGCCGCGCGTGTCGCCTTCTGAATCCCACCATGAACGAAGAAATCCTGATCAACCTCACGCCGCAGGAAACGCGGGTCGCACTCGTCCAGCAAGGCGCGGTGCAGGAGCTTCACGTCGAGCGCACGCTGTCGCGCGGGCGGGTCGGCAACATCTATCTCGGCAAGGTCGTGCGCGTGCTGCCCGGCATGCAGTCGGCGTTCATCGACATCGGCCTCGAGCGCGCGGCGTTCCTGCACGTGGCCGACATCTGGCATCCGCGCCTCGCGGGCGAGCCGCAGTCGAACACGCCGCACCAGCCGATCGAGAAGACCGTGTTCGAAGGCCAGACGCTGATGGTCCAGGTAATCAAGGATCCGATCGGCACGAAGGGCGCACGGCTGTCGACGCAGGTCAGCATCGCGGGCCGCACGCTCGTCTACCTGCCGCAGGAACCGCATATCGGCATCTCGCAGAAGATCGAGAGCGAGGCCGAGCGCGAGGCCGTGCGCGCGCGCCTGACGGCCGTGATCCCGCCGGACGAGAAAGGCGGCTACATCGTGCGCACGATCGCCGAGGATGCGACCTCCGACGAGCTGGCCGGCGACGTCGCCTACCTGCGCAAGACATGGGCGACGATCGTCGCGCAGGCGCAGCGGCTGCCGGCGACGAGCCTGCTGTACCAGGATCTCGATCTCGCACAGCGCGTGCTGCGCGATTTCGCGAACGACGACACGACGCGCATCCAGGTCGATTCGCGCGAGACGTACCAGCGCCTCGCGGAATTCGCGGCCGAGTTCACGCCGGCCGTGAGCCCGAAGCTGCACCACTACACGGGCGAGCGGCCGCTGTTCGACCTGTACAACATCGAGACGGAGATCCAGCGCGCGCTGTCGCGCCGCGTCGACCTGAAGTCGGGCGGCTACCTGATGATCGACCAGACCGAGGCGATGACGACGATCGACGTGAACACCGGCGGTTATGTCGGCGCACGCAACTTCGACGACACGATCTTCAAGACCAACCTCGAGGCCGCGCACACGATCGCGCGGCAACTGCGGCTGCGCAACCTCGGCGGGATCATCATCATCGACTTCATCGACATGGAGAACGCCGAGCATCGCGACGCGGTGCTGTCCGAGCTGAAGAAGGCGCTGTCGCGCGACCGCACGCGCGTGACGGTCAATACTTTCTCGCAGCTCGGGCTCGTCGAGATGACGCGCAAGCGCACGCGCGAATCGCTCGCGCACGTGCTGTGCGAGCCCTGCCCGACCTGCCAGGGCAAGGGCCAGGTGAAGACCTCGCGCACCGTGTGCTACGACATCCTGCGCGAGATCCTGCGCGAATCGCGGCAGTTCAACCCGCGCGAATTCCGCGTGATCGCCGCGCAGCAGGTGATCGATTTGTTCCTCGACGAGGAATCGCAGCATCTCGCGATGCTGATCGACTTCATCGGCAAGCCGGTGTCGCTGCAGGTTGAATCGAATCTGAGCCAGGAGCAGTACGATATCGTGCTGATGTAAGGTTCCGTCCATCCGCCGCCGGCATCGCCGCGCGGCGCTTCGATGCGGCGCCCGGGCCGCTCGCGCATCCCGCGCCAGCGCCCGCCGCCGCCCTTTCACTTACCCTTTTCGCATTCATCACGCACCATGAGCCAAGGCCACAACCGCCGTCAGCGCAAGAAACTCCACATCGGCGAATTCCAGGAACTCGCGTTCAACGCGACCGCGCATTACCGCAACGAGATGACCGACCTCGAACGCGGCGAACTGATCGACGCGTTCATCGACTTCGTCGAAGCGAACGGGCTGCTGACCGTCGCGTCCGCGGACGAAGGCATCGGCGCCTATGTGATCTCCGGCGCACCGCGCGGCACGACGACCGACGCCGATCGCGAGATCGTGCGCGGCTGGCTGGCCGCACGGCCGGAACTGACCGACGTCAAGGTCAGCGAATTCACCGATGCGTGGTATCCGGACGCCTGACTTTCCGGTTTCGCCCTGCATCGGGCAGCGCCCGCGCCGGCCCGCCATGACGGCGGGCCAGGCCGGCGCCTGTATGCCCCGCCTTCTCTTCAGCCTCCCTTACCCGTCTCCCGACACCCGCGCAACCGGCACCGGCTCGCACGATTCACGCCGTGTCGACCGTGACTACCCCCGATCAGGCGCCGCGGCCGCATCCTCGACCGTCGTTCGGCGTCCCACGCCCCGCCCCCGATCCCTTCCTTTTCCCGACAGTCCGCCTCCAATCGGCCATCGAAATCGGTCCTGAAAGCAAGACACGTTAAACTCTCACCTCGCGTGGTGCGCCGCCCGCACCCGCCATCCATCGCCAGCCGCGTGCCCTCGGGCCGCCCCCGACCCATGGAGTGAGTGTCAATGAGCGGCGGACTTCCGTTTCCCGCATCCCGCAAGTCGTTTCCGTCGTCGACGGTCTTCCTGATTCTCGCCGCCGCCGTGCTGCTGTCCGGCTGCGGGCTGCTGCCGACCCAGAATCCGCCCGCGCCGATCAGCGAGGCGCTCGTCGAGCCCGTCGAGGAAACCGCCGGCGAGCCGCTGACGATGCCGCCCGTGCCGGCGCCGACGCAGCCGGAGGAACCGGAAGCGCCGAAGAAGCCGCACCGCGAGGTGACGCGGCCGAAGCCGGTACAGCGCCCCGAATCGCCGACGCCGCCCCCGCCGCCGCCCGCGCCGCTCGTCGCGACGCGCGTGCTCGACCGCACCCAGATCCATGCGCTGCTCGACAGCGAAGTCGCGCGCCGCAACGGCAAGGTGATCGGCCGCGCGATCGACATGGTGACCGACGCGAACGGCAAACCGCGCGAGATGATCGTCAACCTGCAGGGCTTCATGGGCGTCGGCGACCGCAAGGTCATCTTCCCGTGGAACGTGTTCCGCTTTACGCCGGGCGGCAAACAGGAGCCGATCGTGCTCGACGTGCCGTCGGGCGACCTGCCGCCCGCCGCGCGGCCGAAGGCCGTGCCGCTGTCGGGCTCCGCCGCGGCATCGCCCGCGACGCGGCTGCCGATGCTCGACAGCGATGTCGAGCGCCCGAACGGCACGAAGATCGGCCGCGTCGTCGACGTGCTGATCGACCGCGCCGCGCAACCGCAGGCCGTCGTGCTCGACCTCGGCGGGCTCGTCAATACCGACCGCCGCTCGATCGCCGCGAACTGGGCCGCGCTGCGCTTCGTCACGCGCGACAAGGCGCTGCATCCGCAGCTCGACCTGAACGACGCGCAGATCAAGGCGTCGCCGCCCTACGCGGCCGACAAGCCGATCGTCGCGGTCTCGCCGCCGCCCCCTGCCGCCCCCGCGCCGGCTTCGTCTGCGAGTGCCACCCGATGACGATCAAGCATTCCGTCAGCGTTCGCAGTCTGCGGTCTCTCGACTGGCTCAACTTTTTCGTTGCAAACGTTCAAACCGGGTTCGGTCCGTTCATCGCGTCCTACCTCGCGTCGCACAAGTGGACGCAGGGCGAGATCGGCATGGTGCTGTCGATCGGCACGATCAGCGCGATGGTCAGCCAGGTGCCGGGCGGCGCGGCCGTCGATGCGCTGAAGAACAAGAAAGGCGCGGCCGCGTGGGCGATCGCGGCCATCATCCTGTCCGCGGTGCTGCTCGCGTCGAGCCCGACGATCGTGCCGGTGATCGCCGCCGAGGTGTTCCACGGGTTCGCGAGCTGCATGCTCGTGCCGGCAATGGCCGCGATCTCGTTCTCGCTGGTCGGCCGCGCCGACCTCGGCGACCGGCTCGGCCGCAACGCGCGCTGGGCGTCGATCGGCAGCGCGGTCGCGGCGGGCCTGATGGGGCTCACCGGCGAATACTTCTCCGCGCGCGCGGTGTTCTGGCTGACCGCGGTGCTGGCGCTGCCCGCGCTGTTCGCGCTCGCGATGATCCAGCCGACGCACGAGGTGATTCCGCAGTCGTCGAAGCCCGACGATCACGACGAAGGCGAGCACCGCGAAACGCTGCTCGAACTGCTGCGCGACCGCCGGATGCTGATCTTCGCGGCGTGCGTCGTGCTGTTCCACCTGTCGAACGCGGCAATGCTGAACCTCGCGGCCGGCGAAGTCACGGCCGGGATGGGCGAGAACGTGCAGCTCGTGATCGCCGCGTGCATCATCGTGCCGCAGGCGATCGTCGCGATGCTGTCGCCGTGGGTCGGCCGCTCCGCGCAACGCTGGGGGCGCCGGCCGATCCTGCTGCTCGGCTTCTCCGCGCTGCCGGTGCGCGCGCTGCTGTTCGCCGGCGTGAGCAGCCCGTACCTGCTCGTGCCCGTACAGATGCTCGACGGCATCAGCGCGGCCGTGTTCGGCGTGATGCTGCCGCTGATCGCGGCCGACGTCGCGGGCGGCAAGGGCCGCTATAACCTGTGTATCGGGCTCTTCGGGCTCGCGGCCGGGATCGGCGCGACGCTCAGCACGGCCGCGGCCGGCTACGTCGCCGATCACTTCGGCAACACGGTCAGCTTCTTCGGGCTCGCGGGCGCGGGTGCGCTCGCGGTGCTGCTGGTCTGGCTCGCGATGCCCGAAACGCGCGTCGAGAACGGCGACGCAGCGGCCGACGAGCCGGCCGCCGCATCGCCCGAACAGGCGCATTGAGGGCGGCGCGCCGCCGTTACCCGCTTCTTGGCCAACTCATGATGGATACGATCAGGACACTCAACGAAGCCCGCCAGCAGATCCAGCAGTCGGTCTTCGATCTGTTCAAGGGGCTGACCTTCGGCGAGCGTTTCGTGCAAGGCGTGCTGATGGCCATCCAGGCCGTGTGCGGCGCGTGCCTCGCGTACACGATCGGACGTGCGCTGCACACCGAGCAGGCCGTGTGGGCGGCGGTCACCGCGATCGCCGTCACGCAGCACAACTACTCGGACACGATGTCGCTGTCGCGCGACCAGTTCGTCGGCGCGATGATCGGCGGCGTGCTCGGCTTCGCGGGCGCCGCGCTCGGCGGCGATCGCCTCGTCGCCTATGCGCTCGCGGTCGCGCTCACGATCGTCTGCTGCTGGTGCCTGAACGTCGGCAGCGCGGCACGGCTCGGCGGCGTGACCGCGACGATCGTGCTGCTGTTTCCGGGCAACGGCCCGCTGTGGGACATTCCGTTGATGCGGCTCGGCGAGGTGACGCTCGGCACCGTATGTGCGCTCGGCGTGTGCTGGGGGATGTCGAGAATCGAGCGGCGCTGGTTCCGCCGCGCGGCGGCAAAGTGACGCGGCTGCCGGGCGCGGGCCCGGCAACCGGATAAACGGCGGGAAACGTTACTCGCCGATCTGCAGCACGATGCCCGAGCCGATCTGAACGAGCAGGTGATCGCCGCCCACGCCGACCCAGTGATAGCCGCGCGGCGGCGGGCTCAGGTGGTAGCCGCGCCAGTCGTCGATCACGTACTGGCGGTCGCGGAATTCGCTGGGCAGCCGGTCGCCCTTGTGCCAGTCGCGGCGCGGCTGGTCGGCCCAGCGCGGCGGCACGTCGTCCTCGCGGTGCATCGCCTGGCCGGGCGGCATGTGTTTCGGGCCATGGCCGCGATGCATGCCGCGGTTGTCATGGTCGTCGAAGTTGCCGTGATCCTGCGCCATCGCGGCCGGCGCGGCGAAACCCGCCGCGATCAGCGCGGCCAGCATCATGCAGTGCATCTTCTTCATCGTGCCTTCCCTCCGTGTTGTCACGTCGTAGCAAACGACCGGGCCTGCCCAATCAAGACTAGCACACCGGTTTGACGCGAACGGAACGCGCGTCACGCCGCCTGCTGCTGGTACTGGATCCGGTGCAGGTGCGCGTAGAGGCCGCCGTGGCGCAGCAGTTCGTCGTGGCTGCCCTCTTCGACGATCTTGCCGGCCTCGAGCACGAGGATGCGGTCCGCACGCTCGATCGTCGACAGCCGGTGCGCGATCACGAGCGTCGTGCGGCCTTCCATCAGCCGTTCGAGCGCGGCCTGCACGTGGCGCTCCGATTCCGAATCGAGCGCCGACGTCGCTTCGTCGAGGATCAGGATCGGCGCGTCCTTGTAGATCGCGCGCGCGATCGCGAGCCGCTGGCGCTGGCCGCCGGACAGCCGCATCCCGTTGCCGCCGACGAGCGTGTCGAGCCCGTCGGGCATCGCGGCAACCGCGTCGGCGAGGTTCGCGGCCTCGAGCGCGGCCTGCACGCGCGCGCGGTCGGGCGTCTGCCCGTATGCGACGTTCGCGGCGATCGTGTCGTTGAACAGCACGACGTCCTGGCTGACCATGGCCATCTGGCTGCGCAGCGCGTGGAGGTCGTAGTCGGCAACCGGCACGCCGTCGACCAGGATCGCACCGTCCGTCGGGTCAAAGAAGCGCGGCAGCAGGTTCACGAGCGTGGTCTTGCCGCTGCCGGACGGGCCGGCGAGCGCGATCATTTCGCCCGGCGCGACCTTGAACGAAATGCGGTCGAGCGTCGGCCGCTCGGCCGCGCCGTAGTCGAACGACACGCCGCGGAACTCGATCTCGCCGCGCGCGTGCGGCAGCAGCCGCCCGCCGCCCTGCGGCTCGGCCGGCTCGTCGATCAGCCCGAAGATCAGCTCGGCCGCCGTCATCCCGCGCTGCAGCGGCTGGTTGACGTCGATCAGGTGCTTGAGCGGAGAAATCACCAGCAGCATCGACGTGACGAACGCGACGAAGCCGCCGACCGTCGTCTGGTCGTTGGTCGACTGCACGACCGCGATCGTGATCACGACCGCGAGCGCGATCGACGCGAGGAACTGCGTGAGCGGCTGCGCGAGACCGCCCGAGATCGTCATGCGCATCGCGTAGCCGCGCAGGCGCTTGCTCATCGACGCGAAGCGGTCCATCTCGTACGCTTCGCCGTTGTGCACCTTGACGACCTTGTAGCCGCCGACCGTCTCCTCGACGATGTACGACAGTTCGTTGGTCAGCGTCTGGTGCTCGCGGTTCAGGCGGCGCAGGCGGCGGTTGATCTTGCTGACGAGCCAGCCGATGCCGGGCAGGATCACCGCGACGATCAGCGTGAGCCGCCAGTTCAGGTAGAACAGGTAGCCGAGCAGGAAGATCACCGTCAGCGAATCGCGCACGAGCGTGACCATCACGCCCGTCAGCACCGACAGGATCTGGTTGACCTCGAACACGATCGCGTTGATCACCGTGCTCGCGGTTTCGCGCTGGAAGAACGACGCGCCGGTATGGATCATCCGCTGGAACATCTCGAGCCGCAGTTGCAGCAGGATGCGGTTCGAAACGTAGTTGAGCAGGTAATTCGATGCGTACTGCGATACGCCACGCACGAGCGCGAGGCCGATCACCGCGATCGGCACGTACCATTTCGCGCGGTCGCTGCCGTGCACGCCGAAACCGTGGTCGAGCAGCGGCTTGAGCAGCGCCGGAATGCCGGCTTCGGTGGCCGCGACGACGCCCATCGTCATCACGGCGAGCACCACGATGCCGATGAGCGGCCGGATGTACGGCCACAGGCGCTTCAGGACCGTGACCGGCGAGGTGCCGGTGCCGTCCATCGGTTTGCGGAGAGTGTTCTGGGTTTCCAAGGCAATCCTTCTTGAGCCGCGATGCGGCGCCCGGCGCGTGGCCGCCCGGGATTTCGCCCCTGTCGGGCGGGTGCCGAAAAGGGCTCAACATTATAGCCGCACCGCCCTCGCCGGCACGGTCATGGCCGATGCGGCCGGCGGCCGGGCCGCGGGTATACTGCCGCTCACCGTTTTCTCCGCCTTTCCGACGATTTCATGGCTGAACCCTCCCTCGGCGTCGCCCTCATCGCCCTCAACGCGTCCGCGCGGCTCGCCCAGTGCCTCGATGCGCTGTCGTTCGCCGACGATGTCGTCGTCATCGACGGCGGCAGCACCGACGATACCGTCGCGATCGCGCAGGCGCACGGCGCGCGCGTGATCGTCGAGCGCGACTGGCCGGGCTTCGGCCCGCAGAAGAACCGCGCGCTCGACGCGCTCGGCACCGACTGGATCCTGTCGCTCGATACCGACGAAATCGTCAGCCCGGAGCTCGCGCAGTCGATCCGCGACGCGATCCGCGCGCCGGCCGCGCAGGTCTATGCGCTGGACCGGCTGTCGAGCTTCTGCGGCCAGTGGATCCATCACAGCGGCTGGTATCCGGACTGGGTGCCGCGCCTGTTCCGGCGCGGCGCCGCGCGTTTCTCGGACGATCTCGTGCACGAGCGCCTCGTGTTCGATACCGCCGCGCAGCGCCTGCCCGGCAAGCTGATGCACTACTCGTACGAGGATTTCGAAACCGTCGTGCGCAAGCTCGACGCGTATTCGACGGCCGGCGCGCGCCAGCGCCGCGCGGCCGGCCAGCGCGGCGGCTTCGGCAAGGCGCTCGCGCGCGGCGCCTGGGCGTTCGTGCGCACCTACGTGCTGCGGCGCGGGTTCCTCGACGGCCGCGCGGGCTTCATGATCGCCGTGTTCAACGCGGAAACCGTTTATTACCGCTTCCTGAAGCTCGGCCACGAACCGGCGCGCTGAGCGCCCGCCCCTGCGCGCCGCCGGCAAGCGGCCGGCCCGGCGTTACAATGCCGGGCTGCCCGCGCCGCGCGTGCCCGCCCAGACGGCTGCACCGCGCGCCGCCCGCCACGACGACCACCGAATCCGACCGCCATGTTCTCCATCATCATCCCGACCTGGAACAACCTGCCGTACCTCAAGCTCGTCGTCGACAGCCTGCGCCGCCACTCCGCGTACGATCACCAGATCATCGTGCACGTGAACGACGGCTCGGACGGCACGCTCGACTGGGTGCGCAGCGAAGGGATCGAGCACACCGCGTCGCCGACCAACATCGGCATCTGCCATGCGGTGAACCTGGCCGCCGCGCGCGCGACGCGCGACTACGTCGTCTACATGAACGACGACATGTTCTGCTGCCCCGGCTGGGACGCGGCGCTCGTGCGCCGCATCGAACAGATGCCGACCGACCTCTTCATGCTGTCGGGCACGATGATCGAGCCGGTCGACACGCGCAACCCGTGCGTCGTCGTCAGCAATTTCGGCCGCGATGCCGAGCATTTCGACGCGGCGGGCCTCGTCGAAGCGACCCCGCGGCTCGCGCGCGCGGACTGGCTCGGTTCGACCTGGCCGCCGACGCTCGTGCACCGCGACTGGTGGAACCGCATCGGCGGCTACAGCAGCGAGTTGTCGCCCGGCATGAGCAGCGACAACGACTTCTCGATGAAATTCTGGGACGCCGGCTGCCGGATCTTCCTCGGTGTCGGCGACAGCCTCGTCTACCACTTCCAGCAGAAGAGCACGGGCAAGATCGTCAAGAACGACGGCCGCCGCCAGTTCCTGAACAAATGGGGCATGACCCAGGCGACGTTCGACCGCTACTACCTGCATCGCGGCGAGCCGGCCGGCACGCGCATCGCGCTCGACACGCCGGCAGTTGCTGGGCGCCTGAAGCGCGCGCTGCTGCGCTCGCGGATCAAGCGCGCGTTCAGCTGATCGGGCCCCTAAAACGGCACAGAAACGCTGCCTGCTTCGCGTATACTGCGCCGTTCGTCCCGGAGCTCCCGCCGGGACGCGCGGCGCGAGCACGATGTCCGCAAGCCGCATTCGTCCATTCGACAGGTTCCGATGCTTTCGTTTTCCGCTCCCGCCACGCGGCGCCTGACCGCCGCCCGTGCATTCGCCGTCGCCGCGCTCTGCATGGTGCCCGTCTCGACCGCGCTGACCAACGTCTTCTGCGGGCTGTTCGCCGCCGCGCTCGTGATCTCCCCCGAATTCTGGCGCGACCTGCGCTCGTTCGTGACCGACCCGGCTTCGCTCGCGGCGCTGCTGATCCTCGCTGCGCTGACTGCCAGCGTCGCGTATACGGTCGCACCGCACAACAAGGCGTGGAACTGGGTCGCCAAGTACGACAAGCTGCTGCTGCTGCCCTTCGCCGTGCTCGCGTTCCGTCATTCGAACTGGGCGCCGATCGTGCGGCGCTGCTGGTTCGGCACGTTGTGCGTGATCCTGCTGCTGTCGACGACCAACTATCTCGGGCTGACCGCGATCGGGCCCGCGCACGCGACCGATCTGCCGCTGTCGCGCGCCTGGGTGTTCAAGAACCACATCGCCGCCGGCATGTTCGGCGCGCTGCTGTTCTATCAGGCGGCCGATCTTGCGCTTGCCGCCCGCACGGCGCTGTCCCGCACCGCGTATGCGGGCGTCGCCGCGTGGTCGCTCGTCAACGTGTTCGTGATGCTGCAGGGACGCACGGGGCAGGTCATCGCGCTGCTGCTGATCCTCGTCGTCGCCGTGCGTTTCGTGCTGTTGCTGCGCCGGCAATCGGCGCTGCGCGCGGGGCTCGCCGCCGGCGTGCTCGTCCTGTTCGGCGTCGCGCTCGTCGTCGCCGCGTGCACGGTTCACAACGGCCGGCTCGTGAAGGTCGTGACGGAAGTGCAGCAATACCGGCAGAGCGACGCGGCCACGTCGACCGGGTTGCGCCTCGAGTGGTACAAGAAGGGGCTCGAGCTGTTTCGTCACCGCCCGGTGATCGGTTACGGTGCAGGCGGCCTCGAATCCGAATTCGAGAAGCTCACGGCCGGCAAGACGGCCGCCGAAGGCCAGCTCACGTCGAACCCGCACAACGAATACCTGCTGATGGCCGTGCAGCTCGGCTCGCTCGGCGTGCTGCTGTTCATCAACCTGATCGTGCAGATCGCGCGCGGCAGCCGCACGCTCGATCCGCGCTCGCGGCACTTGCTGCTCGCATGGCTCGCGATCTTCACGATCGGCAGCCTCGCGAATTCGCTGCTGCTCGATTTCGCCGAAGGGCACCTGATCGTGCTGCTGGCCGGCATCCTGCTCGGTTGCGGCGCGAGCGGCGAGGCGCTGCCGCGCGAGACGTCGGCGATCCGGCGCAGCGCGTAACGCGCAACGGCATCCGCGCTGCCGCCAGCCGGCTTCGGCGGCAGCGGAGGCCTGCCGTCAAGGCGAGCGGGCTGCACGGCTCGCCGCGAAACAAGCCGCCTGCAACGAAGCAAAAACGCGCGTCTTCCGCGCGTCAGTCGTCAGTCGGATCCGGCGCGATGCAGTCGCGACGTATCGACGGCGCCCTCGGCCGGGCCCGGCGGATTCAGCCCGAGCATCTCGGCCGCCGCGGCTTTCACGCGCTGCGCGCCGAGATTGGCGAGGCAATCGCTGCGGCTGTCGACCTTGCGCTCGCAGCCCTCGTGCCGGCACGGCACGCAATCGCCCTCCCCCTGCAGCAGCCACACGTTCCCGTGCCGCCCCGAGCCGCGCAGCGGCCACGGATTCTCGGTCGCGGGCCAGTGCTGCGGCCACGGCCCCCAGCGCACGGGGTCGGACGGGCCGAACAGCGCGATCGTGTCGGTGCCCGTCGCAGCCGCCACGTGCGTCGCGCCGGTGTCGGGCCCGATGAAGAGCCGCGCGCGCCGCACGAGCTCCGCGCTCTCGCCGAACGTGAGGCGGCCGACCAGATTCAGCACGTCGCCGCCCGCTTCGGCCGCGACCTGCTCCGCATACTCGCGCTCGCGATCGGCTGGACCGCCCGACAACGCGACCGCAAAGCCGCGCTCGCGCAGCCAGCCGATCATCTCGACCCAGCCTTCGAGCCGCCATTGCTTGTAGCGGAACATCGGATACGGATGCAGGACGACCAGCGGCTTGCCGTCGCGGATCGCCGGCGACTCCGCGAGCCATGCGTCGAAGCGCGCGCGCCGCGCGGGATCGTCACCGATGCCGGGCGCGACGACCTCGGACACCGGCTCGATGCCGATCACGGGTGCGAGCGCAAGCGTGCTGACGACCGTATGCGCGGATTCATGGTGATTGATCGCGATGCCGTTCAGCATCATCCGCGTGAGCCACGTGACGCGGTCGGGATCGACGAGGCCGACCCGTTTGCGACCCGCGAACCAGCTATAGAAGCGCGGCCGGTCGGAACTCAGCGCCGCGCACGCGAGATCGTAGCGGCGCCACATCGACAGCGCGTCGCGCAGCCGCTCGCGGAATCCCGCGCGCTGCGCGACGACGATCACGCGCCGCACGTCCGGATTGTGCTCGAGCACGCCCTCGGTGCCGCGAAACACCAGCATGTCGATCTGCGCATCGGGCCAGCGAGCCTTCAGTGAACGCACGAGCGGCGTCGTCAGCAGCACGTCGCCGATACGGCGCGGCGCGGCAACGAGGATGGTTCTGGGCGGGCGGGCGGAGGAAAACAGGGCCACGGCGATCGGTCTGTCTAGCTGGCTGAACAAGGCTGGCAATGTACAGGATTTTGCAGCAGCCGGCGCGGCATCGCGAACCGGCCGTGCAGGACGCGCTGATGTGCCCCCTGATGCGACCCCGCCTGCGGGCGCGGTGCGGCAGGCGCCGGCGCTTGCACCGTGTGCGGTGCTTGCGGCGCTACGAAGTGATGGTCAGGACCGCGGATGTCGCGGCGGCCGGCGGCCGTGCGCGTGCCGCATCCGCCACCGGCTCGTCGCAATGGCCGGCCTGCGGCAGCAGATGACGCACGGCGCGCTCGACCGCGTCGACACCGATCGCGTCGACGGTCGCGCCGGCGCGCAGGATCACATGCGGCACGCCGAGCGGATGCCAGCGCAGGTATTTCTCGGGACGGTCCTCGAACAGCGCGGCCACCGGCACGCCGAGCGCCGACGCGAGATGCACGGGTGCGCTGTCGGCCGACACGATCGTATCGAGCAGGCTCGCGGCGGCCACCAGATCGGCGACCGACGACGGCACGACATGGCGCGCGCTCACATCGCGCCACGCATCGTCCTCGGCGGTATTGCGGATGGCCGGATCGCGGAACACGATCACGTCGGCGAACGGCGCGAGCCGCTCGCCGAGGTCGCGCCAGCGATCCGCGGGCCAGCGGCGCTCGGCCGCCTTGTTCGACACGAACAAACCGACGCGCGGCTTCGTACGCTCCCCGAGCAGGCGATACCACGCGTCCTGCAACGTGCGATCGGGATGAACCGACAGCCCGAGGCGGTCGACATCGGCACGACCGAGTTCGGGCACGAGCCGGAACCCCGACAGCGCCTCGTGGCACATCGGCCGCTGCGCGATGTGTTCGGGCTTGCGATCGTCGAATTCGGTCTCGGCATCGTGCCAGCGGCAGTCCTTCGCACCGAGCTGGCGCGCGAACTGTATGCTGCTGCGATGCATGCCGCCGTTCGGCACGACCACGAGGTCGAACCGCAGGCGACGCAGGCGGCGCACGAGCCGCAGCCGGTCGAAGAGCGCGCGCATCCGCCCGGGACGGTCGTTGCGTTCGCATTGGCGGCTGTACACGTACGTGTGAACCGTGTGCACGTCCGGGTTGCCGGCCAGCGCGGCCGCGTTGTAGCGGTTCGCGACCACATGCAGTTCCGCGCCCGGCCAGCGCTCCTTCAGCGCACCGAGGAACGCGGTCGTGCACAGCATGTCGCCCAGAAAATCAATCCGGATCACGAGGATCCGGCCCGTCGGGTTCCAGTTGGCCATGGTCATGTGGTGACTGTCAGTTTTTATCGTCGCGACGGGCTGATGCACCGGCATCCTGTTCCGGGACGGCCTTGTCGCGCGTTGCCGCTCGCCGCGTGGATCCGCCCCCGTTTGTGTGCGCGCGTGCGAGCGCGGCTGCGCCGGATTGTATAGCGTCCGGATGGCCGGCCCAAGACCCGGGTACCCGAAGATGTAAAAACGGCCCGCCGCACCGCACGATGGCGATGCGACGGGCCGCGTATCGCGACAGCCGTCCGGTGGTCGGGATGCGGTCAGTACGTGATTTCGACGACACTGCCGTCGAACGCCGCGCGCAGTTCCGCGAGCAGCATGTCGCTCGGCTTCACGCGCCACGCGTCGCCGAGACGCATTTCGCCTTGCGCCCGCGCGTTGCTGTAGTGGATCTGGACCGCGAGGCCGTTCGGCAACGGCGCCTGCGGGCGACGGCCGCCGTCACGCCCGCCGCCGCGCGGCGCGGGCGCTTCGACCGCATGCGCGGCAGCGGGATCGTCCTTCGACACGTGCGGCTCGAGCACGCGGCGCAGCGCAACTGCGTCGGCGTTGCCGTTCATCGTCAGCCGCACGGCCTGCGCATAGCGGCTGCGCGCACGTTCGAGATCCATCACGGTATCGGTCGTGAAACGGATGCCGCCCGTGAATGCGTCGTTGCGCGCCTGCCCCTGCACGATCAGCAGTTCGTCTTCCTTGAACAGCGCCTTGTTCGCCTCGAACTGCTCGTTGAAGATCGTGATCTCGCACTGGCCCGAACCGTCGTCGAGCAGCGCGATCAGCATCTTGCCGCGCTGGGTCATCTGCGTGCGCAGCGATGCGATGATGCCCGCGACGAGCTTGTCGCGCCCTTCCTTCAGGTCGCCGACCTTTTGCCGCACGAAGCGGCGCACCTCGTCGCGATACGCGTCGAACAGGTGGCCGGACAGGTAGAAGCCGAGCGCGCCCTTTTCTTCCTGCAGGCGACGCTTGTCGTCCCACGCCGGTTCATCGACGAGCGCATGCGCGTGCGGCGACTCGGCGCCCATGTCGAACAGCCCGGCCTGCATCGCGTTCGCCTCGGCCTGGTCGGCCGCTTCCATCGCGAGCGGCACCGACGCGAGCATCTGCGCGCGGTTCGCGTTCAGCGAATCGAACGCGCCGGCGCGGATCAGCGCCTCGACGGTGCGGCGGTTGACGACGCGCCGGTCGATCCGCTCGCAGAAGTCGAACAGGTCGGTGAACGCCTTTTCCTCGCGAGCGCGCAGGATTTCCTCGATCGCGTTCTGGCCGCTGCCCTTCACCGCGCCGAGGCCGTAGCGGATCGTGCGCGAACGCTTGCCGTCGGCTTCGGCAACGGGCTCGAACCGGTAATGCGACTGGTTGATGTCGGGCGGCAACACGGTGAGGTTGTTCACGACGCAGTCGTCGAACAGGATCTTCACCTTGTCGGTGTCGTCCATCGCGAGCGTCATGTTGGCCGCCATGAATTCGGCCGGATGGTGCGCCTTCAGCCATGCGGTGTAATACGCGAGCAGCGCGTACGCGGCCGCGTGCGACTTGTTGAAGCCGTAGCCCGCGAACTTCTCCATCAGGTCGAAGATCTCGTCGGACTTCTCGCGCGTGAGGCCGTTCTTCGCGGCGCCCTCGGCGAAGATCTCGCGGTGCTTGGCCATCTCCTCGGGCTTCTTCTTGCCCATCGCGCGACGCAGCAAGTCCGCGCCGCCGAGCGAGTAGCCGCCGATGATCTGCGCCATCTGCATCACCTGCTCCTGATAGACCATGATGCCGTAGGTCTCTTTCAGGACGGGTTCGACGCGCGGATCCGGATAGTCGACCTTCTCGCGGCCGTGCTTCCGTGCGCAGAAGCTCGGGATCAGGTCCATCGGGCCCGGACGGTACAACGACACCAGCGCGATGATGTCCTCGAAGCGGTCGGGCTGCGCATCCTTCAGCATGCCCTGCATCCCGCGGCTTTCCAGCTGGAACACCGCGACCGTGTTGGCCTTCTTCAGGATCTGGAACGAAGCCGGATCGTCGAGCGGCACCTGCGCGAGCGACCAGTCGGCCTTCGACGGATCGAGGCGGCGAATGTAGCGCTCGGCCCAGTCGAGGATCGTCAGCGTCGTGAGGCCCAGAAAGTCGAACTTCACGAGGCCGACGGCTTCGACGTCGTCCTTGTCGTACTGGCTGACGACGCCGCCGTCGTCGCCCTGCGTGTACAGCGGGCAGAAATCGGTCAGCTTGCCGGGCGCGATCAGCACGCCGCCCGCGTGCATCCCGACGTTACGCGTGAGGCCCTCGACGCGCTGCGCGAGATCGAGCAGCTGGTGGACTTCGTCCTCGTGGTCGTAGCGCTCCTGCAGCTGCGGCTCTTCCTTCATCGCGTCGGCGATCGTCACGTGCTTGCCCGGCTTGAACGGGATCAGCTTCGCAACGCCGTCGGTGAACATGTAGCCGAGGTCGAGCACGCGGCCGATATCGCGCACGGCCGCCTTCGCAGCCATCGTGCCGAAGGTGGCGATCTGCGACACGGCGTCCGCGCCGTACTTCTCCTTCACGTACTGGATCACGCGGTCGCGGCCGTGCTGGCAGAAGTCGATGTCGAAGTCGGGCATCGACACGCGCTCCGGGTTCAGGAAGCGCTCGAACAGCAGGTTGTAGCGCAGCGGGTCGAGGTCGGTAATGCCGAGCGCGTACGCGACCAGCGAACCGGCGCCCGAGCCGCGGCCCGGGCCGACCGGCACGCCGTTGTTCTTCGCCCAGTTGATGAAGTCCGCGACGATCAGGAAGTAGCCGGGGAAGCCCATCTTCGTGATGGTCCCGCACTCGAATTCGAGGCGCTTGTAGTACGTGTCGCGCTGCGCGTCGCGTTCGGCTTCGGCCGGATAGAGCTGCACGAGCCGGGTCTCGAGCCCTTCCTTCGACAGCTGGACCAGGTAGTCGTCGAGCGACATGCCGTCCGGCGTCGGGAACAGCGGCAGCTTCGGCTTGCCGAGCTCGAGCTTCAGGTTGCAGCGTTTCGCGATCTCGACCGTGTTCGCGACCGCCGACGGCAGGTCGGCAAACAGCGCGACCATGTCGTCCTGCGTGCGGAAATACTGGTCGGTCGTGAAGCGCTTCTGGCGCCGCGGGTTCGCGAGGATGTCGCCTTCCGAGATGCACACGCGCGCCTCGTGCGCGGTGAAATCGTCGTCGGTCATGAACTGCGTCGGGTGCGTCGCGACGACCGGCAGCTTCAGCGACGCGGCGAGCGTCGCGGCCTGCTGGATATACGCCTCGGCGCCCGGCTGGCCGTACCGCTGCAGCTCGATGTAGAAGCCGCCCGGAAACACCTTCGCCCAGCGCTCGGCGTGACGGCGCGCTGCTTCTTCGTTGCCGGCCGCGAGCGCGAGCCCGATATCGCCCTGCTGCGCGCCCGACAGCGCGAGCAGCCCCTGCGCGAGTTCGCCGTCGAGCCAGCTCGCGTCGAGTTCCGCGCGGCCGCGATACTGGTTCGTGAGCCATGCCTTCGACAGCAGCTCGCAGAGATTCAGGTAGCCGACCTTGTCCTTCACGAGCAGCAGCAGCCGCGACGGCTTGTCGCGATCGTCCGGATTGGCGATCCAGACGTCGCAGCCGGCGATCGGCTTGATGCCCTTGTCGCGGGCTTCCTGGTAGAAACGGACGAGGCCGAATGCGTTGCCGAGATCGGTAAGCGCGAGCGCGCCCTGGCCGTCCGCGGCCGCCGCCTTGACGATGTCGTCGAGACGCACGATGCCGTCGGCAATCGAGAATTCGGAGTGAACGCGAAGATGAACGAAGCGGGGATCTGACATGGGCGTTATTGTAGCCGCGTCGCCGCGCAGGCTGCCCAAAAAATCCCCGCACTGGCCGTACGGCCGATGCGCGCGACGCCGCGTCGCGCTGCCTGCCCAACGGCCAGATGCCGAAGCGCGCGCGGTTTGCGGGATAATACGGTTTTTCGAATCATCGCCACGGCTTCGCACCCTTTTTTGCGAGCCGCCGTGCGGCCGTTTCCCCGTCGGACCATCATGACCATCGTCAACCTCGCCGCCTACCACTTCGTGTCGCTCGACGCGAACGAGCAATGGCGCCCGCTCGTCACCGCCCGCTGCAACGAACTCGACCTGCGCGGCACGATCCTGCTCGCGCCGGAAGGCATCAACCTGTTCATCGCCGGCACGCGCGAAGCGGCCGACGCGTTCGTCGACTATCTTCGCCACGATCCGCTGTTCGAGGGCAAGTTCGCGACGCTGCAGTTCAAGGAAAGCCTGTCCGACTCGCAGCCGTTCCGCCGCATGCTCGTGCGCCTGAAGCGCGAGATCATCACGATGAAGAAGCCGGCGATCAAGCCCGAGCTCGGCCGCGCGCCGTCGGTCGACGCGCGCACGCTGAAGGCATGGCTCGACCGCGGCCATGACGACGCGGGCCGCCCGGTCGTGATGCTCGACACGCGCAATGCGTTCGAGGTCGATGTCGGCACGTTCGACGATGCGCTCGACTACCGGATCGACAAGTTCAGCGAATTCCCGGAAGTGATCGATGCGAACCGCGCCGATCTCGACGGCAAGACGGTCGTGTCGTTCTGCACGGGCGGCATCCGCTGCGAGAAGGCCGCGATCCACATGAAGGAAATCGGCATCGAGAACGTGTACCAGCTCGAAGGCGGGATCCTGAAGTATTTCGAGGAAGTCGGCGGCGCCCATTATCACGGCGACTGCTTCGTGTTCGACTACCGCACCGCGCTGAACCCGCAACTCCAGCCCACCGAGAACGTCACGTGCTTCGCGTGCCGCGCGGTCGTCGCGCCGGAAGCGCAACAGTCGCCGAGCTACGTGCCCGGCAAGTCGTGCCCGGCCTGCGCGCAGGCAGCCAGCGCCGCGTAAGCGCGCGCCCCGCGCTCAAATGAACGGCTATCGCGGCCGCTTCGCGCCGTCGCCCACCGGGCCGCTGCACTTCGGCTCGCTGGTCGGCGCGCTCGCGAGCTGGCTCGACGCACGCGCGCACGGCGGCGCATGGCTCGTGCGCATCGAGGATCTCGACGGCCCGCGCACGGTACCCGGCGCGGCCGACGACATCCTCGCGACGCTCGCGCATTTCGGCATGACGCCCGACGAGCCGCCCGTATGGCAAAGCACGCGCGATGCCGCGTATACGTCCGCGCTCGAGCAGCTCGTCGCAGCGGGGCTCGTCTATCCGTGCGGCTGCACGCGCAAGGAAATCGCCGACTCGCTGCGCGCCGCGCACGAGCGCCACACGACGCTCGCGTATCCGGGCACCTGCCGCACCGGTCTGCACGGCAAGCCTGCACGCGCATGGCGGCTGCGCGTACCGGACGGCGACACGGCGATCGTCACGTTCGACGACCGCTGGCAGCACGCGCAATCGCAAAACCTTGCGACCGAAGTCGGCGATTTCGTGTTGAAGCGCGCGGACGGGCAATGGGCCTATCAGCTCGCGGTCGTCGTCGACGATGCCGATGCGCGCATCACGCACGTCGTGCGCGGCGCCGACCTGCTCGATTCGACCGCGCGCCAGATCCATCTGCAACACTGCCTCGGCGTACCGACGCCGCGGTATCTGCACGTGCCCGTCGTCGTCGATGCGAACGGCGAGAAGCTCAGCAAGCAGACGGGCGCGACCGCGCTCGAGCGCGACGATCCGCTGCCGACGCTGCAGGCCGCGGCCGCGCATCTGGGCCTCGCGCCCGATGGCGCGCTCGCTGGCACGACGCTGGATGCGTTCTATGCGGCCGCAACGGCCGCATGGGCGCGGCGCTTCGGGCCGCGGGCCGGCTGAAGCGCCCGGCAAGCCGTTTCGCGCCGGTCGAGTGCCGGTTGCATCGCTCGCCGCCAACCCACGTCCCGCCCCCCGTCCAACCACGGCTCCAATAAAAAAACGGGCGCATGCTCATCGCATGCACCCGCTTTTCCGGCAGCGCTCGCGCGCCGCACCGCCACGTCCGTCGAGCTTACGCCGACGGCTTGCGCGGCATCCCGAACCCGCCGAGCAGCGCGGCGACCTGGCGCTTCGGCCCTTTCTTCTCGGGCTGCTGCGCCGGCTGTGCGTCGTCCGACTGCTTCGCCGCCGCCGACGGCTCATACGGCTTCAGGAAGAAATCGTCGACCGGCGCTTCGTGGCGACGGTGATGACCACTACGCTCGGAACCGGCCGAGCGGCGCGCCGATGCACCGCGATGCTCGTCGCGTTCGCGCCGGCCACCGCGCTCGCTGCTGCGGTCGCCGCTACGCTCGCCGCCACGGTCGTCCTGACGATGGCGCGCCGGCTTGTCGAGCGCGAGCGTCTGCACTTCGAGCGGACGCTTGATCAGCTTCTCGATATCGGCGAGCTGCTTGCGCTCGTTCGGGCTGCACAGCGACAGCGCGTCGCCGGTCGCGCCCGCGCGGCCGGTCCGGCCGATCCGGTGCACGTAGTCTTCCGCGCTGAACGGCAGGTCGAAGTTGATCACGGCCGGCAGTTCGGCGATGTCGAGGCCGCGTGCGGCCACGTCGGTCGCGACCAGCGCCTCGATTTCGCCGCGCTTGAACGCGTCGAGCGCCTGCATCCGCTCGATCTGCGTCTTGTCGCCGTGGATCGCCGACGCGACCACGCCGTCGCGCTCGAGATTGCGCGCGAGCCGGCTCGCGCCGATCTTGCTGTTGCAGAACACGAGCACCTGCTTGAGCCCGCGACTGCGCAGCAACTGCACGACGGCCGTCTGCTTGTCGCCTTCGGCGACGTCGTAGACGATCTGCGTGACGTTCGCGTTCGTAGAGTTGCTGCGCGCGACCTCGATCGTCTGCGGGTTGCGCAGGTAGGTCGACGCGAGCTTCTTGATTTCCGGCGAGAAGGTGGCCGAGAACAACAGCGTCTGGCGCTCCTTCGGCAGCAGGTTCAGGATCCGCTGCAGGTCCGGCAGGAAGCCCATGTCGAGCATCCGGTCGGCCTCGTCGAGCACGAGCATCTGCACCTGCCCGAGGTTCGCGGTCTTCTGCTGCACGTGGTCGAGCAGGCGGCCCGGCGTCGCGATCAGGATCTCGACGCCGCGGCGCAACTCGGCCATCTGCGGGTTCATGTCGACGCCGCCGAACACGACCGCGCTGCGCAGCGGCGTGTGCTTCCCGTACGCATGCACGTTCGCGGCGACCTGGTCGGCCAGTTCGCGGGTCGGCGTCAGAATCAGCGCGCGCACCGGGTGGCGCGCGGGCGATGCGCTCGTGTTGGCCTGCGGCAGCAGGCGCTGGATGATCGGCAGCGAGAAACTCGCGGTCTTGCCGGTGCCTGTTTGCGCGGCGCCCATGACGTCGCGGCCGGCGAGCACGACCGGAATGGCCTGCGCCTGGATCGGCGTCGGCGTCGTATAGCCCTGCTCCACAATGGCTTTCAGGATATCGGCGGCAAGGCCGAATTGGTCGAAGGTTGCGTCGACGGGCTTGGCGACAGAATCGGACATGGTGGCGTTTCGCTCAAAAGGCGCGGCGGGGACATCGTGCGTCAGGCCAGCCGGGCCTGCGCTCATCACAATTCGGAAATAGACGGAGCCGCGGCGCGCCGCGCGGCGCCGCTCTGGCGCTTGGGACCGGTTCAATGCGAACGCTGGACACCAGGCCGTGCGGACTCCGTTCGGCGCGAATGCCGGCGGAAAGGGCCGTATTGTAGCACTGCGCGGCCATCTGTCCGCGACAACGCCGCGAACGGCCGCAGCGGCAGTTCGCGCGGCGAGCCCGGACAGCGCCGCACGGCCGGCGAGCGGCCCGGTCGGGCTATCCCGATCGGGCGTCGAGCGATATCAGGGGCCCGATCAAGAACGGCGTTGCCCAGGCGTCCGCGGCGGGCCTGAGCGCCGAACCTTCAGGTCCGGCAGCCGGCTGGCGCTGGCGCCTGGCGGACACGATCCACGATCGCGCCCGGCGCTCAGCCCTTCTTCTTTTTCTTCTCGACCTGCACGCAGTCGCCAAGCAGCGGCGGCGACTTCTGGTCGGCGATCTCGTCGCGCAGCGTCGCTTCCTTGCCTTTCGTCCACCACGTATAGCGGCCGGCCTGATAGCGCGCGCCCGAAGCCGACACGGTATCGACGAACAGCAGTTGCCGCCCGTTGACCGGCACGAGCGCGAAGCTCTGGCCGTTGCCCGCGAGCCAGTACGACACGCGCACGGGCTGCTTCTGGTTCGCGCACTCGTAGAAGGTCTGCTGGCGCGAATCGGCGTCGATCTCTTCGACGGTCAGCTGCGCGGCATGCGCGACGGAAACGGCGGTGCCGGCGAGCGCGAGTGCGGCGACGGTTTGGCGAATCATGCAGGTCCTCTCGCGAGACGGGTGGAAACGCGCCCTCGCGGGGCGCGGTTATTGTGGGTCATCGCACCGGTTATCGTCGTCAGGGATCGATGACGTCGGCGCACGCGTCGGTCGGCGCGGCCGCGACATGGCCGACGAGTGGCACGATCTTGAGCCCGGCCGATGCCACCCGGCACGGCGCGGCCGCGAGGCCGCAACCCGCGAGACCCGCGGCAAGCGCCAGCGCGGCGCCCAGCTTTCCGATACGCAGCCAGATCGACGCCATCGCCCTCTCCTCGTTCCGTCAGCCGGCCGACACGGGCCGGACGGCCGCGGCGGCGCGCTTCGCGCGTTCGCGGGCTTCGTCGACGGTCGCGCCGGTCGCCAGCGCGACGCCCATGCGCCGCTTCGCAAAACTTTCCGGCTTGCCGAACAGGCGCAGGTCGGCACCCGGCACCGCAAGCGCGTCGCGCACGCCTTCGAACGCGATCCCGCGCTCGTCGAGCCCGCCGTAGATCACGGCCGACGCGGCCGGCGTACCGAGCGCCGGATCGACCGGCAGCCCGAGAATCGCGCGCGCGTGCAGCTCGAATTCCGACTGGCGCTGCGACGCGAGCGTGACGAGGCCCGTATCGTGCGGCCGCGGGCTCACCTCGGAGAACCACACGTCGTCGCCGCGCACGAACAGCTCGACGCCGAACAGCCCGCGCCCGCCGAGCGCCTCGGTGACCTTGTGCGCGATCTCGCGCGACTTCTCGAGCGCCACCGCGCTCATCGGCTGCGGCTGCCACGACTCGACGTAGTCGCCCGCGACCTGCACGTGGCCGACCGGTTCGCAGAAGTAGGTGCGCGTGCCGAGCGTCGCCGGGTCGATCGCGCGCACGGTCAGTTGCGTGATCTCGTATTCGAAATCGATGAAGCCCTCGACGATCACGCGGCCGTGGTTCACGCGCCCGCCCGCCATCGCGTAGTCCCACGCGGGCTTCACGTCGGCTTCGGTCTTCACGACCGACTGCCCCTTGCCCGACGACGACATCACCGGCTTCACGACGCACGGCATGCCGATCTTCGCGACCGCCGCGCTGAAGGCCTCGAACGATTCCGCGAACGCATACGGCGACGTCGGCAGCCCGAGCTCCTCGGCCGCGAGCCGGCGGATCCCTTCGCGGTTCATCGTGAGTTGCGTCGCGCGTGCGGTCGGGATCACCTCGGCGAGGCCGGCCGCCTCGATCGACGCGAGCGCGTCGGTCGCGATCGCCTCGATCTCCGGCACGATCAGGTGCGGGCGCTCGGCCTCGACGATCGCCCGCAGCGCGGCGGCGTCCGTCATGTCGATCACGTGCGCGCGATGCGCGACCTGGTGACCCGGTGCGTCCGGATAGCGGTCGACCGCGATGACTTCTACACCGAGCCGCTGCAACGCGATGATGACTTCCTTGCCGAGTTCGCCGGCGCCGAGCAGCATGACGCGCGTGGCCGAGGGTGAAAGCGGCGTACCGAGCCGCTGACCGATCTGCATGTGATTTCCCGCTTCTGGTGGAGGACGAAAACGGCTCCGATGTTAACACGCGCCACGACGCCGGTTTGGCGGTTTCGCCGCGCCGCTGCCCGGCCGTGCGCCGCGCGCGGGCAGGCTGCGAACGTTTTCGCGCGCGAAGTGTCGGCTCGCCTGCCGCGGGGCGGGTGCGTTACTCTTACGCCTTGATCAGAATCCGATGAGGAACGAGGCTCATGTCCCACCTGTTCGCAGCCGCACGCGCCCGCACCGGCCTGCTTCGCCCGCTGCGCGCGCCGCTCTGCGCGTTGACGCTTGCCACGCTTCTCGCCGCCTGCGCGATGCCGACCCACCCCGATTCCGCCGCCCCCGCCCCCGACCCGTACAACCCGGCCGCCGTCCAGTTGCTCGACGACACGAGCTGGGAGCTCACCAGCTGGCTGAACGCCGACGGCACGCAGCGCACGATCCCGCACGGCGACAACGGCGAGCCGATCAAGCTCGCGCTGTCGACCGACTCGGGCATCCGGCGCGCCAGCGGGTTCTCGGGCTGCAACCGCTACATGGGCACCTACGCGATCAAGAACGGCCTGCTGAGCTTCGGGCCGCTCGCCGGCACGCGGATGGCCTGCCCGAATACGCTCGGCGGCCAGCTCGAACACGCGTACCTCGACGCGCTCGCCCATATCGAGAAGACCGGCGTGCAGATGCGCGAACCCAAGCAACTGCAGATCGTGACCAATGCCGGCGCAACGCTGACCTTCACGCACCGGAGCCCCTGATGCACCGCGCGCGCGAAGGCCGGCCGACCGCCTTCGCGTTGCGTGTCGCACGCGTGTGCCGGACGCACGCGCAGCACGGCGTGAAACGAATTCACGCCGCCTTAGAATCTTGTTCGCCGGCCGGTTAAACTCGGCGGGTCGCGCCCCGCGCGCCCCTCCCCACTCCTGTTTCAAAGCATGCACACGGTTGTCTTCGGCTGGTTCGGCATCTCCGCCGTCTGGTTCCTCCTTCTCTTCTGGCGTCTCGTGCAGGCGATGCTGCCCGGCGGCGGCGGCCTCGCCGGCCGCGGCTCGATCCGCCTGTGGCTCGGCTTCGCCGCGGTGTTCGTCGCAAGCTGCACGCTCACGAGCGCGCTGTCGGGCCCCGACACGAACGCGCTCGGCCACGCGTTCTCCGCCGGCTTCGCCCATGTGCTCGGTCCGATCGGCACGCCGGTCGCGATGGTCGTGCTGTTTTTCGCCGGGCTGCCCTGGCTGACCGGCATCGGCTGGCGCCAGTTCGCCGCATGGGTCGACACGTCGTTCGGCGTCAAGCTGTCGCGCGAGCGCGACGACGACGATGCCCGCGGTATCGCCGACCTGCCGCGCAGCGCACTGCATCGCGACGACGACATCGTACAGCCGACCACCGCGCATACCGTCAACTCGATGGCGCCGCGCCAGAACGGCCGGTATTCGCGCCCGACGCTGTGGAAACCCGACCCGCAGGCGCGGCCGAAGCCGCGCAGCAAGACGCCTCCGCGTCCGCACACGGAACCCGTCGCGCCGTCGGGCTGGCTGAAGCCGACCGCGACCGGTCGCAGCATGCCGGCGCCGCCCGCGCCGATGCCGGCCAGCGCGATGCCGCCCCCGACGACCGGCAGCACCGCCAGCCTCGCGCGTGCGGCGGCGAACTCGCAAGTGCCGCGCCCCGATCCCGCCCCGCTTCCGGTCGGATTCGAACCCGTCCGGCCGCGGCCGACGGCTGCGCGACCGGCCACCGCTGCGCTGAAACAGGCTGCTCCGCACACCACGGTCACGCCGCGGCCAGCCAGCGCGCCGCCGCCGCGCCCGCCCGTGCGACCGGCGGCGGGAATCGGCGCGGCCGGCCTGCCGCCCGACACCGCGCGACGCCGCCCGGCACCGCAAACGCCGGCGCGCGCGCCACTCTATGCATGGACGGAAAAACCCGCGGCGCCGATCACGCCGGCGCCGAGCGTTCACGACACGCTGCGCTCGATCGAGGCCAGCACCGCACAATGGGCCACACTCGGCGGTTCGCAGTCGACCGATGCCGCGCACGCGGCGGCAGCCGCCGCAACCGTGGCCGGTATGGCAGCGACAGCCGGCAGCGCTGCCGCGCCGGTGTCGGCTGCCGTGTCGAACGGGTTCGCCTCCGCGACGCACAGCGTCGCGGCCCATGACGCCGGCGCCACGGTCGAACACGACGCGGCGCCCGCTTACGACGACAACGCGCCGATCATGCTGGATGCGTTCATGCCGGCAGAGTCCGGCACGGCGCGTGCTCCGGTTGCCGATACGGGTGCCACGACGTTCGACGACGTCGTCCCGCAGACGCTGCCGGATACCGGCATCGACAATGCGGCGTTTTCGCATCGCGGCGCCCCCGAGATCCGGCACGCCGACGATGCGCCCGCCGCGCCGTCGTTCGACGCGCCGATCGACCTCGCTCCGTGGGAAGACCTCGCCAGCCAGCCGGTTTCCGCGTTCGACGGATCGGCCGGTAGCCCGATCGCTGCGTCGCCGACCGGCGCGGCGGGATCGCAGCCGGCCAATGCGGCCTTCGCGCAACCGCTAGACGAGGCGGTTCACGGCATCGCTGCAAGCAAACCGGTTGCGTCCATCGATACCGGTGACAAGTACGACGCGCAACCGGCTCCTGCGATCGATCGCCTTGCACCGGCCCATGCGCCGCAGGGCATCGCCGATGCTCACGCCGACGTCCAACCCGCCGCGGAGATCGCTCCGTTTGCTGTCCTCCCCGCTTCATCGATCGCAGATTCGTCGGCACGCGCCGTTTCCGACGCCGTGCCGCTTGCGGCAGGGTCGGCACTGACTGCATCGCATACCGCATCTGAAACCGTCGAGCCGAAAGCCGCAGAGCGCGCCGCGCCGCTGTCGGCAATCGCGCAGGGCGCCACGCCTGCGACTGATTGGACGCGGACGCCGTCGATTCCGCCGACGGTGCAACCTGCGACGACAAATACGGCCGTCTTCGCAGGATTGCCGAAATCGCAGCCAGCTCGACCGTTTGCCGCAGCACCGACGGCTTCGGCCGCCGCTACTTCGCCGCTCGGCGGCGCCGCTCACGGCGCGACCGCGCAGGTACCTGCATCTGCATCGAGCTTGGCGCCCGACACAGCTGCGGCTGCACCGGCCGGCGTAACCGGCACGGCATCCGCTTCGTTTTCTCAGCCGGCCGCGTCGGCATCGACCGTTGCACCGGTCGCTTCGACTTCACCGGTCGGCGTTACCGGTACTGAATCCACTTCGCTTTCGCAGCCGGCCGCCTCGGCACTGACCTTTGCACCGGTCGCTTCGACTTCACCGGTCGGTGCAACCGGCCCGGCATCCGCTCCGCTTTCACAGCCAGCCGCCTCGGCACCGGCCGTCGCATCGGTAGTATCGGCGGCGCCGGTCGGCGTTTCGGGCGAGACTTACGGTTCACTCTCCCGCGAATCAACGCCCGCATCGACCGCTGTACCCGCCACGCCACCATCGACGGCCGGCGCGTCGGATTCGACATTCAACTCGACCGCGCAAGCGCCTGCATCGGCGGCAACGCCTACGCCCGCTCCCGCGGCGCCTGTGAGTTTCGCGTCCGGCTCGATCGCCGCGCAGCCTTTCGCGCCCGCATCGACTCTGTCGGCCAACACGGCAGCCTCGTCGACCGGCACGACATTCGGCCGATCCGGCTCAACCGCACCGCAACCGGCGGCCAGCCTGCCGGTTCCGCCAGCCGCTTCCGTCGTAACGACATCGTCCTCGGGCACAGTCACCCCGATGACCACAACCGCAGCGGCCCCGGTTCAACCGGACGCAGGCGCGCCTGTCATCGCGGCCGGATCGCTGGCGTCCATCGCGGCAACGACCGCGACGCAGCCCCCGCCGATCGCATCGGCGCCTGCGGCAACCGCAACTACGACGTTCGCTGCACCGCCCGCCCCTGCCGCATCGTCGGCAAGCTGGTCGGTGCCGAATGTGTCCGCGACACCGACTGCCGCATCGATCGCAGCACCGCAACCGGCAACCGTTCCCGGCGCGGGCCTACCCACGCCAGCGACTGCCGCTGCCGCGCCGACGCTTCCCGTTGCCGCCCCCGTCGGCGCAATCGCCACCGTGGCAACCGAACCGGCCGCGCCTGCCGCGGCCGACCCAAACGCCGCCCCCGACACCCCCGCGCGCCAGCCGCGCCCGAACGCGTTCGAATTCCACGCGCCCGCGTCGTTCAACGTCGAACTGCCGACGCTCGACCTGCTCGAGCCCGCGTCCGACGACGTCGAAATGATCACCGAGGAACACCTCGCGCAGACGGCCCAGGTGATCGAGCAGCGACTGCAGGAATTCAAGGTGCCGGTGACGGTCGTCGGCGCGTCGGCCGGCCCCGTGATCACGCGCTTCGAGATCGAGCCCGCGCTCGGCGTGCGCGGCAGCCAGATCGTCGGCCTGATGAAGGACCTGTCGCGCGGCCTCGGCCTCACGTCGATCCGCGTCGTCGAGACGATCCCCGGCAAGACCTGCATGGGCCTCGAACTGCCGAACGCGAAGCGCCAGATGATCCGCCTGTCGGAAATCCTTGCCGCGCGCGAGTACCAGCATTCGCCGTCGCAACTGACGATCGCGATGGGCAAGGACATCACCGGCCACCCGGTCGTGACCGATCTCGCGAAGGCGCCGCACATGCTCGTCGCCGGCACGACGGGCTCGGGCAAGTCGGTCGCGATCAACGCGATGATCCTGTCGCTGCTGTACAAGGCGACGCCCGAAGACGTGCGGCTCATCATGATCGACCCGAAGATGCTGGAACTGTCGGTCTACGAAGGCATCCCGCACCTGCTCGCGCCGGTCGTCACCGACATGAAGCTCGCGGCAAACGCGCTGAACTGGTGCGTCGGCGAAATGGAAAAGCGCTACCGGCTGATGTCAGCCGTCGGCGTGCGCAACCTCGCGGGCTTCAACCAGAAGATCCGCGACGCGGAAGCGAAGGAAAAGAAGATCGGCAACCCGTTCTCGCTGACGCCCGAGGATCCCGAGCCGCTGTCGAAGCTGCCGCTGATCGTCGTCGTGATCGACGAGCTGGCCGACCTGATGATGGTCGCCGGCAAGAAGATCGAAGAGCTGATCGCGCGCCTCGCGCAGAAGGCGCGCGCGGCCGGCATCCACCTGATCCTCGCGACGCAGCGTCCGTCCGTCGACGTGATCACCGGTCTGATCAAGGCGAACATCCCGACGCGCGTCGCGTTCCAGGTGTCGTCGAAGATCGATTCGCGCACGATCCTCGACCAGATGGGCGCCGAATCGCTGCTCGGGATGGGCGACATGCTGTTCCTGCCGCCGGGCACCGGTTACCCGCAGCGCGTGCACGGCGCGTTCGTCGCCGACGAGGAAGTGCACCGGATCGTCGAGTACCTGAAGCAGTTCGGCGAACCTCAGTACGAGGAAGGGATTCTCGACGGCCCGGCCGCCGACGGCGCGACGCAGGACCTGTTCGGCGAAGCGCCGGACGCGGAAGCCGATCCGCTGTACGACGAAGCCGTCGCGTTCGTCGTGCGCACGCGGCGCGCGTCGATCTCGTCGGTGCAGCGGCAGTTGCGCATCGGCTACAACCGCGCCGCGCGCCTCGTCGAGCAGATGGAGGCGGCCGGGCTCGTATCGGCGATGGGCATCAACGGCAGCCGCGAGGTGCTCGTGCCGGCCGCGGCCGACTGAGCAAGGCGGCCGCCCGGCCGCGATCGGCCGGCGCGGGCGCACCGCGAAACCGGCCGCCCCGGAACACGAAGGGCGCTGCATCGGCAGCGCCCTTCGTCATTTACAGCGCCGGCACCAGCTTGAAGTCGACCGGCTTGCCGACCGCAACCTTCTGCGGATTCGCGCCGAGCTGCCCCGTTTCGGCATCGCGGCTGAACACGTAGAACGTATCGCTGTCCTGGTTGCCGACGATCAGCCACTTGCCGGTCGGATCGATCAGGAACTCGCGCGGCGTCCTGCCGAGGCTCGACTGGCGGCCGACGTGCTTCAGCCGGCCGTCGGCCCGGTTCACCGCGTAGATCACGATGTCGTTCGCGTCGCCGCGGTTGCTCGCATACAGGAAGCGGCCGTCCGGCGACAGATGAATCGCGCCGCCGCCGACCTTGCCCTTGAAGCCCGGCGCCGTCATCGGCACCGTCTCGACCGGCGTCAGCTTGCCGTCGTGGTAGCCGAACACCTCGACCGACGCGTTCAGCTCGCTCGTCACGTACGCGAACCGGCCGTCGGCGCCGAACACCATGTGGCGCGGGCCCGAACCGGCCTTCACCGGCGTGTAGCGCGTGTCGGTCGGGCCGATCAGCCCGCGGCTGCCGTCCACCGTGTAGCGGTAGCCGTAGAGCTTGTCCGCGCCGAGATCCTGCACGAACAGGTAACGGCCGTCCGGCGAAAACACCGTCGAGTGCACGTGCGCGCCGTCCTGGCGGCCCTTCACGGGCCCCGTGCCCTCATGGTGCACGGCCAGCACGGCCTGGCCGACCGCGCCGTCGTCGCGCAGCGGGAACACCGCGAAGCTGCCGCCCGGATCCGACGCAACCGAATAGTTGGCCGTCACGAGGTACTTGCCGTCCGGCGACAGCGCGAGATAGCAAGGATCGTTCCCTTCCGACGACACGCGGTCGATGAAGGTCAGCGCGCCCGTCTTCGCGTCGAAGCGGAACGCGCTGACGCCGCCGCGCTGCGTCGCCGGCCCGTCGTCGCCGGGCAGTTCGTTGACCGCGTAGACGGTGCGACCGTCGCGGCTCGGCAACAGATACGACGGATTCACGGTCTTCGCCGACGACACCGGCGCGACGCTGCCGGTTTTCGTATCGAAGCGATAAACGTAGATCCCGTCGCTGCCGCCACCCGTATAGGTGCCGACGAGCAGGTTGTAGACGCCGTCGGCCGGGGCGGGCGATTGCTGCGCAAATGCGTGGGTCGCGGACAGGGAAAGCACGATCGCGAAACCTTTCATCCAGTGAGCGAGCCTAAGCGGGAACCGTCGTGTCGAAGCGCGTGCGTCATGCTCGCGTAAACGGTTGGGCATTGAATCCTCCTTGCATCGAGTCGCTTCAAGTGTTGAGATAGGACGAAACGCCGGCCATTCACGCGCTCCGCCGCCCGGCCGAGTATACGGGGCGCAGCGCCGGCACGTGAAGCCCGGGCGCCGCCGTCCGCATTGTGAACTCGAAACCAAGGATCGCCTGCCCATGCCCGCCCTGATCGAAGACTACGCCCTCGTCGGCGACGGCCACACCGCCGCGCTGATCGCAAAAGACGGCTCCGTCGACTGGCTGTGCTGGCCCCGCTTCGATTCGGGCGCCTGCTTCGCGGCGCTCGTCGGCACGCCCGAGCACGGCCGCTGGCTGCTCGCGCCGGCCGCCGACGCCGCGATCACGCACACGACCCGCCGCTATCGCGGCGACACGCTGGTTCTCGAAACCGACTACGAAAGCGCCGACGGCGCCGTCACCGTGATCGACTTCATGCCGCCCGGCAATGGCTGGTCCGAACTGGTGCGGATCGTCGTCGGCCGCCACGGCACGATGAAGATGCGCATGGAGCTCGTGTTGCGCTTCGACTACGGCTTCTCGGTCCCGTGGGTCACGCAACTGACCCGCGAGGACGGCATGAAGGCGATCGCCGGCCCCGACACCGTCGTGCTGCGCACGCCGGTGCCGCTCGCCGGCAAGAACCTTCATACGATTGCGGAATTCACGGTGAGCGCCGACGAACGCGTGCCGTTCTCGCTCAGCTACGCGGCATCGCACATGCGGCTGCCGCCCGCGCGCGACCCGCTGTCGATGCTCGCGCGCACCGAGAACTACTGGCTCGAATGGTCGGGCCGCTGCCAGGTGCAGGGCCGCTACGCGGCCGCCGTGCGCCGTTCGCTGATCACGCTGAAGGCGCTCGCGTACGAGCCGACCGGCGGTATCGTCGCGGCGCCGACCACGTCGCTGCCCGAGAAGATCGGCGGCAACCGCAACTGGGACTATCGCTACTGCTGGCTGCGCGACGCGACGATCACGCTGCTCGCGCTGATGCGCGGCGGCTACTACGACGAGGCGCGCGCATGGCGCACGTGGCTCGGCCGCGTGATGGCCGGCTCGCCCGAGCAGATCCAGATCATGTACGGGATCGCCGGCGAACGCCGACTGCCGGAAATGGAACTCGACTGGCTGCCCGGCTATCAGGACTCGAAGCCCGTACGCATCGGCAACGGCGCCGCGAACCAGCTCCAGCTCGACGTGTTCGGCGAGGTGATGGCCGCGCTGCACCTCGCGCGCGTGGGCGGGCTGCAGGCCGACGACACGGTCTGGTCCGTGCAGTGCGCGCTGCTCGACCATCTCGAGAAGATCTGGCAGGAACCCGACGAGGGGGTCTGGGAAACGCGCGGCGGCCGCCGTCATTTCACGTTCTCGAAGGTGATGGCGTGGGTTGCGTTCGACCGCGCGATCAAGTCTGCGGAAATGTTCCGGCTGCCCGGCTCGCTCGACCGCTGGCGCGCGCTGCGCGAGCGGATCCATGCCGACGTATGCGACAACGCGTGGCACAAAGACAAGCAGGCGTTCGCGCAGAGCTACGGCAGCGACGAACTCGACGCGAGCGTGCTGCTGATGCCGCTGCTCGGCTTCCTGCCGCCGGAAGACCCGCGCGTCGTCGGCACGGTCGAAGCGATCGAGCGGGAATTGCTGCACGACGGGCTCGTGATGCGCTACCGCACGACCGAATACGACGACGGCCTGCCGCCCGGCGAAGGCACGTTTCTCGCGTGCAGCTTCTGGCTGGTCGACAACTACGCGCTGCTTGGCCGGATCGACGACGCGCACCGCCTGTTCAGCCGGCTGCTCTCGCTGTCGAACGATCTCGGGCTGCTCGCGGAAGAGTACGACCCGGTTGCCGGGCGGCTCGTCGGCAACTTCCCGCAGGCGTTCTCGCACGTGGCGCTCGTGCATACCGCGATGAACCTGATGCACCACGAAGACGCAATGGCGCGCGCGGCCGGCCAGCCCGCACCGGCGATGGCCACGGGGCGCTGAACGAGGCGCGGGCAGCTTTTTCAGAGAACGTCAAATCGCAAAATTTTGATGAAAAATCGCGGAAATGTTGCATTGCAACATTCATGGTTGTCCGATATGATCGACACGATTGACCGGCCGCAGTGCAACATGGCCGGCCGCTGACCCCCACGGCACGCCGCGACGCCCCACGCCGCCCTTGCGCACCGTCCCCCACGCGGGAGTAGTCTGCATGCTTTACCAACTGCACGAATTCCAGCGGGCGATGCTGAGCCCGCTCACGGCCTGGGCCCAGGCCGCCTCCAAGTCGTTCGCCAATCCGTCCAGCCCGTTCTCGCTGATGCCGGGCGCGACGCGGATGGCCGCCGCGTACGAACTGATGTACCGGCTCGGCAAGGATTACGAGAAGCCCGAATTCAACCTTCACCAGATCGTCAAGGACGGCCACAACATCCCGATCGTCGAGCAGACGATCGTCGAGAAGCCGTTCTGCCGGCTGCTGCGTTTCAAGCGCTATTCGGACGACGCCGACGCCGTCACGCAGTTGAAGGACGAGCCGGTCGTGCTGGTCTGCGCGCCGCTGTCGGGCCACCACTCGACGCTGCTGCGCGACACGGTGCGCACGCTGCTGCAGGATCACAAGGTCTACATTACCGACTGGATCGACGCGCGGATGGTGCCGGTCGAGACCGGCCCGTTCCACCTGCACGACTACGTCGCGTACATCCAGGAGTTCATCCGTCACATCGGCGCGCGCAACCTGCACGTGATCTCGGTGTGCCAGCCGACGGTGCCGGTGCTCGCGGCGATCTCGCTGATGGCGAGCCGCGGCGAGGACACGCCGCTCACGATGACGATGATGGGCGGCCCGATCGACGCGCGCCGCAGCCCGACATCGGTGAACTCGCTCGCGACGCAGCACTCGACTTCGTGGTTCGAGAACAACGTGATCCACACGGTGCCCGCGAACTATCCGGGCGAAGGCCGCCACGTGTATCCGGGCTTCCTGCAGCACACGGGTTTCGTCGCAATGAACCCGGAACGGCACGCGCAATCGCACTGGGATTTCTACCAGAGCCTGCTGCGCGGCGACGAGGACGACGCCGAAGCGCACCGCCGCTTCTACGACGAATACAACGCGGTGCTCGACATGGCCGCCGAGTATTACCTCGAGACGATCCGTATCGTGTTCCAGGAATTCCGGCTGGCCGAAGGCACGTGGGATGTCGAAGGCGAGCGTGTGCGACCGCAGGACATCAGGCACACCGCGCTGATGACGATCGAGGGCGAACTCGACGACATCTCGGGCAGCGGCCAGACGCACGTCGCGCACGAACTGTGCACGGGCATCCCGCAGGACCAGCGCCGCAGCCTGACCGCCGAGAAGTGCGGTCACTACGGGATCTTCTCGGGCCGCCGCTGGCGCACGATCATCTACCCGCAGCTGCGCGACTTCATCCGCGAGCATGCGCCGGAACCGAAGCCCGGCGCGACGAAGGTGCAGCCCGTCGCACCGGCGGCCGCGACGCTCGCGGCCGTGCCGGCCGGCAACGCGCAAGCCGAAACGACACGTGCCACCACGGCGAAGCGCACGCGCGAGAAGGCAACGGTCACGGCCGCCGCGCCCGCCAAGGCCGCACCGGCGGCGAAACGTGCCGGCAGCAGCCCGCGCGCAAAAGCCGTACGCACGCGCAAGGCCGCCTGACGCACCGCGTTCCGACGAAAAAACGCCGCCGTTGCCTGCGCACGGCGGCGTTTTTGCATCCGGCGGGCGCTGGTCGGCGCGTCAGCGCCGCAGCAGATACGCGAGCAGCACCTCGGTGTTCATCCGGACCATTTCCGCGCGCTCGTCGGTGTCGGTGAAGTCGCGACCGAGCGTCGCGGCGAGCGTGAAGCGGTTCGACACGATGTAGTAGCCGAGCCCCGACAGCGTCACGTAGAAACGCAGCGGATCGACGTCGCTGCGGAACAGCCCGGCCTTCTGGCCGCGCGTCAGCACGTTGCCGAGCTTTGCGACGATCGGCGACATCATCTCGCGGATCCGCGTCGACTTGTGCAGGTAGCGCGCTTCGTGCAGGTTCTCGTTGTTGATGAGCCTGAGCAGCTCCGGGTGGTCGCGGTAGTAGTCCCAAACGAAATGCGCGAGCCGCGTGACGGCTTCGACCGGCGCGACGCCGTCGAGATCGAGCACGCGCTCGGCCTCGGTCAGCGCGGAGAACGCATGTTCGAGCACGGCTGTAAACAGCTGCTCCTTGCTGCCGAAGTAGTAATAGAGCATGCGCTCGTTGGTTTCGGCCCGGCGCGCGATCTGGTCGACGCGTGCGCCGAACAGCCCTCCACTTGCGAACTCTTCGGCTGCCGCCATCAGGATGCGACGGCGCGTACCTTCAGGATCTCTTTTGATTTTTGGCTGATTCATGGTGGCGTTTTGCTATGTGAGCCGCGTGATCCGGACCGGCACCCCCACCGCCTCGGCGCCGGCCGCCGTGGAACGGGCGCGCCGCGTGCGGCCGCCCTCCTGCTGAGCCCCTGCAAAAAAGCGGTTCGATTATGCGCACAGACGGCGTCCAGCGCAATGCGGGAAATCGGCGATAATCAAGCTTTGGCAAACCTTTCCGGCCGCGCCCCGCGCGGCCGAGAGCCATTCGGCGCCGCTGCGCCCGTTGTCACCGTGACCGACTCCAAAACACTCGCGGATCGTATCGAAGATCTGCTTCCCCAGACGCAATGCACGAAGTGCGGCTATAACGGCTGCCGCCCGTATGCCGAGGCAATCGCCGCCGGCGATGCGAACTACAACCAGTGTCCGCCCGGCGGCGCCGAAGGCATCGCGCGCCTCGCCGGCCTGCTCGGCAAGCCGGTGATTCCGCTGAACCCCGTCAACGGCAGCGAGCATCCGCGTGCCGTCGCATTCATCGACGAAAACCTGTGCATCGGCTGCACGCTGTGCATGCAGGCATGCCCGGTCGACGCGATCGTCGGCGCACCGAAGCAGATGCATACGATCGTCGAGTCGCTCTGCACGGGCTGCGACCTGTGCGTGCCGCCATGCCCCGTCGACTGCATCGCGATGCTGCCCGTGACCGGCGATCGCACGGGCTGGGACGCGTGGTCGCAGGAACAGGCCGATGCCGCGCGCGAACGCCATGACCTCCGGCTCGCCCGCCAGCGCCGCGAACGCGAGGCCGCCGAAGCGCGCGCCGCCGCACGCCGCGCGGCCAGTGCCGGCGCTGCGAAGCCGGCCGCAGAACAACCCGCAGCGCAGCCGGGCACGCCGGCCACCGCACCGGCCGCCGACGATGCCGACGCGAAGAAACGCGCGATCATCGCCGCTGCGCTCGAACGCGCGCGCAAGAAGAAGGAAGAACTCTCCGGGCAAGGCGCCGGGCCGAAGAACACCGAAGGCGTGAGCGCGGCCGTCCAGGCGCAGATCGACGCGGCCGAGGCCCGCCGCAAACGGCTCGCCGAACAGCAGGCGCAGCGCGACGCCGAAGCCGCCGCGGCGGACGGCGACGACCACGACGCAGGCAACGACGACCAAGGCAGCCCGTCCGCACCGCCCGACCAGAACGCTCCATGAACGCCAGCAAAAGACACGCGATCTACGAAACGCTGCAGAGCCTCAATCCGCATCCGACCACCGAGCTCGAATACACGACGCCGTTCGAGTTGCTGATCGCCGTGATGCTGTCCGCGCAGGCGACCGACGTGTCGGTCAACAAAGCGATGCGGAAGATGTTTCCGGTCGCGAACACCCCGCGACAAATCGTCGCGCTTGGCGAGGAAGGCGTCACCGAGTACATCAAGACGATCGGTCTTTACCGAACCAAGGCGAAGAACGTGGTCGCGACGTGCCGGATCCTGCTCGAGCACTACGACGGCGAGGTGCCGGCCGATCGCGAAGCGCTCGAAAGCCTGCCGGGCGTCGGCCGCAAGACCGCGAACGTCGTGCTGAACACCGCGTTCGGCCAGCCGACGATCGCGGTCGACACGCATATCTTCCGCGTCGCGAATCGCACGGGGCTCGCGCCGGGCAAGGACGTGCGCGCCGTCGAGGCCGCGCTGGAGAAGTTCACGCCGAAGGAATTCCTGCAGGACGCGCATCACTGGCTGATCCTGCACGGGCGCTATGTGTGCAAGGCGCGCAAGCCCGAATGCTGGCACTGCGCGATCGAGCCGCTGTGCGAATTCAGGCCGAAGACGCCGCCGCCCAACGAATAAGCGTCAGGCGCGACAGAGGCGCATCGCGCCGGCCCGCCACGCAGGCTCCGTCACGACGTACACGCCCTTCCCTTCCCCGACTACGCGTTGGACGTCGCGGTCGCATCGTCGGCCGCCGCGCCGCCCGCGCGCACGAGCGCCAGCACGGCCGCAAGGATCGCGACGCCGCCCGCCCACTGCAGCGGCGACAGCGCTTCACCGAACAGCAGCGCCGCGAGCGCGACCGTCACGACCGGTTCGAGCGTCGACAGCATCGACGTGCGCGCGGCCCCGAGCCGCTCGAGCCCGGCGAAGAACGCGAGCATTGCCGCGACCGTCGAGACGAGCGCGATCGCGAGCATCGACGCCCAGCCGCCGGCCGTCGCGGGCCAGCGCGGCGGCGCGCCGAACGCCGCGGTCCGCACGACGGCGATCGCCACGAGCGTCGCGGTCGCCGACAGGCAGATGATCGCGGTGGTCGCGAGCGGATCGACGCCGCGCGTCGCCTTCGTGCCGCCGACGATGTACAGCGAATAGATTACCGCGGCGGCCAGCGCGAGCGCGATCCCGAGCGGCTCGCCGTGCCCGCCGCCGACCATCAGCGCCGAACCCGCGACGCACAGCACGAGCGCGACGGCCTTCGCGCGCGTGAGGCGCTCGCCGAGCCACCACGCAGCCAGCAGCGTGACGAACGCCGGATACAGGTACAGCAGCAGCGCGACGAGGCTCGCCTGCGCGTGCTGCAGCGCGCTGAAATAGCAGAACGACTGGCCGACGTAGCCGAGCGCGCCCATCGCCACGAGCGGCGCGAGCGCGCGTGTGCGCGGCCACGCGACACGGCGGTGCCGCGCGATCGCGGCAAGCACCGCGCCGCCGATCGCGAAGCGCACGATCAGCAGCCCGAGCACGTCGACGCCGGCCGCGTATGCGTACCGGCCGAAGATCGCCATCGCGCCGAACGCGGCGGCGGACAGCGCGACGTAGAGCGTGCCCTGCAGGGCGGCGGACGATGAGCGGGCGGTGGCGGTCATGACGGAACGGATGAGAACGGCACGGTGAAGGGAATCGTCGGAGTTTAGCGGCGCGGCGGCGGCAAGCCTAGGGCCCGTTCACGCTTCACGCTTACCCGTTTCGCCGACCCGGTACGGAGCGGCCGCAACCGGCTGCGGATTCAACCGGTCATCGCCGCCCGCACCGCCAGGCAGTCCGCCCCGCTGCCGCTTGCCGCGCCAACCGCTCCAGCCCGCCGCCGGGCCGTCTCCAGCGCCGTCCGCCGACCCGGCGTACAATGCGCGACGCGGCACGACGCCGCCCGAATCACGACGTTCCCCCACCATGTTCAATCCAAGCCGCGACGAAGTGCGTCGCTTTTTCACCGAGACCTGGCGCAAGCAGCGCGCGGGCGAGATCCTGACGCCGCTGGAAGCGATGGCGGCCGACTGGATCGTCGAGCATCCCGAGTACCACGCCGAACTCGACGATGCCGACGGCGCGGCCGCGCGCAACTACACGCCCGAGGAAGGCCGCACGAACCCGTTCCTGCATCTGTCGATGCATCTCGCGATCAGCGAGCAGTTGTCGATCGACCAGCCGCCCGGCATCCGCGCCGCGCACGACAAGCTGGCGGCGAAACTCGACTCGACCCACGACGCGCAGCACGCGATCATGGAATGCCTCGGCGAGACGATCTGGGAAGCGCAGCGCACCAACACGCCGCCCGACACCGACGCGTACCTGCAGCGCATCCTGCGCCGCGCGTCGCGCGACTGAGCGCCGCGGCGCCGGCACGCAGCCCCCGGGCCGCGGACAAAAAAATACCCCGCCTCGGCGGGGTATTTTTGCTGCGCGGGCCCGGCAGGCCCGTCGCGCTTACTTCTTGAACACGAGATCGGTCTCTTTCAGCGATTCGATGTAGGCCGCGATGTCCTTCATGTCGCTGACCGACAGGCTCTGCACCTGCGCCTGCATGATCGCGTTGTTGCGGCCGATCAGCGGGTTCGTCAGGCCCATCTGGTACTGGCGCATCGCCCACACGAGGTAGTCGGCATGCTGGCCGGCGAGGCGCGGATATTCGGCGTTGATCGGCTTGTTCATCTGCGCGCCGTGGCAGGCCGCGCAGTTGTGCGATTCGACCAGTTCCTTGCCCTTCGTGGTGTCCGCTGCGTGCGCGGTACCGATCGCGAGGCCGGCCGCCAGTGCAACCGCCGCCGTCTTGAATGCGTTGTTCATGAATGCTCCTGTCCCGCCGGAGAGATCGGCGGCGCGCGCTTTACTTGTAGGGATTGTCCTTCGTGTCGGCCTTCTGGGCGGCGTAGTAGGCCGCCAGATCCGCGATGTCCTGGTCCGTCAGCGAACCGGCGACCGCGTTCATCGACGGGAAATGACGATCCTTCTTGCGGTAGGCCTTCAGCGCGTTCTCGAGGTATTGCTGGTTCTGGCCGCCGAGGACAGGCACCCGGTAGACCTCCGGGTACGCCGCGCGGTAGTCCTGGATGCCGTGGCAACCGATGCACGTGGCGGCCTTGCTCGCCCCGTCCTTCGGGTTGCCGACCACACCGGCCGCCTGCGCGCTGCCCGCGAGCGCCACGAGCGCTGCGACAACGACGTGTTTGCCGACGAATTTGTTCATAGCTCTTGTAACCTAGCTTGAGGGGAAACTGGCGCCTAAGCGGCAACGGCCCGCGCCGTTTTGCTTATCGGATCGCCACGCAGGCCAAAAAAAACGGCCAGATTGTACCGCGTCGGCGGGGAACGCGTCCACCAGGCGCCCCGGTCCGCCCCGCCACAGCCCCGCTACGATACGCGGGCGCGGCCCAACCGCACAGCCCTTCTGACTTATACTGGGTTTTTTTCCCGAGAAAGAAGAGCGCCGCCATGCGTTTCGAAGGGTCCTCGCACTACGTCGCCACCGACGATCTGAAGCTCGCGGTCAATGCCGCGCTGACGCTGCAACGCCCGCTGCTGATCAAGGGCGAGCCCGGCACCGGCAAGACCATGCTCGCCGAGGAAGTGGCCGCCGCGCTCGACATGCCGCTGTTGCAGTGGCACATCAAGTCGACGACGAAGGCGCAGCAGGGCCTGTACGAATACGACGCGGTGTCGCGGCTGCGCGACTCGCAGCTCGGCGACGAGCGCGTGAAGGACATCTCGAACTACATCGTCAAGGGCGTGCTGTGGCAGGCGTTCGACGCCGAGCACCCGAGCGTGCTGCTGATCGACGAGATCGACAAGGCCGACATCGAATTCCCGAACGACCTGCTGCGCGAGCTCGACCGGATGGAATTCCACGTGTACGAGACGCGCGAGACGGTACGCGCGAAGCACCGCCCGCTCGTCATCATCACGTCGAACAACGAGAAGGAGCTGCCCGACGCGTTCCTGCGCCGCTGCTTCTTCCACTACATCCAGTTTCCCGACCCGTCGACGATGCAGAAGATCGTCGCGGTCCACTTCCCCGACATCCGCGAGGAGCTGCTGCGCGCGGCGCTCGAGAGTTTCTTCGAATTGCGCGGCGTGTCGGGCCTGAAGAAGAAACCGTCGACGTCCGAGCTGCTCGACTGGCTGAAGCTGCTGCTCGCCGAGAACCTCCCGGCCGATGCGCTGCGCGGCACGGACGCGAAGCAGATCGTGCCGCCGCTCGCGGGCGCGCTGCTGAAGAACGAGCAGGACCTGAGCCTGCTCGAACGGCTCGTCTACATGAACCGGCACAACCGGTAATCGTCCCCACCCGCGAAGGCCCGGCCATGCTGCTCAATTTCTTCTACGCGCTGCGCGCAGCCAAGCTGCCAGTCTCGGTGAAGGAATACCTGACGCTGCTCGAATCGCTGAAGGCCGGACTGATCTCGCCGTCGATCGACGCGTTCTACTTCCTCGCGCGGATGACGCTCGTCAAGGACGAGCAGTACTTCGACAAGTTCGACCAGGCGTTCGGCGCGTATTTCCACGGCGTGTCCGCGCTGCCGTCCGAAGCGTTCGACATTCCGCTCGACTGGCTCGAGAAGCGCCTCGAGCGCGAGCTGTCGCCGGAGGAAAAGGCGCAGATCGAAGCGATGGGCGGGCTCGACAAGCTGATGGAGCGTCTGAAGGCGCTGCTCGACGAGCAGAAGGAACGCCACGAAGGCGGCAACAAGTGGATCGGCACGGGCGGCACGTCGCCGTTCGGGCATGGCGGCTACAACCCGGAAGGCGTGCGCATCGGCGGCCCGTCGAACGGCAACCGCACCGCGGTGAAGGTGTGGGAAGCGCGCGCGTACCGCGACTACGACGATTCCGTCGAGATCGGCACGCGCAACATCAAGGTCGCGCTGCGGCGGCTGCGCCGCTTCGCGCGCGAAGGCGCGGCCGAGGAGCTCGACCTGCCCGGCACGATCCGCAGCACGGCCGCGAACGCGGGCTGGCTCGACCTGCGGATGGTGCCCGAGCGCCACAACAACGTGAAGGTGCTGATGCTGCTCGACGTCGGCGGCTCGATGGACGACCACATCAAGCGCACCGAAGAGCTGTTCTCGGCCGCGAAGGCCGAATTCAAGCACCTGGAATTCTTCTACTTCCACAACTGCGTGTACGACCACCTGTGGAAGAACAACCGCCGCCGCCACTCGGAGCGCACCGCGACGTGGGACGTGCTGCACAAGTTCACGCCCGACTACAAGCTGATCTTCGTCGGCGACGCGACGATGAGCCCGTACGAAGTGCTGCAGCCCGGCGGCTCGGTCGAATACAACAACCCGGAAGCCGGCGCCGTATGGCTGCGCCGCCTCGCCGACCAGTTCCCCCATCATGCATGGCTGAACCCCGAGCCCGAGCGGCTATGGGAATACCGGCAGTCGGTCGCGGTCATCCGCGACCTGCTCGGCCATCGCATGTATCCGCTCACGCTCGCGGGCCTCGAAACCGCGATGCGCGCACTCAGCAAGTAACGCATCCAACCAGCAGACACGAAGGCCGCGTCCAGGCGGCCTCCTCCCGGAGATAGCATGAACCCCTCGCCCACCGCGAGCGCGGGCCGCGCCGGCGGCCGCCGCTTTTTCGCCGACACGTCCGTCTCGGCGCTCGTCGCCGGCTTCGTCGCGATGATGACCGGCTACACGAGTTCGCTCGTGCTGATGTTCCAGGCCGGCCGCGCCGCGCACCTCAGCGATGCGCAGATCTCGTCGTGGATCTGGGCGCTGTCGATCGGCATGGCGCTGACGACGATCGGCCTGTCGCTGCGCTTTCGCGCGCCGGTCGTCGTCGCGTGGTCGACGCCCGGCGCCGCGCTGTTGATCGCGTCGCTGCCCGGCGTGCCCTACGCCGACGCGATCGGCGCGTTCGTCGTGTGCGCGCTGCTGCTGACGGCCATCGGCGTGAGCGGCCTGTTCGACACGCTGATGCGCCGGATTCCGGCCGGCATCGCAGCCGCCTTGCTCGCGGGCATCCTGTTCGAGATCGGCATCGAGATCTTCCGCGCCGCGCAGTTCCAGACCGCGCTCGTGCTCGCAATGTTCTTCACGTACCTGATCGTCAAGCGGCTCGCGCCGCGCTATGCGATTCCGACGACGCTGATCGTCGGCACGGCGGTGGCCGGCGGCCTCGGCCTGCTCGACTTCAGCCGCTTCCACGTCGCGCTCGCGCAGCCCGTGTTCACGATGCCCGCGTTTTCGATCGCGTCGATCGTCAGCATCGGCATTCCGCTGTTCGTCGTCGCGATGGCGTCGCAGAACGTGCCGGGCATCGCGGTGCTGCGCGCGGACGGCTATCGGACGCCGTCGTCGCCGCTGATCGCGACGACCGGCCTCGCGTCATTGCTGCTCGCGCCGTTCGGCTCGCACGGCGTGAACCTCGCGGCGATCACCGCCGCGATCTGCACAGGCCCCGAAGCGCATGAAGATCACGCGAAGCGCTACACGGCCGCCGTGTGGTGCGGCACGTTCTACCTGGTCGCCGGAGTCTTCGGCGCGACGATCGCCGCGCTGTTCGCGGCGCTGCCGAAGGCGCTCGTCGTGTCGGTCGCCGCGCTCGCGCTGTTCGGCTCGATCATGAGCGGGCTCGCGAACGCGATGCAGGACGTGAAGCAGCGCGAAGCCGCGCTCGTCACGTTCATGGTCACCGCGTCGGGCCTCACGCTGCTGTCGATCGGCCCGGCGTTCTGGGGGCTCGTCGCGGGGATCGTCACGCAGGTGATCCTGAACGCCCGGCGCCCGGCGGCGTGACGCGGCTCGCCGCCCGCTGCGGCGGTTGCCGTGCCCACTCCGGGGCACCCCAAAACGTGCCCGACACGAATCGGGCCTAAAATGATGGATCGAAAGCGGCGCCCGGTGCCGCTTCGCTTCGCCGCCGCGCTCGCGCGGCCCGTGAGAACCCGGCGCCCCGCGCCCTTCTTCCGAATCGCCATGACTACCGCACTCGACCAGCTGAAGCAGTACACGACCGTCGTCGCCGACACGGGCGACTTCCAGCAGCTTGCGCAATACAAGCCGCAGGACGCGACCACGAACCCGTCGCTGATCCTGAAGGCCGTCCAGAAGGATGCGTACAAGCCGATCCTCGAGAAAACCGTCCGCGATCATCGCAACGAAAGCGCCGACTTCATCATCGACCGCCTGCTGATCGCGTTCGGCACCGAGATCCTGAAGCTGATCCCGGGCCGCGTGTCGACCGAGGTCGACGCGCGCCTGTCGTTCGACGCGAAGCGCTCGATCGACAAGGCGCACGAACTGATCAAGCTGTACGAAGCAGCAGGCATCGGCCGCGAGCGCATCCTGATCAAGCTCGCGTCGACGTGGGAAGGCATCCGCGCGGCCGAGGTGCTGCAGAAGGAAGGGATCAAGTGCAACATGACCCTGCTTTTCTCGCTCGTGCAGGCCGCCGCGTGCGCGGAAGCCGGCGCGCAACTGATCTCGCCGTTCGTCGGCCGCATCTACGACTGGTACAAGAAGCAGGCCGGCGCGGAATGGGATGAAGCGAAGGACGGCGGTGCGAACGACCCGGGCGTGCAGTCGGTGCGCCGCATCTACACGTACTACAAGACGTTCGGCTACCACACCGAAGTGATGGGCGCGAGCTTCCGCACGACCAGCCAGATCATCGAACTCGCCGGCTGCGACCTGCTGACGATCAGTCCCGATTTGCTGCAGAAGCTGCAGGACAGCAACGAGACGGTTTCGCGCAAGCTGTCGCCGGAAGCGCTGCAGGACAAGCCGGCCGAACGCGTGGCGATCGACGAGGCATCGTTCCGCTTCCAGCTGAACGACGAAGCGATGGCAACCGAAAAGCTCGCCGAAGGCATCCGCGTGTTCGCCGCCGATGCGGTGAAGCTCGAGAAGCTGATCGACGCGCTGCGCTGAAGCGTGCCGCGCGTCAGCGGCTGTCAGCAATACTGACAACAGCCGTCAGCAAGCGCGCCGCAAACGGCCGCGAACGTGATGTTCGCGGCCGTTTTATTTTTCATTCCATCGTCAAGCACGCGCACTACAATCCACGTCACGGGTGCGCCGGCCGCCTCTCGACGTGCCCCTTCCCAGTCAATCTTGCACGACGCCGAACCCGCGCCGACGCGCGGGCCCGGGCTCATTACAGGAGACAACGATGCAAGTTCAACCGTACCTGACGTTCTATGGTCGCGCCGACGAAGCCCTTCGATTCTACGAAAAGGCGCTCGGCGCGAAGACGATGTTCAAGATGCATTTCAAGGATGCGCCGCCGAATCCCGAACACGCGATCACGCCCGAGATGGCCGACAAGGTGATGCATGCGAGCTTCACGATCGGCGACTCGATGATCATGTGCTCGGACGGCGACTGCAGCCAGCCGGCCGGCACGCACGCCGGATATTCGCTGTCGCTGAACCCGGCGACGGTCGAGGAAGGCAGGAAGCTGTTCGATGCGCTCGCCGACGGCGGCGAAGTGACGATGCCGTTCGGCAAGACGTTCTGGGCGCTCGGCTTCGGGATGGCGAAGGACCGTTTCGGCGTGCACTGGATGGTCAACGTCGAGGATCTGTCGCAGCGCGAGGAACTCGCGAAACGCGCGCAGGGCTGACGTAAAAAAACGCCCGCCGCCTCACGGTGGCGGGCGTGTTCGTTGTTGCGTCGCGCGAGCCGCGGCAGGCGGCCACCGCGCCGCCCGCGTCAGCCTTCGACGACGTCGAGATAATCCTCCGGCCGCGTGCGATCCTCCGCATGCGCCATGCCCATCACGCGCACCAGCACGCTCACCACGATCGACACCACGAGGTTCACGATCAGCGACCACACGGCCGCGTAGCCGGGAATCGCGAGGCCGAACAGGTGGATCGTGAAGATCGAGCTCGCGAGCTTCAGCGACACCGCCATCCACGTGCCGCACACGATGCCGGCCGCCCAGCCGATCAGCAGGCCGCGATGGTCGAGCAGGCGCGTGTACAGGCCGAGCACGATCGCGGGCAGCGTCTGGATGATCCAGATCCCGCCGAGCAGCTGCAACTGGATCGCGTAGGTCAGCGGCAGCCCGAGGATGAACGCGACCGCGCCGACCTTCACGATCAGCGAAGTGAGCTTCGCGACGTGCGTCTCCTGGTCGTGCGTCATGTTGCGGTTGATGAACTCGCGGTGGATGTTGCGCGTGTACAGGTTCGCGGCCGCGATCGACATGATCGCCGCCGGCACCAGCGCGCCGATGCCGATAGCCGCGAACGCGACGCCGACGAACCACGACGGAAAATACTCGAGGAACAGCGCGGGCACCGCGAAGTTCGGGCCGAACGCCTTGAAGTACGGCGCGTATTGCGGCATGTCCTTCACGCCCGCCGCAAGCGCCATGTAGCCGAGCAGCGCGAGCAGGCCGAGCACGAACGAGTAAGCGGGCAGCATCGCCATGTTGCGGCGGATCGAGTTGCCCGACGACGACGACAGGATGGCCGTGACCGAGTGCGGATACAGGAACAGCGCGAGCGCCGAGCCGATCGCGAGCGTCACGTACGCGCTGTAGCCGTTCAGGCTCGCCGCGTCCGGCGCCTTCAGCAGCAGCTTCGCGGGCGGCACGTGAGCGAAGATCTGTCCGAAGCCGCCGAGCTTCGCGGGAATCACGATGACCGCCGCGGCGATCGTGATGTAGATCAGGACGTCCTTCACGATCGCGATCATCGCGGGCGCGCGCAGCCCCGACGTGTACGTGTACGCGGCGAGGATCGCGAACGCGATGATCAGCGGCAGGTCGCCGACGAAGCCGGTCGTGTCGAAACCGAGCGCGCCGATCACCACTTCGATGCCGACGAGCTGCAGCGCGATGTACGGCATTGTCGCGAGGATGCCCGTCACCGCGATCGCGAGTGCGAGCATCCGGCTGCCGTAGCGCGCATTGACGAAGTCGGCGGCCGTCACGTAGCCGTGCCGCTTCGCGATGCTCCACAGCTTCGGAAACACGACGAACGCGAACGGATAGATCAGGATCGTATAAGGCAGCGCGAAGAAGCCCATCGCGCCGGCGCCGAACACGAGCGCGGGCACCGCGACGAACGTATATGCCGTGTAGAGGTCGCCGCCGAGCAGGAACCATGTGACGATCGTGCCGAAGCGGCGTCCGCCGAGGCCCCATTCGTCGAGATGGGCGAGATCGCCGCGCCGCCAGTTCGCGGCCAGGAAACCGATGATCGTGACGCCGATGAATAGCAGGACGAAGACGAAGGTTGCGCCGAGATTCATCGCGCACCTCCTTGCGGGCCGCTCGCCTTCCACGCGTTCTTGGTCTTGAAGTACACGAACGCGGTGATCGCCGCGCTAATGAAGACCCACAGCAACTGGTACCAGTAGAAGAACGGAAAACCGAGCCATTGCGGTTCGATCTTGTTGTACGACGGCACCCAGACCATCGCGATCAGCGGCAGCACCAGCAGCCAGAGCCAGCGCTTGGCGGCTCGATTGGCGTCGGCATCGTGAGCCATGACGTCTCCTCATCTTTCCCGGTTATCGATCTTGTTGAGCGGGTACGGCGGCGAGAGGAGCGGCAAAACGGGTAGGCTGCGGCTCCGCTGGCTTCGCGCCAGTATAGGAGCCGCGAGCACGCGGTCAAGCGGGGGCGAACCCGAGGTGATCCGCCCCTTGTCGCGCGGCTGCACCGGCATGCCGCCGGCGCATGAAGCGTCAGATCGCGAACGAGGTGTCGCGTGCGCCGATCGTTTCTTTCAAAGCTTTCACCCACTTGCGCGCGGGCAGCTTCAGCGTGTCCTCGATCAGCTTCGCGCGTGCGTCGAGCTGCGCGAACGGCACGTCGAGCGCGGGGCCCGAGAACGCGATCGCGATCCGGTTGCCGTCGTGCACTTCGGGCAGCGCGATCACGCGATGATCGAACGCCGCGTTCAGGTGCTTCATGTTGCGCACGAAGCTCGGATGATCGCCGAACAGGTTGATCGTCGCGATGCCCGCGCCGGCGAGGCAGCCGCGCACCGCGCGGTAGAACGCGACGCTGTCGAGCACGGGGCCGCGCGCGGTCGCGTCGTACAGGTCGATCTGGATCGCGCCCGTCGTGCCGCGATTGGCCGGATCGTTGACGAAATCCCAGGCGTCGGCTTCGTGCACGGCAAGGCGCGCGTCGTCGGGCGGCATCGCGAACATCGTGCGCGCGGCGACGATCACGGCCGGGTTCAGCTCGACGGCCTCGACTTTCGCATGCGGCAGGAAGCGGTGCGAGAACTTGGTCAGCGCGCCGGTGCCGAGCCCGAGCTGGACGATCCGCTCGGGCGTTTCGAGGAACAGCAGCCACGCCATCATCTGCTGTGCGTATTCGAGTTCGATATGCAGCGGCTTCGAAATCCGCATCGCACCCTGCACCCATTCGGTGCCGAAGTGCAGGAAGCGCACGCCGCCCTCTTCGGAGAACGTGACGGGCGCGAAGCGCGGCTTGCGCGGCGCTTCGAGCACGGGCACGTCGTCGTGTTCGTCGATTTCCGGGCGGCGCTTCACACGCGGCGGCTGGAGTTTTTCGGAGCCGTTGTAGGAGGACGGCTTGCCTTGCTTGAACGCACGCGCCTCGGCGGACGCGCGCTTGATCAGTCGGGTCATGATTGAATCTCTTTGGGTGATGCCGGATGAGCGGACGAGAGGATAGCATTGGTGCGGGGTGGCGGCCGCCGAGACGGATCGCCCCTTGCGCTCCGTCGACCGACCGACGTGCAACCGCGCTCGGCGTGAACGATAATGCATCGCATCGGCGTCAGAGGAAGTTGCCTGATGAAGACCGCCACCTTTCCGCCCGTCCACGTCGAGCCGCAACGGCTCGCTGCTACGACGAGGGACCACATGGCCTCGAACGACAAGAAGAGTTGCTGGAATGGCTCATACTGGAAAACCTGGAGGTTTCAATGGCCGATCACGACAGACAACATCCACTACGCCCGTTCCTGAAAAACTGGGTTTGGGAGCACGGTCGAATCGGGACTCGCTATCTGGACTGCGTCGATGGCGAAATCAAGTTCGATGAAGGCAAGAAATCGCATTTCGCTGCCGAGAAATATATCTACGTGCCCCTGGGTAAGAACGCTGACGACGATGCATCTGCGGATGGTCCTGCGATCCACGAGTCGGGACTCGCCCGCTTTTTGCGGGCTGCGCAGTTGGGCACGCCAGAGGAAGCCGGTTCCGTAGCGGAGGTTCAGCGCGCAGTGCAGGACTGCGTGGAGATCGGCATGTTCAGCGCGTATCAATGGGAGGCTCGAAAGGCATTTGCCCGCTACGCGCAGGAACCCATGTTCGAGGACGAGATCCGCGCGGCGGTTGTCGACGACATTCGGCGAATTTACGTCGGCATGAGAGAGCAGCTGGCGCTGTACGATTTCAGTGTGCTCTACGGCTTGCCCACGCCGCTGCTGATCAGCGATACACCCTTCATCGACTGGCGCGTGATCGCCAGTCCGGCACTTCCGTTCGTATCGCTTCCGCTGGGACCTTACTGCCTGCTGGTAGGCGCGCCGTCGGGCAGGAGTAGCCGAGTCGGCCCGGTGGTCTGGAAGGCCGCTGCCGCGATGGGTCCATTGAAGGACCACAACCGTCGGATCGAGGAGCACGCACGTCTGTGGCTGGTGGCGACCACCGATGACCAACTCGTCGCTGCACAAAGTCGCATTGCCGCGGCCATCGGCGCCAAGCGAGGCGATGCGAAGCCCTGACCCGTGGAGTCGAGTCGTGGCGCGGCAGCTTCGGGTTGGGTTTGTCTGTTGCCGCTCCTTTCGATTTCGCAACCGGCCGTTCGGCGCGGAGCAGTCGAACGGCACTGAAGGTTCGCGAGGCACGATCGCGTACTGCTGCATCGCGACGCGCCTCTCCTGGCATCCATAGTATGTCGATCGGGAGGATCGATGGATCGACGCCATTTCCTCAAGTCGTCGACCTTTTTCACGATTGCGGCAGCCACCGGTACGCTTGGCGTTCCGCGGTCGGTCCTGTCTGCCGGCACAGTGCGCAAAGGCCGGTATCGGTTCCCGCAGGGCGTCGCCAGCGGTGATCCGCGCGATCGCTCCGTCGTGTTCTGGACGCGATGCGTGCCCGTCTTCGAGGGCGCGCGGCACCGCGCAAAAGGCGTCGCGCACACGGTACCGTTACGGCTCGAGGTATCGACGCGGCCGGATTTCTCGGCTCTCGTCGCCAGCGTACCGTTGAGGGCACGCGCCACCTATGACTTCACCGTGCGCGCGAAGCTCACGGAGCTCTCACCGAATATCACGTACCACTACCGGTTCGTCGCCGGCGACGACGTGAGTGCCAGCGGCGTCGCGCGCACGGCTCCGGATGCCTATGAGGCCAACGACCGCGTTCGCTTCGCATGGCTCACCTGCCAGGACTGGAGCATCAATCACTGGCAAGCCATGAGCCTGCTGGCAGCCGAAAGCGATCTCGATTTCGTCGTGCATGTGGGCGATTACATCTATGAAACGGTTGGGGCCTCGAGACCAGGCTCGGTCGAGGCGGCGCATCCTCCGCTGCGCCTGCCTGACGGAAAGCCTCTCGCCGATGGTCGCGTGTATGCCGATACACTCGAAGACTATCGGACGCTCTACCGCACCTATCGTACCGACCCGCGCTTGCAGACGCTGCACCGGCGCCTGCCGATGATCGCGATATGGGACGACCACGAATTTTCCGACGACTGCTGGCAGGATCATCAGGTCTACACCAACGAGGAAAGGCAGGAGACGCAGCGTCGCCGCAACGCCAGTCGCGCATGGGCGGAGTACATGCCGGTGGACTGGAGCGACGTGCGCTTCGAACCGGACAATCCGTCGTACACCAACATTCGTATCTATCGCGAATTTCGCTTCGGCATGCTGATGCATCTCGTGATGACGGACGAGCGGCTGTATCGCGACGACCATGTCGTAAGCGAGGCGGCTGTCGCGCGCGCACACGGGCACGACCCGGTCAATGGCGATGACGCAGCCGGCTCGCGCTACTTCGTCAACCAGAATGTGCTGCAGCGCTTCGAGGCGCGGGATACCGCGCAGCTTGGTCGCGCGCCGTCGATGCTCGGCCCGGAGCAGACGCAATGGTGGAAGGCCACGCTAAAGGGTTCGCCTGCGACCTGGAAGGTGTGGGGCAACGAGGTGATGTTGAACCGTCTGTGGGCCGTGATGCCAGGCGCGCCGAAGACACCGGCAGCACGCCTCGTGGTCGATTGCGACGCATGGGACGGCTATCCGGCGCACGAACACGAACTGCTCTCATACTTGAACGAACAGGAGATCCGCAACGTCGTCGCGATCAGCGGGGACCTGCATGCGTTTCAGTGTGGCGTCGTGCGGGACGACCCCGACGCGGAAAAAGGTACGCCCGTGGCCGTCGATTTCGTCTGCGCAGGCATCAGCAGCGCGTCCTTCTATTCCTACCTGAAAGCCGCATGGAGCGGCACGCCGCTTGCGTCGCTAGCCGCCACCCCGGCCAAACTCGACACCTTCCTGATGACGAACAACCCCGACCTGCGCTACGCCGACCACGACGCACAGGGTTATGCGTCGGCCACCGTCACGCCGGAGCGTTTTTCCGTGGTGTTCAACAAAGTGAGGCCGTTGAACCCGGACGGCACCGCGCCCGCGGATGCCCTGCTCGACCGCACGCGGCTGACCGTGCCCAAGGACTCGGTCGAGGTACGCGTCGAGCGTTTCTAGCTTCACGCTTCAGCGAAGCGCGCATGCTCGCGCAGCGCATCGAAGTCATTCGAACTGGTTGAGGTTTGGGCTGATTTGACGCTCGGAGACCACCCATGCAATCAGGATTCGACTTCGCGCCAACGCAGCAGCTTTTGCTCGAACGAAAGCGAAGCATTTGCCGGGCTCGAAGACGGCAGAACGAGCGTTTCGTAACCGGCGGCGCCGATCAATTCAGCAAACCGCCCCGCCGTCTTGCCGTTGAAGCAGACCTTCTTCAGCAACGGCGCATGCTCACGCAACGAGTCGAAGTCGTTCGGCTTCGCATTCCGAATCGCCGAATCGAGACTGCCTTCGCGATGGCACGCGGCGAGCACGTCCCAGATGCCGATGCCGTGCTTCAGCACGCGTTCGAGCCGCGCATCGTAATCGAGCGCGTGCAGTTCCGGCTCACGCAGAACCGCCCCCAAAAGCCGCCAGAACTGGTTGCGCGGATGCGCGTAATACTGCGCGGCATCGAGCGATGCCTCGCCCGGAAAGCTGCCGAGGATCATCGTATGCGTATTCGGCCCGACCACCGGCCCGAAGCCCTGCAGCATCACGCGCCTCCGCCCTGGCCGCCCGAGCGCGGCCCGTCGCCATGCGCGTCGAGATGACGCCACAGCGCCGGCAGCATGCACTCGGTGACCATCAACGGTTTGCCGTGACGCTGGAACACCGAGCGCCGCGCCACGAACGCGTGCGGCGCTCGCGCGCCTGCGCCAAGCGCATGGCTCGCGAGCGCATACAGCGGATGGCCGGCGATCACGCGCCGGCTGACGAGCGCCGAGCGCTCGACCTGCGGATCGCTGTACAGCAGCTCCGCCAGCGGCCGCGTGCGCAGCCGCCGCATCGCCTGCCATACGCCCTTGCTTGCGGCGAGCGGCGCGATGCTGTGCGCGGCGACGTACGGCGTACCGTCGACCGACAGGAGCACCTCGCGCACCCACATCGGCGCGCGCGGCGAACTGGCGAGCGCGTCGGGCTCGTCGAACCACGGACAGTCGACGGCCTCGCGCGTCACGCGCACGTTCACGCGGCCGAGCCGCGCGAGATGCGCGGTCAGCGATCCGCCGCGCGTCAGCCAGTCGCGCTGGTCGAGCGTGCAGCCAGGCCGCGGCGTCTCGCGCCAGCCGGCCTGACCGCCGTCGAATCGCATACGAGCGTTCACGCGGCGCGCGACAGCAGCAGCGCGTTGGTCCGCTTCACGAAGCTCGCCGGATCGTCGAGCATGCCGCCTTCTGCCAGCAGCGCCTGGTCGAACAGCAGATGGCACCAGTCGCCGAAATCGGCGCTGTCGGCGTTCAACTGCTTCACGAGCGCATGCTCGGGGTTGATCTCGAGGATCGGCTGCATCGCCGGCGCGTTCTGGCCGGCCGCCTTCAGCATCCGCTGCAGGTAGCCGCTCATGTCGTTGTCGTCCGCGACGAGGCACGACGGCGAATCGGTCAGGCGGAACGTGACGCGTACTTCCTTCACCCTGTCGCCGAGCGCTTCCTTCATCTTCTCGACGACGGGCTTGATCGCCTCGCCCGCTTGTTCCTGCGCCTTCTTCTCTTCGTCGTTCAGTTCGCCGAGATCGAGGTCGCCGCGCGCGACGCTCGCGAGCGGCTTGCCGTCGAACTCGTTGAGGAACGACAGCATCCATTCGTCGACGCGGTCGGTCAGCAGCAGCACCTCGACGCCCTTCTTGCGGAACACCTCGAGATGCGGGCTGTTCTTCGCGGCCTGCCACGTATCGGCCGTCACGTAGTAGATCTTGCTCTGCTCGGGCTTCATGCGCGACACGTAGTCGGCGAGCGACACGTCCTGCGCATCGGTGTCGCCGTGCGTCGACGCGAAGCGCAGCAGCTTCGCGATGCGCTCGCGGTTCGCGTGATCCTCGCCGAGGCCTTCCTTCAGCACCTGGCCGAACGCGCCCCAGAACGTCTTGTACTTTTCCTTGCCGGCATCCTCTTCCGCGTTCGCGAGCTCTTCGAGCATCGACAGCGCGCGCTTCGTCACGCCTTCGCGGATCGCCTTCACGTCGCGGCTTTCCTGCAGGATCTCGCGCGACACGTTCAGCGGCAGGTCGGCCGAATCGACGACGCCCTTCACGAAGCGCAGGTATTGCGGCAGCAGTTGCTCGGCGTCGTCCATGATGAACACGCGCTTCACGTACAGCTTCAGGCCGCCGCGATAGTCGCGGTTCCACAGGTCGAACGGCGCGTGCGACGGCACGAACAGCAGTTGCGTGTATTCGCTGCGGCCCTCGACGCGGTTGTGCGTCCACGCGAGCGGATCCTGGTGGTCGTGCGCGACGTGCTGGTAGAACTGCGTGTACTGCTCGTCGGTGATGTCGCTCTTCGAACGCGTCCACAGCGCGCTCGCCTGGTTGACGGTCTCGTCCTCGTCCTTCAGGACCATCCCGCCCTTTTCCTGATCCCATTCTTCCTTCTGCATCAGGATCGGCAGCGCGATGTGGTCGGAGTACTTCTGGATGATCGACTTCAGGCGGTGCGACGACAGCAGCTCGTCCTCGCCTTCGCGCAGATGCAGCGTGATCGTCGTGCCGCGCTGCGCGCGCTCGATCGCGTCGATCGTGAAATCGCCCTCGCCCGCGCTTTCCCAGCGCACGGCTTCGTTCGCCGGCAGGCCCGCGCGGCGCGTCTCGACGGTGATCTTGTCCGCGACGATGAAGCCCGAGTAGAAGCCGACGCCGAACTGGCCGATCAGCGCCGCGTCCTTCTGCTGGTCGCCGGACAGTTTCGTGAAGAATTCCTTGGTGCCCGAACGCGCGATCGTGCCGAGGTTCGCGATCGCCTCGTCGCGGCTCATGCCGATGCCGTTGTCGTCGATCGTGATCGTGCGCGCGGCCTTGTCGTAGCCGATGCGGATGCGCAGGTTCGGATCGTTCTCGTACAGCGCGTTGTCCGCGAGCCCCTCGAAACGCAGCTTGTCGGCCGCGTCGGACGCGTTCGACACCAGTTCGCGCAGGAAGATTTCCTTGTTGCTGTAAAGCGAATGGATCATCAGGTGGAGGAGTTGCTTGACCTCTGCCTGAAAGCTCATCGTTTCATGTGCCATGGATATTGTTTCCTCTTACTTGAACTTGAATGGTGTGGCGCAGGCGGCCGGCGCGCGATGCCGCGAGGCCCGCGCACGGACGACCGCCCGGCGCCGGCGGTTCGCGCGCCTATCTGGGGCCGGCGCACCCGATTTCAAGGGCCGGCGTGCCGCGCCGCGTCACGACGCGCGCCGCACCGCCGAATCGATGTAGCGCGCGAGAAACCCCGGCAACGCCGGATCGCCGCAGTTCGCGACGTTGAAGCGTGTCCACGTCGACGGCGACTGCTGCGGCGAAAACAGGCTGCCGGGCGTCAGCAGGAACCCCTCTTCGTGCGCGGCGGCCGCGAGCGCGTCCGAATCGACCCCCGTGTCGGCCCATAGGAACATCCCGGCCGCCGGCATCGCGAAGAGCCCCAGCCCGGTGCGCTCGAGCATCCGCGCGGTCTTGTCGCGCACGCCGTCGAGCCGCGCGCGCAGCCGTTCGACATGGCGCCGGTAATGCCCCTCGGTCAGGATCTTGTAAAGCACGCGCTCGTTGAGCTCGGGCGTCGTCATCCCGACCAGCATCTTCTGGTCGGTGACCGCCTTCGCGATTTCCGGCGCGCACGCGACGTAGCCGACCCGCAGGTTCGCCGCGAGCGTCTTCGAATAGCTGCCGAGGTAGATCACGCGCTTCAGCTGGTCGAGGCTCGCGAGCCGCGTGGCCGGATAGCTCGGCGGGCACAGGTCGCCGTACACGTCGTCCTCGACGACGAGGAAGTCGTACGCCTCCGCGAGCTTCAGGATCCGGAATGCCTGCGCGGCCGATAGCGACGTGCCGGTCGGGTTCTGCAGCACCGAGTTGATCACGAGCATCTTCGGCCGCCACATCTGCACGAGCGTCTCGAGCGCGTCGAGATCGGGGCCGTCCGGCGTGTACGGCATCCCGACGAGCTGTGCGCCCTGCGACGCGAAGCGGCCGAACATCTGGAACCACGCGGGATCGCCGACGATCACCGCGTCGCCCGGCCGCACGTAGATCCGCGAAATCAGGTCGATCGCCTGGGTGATCCCCGATACCAGCACGAGCTGGTCGGGCGTCGCGCCGATCTCGACCTCGGCAAGGCGCGTCTGCAGTTGCTGGCGCAGCGGCAGGAAACCCTGCGCGGTGCCGAAGCCGAGCATCTGCGCGCCGGACTGGCGCCCGAGCGCGCGCAGCGCGCCGGTGATCAGCTCGCCGTCGAGCCAGCGGCCCGGCAGGTAGCCGAGACCGGGCCCCTTTTCCGGGCTGACGGTGTGCAGCATGTTGCGCAGCAGCCAGACGACATCGATCGTGTTGTGCACGGGCGCGGCTTCGGATACGCGCGCCACGTTGTCGCCCGGCTGCGGGCCGGCCGTGCGCTCGCGCACGTAGAAGCCGGAGCCGCGCCGCGAGTCGAGGTAACCCTGTGCGACGAGGCGCTCGTACGCCTCGACGACGGTAAAGCGCGACACGCTCTTGTCGAGCGCGAGCTTGCGGATCGACGGCATCCGCATGCCGGGACGGAACACGCGTTCGTCGATGCGCCGCCGGGCCCACTGGACCAGCTGGTCGACGAGCGTGAGCGTGGCCGTATCGTGCGGCACGGGAATCTGGGCGAGTGGAACGGTGGACATGGGGCGGCAACTCCAACTGTACCGAAGGCTATCGCGCCGATTGTACCGTTACTGTGCCGGTGCCGACGATTACAGTTGACCGCGATGGCGACCGTGCGGCCGCCGTTCCGGCCCCGCCGCACCTGGAGCCGCGCCGGCCGGCCTGATCCGCGGCCGGTGCGCCGGCCGGTCCGGCAACCGCCCGGCGCAACGCCCGCCTACCATGACACTTTCGCTCCCCGACCGACGTTCATGCCAGCCCGTTCCCTGACACTCGACCATCTCGTGATCGCCGCGCGCACGCTCGACGAAGGCGTGCGCCATGTCGCCGACGCGCTCGGCATCGAACCGGCCGGCGGCGGCCGCCACCCGCTGATGCGGACCCACAATGCGCTGTTCGGCGCATGGGGCGGGCTCTACCTCGAAGTGATCGCGATCGACCCCGATGCGCCCGCCCCGGGCGACGGTGCAGGGCCGCCGCGCGCGCGGCTGTTCGGGCTCGACGATCCGGCGATACACGCCCGGCTCGCGCAGGGCCCGTTTCTCGCGCACTGGGTTGCGCGCGTCGACCGCCCGCGCCAGCTCGTGCTGTGGCAGAGCCAGTACCCGGCCCGCATCCCACCCGTCGTCGCGATGCGGCGCGGCGACCTGAGCTGGGGCCTCACGGTGCCCGACGACGGCGCGTTTCCCGCATGGCAGGGTGCGGGCGACGGCCTCGTGCCGTCGCTGATCCAGTGGGACAGCCCGCACCACCCGGCCGAATCGCTGCCGGACGACGGCGTCGCGCTGAAGGCGCTCAAGGGTATCCACCCGCGTGCGGACGCGATCCGCGAGCAGCTCGACTGGCTCGGCGCCGCCCACCTGCTCGACCTGGAAACCGGCGACGGCCCGCCCGCGCTGGTCGCCGAATTCGATACGCCGCAGGGCGCACGCACGCTGCGCTGAAAGCCCGTCCATTACAACCACCCTGCAATTCGGAGACACCTTCGACATGAATTCGCGCGAAACCCGGGGCATGCTGCTCGGCCTGATCGGCGTGATGATCTTCAGCCTGACGCTGCCGATGACGCGCATCGTCGTGTCCGAACTCAATCCGCTGCTCAACGGGCTCGGCCGCGCGCTCGCCGCCGCCGTGCCGGCTGGCCTGCTGCTGTGGTGGCGCCGCGAGCCGCTGCCGACGCGCGCGCAGCTGAAAAGCCTCGCGATCACGTCGGCCGGCGTGATCATCGCGTATCCGGTGTTCTCCGCGTGGGCGATGAAATCCGTGCCGGCCTCGCACGGCGCGGTCGTCAACGGGCTGCAGCCGCTGTTCGTCGCGTTGTATGCCGCATGGCTGTCGCACGAGCGGCCGTCGAAGGCGTTCTGGGCCAGCGCGGTGGCCGGCAGCGCGCTCGTGATCGCGTTCGCGCTGCGCGACGGCGGCGGCACCGTGCAGGCCGGCGACGCGCTGATGCTCGTCGCGGTCGGCATCGGCGCGCTCGGCTATGCGGAAGGCGCGCGCCTCGCGCGCCAGATCGGCGGCTGGCAGGTGATCTGCTGGGCGCTCGTCGTGTCCGCGCCGTTCCTCGTGCTGCCGGTCGGCTGGCTCGCGTGGCTGCAGCATGCCGCGCATCCGGGCCCGCTCGCGCTGCGCACGTGGCTCGCGTTCGGCTACGTGACCCTTTTTTCGCAGTTCATCGGCTTCTTCGCGTGGTACGCGGGGCTCGCGATGGGCGGCATCGCGCGCGTCGGCCAGGTGCAGCTGCTGCAGATTTTCTTCACGATCGCATTTTCCGCGCTGCTGTTCGGCGAAACGGTCACGCCGTCGACGTGGCTGTTCGCGGCCGCCGTGATCGCCACCGTGGTGCTCGGGCGCCGCTCGGCGGTCGCCACCGCCGCGCAACCGGCTCGCGCCGGCTGAACAGGTGCGCCATAATGGCTGTTTTGCCTGATCGGTTTTGCCCACCCAGCCGCGAAGGCTCGACCGCGCTCGCGCATGCCTACCCGGAAGCGTCGAAGCGATCCGCCCGAACGACCTTTCTTGACTGACCACGATATCCGAACGAGGAGACTATGAATCCGAGCGACCTGCATCCGCCGCACTGGCAGCTTTCCGAACGCGCCCGCAAGCTGACGAGCTCTGCGATCCGCGAGATCCTGAAGGTCACGGAACGCCCCGAGGTCATCTCGTTCGCCGGCGGCCTGCCCGCCCCCGCGACGTTCCCGGCCGAGCGCATGCGCGCCGCCGCCGACCGCGTGCTGCGCGACGCGCCGGCCGCCGCGCTCCAGTACAGCGCGACCGAAGGCTACCTGCCGCTGCGCGAGTGGATCGCCGAGCGCTACAGCGTGCGCGTGTCGCAGGTGCTGATCACGACCGGCTCGCAGCAGGCGCTCGACCTGCTCGGCAAGGCGCTCGTCGATCCGGGCAGCCCGATCCTCGTCGAAACGCCGACCTACCTCGGCGCGCTGCAATCGTTCTCGCTGTACGAGCCGCGCTACGTGCAGGTGCCGACCGACGAGCAGGGCCTGCTGCCGGAAGGCCTCACGCCCGAACTCACGCAAGGCGCGCGCCTCCTGTACGCGCAGCCGAACTTCCAGAACCCGACCGGCCGCCGCCTGCCCGTCGAGCGCCGCCGCGCGCTCGCCGCGTTCGCGCAGTCGAGCCCGTTCCCGGTGCTGGAAGACGATCCGTACGGCGCGCTGAACTACCGCGGCGAGCCGCTGCCGACGATGCTGTCGATGGCGCCCGACCACGTCGTGCATCTCGGCACGTTCTCGAAGGTGCTCGCACCGGGCCTGCGGATCGGCTACATCATTGCCCCCGAGGAACTCCACTTCAAGCTGGTGCAAGCCAAGCAGGCCACCGACCTGCACACGCCGACCCTGACGCAGCGCATCGCGCACGAAGTGATCAAGGACGGCTTCCTCGACGAACACATCCCGACGATCCGCGAACTGTACAGCGCGCAATGCGACGCGATGCTCGGCGCGCTCGCGCGCCACATGCCGGAAGGCGTCACGTGGAACCGCCCGGAAGGCGGGATGTTCATCTGGGTGAACCTGCCCGCGCAGATCGACAGCATGAAGCTGCTCGCCGCGGCCGTCGACAACCATGTCGCCTTCGTGCCGGGCGCGCCGTTCTTCGCGAACGACGCGCAGCAGAACACGCTGCGCCTGTCGTTCGTCACGGTGCCGCCCGAGAAGATCGAGGAAGGCGTAGCGCGCCTCGGCAAGCTGCTGCGCGAGCGCCTCTGATCCCACCCTTTTCCTGTCACGACTCTCTACGAGGAATCGAACGCATGGCTAACGTCTACGACAAACTGAAGTCGCTCGGCATCGAGCTCCCGACCGCCGGCGCACCGGCCGCCGCCTACGTGATGAGCGCGCAAAGCGGCAACACGGTCTACCTGTCGGGCCACATCGCGAAGAAGGACGGCAAGGTCTGGGCCGGCAAGCTCGGCGCGGATCTGCAGACGGAAGACGGCAAGGCGGCCGCACGCTCGATCGCGATCGACCTGCTCGCGACGCTGCACGCGCACACCGGCGACCTGAACAAGGTCACGCGCATCGTCAAGCTGATGAGCCTCGTCAACTCGACGCTCGACTTCACCGAACAGCACATCGTGACGAACGGCGCGTCGGAGCTGATCGCCGAAGTGTTCGGCGATGCGGGCAAGCACGCACGCTCGGCCTTCGGCGTCGCGCAGATCCCGCTCGGCGCGTGCGTCGAGATCGAGCTGATCGCCGAAGTCGCGTAACGGGCGCAGCGCGATGCCCGGTCATCTCGTCCGCTTCAAGCAGGTCGACGTCTTCACGTCGGTGCCGTTCAAGGGCAACCCGCTCGCCGTGGTGTTCGACGCCGATTCGCTCGGCGACGACGACATGCTCGCGATCGCCCGCTGGACCAACCTGTCGGAGACGACGTTCGTCTGCACGCCGACCGATCCGGAAGCCGACTACCGCGTACGGATCTTCACGCCGGGCGGCGAACTGCCGTTCGCCGGCCACCCGACGCTCGGCACCGCGCACGCGTTCCTCGAAAGCGGCGCGCGGCCGCGCACGCCGGGCCGGCTGATCCAGCAGTGCGGGGTCGGCCCGGTCGCGCTGCGCGAGCAGGCCGACGGCTGGGCGTTCGCCGCGCCGCCGGCACGCGTCACGCCGCTCGACCGTTCGGACTACGCGGCGCTGGCTGCCGCGTTGCGCAGCGACGCGATCGACCTGGATGCGCAGCCGTGCGCGGTCGACAACGGCGCGCCGTGGCTGGTCGTGCGGCTGACGTCGGCCGACGCATGCATCGGCCTGTCGCCCGATCCGGCCGCGCTGGAAGCGATCACGCACCGCTACGGCACGCACGGCCTCGCGGTCTATGCGCCGCACGCCGACGGCGGCCCCGCCACGTTCGAAATCCGCTGCCTGATGACGGGCGGCGGCTTCGGCGTCGGCGAGGATCCCGTCACGGGCAGCGCCAACGCCGCGCTGGCCGGGCTGCTGACGCGGCAGGAACGCCGCCCCGGCAGGTCGTATACGGCCCGCCAGGGCACGGCGATCGGCCGCGACGGCCGCATCTTCGTCAGCTACGACGAGGACGGCACGACGTGGATCGGCGGCCACACCGTCACGGTCGTCGACGGCACGTTCCGGTCGCCTGACTGACATTTCGCGATGTGCGATGGCGCCGGCCCGTCCGGCGCCCCTCCGATTCGCCCAGCTATCGCAAAAACCCTCCAGCCAGTAATATCGGGCCTAATCCGTTGTTTCGGAGGTCTGTCGATGGTTGCGTATCCCGCGAACGAACAGACGCCGGGGCGACCCGAACCATAGCCGGCCATCCCGACGGATGGCGCACGCGAGCAGGACGCCACCCTCTTCGATGAGCTCCGCCCGGTCCAACCCTACGCCGCCTACCCGGCCGCTGCGCGCGCCGCGCAAATCGCGCCGGCGTGCGCTATTCGCGATCCCGCTGCTCGGGATGCTGGCGCTTGCGCTGCTGTGGGCCGTGATCATCGCGCGTCTGTCGGTCGAGAAGGACAGCGCGTACAAGGAAGCCGCGGCGTCCGCGGCGATCCTGTCCTCCGCGCTCGAGCAGCATACGGTCAAGGCGATCCACCAGGTCGACCAGATCACCCGCTTCGTCAAGTTCGAGTTCGAGAAGTCGCCCGCGCGCTTCAATCTCGCGAGCACCGTCGAGAAAGGCGTCGTGCCGAGCGACACGCTGATCCAGGTGTCGCTCGTCAATGCCAGGGGCATCCTGTTCGCGAACACCGCCGAAATCCATCCGCAGCCGATCAACCTGTCCGATCGCGAGCACTTCAAGGTCCACCTCGCGCACAACGACGACCGCCTCTATATCAGCAAGCCCGTGCTCGGCCGCGTGTCGAGCCACTGGACGCTGCAGATGACGCGGCGCCTGAACAACCCGGACGGCAGCTTCGCGGGCATCGTCGTCGTGTCGGAAGACCCGAGCTATTTCACGAACGACTTCTACAACAACGCGGCGATCGGCAAGGAAGGCGTGATCGCGGTCGTGTCCGACACGGGCGGCGTGCTCGCGCGGCGCACGGGCTCGCTCAGCAACGCGCCGGGCGCGTTTTCGGCATCGGGCGTCTACCCGATCGCCGAGCGCGTGACGGGCACGATCATCGACCCGATCGACGGCGTGACGCGCATCGTGTCGTACCGCCACCTCGACGGCTACCCGCTCGCGGTGATGGTCGGGCTGTCGCAGACCGAGGAATTCGCGGATTACTACCACACGCGCAACGTCTACCTGCTGATGACGAGCTTCATCACGCTCGCGATGCTCGCGTTCTTCGGCGTCGCGACGGGCCTGATCGGCAAGCTGCTCGGCCGCGAGCGCGAGATGACGCAGCTCGCGGAATTCGACCTGCTCACCGGCCTCGCGAACCGCTATGCGACGCTGCGCGGGCTGCGCAACGACGTGTCGATGCCGACGAGCCTGTCGCGGCTCGGCCTGCTGTTCATCGATCTCGACAACTTCAAGACCGTCAACGACACGCTCGGCCACAACGCCGGCGACATCGTGCTGCAGATGACCGCGGCGCGCCTGTCCGATGCGGTCGGCGACGAAGGCTCGCTCGCGCGCATCGGCGGCGACGAGTTCGTCGTCGTGATGAAGGGCGACGACGTCGAGCGGCGCGCGGTGAGGCTCGCGGAAGCGATCATCCGGATGTTCGGCGAACCGTTCGACGTGCGCGGCAGTTCGTTCGTGCTGCATGCGAGCATCGGCATCGCGCTGCACTCCGTCGCGAACGAGAGCGAGATCGATCTGCTGAAGAAGGCCGACCTCGCGATGTACAGCGCGAAGGACGCCGGCAAGAACTGCTACCAGTTCTATGCGCCGCACCTGTCGCACCGTGCCGACCACCTGATGCGCTGGGAACAGCAATTGCGCGTCGCGCTCGCCGAAGGGCAACTGTTCCTCGCATACCAGCCGAAAATCGACCTCACGCACCGCTACATCACCGGCTTCGAGGCGCTCGCGCGCTGGGACCACCCCGAGCACGGGATCATTTCCGCGAACGAATTCATTTCGATCGCCGAATCGACGGGCCTGATCGTGCCGATCGGCGACTTCGTGATCCGCACCGCGTGCGAGCAGATCGCGCGCTGGCGCGACGAGGGCCACGACACGCTGACGCTCGCGGTCAACATCTCGCCCGTGCAGTTCTGGCGCGGCGACCTGATCGAGACGATCTCGAGCACGCTGCAGGAAACCGGCATCGACGCGAACCGGCTCGAACTCGAGATCACCGAAACCGCGATGATGGAATATCCGGAACTCGTGTCCGAGAAGATCGTCGCGCTGAAGAAGCTCGGCATCCGGATCGCACTCGACGATTTCGGCACCGGCTATTCGTCGCTGTCGTACCTGCACCGCTTCTCCGTCGACACGCTGAAGGTCGACCGCTCGTTCGTGCAGGCGATCCCGAACGATCGCAGCGTGTGCGTAATGGTGTCGTCGATCGTGCATCTCGCGCGCTCGCTCGGCCTGACCGTCGTCGTCGAAGGCACGGAAACCGAGGAGCAGATCACGTGGCTGTCCGCGCTCGGCGAGATCGAGGCGCAGGGCTTCCTGTTCTCCCGCCCGGTGCCGGCCGACGCGATTCCCGCGCTGATCGCGCGCTTCGGCGTGCGCGGCGACCATCCGAACGTCATCGCGCACCGCGCGACGGGCAGCACCGGCGCCTGAGTGCACCGCGGCTGCGGCTGCACAGCCGTGGCACTCGTTGCGCGCTGCCACAATTATTTCGTTTTCCGATCTTATTCTTCAGTTTATTAATTAGCGTTTCCGCGCATGGCAGTGTCGCGATGCGCGGCGGACAATCGGGAGGGCCAACGTATCGGCGGGCCGCCGTCAGCGTCTATACGCGCGAGATCTGGCCTGCGCCAACACCACAACCATGACAACCGTCGAAGTCGAAGTGACCGCTCGTGTCGAAGAGGCGCCGGCATCCCTATGGACCTTGTTCAAGGTCGTCGCCGGCATTTCGGCGATCTCGTGGGGCGGGCTTTCGATGATGGCGCAACTCGAACGCCACTACGTGGAACGGCTGCAGCGCATCGAACCGCACGTATTCGGCGATCTCGTCGCGCTCGCGTGGCTCGTGCCGGGCCCCGTCGGCTGCAACGTTGCGGTGCAGGTCGGCCAGACGCTGCACGGTCGCGCCGGCGCATGGGTCGCCGGCCTCGCGAGCGTGCTGCCGTTTTCCATCCTGATGACGCTGTTCGCGATCTTCTATCGCACGCCGCTCGTGCGCTCGCTTGCCGCGCCGATGCTGATCAATCACTTCGGGATGGTGCTCGCCGCGCTGATCGGCATCACGTGGGTCAAGCAGTTGCGCATGCTCGCGCGCACGCGGCTCGAACAGGCGATCGCCGCGCTGTCGACGATTCTGCTCGCGTTCGCGCATAGTCCGGCCGCTTTCGTCGGGATTCTTTTCGCTGCGTTTGCAGCGGGCTGGCTGACCGGGCCGACGCAACGCGACGCGGTCGATTTCACGCTGTCGAAACGCGACCGCAACCTGCTCGTGCTGCTCGGCGTGCTCGTCGCGTTGTTCGCCGTGCCGCTGCCAGGCGATTACCAGGAGCAACTGCTGTGGCCGCGCCTCGCGGGCGCCGGCATGACGCTGTTCGGCGGCGGCTTCTCCGCGCTGCCGGTGCTCAAGACGCTGTTCGTCTCGCCGGCCACGGGCATCTCCGATCACGACTTCACGCTGGCGTTCGCGCTGTCCCCCGTGGCGCCGGGGCCGCTGCTGAACGTCGTGCCGTTTCTCGGCTACCTGACCGACGGCTGGGTCGGCGCGCTGCTCGCCACGGCCGCGCTGTTCATTCCGTCGGGTTGTCTCGTCGTGTTTGCTCAGAACCACCTGTCCCGGCTCAAGCGCCATTCGCGCTTCGAGCACGGGATGCGCCTGCTGCGCGCGGCGACGACGGGCTTTCTCGTCGTCGCCGTCGTGAAGATTCTGCATCGCGAGCCGGCCGACCCGATTTACTGGCTGACGGGCGCGTTCGCGACGCTGTGCTTCACGCGCCTCAGGGTGCCCGTCTATGCCGTCTACGGCGCGGTCGCGGTTGTCTGCGGCGTGTGGTTGTGGGCCGTGCGCTGACGGGCGGCCGTCACGCTACCGGACTCGACCGGCACTCACCGGCACCAGGCGACTTCACCCCGCCTGCACCGCGACCCGGCGTGCCATCCAGCGGGCGCGCAGCGCGTCGTACGCGAGGTTGAAGCAGAACGTGTACGGCAGGAAGAACAGCACGATGCCGAGGTCGAGCAGCAGCGCCTCGACGAGGCTCACGTTCAGCCACCACGCGGCAACCGGCACCACCATCGCGACGAGGCCGAGCTCGAAGACGACCGCGTGCGCGATCCGCATGCCGAGCGTGCGCGACAGCCCCGCGCGCCGTTCGAAGCGGTCGAACAGCGTGTTGAAGGTCATGTTCCACGCCATCGCGATCAGCGACACCATCACCGTCAGCACACCGACGTGCGATACCGGCATATCGAGCAGCCACGCGCCGATCGGCGCGCACAGCGCGATCGCGACCAGCTCGAACGTCAGCGCATGCAGCAGCCGTTCCGTCACCGTTTTGTTCATCTGTTTCATGGTTCCCTCCGATTCGTTACGTCATTCATATCGGTCATTTTGATCGGCGTAACCGTATGAATCCAGTTTGATATCATCGGTTTTACCGATACAACAAAGCCTGGAGCGCCACATGCGCCACGCCCCCGAAGCCCTGCTCGCATTCGCCGAAGCCGCGCTGCTCGGCTCGTTCACGGCCGCCGCGCGCAAGCTCGGCAAGCGCCAGTCGACCGTGTCGGAGGCGATCGCGAACCTCGAGATCGATCTCGGCGTGCAGTTGTTCGACCGCTCGACGCGCGCACCGACGCTGACCGACGCCGGGCGCGCGCTGCTGCCGCAGGTGCAGCGCACACTCGAGGCCGGCGCGGCGATCGACCGCACGGCCGCGCGGCTCGCACAGGGCGAAGAAGCACGGCTGACGCTCGTCGTGTCCGATACGTACCAGTCGAAGCGCTACGAGGAAACGTTGATGGCGCTCGAACGGCGCTTTCCGGCGCTCGAGCTCGAATGCCAGATCGCCGAGCACGAAGACGTGCTCGACCTGATCCAGCAGGGTCGCGCGCAGCTCGGGCTGATGGCCGCGCGCGCTGCCTACCCGGCCGATATCGGCGCGGCGACGGTGGCGGAGGAATCGGAGATCGGGCTGTTCGTCGGGCGCACGCATGCGCTTGCGGAATACGGCGATACGGAAGTGCCGCACGCGGCGCTGCGCGACGTGCGCGAACTGCGCCTCAACACCTATGTGAAAACGGAAGGCCGCAGCGCCGACGACCGGATCGTCGTCGGCACGCAGCACTGGCTGGCGCCGAGCTACCTGATGCTGCTGGAGATGGCGGTGCTGGGGTTCGGCTGGGCCGAGCTGCCGCGCTGGATGGTCGACCACTTCGCGCGCGATCGCCTGTGCGAACTGCGCGCACGCGGCTGGCCGCGCCGTGTGCGGGTGGATGCGGTATGGTCGCGCAACCGCCCGCTCGGCCCGGCCGGCTCCTGGCTGCTCGACGCGATGCTCGCCGCGTAGCGGCGCATGCCGGCGCGCCCGCGGTTGGCGCCGGCATGCGCCTGAAGATCAGAAGCCGCGCGACAGCACGGCCGCACCGACTGTGACGACACCGAGCACGAGATTGACGACGACGAGCAGGCGCACCGCGTTCACCGCGCGCGCGCCGTCCGGCCAGTTCTGCGCCTGCACCGCGCGGCGGATGCGCGGAAACAGCGCGAAGCGGATGTGCCCGAAGATCAGCATCATCACGACGCCGAGCCCGGCCATCGCGTGCAGCGACCACGTCGCGTGCGCGCCGCCGAACTCCACGAGCAGGAAGCCGCCGGACAGCAGGATCACGATCACGGAACCCGCCACCCAGTTGAAGAAGCGGCCGAACACGCCTTCGATCAGCGGCAACCGGAGCTGCGGCGACAGGTCGGACAATGCCGGACGCAGGCAGAAGTTCGCGAAGACCATCCCGCCCACCCACACGGCAACGGCCAGCAGATGAAGAAACAGCGCGACGGCAACAGCGTGGGACATGGCGGCAATCCTGTGATGGGGTGGGTGCTGCGAACGGCCGCGTCGCACGCGGCATCGAACGTCGTTCGACCGGCCTGTCGCCGCGCGGTTCAGGCCCCAGGCGCGATTTCACAATATTTTGCAAGTTCCGCGTGACAGCGCCACGCTTGCTTACCCGAATCACCCGAATCCGCGGTCCCAAAGAAAAGGCCGCACGTCCGCCGAAGCGGAAGTGCGGCCTTCGATCGCGGCCGAACCGGACGATCGCGCGCGGCGTCAGCCGAGCAGCGGACGCAGCTCGTTGACGACCTTGAGCTTCGTGTCCGGCGCGCGGCCCTTGCGTGCGCGCTTGCCGATATGCGGCGCGAGCCCCGCATACGACAGCGTGTCGTCCTGCGCCTTGCCGCCGCGGCCGGTGCCGATCAGCACGACACCCGCCGGATCGATCGCGAGCGCCTGCACGAGCGTTTCCTTGTCGTCGAGCGCCATCAGGATCACGCCGCGGCCACCGCCGGACAGCGTCTTCATCTCGTCCATCCCGAACACGAGCAGGCGGCCGCCGCTCGACAGGCACGCGACTTGCGTCGCGTTCGGCAGCACGGGCATCGGCACGAGCGGCACCGCGCCCGCTGCTACGCCCGTATCGATCGTCATGAACGACTTGCCGGCCTTCACGCGGCTCACCATGTCGCCGACCTTCGCCAGGAAGCCGAAGCCGTTGCTCGATGCGAGCAGCAGTTGCTGGTCGGCCGGCGCCGCATAGTAGTGCATCAGGTGCGAACCCGATTCGAGCTCGATCAGCGACGTGACCGGCACGCCGTCACCGCGCCCGCCCGGCAGCACCGACACGTCGACCGAATACACGCGGCCGCTGCTGCCCCATGCGATCAGGCGATCGGGCGTGCGGCACTGGAACGCCGCATACAGATGGTCGCCGGCCTTGAACGTGAAGCCTGCCGGGTCGAGCCCGTGGCCCTTCAGCGCGCGTACCCAGCCCTTCTGCGACACGACGACCGTCACCGGCTCGTCGACCACCTTCGCCTCGAACGTCGCGCGCTTTTCCTGCTGGATCAGCGTGCGGCGCTCGTCGCCGTACTGCTTCGCGTCGGCCTCGATCTCCTTGATCATCAGCCGCTTCATCGCGCTTTCGTTCGCGAGCAGTTCCTCGAGCTTCGCCTTCTCGTCGCGCAGCGCTTCGAGTTCCTTCTCGATCTTGATCTTCTCGAGCCGCGCGAGCTGGCGCAGCCGGATTTCGAGAATGTCCTCGGCCTGCCGCTCGGAGAGGCCGAACGTGCTCATCAGCGCAGCCTTCGGCTCGTCCGACTCGCGGATGATGCGGATCACCTCGTCGATGTTCAGGAAGACGATCATCCGCCCTTCGAGGATATGGATGCGGTCGTCGACCTTCGCGAGACGATGGCGCGTGCGCCGCGTCATCGTCAGCTGGCGGAACTTCACCCATTCGTCGAGGATCGTCAGCAGGCCCTTCTGGCCCGGCCGGCCGTCGGCGCCGATCATCACGAGGTTCAGCGTCGCGTTCGATTCGAGGCTCGTGTACGCGAGCAGCGTGTTCACGAATTCCGTCTGGTCGATCGTGCGCGACTTCGGCTCGAACACGAGCCGTACCGCCGCTTCCTTGCCCGACTCGTCGCGCACCGCGTCGAGCAGGTCGAGCATCGCCTTCTTCGTGTTGAGCTGTTCGGGCGTCAGCGTCTTCTTGCCGAGCTTGAGCTTCGGGTTGGTCAGTTCCTCGATTTCCTCGAGCACCTTCTGGCCCGACGTGCTCGGCGGCAGCTCGGTGACGACGAGCTGCCACTGGCCGCGCGCGAGATCCTCGATCTTCCAGCGCGCGCGCACCTTCAGGCTGCCGCGGCCCGTTTCGTAGGCCGCCGCGATTTCCGTGTCGCTCGAAATGATCTGGCCGCCGCCCGGGAAGTCCGGGCCGGGGATCAGGTTCATCAGCTCCGCGTGCGAAAGCTTCGGATTGCGGATCAGTGCAACCGCCGCGGCCGCCACTTCGCGCAGGTTGTGCGACGGGATTTCCGTCGCGAGGCCGACCGCGATGCCCGACGCGCCGTTCAGCAGCACGAACGGCATGCGGCTCGGCAGCGTCTTCGGTTCGTCGAACGAGCCGTCGTAGTTCGGCATGAAGTCGACCGTGCCCTGGTCGATCTCGTCGAGCAGCAGCTTCGCGATCGGCGTGAGCCGCGCTTCGGTGTAACGCATTGCCGCCGCGCCGTCGCCGTCGCGCGAGCCGAAGTTGCCCTGCCCGTCGATCAGCGGGTAGCGCAGCGAGAAATCCTGCGCGAGACGCACGAGCGCGTCGTATGCCGACTGGTCGCCGTGCGGGTGGTATTTACCGAGCACGTCGCCGACCACGCGCGCCGACTTCACCGGCTTCGCGTCCGGGCCGAGGCCCATTTCGTTCATCGCGAACAGAATCCGGCGCTGCACCGGCTTCTGGCCGTCGCACACGTCGGGCAGCGCGCGGCTCTTCACGACGCTGACCGCGTAGCTGAGATACGCCTGCTCCGCGTAGTTGCCGAGCGTCAGCGCGTCGCTCTCGGGCGCGTCGGGGCTGGCAAAGAGATCGGAAGTGTTGTCGTCCATCTGAATTCCGTATTCGTAAGTGGCGTGAGGCCGGGCCGGGCGTCATGCCCGGCCGCGCGCAGGGGGCTTAGATATCCGCTTCGACGTCGTTGCCCTTTTCCTCGAGCCAGCCGCGCCGCGCGGCTGCCTCGCCCTTGCCCATCAGCATCGTCATCCGCGCGACGGTCGCGTCGAAGTCGAGCTCGCCGAGCTTGATCGGCATCAGGCGGCGCGTGTCGGGATTCATCGTCGTGTCCCAAAGCTGCTCGGCGCTCATTTCGCCGAGACCCTTGAAGCGGCTGATGCTCCACTGCGTCTCGCGCGCACCGTCCTTGCGCAGCTTGTCGAGGATCGCTTCCAGCTCGCCGTCGTCGAGCGCATAGAGCTTCTGCGCGGGCTTCTTGCCGCGCGCGGGCGCGTCGACGCGGAACAGCGGCGGCCGTGCGACATACACGTGGCCGCGCTCGATCAGTTGCGGGAAATGCTTGAAGAACAGCGTGAGCAGCAGCACCTGGATGTGCGAGCCGTCGACGTCCGCGTCCGACAGGATGCAGATCTTGCCGTAGCGCAGGTTCGACAGGTCGATGGTGTCGTCCGGGCTGTGCGGATCGACGCCGATCGCAACCGAGATGTCGTGCACTTCGTTGTTCGCGAACAGGCGGTCGCGCTCGGTTTCCCAGGTATTCAGCACCTTGCCGCGCAGCGGCAGGATTGCCTGGTACTCCTTGTCGCGGCCCATCTTCGCGGAGCCGCCCGCCGAATCGCCCTCGACGAGGAACAGCTCGTTGCGCTCGATATCCTCGGTCTCGCAGTCGGTCAGCTTGCCGGGCAGCACCGCGACGCCCGAGCTCTTGCGCTTCTCGACCTTCTGGCCCGCGCGCGTGCGCGCCTGCGCCTGCTTGATCACGAGTTCGGCAAGCTTCTTGCCGTGCTCGACGTGCTGGTTCAGCCACAGTTCGAGCGCGGGGCGCGAGAACGACGACACGAGCTTCACCGCGTCGCGGCTGTTCAGGCGTTCCTTGATCTGCCCCTGGAACTGCGGATCGAGCACCTTCGCGGACAGCACGAACGACACGCGCGCGAACACGTCTTCCGCGAGCAGCTTCACGCCCTTCGGCTGCAGGTTGTGCAGCTCGACGAAGCTTTTCACCGCCTGATAGAGACCGTCGCGCAGGCCCGATTCGTGGGTGCCGCCTGCCGGCGTCGGGATCAGGTTCACGTACGACTCGCGCACGAGCGAGCCTTCCTCGCTCCAGGCGACGACCCACGATGCGCCCTCGCCCTCGGCGAACGTATCGTCGCCCGAACGCGAATCGGCGAAACGCTCGCCTTCGAACAGCGGGATCAGCAGCTCGCTGCCGTTCATCTCGTCGAGCAGGTAGCCGCGCAGGCCGTCCTCGTACTTCCACGTCTGGCGCTCGCCGGTCTTTTCGTTGACGAGCACGACCTCGACGCCCGGCAGCAGCACGGCCTTCGAGCGCAGCAGGCGCTGCAGTTCGCCGAGCGGCAGGTTCGGCGAATCGAAGTACTTCGGATTCGGCCACACCTGCACGCGCGTGCCGGATTTCTTCTCGCCCCGGCCCGCGCCCTGCGTCGCCAGCGGCTTCACGACGTCGCCGTCGGCAAAGCCGAGCTCGGCGATCTTGCCGTCGCGCCAGACCGTCACGTCGAGGCGCGTCGCGAGCGCGTTCGTCACCGACACGCCGACGCCGTGCAGGCCGCCCGAGAACGTATACGCGCCGCCCGCGGCCTTGTCGAACTTGCCGCCCGCATGCAGGCGCGTGAACACGATCTCGACGACCGGCACGCCTTCTTCGGGGTGCATGCCGAACGGGATGCCGCGGCCGTCGTCCTCGACCGACACCGACTGGTCGGTGTGCAGCGTGACCGTGATCTGCTTGCCGTAGCCGCCGAGTGCCTCGTCGGACGCGTTGTCGATGACTTCCTGGATGATGTGCAGCGGATTCTCGGTACGGGTGTACATGCCGGGCCGCTGCTTGACCGGCTCGAGACCCTTGAGCACCTTGATCGATGCTTCGCTATAGGCCGCGCTGGGTTTCTTCGTTGACATAGGCGCTGAATTTCGTCATTCATCGGGACGTTGTCCACACCTCGTGTGGATAACGTCGTGGACAAAACGTTGAGTTCCGTAAAAAAGCGAATCGAAACAACGGTGTGCTTGGACTGCTCCGAAAGCGGGCGCGCGGCGTGCTGCGCTACCCGGGACGCGCGGTATTTTACTGGTTTCGCGTGGCACGCCAATCGCGAGATCATCGTGCGGCCATCGCCGGCCGCGCGGCGCGCGACGCGCGTTATGCCGGCTTGCGCTTCGCCTCGAGCGTTTCCCACCGTTCGAGCGCGGCGAGCAATTCGTCGTCGATCGCCGCGAACCGCTCGGTCAGGCGCGTGCCTTCCTGCGGATCCTTCGCGAAAATCGAGCCGTCCTCGAGTTGCGCATTGATCGTCTTCTGCTCCTCTTCGAGCGCGGCGATCTTCTCCGGCAGCGAATCGAGTTCGCGCTGCTCGTTGAACGACAGCTTCACCGTGCGCTGCGCATTGCGGCCCGCGGCGCTCTTCGCCGGCTCGTCCTTGACGGGCGCCGCTTCCTTGACCGCGCGCTTCGCGGCTTCCTGCTGCGCGAGCTGCTCCGAGCGCTCGCTCTGGATCTGCCAGTCGGTGAAGCCGCCGACGTATTCGCGCCACTTGCCGTCGCCTTCGGCCGCGATCACCGACGTCACGACGTTGTCGAGGAACGCGCGATCGTGGCTGACGAGCAGCACCGTGCCGTCGTAGTCGGCCAGCAACTCTTCGAGCAGTTCGAGCGTCGGGATGTCGAGGTCGTTGGTCGGTTCGTCGAGCACCAGCACGTTGGCCGGACGCGCGAACAGGCGCGCGAGCAGCAGCCGGTTGCGCTCGCCGCCCGACAGCGACTTCACCGGCGAACGCGCGCGCTCCGGCGCGAACAGGAAGTCGCCGAGATAGCTCATCACGTGCTTGCGCACGCCGCCGATCTCGACCCATTCGCTGCCGGGGCTGATGGTATCCGCGAGGCTCTTCTCCTGGTCGAGCTGCGCGCGCATCTGGTCGAAATACGCGACCTGAAGGTTCGTGCCGGTGCGCACCGTGCCTTCGTCGGGCTTCAGCTCGCCGAGGATCAGCTTGAGCAGCGTAGTCTTGCCCGCGCCGTTCGGGCCGACGAAGCCGATCTTGTCGCCGCGCATGACCGTCGTCGAGAAGCGGTCGACGACCGTACGGCCGCCGTAGCGCTTCGTCACGTCGGTCAGCTCCGCGACGATCTTGCCGGACTTCTCGCCCTGCGCGACGTCGAGCCTTACGTTGCCCTGCGAATTGCGGCGCTCCGCGCGCTCGTGACGCATCTGCTCGAGCCGCGCGATGCGGCCCACGCTGCGCGTGCGGCGCGCCTCGACGCCCTTGCGGATCCACACCTCTTCCTGCGCGAGCAGCTTGTCGAACTTCTCGTTTTCCACGCGCTCGACTTCGAGCTGCTGCGCCTTGCGGGTCTGGTACGCGGAGAAATTGCCCGGGTACGACAGCAGCCGGCCGCGGTCGAGCTCGACGATGCGCGTCGCGACGCGGTCGAGGAACGCGCGATCGTGCGTGATGAACAGCAGGCCCGCGCGCTGCGCGACGAGCAGCTCTTCCAGCCAGCGGATGCCGTCGAAGTCGAGGTGGTTGGTCGGTTCGTCGAGCAGCAGCACGTCGGGCTGCAGCACCAGCGCGCGCGCCAGCGCGACGCGCTTCTGCATCCCGCCCGACAGCGCGTCGACGCTCGCGTCGCCGTCCGGCAGGCCGATCTGCGCGAGCGTCATCGACACGCGCGTGCGCCAGCTCCATGCGTCGTGCGCGTCGAGCGACGATTGCAGCGCGTTCATCCGCGCGAGCAGCGCATCGTGCTCGGCGCCTTCCGGTATATCCGCGAGGCGGTGCGCGATCGAATCGTATTCTTCGAGCAGTTCGCGCGTGTGCGCGAGCCCCGACGCGACCGCATCGAACACCGTCGCGCCCGGCTCGAATTCGGGCTCCTGCGGCACGTAGACGGTCACCAGTTCCTGCTGGCGCGTGACCAGCCCGTCGTCGGGCTTCGCGAGGCCGGCGACGATCTTCAGCAGCGACGACTTGCCCGCGCCGTTGCGGCCGATCAGGCCGACGCGCTCGCCGGCTTCCAGCGAGAAATCCGCGTGATCGAGCAACGCGACGTGACCGAACGCGAGCTGCGCGCCGGTAATGGAATAGAGCGACATGGGGAGACGGCGGAGAGAGAGGAATCGGAAGCGCCCATTGTACCGGTCGCGGACGCCGCCACCGGTATGGCCGGACGGACTAGCCCTGCAAGCGGCACTCGAACCGCGTCGACGCGGTGCGATGGAGCGTCGCCATGTATGGCTTGCGGCCGGTTTCCGGTGCCGGATGCCGGCCGCGGATTGCGCGCGACCGGGTGAACGGGCAAATGCCGGCCCGATGCCCGCGGCCGGTCGACCGGCCATCCCGCGCATGGCGCATCGGGCGCCCGCGCGGGATGCTGCGGTTACTTCACGGTGACCGTGGTCGTCGAACTCATTTCGGGACCGTACGAACGGTGCGCACCGTCGCCGAGCTGCAGCGTCAGCGTGTGCGGGCCGGGCGGCAGCTTCACATCGGTTTCGGTCTGGCCCTTGCCGAAATGCAGAGAATGGTCGGACGCCGGGATCACGTCGCCCTTCGGCACCGGCTTGCCGTCGATCAGCAGGTGATGGTGGCCCGTATTCGGCGTCATGTCGCCGGCCGGCTTGAGCGCCACGCCTTCGAGACCGAACTTCACATGCACGGGGCTGGGCACCGTCGCGCCGTCCTGCGGCTCGACAAAGAACACGCGTGCTTCGGCGCGCGCGAGCGTCGACACGGCCAGCGCCGCGACACAAACCGCACCCGCGATCCACTTTCTGTTGAGCATCGTTACCTCCTTCAGATTGACAGGCCCACGAAGCATACACTGCAAGCCCGCCGCACGTGATGACACCCATTGTTCGCGATGCGTACGTTTAAAACGACGTTGCGCAGGCGTTCGGCGAAATTCCGGTAACATTGCGCCTTTCGTCCGCCGGCGAGGCTGCGGACGGCATTACCGAGCTTTCATTATCCCGAGCGCTACATGAGCGAAATAACCGAATACCAGAGCTGGGTCTGCCTGATTTGCGGGTGGGTCTACAACGAAGCGGAAGGGCTGCCCGACGAGGGCATCGCGCCCGGCACCCGTTTTGCCGACATTCCCGCCGACTGGCGGTGCCCGCTGTGCGACGTGGGCAAGGAAGATTTCGTCGTCGTCGATTTCTGATCGCGGCTGACCGCACGATACGCGCGTCGGTGTGCAATCCGCCCGCCGATGCGCCGCGCGTTTGCTATACTCTGCGCGCTGTCCACATCGCCGTCCGGTTCGCGTTTTTCGCGCGATCGCCCGGACATGGCTCTCCCCGTAGTTCAATGGATAGAACAAGCGCCTCCTAAGCGCTAGATACAGGTTCGATTCCTGTCGGGGGGACCAGTCAAGCTTCCGACCATCCCCAAGACTCACGAGAAATCCCCCTCAGGCCTGTCCGGCGGCGCGCTAGCTCCCAGCGTTACCCAAGGTTGCTCAGCGGCAACCGGAAAAAGTGTTGGAATTTTTGCTGGTACGTACAGCTTGCGCGCGTCGGGCGCATAGGCATACCGTCCGGGTACTGCCCGCCCGACATGCGCGCGCCGATTTTCGGTATCGCGGCGTCGATCGCGACGATCTCGTCGGTACCGGTTGCAGATGCACATATGCGCGATAGTTCCGGAGCGGCAAGCACGCCATGCACCGACGATACGTCTGCGATCCGTGCGATCGCGCGTAGCGCATACGTATCGAAAGCAATCACTTCCCCGTCGCCGAGGCGAACGATAAAGAGCAGATTGCGGCTTGTATCGAGACGTCGTCGCCCGCAGCACGAACATCGTGAGCCTTCCATCGACATGAGTTGACCGGAAGCGCGCAGGTTTCGCATCGATGCGTCGCTTCGCATGGATCCTCGTTTCTTTGTCGTTCGACCGTGGCAGCATTACCGCGCCCGGTCGTCGTCTGGTTTGACCTGTCGAAAAGCTGCCAGCAGCGACAGGTCATACGCGATCTTCAATGCGCCGCATACGACCAGCGGGGCACCGAGCCAGCCAAGACCGAACAAGCCGCCGGCCAACGTCGGCGCGACAGCGGCTGCGAGGCTACGCGGAACAGACGTAAAGCTGGCTGCTGCCGGGCGCTCCGAAGGCGTGACGACCGCCATCACGTAGGCGGTTCGCGTCGGCACATCCATTTGCGAAAGTGCGCTGCGCATCAGCAGCAGCGCTAACGCAAGCGGCAGCGACGGCGCGAAAGCGGCGCCAATCAGGCAGACGCTCGACGGGATATGCGTGAACACCATGGTGTTCAGCAGGCCGATCCTGCGCGATAGCGGCGCGGCCGCAAGCTGCGAGCCGGCCGAGAGCAGGCCTGCCCAGAAGAAGAATTGGCCAGCAGCGGCGATCGAGAGTCCGAAGCGCTGCATCAACCACAGCGACAACAGCGAGTTGACGACGAGACCGCCCGCGAACGCATCGACGCTGAACAGCATCGCAAGCCGCATGACGATGGGGCGCGACGGGCCGAGCGGGGGCACCGCCTTCGACGCGCGGGCATCGGCGCGCGGCAATCGCCGATACAGCATGAAGACGATGACGCCCGTCACCGCGTAGACGAGAAACATGCCGCGCATCGCGCCGAGCGCCGTGATTGCGGTATGCGACGCAACCCAGATCGGCAGTCCTGCCGTCAGGGAGCCGACCGCCGCCGATACGGCCCCGACGAGGCTGTATCGTGCAAACAGTGCAGTGCGAACGTCGCCGCCGGCGGCTTCCGCCAGACGCGACTGTTCGAGCGGCAGAAACAGGCTGACATCGCCCGAACTCGGATTGAGCGTGCCGACGAAGGCGACGACGAGCAGCGGCCACAACGTGGCGAAGCTCACGAAGCCGATGCCCGTTGCGGCCATCAACGCCGCCGCGAGCGTCAACATGCGCCGCTGCGTGAAGCGGCTCGCCAGCATGCCGACTGCGATCGTCGCGATCGCGGAGCCCATCAGCGTCGTGGTGCTGATCAAGCCGACGTCCAGTTGCGAAAACCCGAGCGACAGCAGATACGCAGGCAGCAGCACGGCAATGAATCCATCGCAGAAACCGCGCATGCCGCGGCTTGCGAGGACGAGCGATGCGGCCCGGTCCGCGCCCGCCGGCAGCATCCGACCGGCAAGCGACGACGCGAACCGGCTGCTAGGCACGTGCCTCACGCTGGCACCACGCGTAGAGCGCGTCGTACATCACCATGCCGTGCCGCAGTTGCTCGTGATCGTCTGCGAAGTTCGTGGAAAGGCCAATCGAGATCGCGTACAGGCCGGTGGCTTCCGGCGCGAGATCGAGCCGTCCGGTATCCGCGCCGCGCACGATCCCGGCGAGTTCGAGCAGCGCCGGGTCATTCAGTCGATACTTGTCGAGAAACGCATCGAAGCTGCAACGCTCGCCGTGGTGGCCAAGCTCGACGCCGGGCACGTCGTAGGGAACCGCGCCCGTTTCGTCCGCCAATCGCAGTACGTCCGCGCCCGGGACGTAGAGAAATTCCGGAGCGTCGTCGATAAACCGGGCGATCAACCATGGGCATGCGATGCGATCGATCTTCGGTCGTTCACGCGTAATCCACTTCATGGCGCTTCTCCTGTCTAGCGAAGTGGGTACGCCGACACCACCGCACGGTCGGCCGTCGTCTTCCTCGCTCACCACCGAACGCATGTCGTCCGGTGCGTCTTGATCGCCGCCGCACCATGCAAATCAATGGTGCAGCAACGGGTAGGCCACCAGCCCGAAGAGTGCCGCCGCAGTGACGATTACCGGTTCCTGCAGCTTCTTGAAACGCCACAACAGCAGAACGGTTGCAATGGCGAGAACAGCGGTTGGAATGTCGACGATCGAGCGCTTCGCGATGACGAGGACGGAGCCCGTAATCGCACCGACGGCAGCCGCCGTGATGCCGTCGACGAACGCCTTGACGCTCGGCAGATGGCCGTACTTCTTCACGTAGGGTGCGGGAATGACCGTGAACAGATAGCACGGCAGGAACGTACCGAGCGCTGCGACGATCGCGCCGGGCAGCCCCGCCACCAGATATCCGATGAAGCCGACCGTGATCACGACCGGGCCGGGCGTGATCATCGCGACCGCGACCGCGTCGACGAACTGCTTGTCGTTGAGCCAGTGATGCTCGGTCACGACGCCGCCGTACAGGAACGGCACGATCGCGAGCCCGGAGCCGAACACGAACGCACCCGCTTTCGCGAAGAACGCGCCGATCTGTACGAGTTGCGGGAAATCGATGCCGCTCAGCATGTCGCTGGCCGCCGGTAGATTGGCGCCGGCGAGCGCATTCAACCCGCTCTTGTTCAGCCATTTGGGCGGAGCACGCCACAGCCAGCCGATCAACCCGGCGGCGATGAAGAGCCACGCGATTTCCGATTCCGTGATGAAGGTCACGGCAGCCAGAGTGATGAAGATCGCCCAAAGCAGCTTGTCGTTGCCGACGGTTTTCGTCGTGAGCTTGTACGCGCTCATCGCGATGATGCCGACCACCGCAGCCCCGACGCCATAGAAAACCGCCTGCATCCACGACAGCCCGCCGAAGTGCGAGTAGGCAAACCCGAGCGCGAGCACCATCAGGAACGACGGCAGCACGAACGCGAATCCGACGAGCGTCGCGCCACGGAGGCGATAGTGGACGAACCCCAGATAGATCGCGAGCTGGGCAGCCATCGGCCCGGGCGCGAGCTGCGCGAGTGTGATGCCTTCCTTGTAGTCCGCTTCCGTGATCCACCCTCGCCGCTCGACGAGATCGCGGCGCATGTATCCGGCGAGCGCGACGGGGCCGCCGAAGCCCAGCGCACCGAGTCGCAACATGTATCCGACCAGCTGGCCCAGCGAGTAACCCGGCGCGTTTGTCGTCACCGTCGCGGTCATGGCCGTCCCCCGGTTTCGTTCTTTCCGTTCGACGCGAAGTGCGCATGGAGCGAGTCAAGCACCGCACTCATCTGTTCCAGCAGCTGATCGTCGTTTTCCGTGCGTTGACGCGTGCCGGCCATCACGGCCTCGAAGCCGATCGCCTCGGGCACGGCGGGACCGCCTACATCGAGCGCATGCACGATCTCCCCGAGCCGCAGCAGTGCCGAATCCTGATCGAGCCCGAAACTCGCGAGCAGAACCTCGAACGTGACGCGTTCGCCGACATGGGTGAATGCAGCACCATCGAAATCGAAGCCCAGCGCGTCAGCCGGGCAATCGGAAGACGACGCGAGCCAGATGAAGTGCGCACGCGGGTCGATGAAGCGGCGGATCAGCCACGCGCTGGCGACGCGATCGACCCACACGCGCTGTCGCGTCGCCCACTTGCGCCCCTGGTATTCGTCGATCGCGAGCAGGCGGATGGCGCGCTCTGCAGCGTGCGGCTCGCCCGGCGACAGCACGGTGTCGACAAGAGCGACGAAATCCTGCAGCGCGACTTCGGCACGTGTGGCCGCGTCGTCCGGGAAGTAGTCGATCGCCCTGATAGCGTCGAAATCCTTGCGTACGCGGCGAAGCAGGCGCGTGAGTTCCGTGGCGGACTGTCCGGCGAGCGTCTTGCGGGCTTCGGTCAGTGTCTGGATGAAGGCGGCGTAATCCTCTCCGCGATCGAAGAGCATTCGGAATTCCAGCTCCTGCGACGCGTCAAGACTCGGCGCGCGTAACAGGTGAGCGGTGCCGCCGCTTTCGGCAATCACGCCCGCGAGTTCGCGCAACGCCCCTTCATGCTCTTCCGTGCAGGGCAGAAGGTAGATGCCGTCGCGCAGCACGGCGCAACCCTTCGCCTTGAGCGCGCGCCAGACCCGCATGCGGGCCGTAGCGTTCTGGGTGGGAAGGGTCAGAACGAGGATCGACCAGGCAGAGATAGCATTCATGTATTAAATGCTACTTCGTTGTAGTTACCTCTACAAGCCTACCTTTGATGATGAATCCATGACCACGGGAACGGACCGGTCGCTGTCGTTCGACCTACCCTGCCCATGCTCTGTCGCCGGTTGGCATTTGTGTTGGCATCCATGGTCGGATATCGCCGCAAGACCCTTTACAGCCGAGAGATCTGCCGGAACCGCGCACGCAGAACGCCATCAGGCGACCGTACCCGTCCCCACGCCGAATCCCGGCCCCGCTCCTCACATCACTCCCGTCCGCACCTGCGGCATAAGACTCGCATTCGCCCCCGTCACGGTAAACGCCCCCGTCGCCGACGCACCTGACGGTCGTGCCAGCACGCTGCCGTCGCCCAGCCGGTTCGCGTCGACGACGATCTGGCTCGCCGCACAACTGCGCGACAACAGCGACACCGGCAAGCCTGCGATCGACGAGAACGTGTTGCCCGTCACGCTGAACGAGCACACGTTTCCATACGCCCGGAAACCCGCATAACCGGAACCCGACACGCGGTTGCCGGTCACCGCGACGTCCGCGACCGTTCCCGTCCACGTGTCGAGCTCGATCGCCGCCTGCTGCGTCGGCTGCAACCCGTTGTTCACATTCGAATTCTGGATGTTGGTCACGGCATTGCCGGTGATCACCACGTTCGACACGCCGTAGGTCTTCCAGCTGTCCTCCTGTGCAACGAGGATGCCCGCCGCCTTCTGCACGCCGTCGACCGTGTTGTTCGAGATCGTCACGGCCTGGCCGCCGACCACCGAAATGCCGCGCCCCCACGCGTTGCCGGACACCGCGTTATGGTCGATCAGCACATTGCTGTTGACGCGGCCGTCGCCGACATAGCTGACGACGGCGATCAGGTCGTCGCCGGTGCCCGTCACCGTATTGTTCTGCACGAGCACGTTGGTCGAACCGTAGGTCGTATGGATGCCGTCGGCAAGCGTCGCACGAACCGTATTGCCGACGATCGCGACGCCGCTGCCGCCGAACACGAAGATCCCGCCACTGGCGCCGCCGTCTATCGTCACGCGAAGCACCTGGACGCCCGCCCCCGTCACCTCGACCTTGGTCGACGCCGGCGTCGTGAGCCGCGTCGTGCCGGTGCCGGCCAGCGTCACGCCCACGAGCGTCGAACCGGTGCCGCTCATCACGATGGTCTGGTCGGCCGGATTCGTGGCGGCCAGCGTCGCGCCGTATCCGGAGATCACCACCCGGGGCACGGTCACCGCGAGCGAATGCCCGACGACGTAGCGGCCCGGCGCGATGACCAGGCGCTGGCCCGCCTTCAGGCTGTCGAATGCCTTTTGCAGCGCGTCGGCCTGGTCGCTGCTGTCGGCGGCCGGAAAGACCGTTACGTCCGCGACGAGAACAGGATTTGCGCCGGGGGTGGGTGAAAGCGTCGCGCCGGGCGTCGTGCCGGCCGGACTGGCCGCCGGCGCCGGGCTGACGGGATTCGTCGACGAGGGCGTCGTGCTGGATGCCGCGCTGGCAGGCTCGGCGGCGGATGCAGGTGTGCTCGCAACCGTCTGCGTTGCCGGCGCGGCACTGTTGTTGTCGCCGCCGCACGCGGTGACGCCAAGGCAAAGCGCGGCAAGCATCACTCGATCGACTGTACGCATACGATTTCTTGCGAGCCCGAGGTGCCCTCATCGTAAGTACGCCCGGCGTTTTTGTAAATGAACGCCTTCGTCCGACCGGCGGCGCTGTGCGCCTCACGTGCACACCGTTGGCGGTCCTCTTCGATTCATCTCCATGACATGCGACATGCGATCGCACTTTTCCCGATCGCCACGGACACGCACCGGGCATTGCGTAGAATCCCGAACCTTTGCATGTACAACGGACCCAAGGACCGGACCATGATTCGAACGATCGCGGCACTGGCCGCGCTTTCGACCCTGACCTGCACGGCGAACGCCGCCGATACCGGCACCACATCCGGCACCGCGCACGCGAAGCAGCGCTACGTCAGCCCGGGCATCGCCAACATCACCGGCGCAGCAGCACCGCGCCCGGAAAACGCTTCCCCCGACGCACGCTGCAGGGAACTGGCCGCCGGCATCGATGCTGTAACGCATGCACCCGACCGCGGCCAGAAAATCGTGCGCAGAATCGGCCCGGACGGCAAGCCGCGCAACGAACTGCTGGCTTACGACAAGCGGGCCGACCTGGAAACCGAGCATCGACGGCTCGGCTGCCGATAACGAACGCAACGCCGCCCGGCCAAATCACGCCGGGCATCGGCATTTACGCGTTCGCGCCGCCATCGATCGTCAACCCGGTTCCGTTGATCGACCGCCCTTCCGGCCCGACGACGAACGCAACGAGCGCCGCCACGTCATCGGCCTTGCCGTACTGCGGAATCGCCATCCGCGAACGCTGCGCACCGGCATGTTCGCCGTCGGCCGGATTCATGTCGGTATCCGTCGACCCCGGATGCACGATGTTGACCGTGACGCCGCGCGGCCCGAGATCGCGCGCGAGCCCCTGCGTCCAGCCGATCAGCGCGGCCTTGCTCGCCGCATAGAGGCTCATCCCCGCATCGGGCACGCGCGTCGCGAGGCAACTGCCGGTCGACACGATGCGCCCGCCCTCCCCGAGATGCCGCGCCGCCGCCTGCGAAGCGACGATCACCGCGCGCACGTTCACGTTCAGCGTCGCGTCGATATCGTCGAGCGTGAGGTCGTCCAGCGCGCCTGCACGGAAGATCCCTGCGTTGTTCACGAGGATGTCGAGACCGCCGAACGCTTCCGCGGCACGATCGACCGCGTTGCGGACTGCGACCGGATCGGCACTGTCGGCCTGGATCGCGACGGCGCGACGGCCCAGCGCCTCGATGCCGGCGACGACGGCCTGCGCCCGCTCGGCCGATTTTTCGTAAGTGATCGCGACGTCCGCGCCATCGGCCGCCAGCCGTTTCGCGATGGCCGCGCCGATGCCGCGGCTGCCGCCCGTGATAAGTGCACGCTTGCCCTGAAGTCGATTCATGTTCGTTCCTTTCCTCATTTATGTAACGGTCGATACAGAATGTGGCAAGTTGCGCGGCGCTGTCAATTGAATTATTTTATCGATCGATACAGATATCGACGAAGGGATGGATGCAATGGCTGAACGGGGCCGACCGAGAAGCTTCGACAAGGAGGCGGCGCTGGATCGCGCAATGGAGGTGTTCTGGCGGCTCGGCTACGAGGGTGCGTCGATGGCGGACCTGACGGCCGCGATGGGCATTGCGTCACCGAGCCTGTATGCGGCGTTCGGCAGCAAGGAAGCGTTGTTCCGGCAGGCGCTCGAGCATTACCGCGCAACGGAGGGACGGGAAATCTGGGACGGCGTCGAACAGGCCGGCAGCGCGCACGACGCCATGCGGAACTACCTGATGGATACCGCGCGCGTGTTCACGCGGCGGTCGAAGCCGGCCGGCTGCCTGATCGTGCTGTCGGCGCTGCACCCGGCCGAGCGTTCCGACACCGTCCGGCAAACGCTGATCGCGATGCGCGAAAGCACGGTCGAAGCGCTGCGCGAGCGCCTCAGGCAAGGTGTCGCGACCGGCGAGATCGCGGCGCACGCGAACCTCGACGCAATCGCGCGGTACTACGTGACGGTTCAACAGGGGATGTCGATCCAGGCGCGCGACGGCGCGAGCCGTCGCGATCTGGAGGCGATCGCGCAGGCCGCGCTGGCCGCGTGGCCGGCGCTCGTCGGCGCGAGCGGCGTCTAGCCGCAGGACGCCGAAGCCGCGCGAGCCGGCACGTTACTGCTTCGCCGCGTGCTGCACGTCCTTCGACGCATGCCACACGCGATAGCGCACCTCGAAGCCGTCCGGCACATACACGACGAGCGGCAGGCGGCTGTTGTAGCGCAGCAGCTGGCCGTCGCCGCGCACCTGCACGAACCGCTGCTGCGGCGCCTGGCCCGGGCACGCCATCAGCGTCGATGCCGGCCCCTTCACGTCGGTAAGCCGGTAGTACGTATAACCCCAGCCCTTCACGTCCTCGGCGGTCAGCTCGCCGCCGAACCACTGCTGGTTGCAGTCGGTCTGCAGCGTCTTGCCGATCATCAGCTCGACGCGCGCATCGCCCTCGTTCTCGAGCGCGGGCAGCGCGATCACGACGCGCTGCTGGCCGGCCGCTGCTTGCGGAAACATCTTGATCGACTCGGCCGGCACGGCGGGCGCCGATGCGGGGCCGGCCACGCACGCGGCGGCAGTCGTGACGCAAAAAGCGGCCAGCGCGGCCCGGATCGCGAATTTCATCGATGTGCTCCTGAAAAACAAATGAGCCCCGGATGCTAACACTTTCGTCGCGAGACCTTACGGCGCTGTAATTTGACGACACAATTCCGAACAGCCGGCAATCCCCGCGCGCGGTACTTATAGAGCAACCAACGGAGAACATCATGCTGAAGCTCATTGCTGCCGCCGGCGTCGCGACCCTGCTGGCCGGCTGCGTCGTCGCTCCCGACGCCGGATACGGATACGGCTACGGACAGCCCTACTATTCCGATCCCGGCTACGCGTACGGCCCTTCCCCCGTGTACGGCACGGTCAACATCTGGGGCGGTGGCGGCGGGCGCGACTGGGATCGCGGCCGGCGCGACTACCATCGCTGGGACGGCGATCGCGGCGATCGCGGCAACGGCTGGGGGCGCGGCGGCGGACGCCGCGGCGACTGGAACGACGGCTGGGGGCGCGGCGAAGGCGGCGGCGGCCATCGCCACTGACGCACATTTGCAACCGTTTGTATCCGCGCACGGCCCGCCGACGGCCGGCACGTCACGCGGACGAACGGACGGGCGCGGAAAAACCAAGGCCCTCGCGTAAAAGCGAGGGCCTTTTGTCGTCCGGTCCGGCAAAGCAAATTTCAGTGGGTGCCGGCCAGCCGGCACCGAACCCGATCACGCGTCGCACATCCGCCTGCCCCGCCTGCCTACCAGCCGGCCGGTTGCGCGTAGCCGCGCGACACCGGCGCACCGCACACATACGCGCGCTGGTAGCGGTCGTAGCAATAGTTCGGGCCGTCGTCCTGGTACTCCGCCTGCTGGTAGGTCGGATAGGCAGGCTGCTGGTACGCAGGCGCCTGATAGTACGTCGGCGGCTGATAGGCCGGTGCCTGGTACACGGGCGCCTGGTACGCGACGGGCGGATTCATCGCGGACGTCACGATCGCGCCCAGCACCGCGCCGCCGATCAACGCGCCGATGACGGCGCCGCCGTCGCGGCCATGCGCTGACGCCGGGCCCGCCACGGCGAGCGAACCGGCGAGGACACACACTGCGGCAATCTTTTTCATGATGGACTCCCACGCGAAGTGGTACTGGATGCGATGCATTGTGGCGGCACGCGGCCGTAATAGATGCAGCAAGTGGTAACGCGCCATTACGCGTATCGCGCACGCCGAAACGCGTCACCGCCGTGCTACGATTTTCGGCACACAGGAGACGCCTTCATGCAGCCCGAAACCGCCCGCCGTTTCGATACCGAATTCGCGCCGCGCATCGCGCAGGCAATCGCCGCCTTCTTCGCCGATCACGTGCTGACCGACGTCGTCCCGTACGGCGGGCACGGGCACCCGACGCGCGTACAGATCCGCAGCGCGCCGCACGAGCATGTGAGCGGCTTCGTGCATCCGCTGAATCTCGAACTGACCTGGGACACCGACGAAATCGAGCGGCTGATGGAGCCGGACGGCCCGCAGCGCTTCGAACACTACCTGGCCGCACTGCCGAAAAAGCTGGGCGCGTGGCAGGGCGCACGCGACATCGATCTCGCGTCGCGCACGCAGGCCGACCCGCTCGTGCGGCTCGGCGGCCTCGACTTCGAAGGCTGAGTGCCCGCGCCGGCCGGCAGCCGCGCAGGCCGGCGTCGCGCAATGCGGCCCGGTGATACACTCGACCGGCCCCGGTCCGGCGCAGCCGCGCGGGCCGGGCCGTTCATCGCCGCCTCCGCCCTTTCGCATGGTTGCGCACGCAACCGGCAACCGGGCGCGCGGACAACCGCCCTTTCGCTCCCGTCATGAACGCCGATACCGGCCTGCCGCTTCCGCAACGCTACTGGGCGATCGTCTGCGTCGCACTGGGCATCACGCTCGCCGTGCTCGACGGCGCGATCGCGAACGTCGCACTGCCGACGATCGCGCGCGACCTGCACGCATCCGACGCCGCGTCGATCTGGATCGTCAACGCGTACCAGCTCGCGGTCACGATCACGCTGCTGCCGCTCGCGTCGCTCGGCGAGCGCATCGGCTATCGCCGCATCTACATCGCGGGGCTCGCGCTGTTCACCGCGGCGTCGCTCGGCTGCGCACTCGCCGGCTCGCTGCCGATGCTGGCCGTGATGCGCGTGATCCAGGGTTTCGGCGCGGCCGGCATCATGAGCGTCAACGCGGCGCTCGTGCGGATGATCTACCCGTCGTCGATGCTTGGGCGCGGGCTGTCGATCAATGCGATGGTGGTCGCGCTGTCGTCCGCGATCGGGCCGACGGTCGCGTCCGCGATCCTGTCGTTCGCGTCGTGGCCGTGGCTGTTCGCGGTCAACGTGCCGATCGGCATCGCCGCGGTACTCGGCAGCCTGCGCGCGCTGCCGGCCAACCCGCTGCACGATGCGCCGTACGATTTCCCGAGCGCGCTGATGAACGCGTGCGTGTTCGGCCTGCTGATCACGGCCGTCGACGGGCTCGGCCACGGCGAACGCCATGCGTACGTCGCGGCCGAGCTGATCGTCGCGTTCGTCGTCGGCTACTTCTTCGTGAAACGCCAGCTGTCGCAGCCGGCGCCGCTTTTGCCCGTCGACCTGATGCGCATCCCGATGTTCGCGCTGTCGGTCTATACGTCGACGGCGTCGTTCACGTCGCAGATGCTCGCGTTCGTCGCGCTGCCGTTCTGGCTGCAGAATTCGCTCGGCTTCTCGCAGGTCGAGACCGGCCTGTACATGACGCCGTGGCCGCTCGTGATCGTGTTCGCCGCGCCGCTCGCGGGCGTGCTGTCCGACCGCTATTCGGCCGGCATCCTCGGCGGGATCGGGCTCGCACTGTTCGCGGCCGGGCTGCTGTCGCTCGCGACGATCGGCGCGCACCCGGGCACCGTCGACATCGTATGGCGGATGGCGCTGTGCGGCGCGGGCTTCGGGCTGTTCCAGTCGCCGAACAACCGCGCGATGCTGTCGTCGGCGCCGCGCGAGCGCAGCGGCGGCGCCGGCGGCATGCTGAGCACCGCACGGCTCACCGGCCAGACGTTCGGCGCCGCACTCGTCGCGCTGATTTTCGGGCTCGCGCCCGATCGCGGGCCGACGGTCGCGCTCTATGTCGCCACGGCCTTCGCGGCGGTGGCCGCGGTCGTGAGCATGCTGCGTATCGCGTCGCCGCGGCCGGACGCGGCGGCCTGACACCAACGCGCACCGCACACACGGACGCACACGCGCGTCATGCGGCGTCGAGCGCGTCCATCACGAAGCGCACGCGCGCCTTCACGCTCACGCGCGGCAACTCGATCAGCCGGTACCCGTACGCCGTATAGCAATCGACCATCGCGTCGTAGGTGCGCACGGCTTCCGCAAAATCCTGCCGGCGCTCGGTGTCCTGCACATAGATGTCCGGCCAGGGCGGCGCGATGAACACGCGCCGGTGATAACGGAAACGGCGCGCCGCGGCTTCCGCGTGCGCGGGCACGGCCAGCCCCGTCAGCCGCAGGTAGCCGACCACGTCCGGCACGCCGCGGTCGAAGAACACGGGCCCGCGTGCGTGCCGCGCGAGATGGTACGAGCGCATCTCCCAGCTCAGCATCAGCTCGGCGAACGCGGCCGGGTCGCGCCACGGCAGCGCGTGGCCGTCAACGGCCACCTGGTCGCGGATCACGCCTCGTCCGGCCTCCTGCGAGCGCGCGAAACCGGCGCGCTCGAGCGCGTCGAGCAACGTGCTCTTGCCCGAGCCCGGGCCGCCCGTCACGACGAAGAAACGGCCGGTGGCATCGCCGGTCGCGTCATCGCCCCCGGCCCCGGCTCCGTGCACGAACTCACGCATGCGCGACCCGCCGGCCCGCGCGCTGCGTGACCGATACGGCCGCCGCGACACTGCGCAAGTCGGCGACGAACGTATCGCGCCAGACCGACAGGTCGTTCTCGCGCAACCGCGCGAGGTTCTCCTCGTGACGCGCCTGCCGCTCCGCGAGCGGCATCGACAGCGCGCGCTCGAGCGCCTCGGCCATCTGCGACAGGTCGTACGGATTGACGAGAAGCGCGCCGGTCAGCTCGGCCGCCGCCCCCGCGAACTCCGACAGCACGAGCACGCCCGGATCGGCCGGATCCTGCGACGCGACGTATTCCTTCGCGACGAGATTCATCCCGTCGCGCAGCGGCGTCACGTAGCCGACCTGCGACATCCGGAAGAACGCCATCAGCAGGTTGCGCTCGTACTTGCGGTTCAGGTACTGGATCGGCGTCCAGTCGAGCTGCGAAAAACGGCCATTGATTCGGCCGGCTTCGCCTTCGAGCGTTTCGCGGATGTCCTGGTAGGTCTGCACGTCGGAGCGCGTCGGCGGAGCGATCTGCACGAGCGACACGCGCCCCTGCCAGCCCGGAGCGTTCGCGAGCATCCGCTCGAACGACTGGAAGCGCTCGACGAGCCCCTTCGAATAATCGAGGCGGTCGACGCTCATCACGAGCTTGCGGCCGTCGAGCGCCTCGCGCAGCATCTTCACCGGCTTGCGCGCGCCGTACTGGACGGCCGCCTGCGCGATCGCGTCCGGATGCACGCCGATCGGATAGGCGGCGACCTTCACGACGCGGCCGTGCGCGTGCAGCATCCCGTCCTCGCTCGCCGCGCCGATCCCGCGCCGCTCGATGTAGTCGGTGAACGCCTGCTTGTCGGCATCGGTCTGGAAGCCCGCGACGTCGTACGCGCACATGAACTTCACGAGCTCCTCGTGCGGCGGCACGAGGCGCAGCATGTCGGGCGACGGAAACGGGATGTGCAGGAAGAAGCCGATCGGGTTCTTCACGCCGAGCTCGCGCAGGAAATGCGCGAACGGCAGCAGATGATAGTCGTGCACCCAGATCAGGTCGTCGGGCCGCAGCAGCGCGGCGAGCTGCTTCGCGAGCATCGCGTTCACGCGCAGATACCCTGCGTACTCCTGCCGGTCGAAGCGCGCGAGATCGCCGCGGTAATGGAACACCGGCCACAGCGTCGCGTTCGAGAAACCGCGGTAGTACTGGTCGTAGTCGCGCCGGGTCAGCCCGACCGTCGCGTAGGTCACGTTGCCGTCCCGCTGGATCGCGGGCTCGGCGTCCGGCGCACCGACGATCTCGCCGTTCCAGCCGAACCAGACGCCGCCCGTTTCCTTCAGCGCGTCCATCACGCCGACGGCGAGGCCACCCGCGCTCGGGCGCGTGTCCTCGCCGGCGGCGACACGGTTCGATACCACGATCAATCTGCTCATGCGGCTTCCCCTCCTCGATTCGATTGGCTGGCGCGGCGCGCGCGCCAAGGCGGACGCGGCGGCCCGAAGGCGGCCGCGCGGCGATTCAGTTCCGAGAAATGCAATGAAATGCGGCAGCGGAATGCGACGACGGGATCAAGCGTCCTGTTCCTGGCCGAGGTCGCGTTGATAGTCGAGCCCTTCCGGGCGGGCGCCGCCCTGGTTGTGATCGCCGTCGGACGGCGTCTCGCCGGGCGCGCCGGCAGGCGGTGCGGGTGGTGCGTCGGTCTGCGGACGCGGGTGGTCTGCCCCCGCGTCGGATGGCCGGTGCGAAAACCGTTTCGAACGACGCATGGCTGGGTGTCTCATATGCGGTGCGGCTCGAAGCCGTCGTAGAAACATTCCATAACAAAACAGTCTAGGTCGGTTCCTCGCACGCCAAGGTAACAATTACCTTCAATTTGTAACGTTTCGACCCCTCGTCAGCCACCTGTCCGAAAATAGCGCCGCGCGCACGCGCGACATGCCGTCCGGCGATTTGTCAAAGCTTTGCATTTTTCCTATGACAATTGCGAAACAATGACGCGGCATGGGGCGCGCATGCGTCGCCGCTCACCCAGACAGGACTTGCATTCAGGGATGAACATTCGTTTCGAATCGTCGCGCCGGACCGTGCCGGCGCGCGTCGTGCTGGCCGCACTCGCCACGGCCGCGCTGCTGTCCGGCTGCAACTCGCTATATAGCGAAGGCGCGACAGCCGGTGCCGGTATCGCGGGCGCCGCGATCGCTTCCAAGGTCACCAACAACGCCGCCGTCGCGACGGGCATCGGCCTCGGCGCCGTGGCCGGCGCGCGTGCGGGCGTCCAGTACTCGCAGCGCGTCGCGCACCGCTACACGCAGGAACAGATCGCGAAGGCGGCCGGCCCGCTCGACGTGGGCGGCGTCGCGCCGTGGTCGACGCACCACTCGTTCCCGATCGAGGACGACGAGCAGGGCCGCGTGACGGTCAGCCGGACGATCAGCGTCGGTCCGCTCGACTGCAAGGAAATCGTGTTCGCGGTCGACACGCCCGCGAAGCCCGACAAGGCTGCGCAATCGGCGTTCTACGTCGCCACCATCTGCCGCGACGGTCCCGTGTGGAAATGGGCGTCGGCCGAACCGGCAACCGAACGCTGGGGCGCGCTGCAATGAGCGTCGCGATCCGTATCGCGGCGATCGGCGCGCTTTGCGCGGCGGCGGCCACGCTATCGGGCTGCGGGTCGGTCGGCGCGGCGAGCGGCGCGCTCGCCGGCGCGGCGACGGGCCTCGTCACCGCGAATCCGGCGGTCGGCGTCGGCGTCGGGATTGCCGTGCAGGCCGCGACCGACGAGGCCGTCAACCGCACGATGAAGCAGCTCCATCAGAACCAGCAGGACGCGATCGCGAAGGCGGCCGGCAGCCTGGCCGTCGGCGAAGTGAAACCGTGGAAGGTGAAGAACACGCTGCCGCTGGAAAACGGCGAAGGCGAGGTGCGCGTCACGCGCGCGTACTCGTCGGCGCTCGCGCTGTGCAAGGAATTCGCGTTCTCGGTGAAGGACGGCGACAAGGCCGACTGGTATTTCGCGAATGCGTGCCAGCAAGGCGCGCACTGGAAGTGGGCGTCGGCCGAACCGGCCGTCGACCGCTGGGGCAATTTGCAGTAACGGGGCGATGCGCTGCATGACGCGCGCCGCACGCGGCTGCCGGGCCGCACGGCCCGGCGCGATCGATCAGGACTCGACGTCCTCGAGGCTGAAGATCTCGGTCTGGTCGTTGTACGAGAAGATCTCGCCGTAACGGCCCCAGTCGATCACCGCGTCGAGCGTTTCCTCGGCCGCGCCGTCCGACAGGGAATCCTCGAGCTCCTGCTCGAAGCGCACACGCGGCGCACGATGGCCCGGACGCTCGTTCAGCACCTTCTTGATCCGTGCGGCGAGCGGCACGTGCTTCAGCAGGTGATCCGCGAACATCAGCTTGCGCTCCTGCGTGCCGAACTCGGCGAACACGCGCCCCGGCGGCGTCAGGAACACGTCGCCTTCCCGCACGTCCGCGAAACCGAGGTACTGCAGCACTTCGGCGATCGGGAACAGATCGTCGACTTCCAGATGCAGCGTGCGCGCGATTTCCGGCATGTCGGCGCGGCCGTGGTACGGCGCCATCGCGAGCGTTTCGATCAGGCCGGCCATCAGGTTGGTCGACACCTGCGGCAGCCAGCTGCCGAGCTCGAGCCCCTTCTTCGTCGCCTCGCCGGTCTGGCGGGCCGTCATCTTCGCGTAGATATCGTCGACGAGCTTGCGGAACGCCGGATCGAGACGGTTGCGCGGGTGCTTGAACGGCACCTTGATCTCGGCGATCACGCGGCCCGGATTCGACGACAGCACGAGAATCCGGTCGCACATGAACACGGCCTCCTCGATGTTGTGCGTGACGATCAACACCGACTTGATCGGCATCCGCCCTTGCGTCCACAGGTCGAGCAGGTCGGTACGCAGCGTCTCGGCCGTCAGCACGTCGAGCGCCGAGAACGGCTCGTCCATCAGCAGGATCGTCGGATCGACGACGAGCGCGCGCGCAAAGCCGACGCGCTGGCGCATGCCGCCCGACAGCTCGCGCGGGTACGCGTTCTCGAAACCGTCGAGACCGATCAGGTCGATCGCGGCCAGCGCGCGCTCGCGCCGCTCGCGCGCGCCGACGCCGAGCGCTTCGAGACCGGCCTCGACGTTCTGCAGCACGGTGAGCCACGGGAACAGCGCAAAGGTCTGGAACACCATCGCGACGCCTTCGGCCGGGCCGCGCAGCGGCTGGCCGAGGTAGGTCACTTCACCGCCGGTCGGCTCGATCAGCCCGGCGATGATTCGCAGCAGCGTCGACTTGCCCGAGCCGGAGCGGCCGAGCAGCCCGACGATCTCGCCTTCGCGCAGCGACAGGTTCGCATCGTCGAGCACCAGCAGCTCGCCCTGCGTCTTGTTGAAGCCGCGGCAGACGTGATCGACGCGCAGGATTTCCTCGCCGAGGCGCGGCGGCTGGGACGTCTGGACGGGGGCGTTTACAGCATTCGGATTGTGCATCGCGTTTCGCTCTCAATCGGTCTCAGTCGAGCCGCAGCTTCGCTTCGGCGAAGGCATACAGCGGACGCCACAGCAGACGGTTGAACAGGGTGACGAACAGGGACATCACGGCGATGCCCAGGATGATCTTCGGAAAGTCGCCGGCGGCGGTCGTTTGTGCGATGTACGCGCCGAGGCCGTGCGCCTCGATCCTGGTGTTGCCCCACTGCACGGCTTCCGACACGATGCTCGCGTTCCACGCGCCGCCCGATGCGGTGATCGCGCCGGTCACGTAGTACGGGAAGATGCCGGGCAGGATCGCCTGCCGCCACCACTGCCAGCCGCGGATGCGGAAGTTCGTCGCCGCTTCGCGATAGTCGTTCGGGTAGGACGTTGCGCCGGCGATTACGTTGAACAGGATATACCACTGCGTGCCGAGCACGATCAGCGGCGACAGCCAGATATCGGGGTTCAGGTGGAAGCGCGCGATCACGATCACGAACACCGGGAACAGCAGGTTGGCCGGGAACGCGGCGAGGAACTGCGCGAGCGGCTGCAGCTTCTCGGCCAGCCTCGGGCGCAGCCCGACCCACACGCCGATCGGCACCCAGATCACCGATGCGATCGCGATCAGCACGACCACGCGCAGCAGCGTGATGAGTCCGAGCATGAGCACATGGCCGACCTCGGCCATCGTCACGCCGGTCGAAACGAAACTGACGACCCGCCACACGATATAGGCCGTGCCGATCAGCACGAGGGTCGCCCATGCGATGTCGACCGTGCGCGACGCCTTCTTCTCGACGCGCGGCAGCGTGAAGCGCATCGCACCCGACAGCGGCAGGCGCAGCGGAATCCGCGCCGCCTTGGCGAAGAACCAGCCGGCCGGCACGAGCAACTGATGGATCAGGCGCGTGCGGCGTACGAGGTCGAGCAGCCACGACTCCGGCGCATTGCCCGAGCTCGTGTTCTCCATGCGGAACTTGTCGGCCCACGCGACGAGCGGGCGGAACAGGAACTGGTCATAGGCGAGGATCACGACCGTCATCGTGAGGATCACCCAGCCGATCGCGCCGAAGTTCTTCTCCGAGATCGCCTGCGCGAGATACGCACCGATTCCCGGCAGCGTGATCGTCTGGTTGCCGACCGTGATGGCCTCCGACGCGACGACGAAGAACCAGCCGCCCGACATCGACATCATCATGTTCCAGATCAGGCCCGGCATCGAGAACGGCACCTCGAGCTTCCAGAAGCGCTGCCAGGACGTCAGGTGGAAGCCCCGCGACACTTCGTCGAGATCGCGCGGCACCGTGCGCAGCGACTGGTAGAAGCTGAACGTCATGTTCCACGCCTGGCTCGTGAAGATCGCGAAGATCGCCGCAAGCTCCGCGCCGAGCACACGGCTCGGGAACAGCGCGAGGAAGAACGTGACCGTAAACGAGATGAACCCGAGCACCGGCACCGACTGCAGGATGTCGAGGATCGGGATCAGCACCATGCCCGCACGACGGCTCTTGGCCGCGAGCGTGCCGTAGACGAGCGTAAACACGAGCGCCGCGACCATCGCGGCAAGCATCCGCAGCGTGGTGCGCAACGCGTATTCGGGCAGGTTAGACGGATCGAGCGAGATTTTCTGCGTCTGCAGCACGCCGATCGGCGCCATCGTTTCGTGGAAACCGACGACCGCCATCGCGATCAGGCAGATGATCAGCGGAAACGCGATGAAGTCCCACCGGTTCGGCAGAACGCGCCACGCGGACGCGTTGGCGGTCCGGTTCGGATTGAAGAATCCGACGTCCATCAGGCGCCCTCCCCGGTAAGGCCGAACGAAGCCGGCAGTCGATGTTGATTCATGGCAAAGCGCACGGGCGCGGTAATTCGATTGACTGACGATCTCGCGCGGGCGCAATGCGCCGTGCGTGCAAGCTGCGCCCCGCGCGGTCGCGGTCGAGTCGGCCCGCGACGGCACGACACTACACCAACCTGTATTTCAGGTACAACCGTCCGGGGACGGCGCAGGCGGCGCACGGATCGTGCCCGGCCCGCGGGGCGGACCGCGGGTGCGCGTGACGGAGCAACCCGGCCGCAGTCCTTCGGCCGGCATGCAGGCCCGAATTATGCCGTGATCCGGCCCGGCCGTGAACCCGCTCGCCGCACGCGTGTGCAAACCGTGTCGGGCGTCAGCAGACGGATACCGCGAAGCGGGTATGATCGGGACTAGCCCTTAGGGTCTGTTGCAGCCGTTCTCGTGGCAACGCATGCCCGTTCCACATGTAAACAGACTTCGAGGATCGACCGACGAGCGGGAGGAAGGGAATGGCAGGAAACTTGGTGATCGTCTGCCGCGATCAGGATGCCGACGCGTTCTACGAACTGATGCAGGAGTACGGGTCGTTCCAGACGCGGCTGTCGTCGACGGCATGGTACCTGAACATGAACGTCGTGCCGGAATCGCTGCAGGAGGAAATCCTGGAGCGCCTCGGCCGCTATACGACCGTCTACATCTTCGAGGCCACCACCGTGACCTACAACACGATCGACAGCAACGCAGCCGAGACGCTCGGCACGCTGTTCGGCGAATGACGCCGCGCGGCGCTTGCCTGCCCGGGCAGGCGCCGCAGCCGCTTACGCCGCCTGAGCGTGGGGCTCGTCCTTCGGCACGACCTCGAACGGGAACGTCATCGCGACGCGCAGGCCGCCTTCGGGGCGGTTGCCGATGTCGCACGCCCCGCCCAGCCTGAGCACGAGCCGCTCGACGATCGCAAGCCCGAGCCCGCTGTGGCCGTTGCCGCCGCGTGCGGGGTCGAGCCGCACGAACGGCCGCGTCGCGACCGCGAGGTCGCGCGGCGCGATCCCGCCGCCGCTGTCGCTGACCGCCAGCACGTAGCCGGTCGGCGTGCGCGCCGTCTCGACGAATACGGGCGGCGCGCCGTACGCATGCGCGTTGTCCAGCAGGTTCGACAGGATCCGGTCGAGCGTCGCCGTCGGCAGCCGGAAGCCCGGATCGGCGTCGAGCCGCGTCTGGACCGTCGGTGCGTTCGGCGCGACCGCACGATAGCTGCGTGCGATCCGCTCGCACGCCTGGTCGACCGGCACCGGCTCGCTGCGATCGGACCCGCCGTGCGCAAACACCAGAAACTGATCGACGATGTGCGACATCGAGTCGACGTCGCGCACGACGCCGTCGCGCAAGCGCGCGTCGTCCATCATTTCCGCGCGCAGGCGCATCCGCGCAAGCGGCGTGCGCAGGTCGTGCGCAACGCCCGCCAGCATCACCGCGCGGTCGTTGTCGGCCTGCGACACCTGCTCGACCATCTGGTTGAAGCCATGCGTGAGCTGGCGCAGCTCGCGCGGGCCGCGCTCGCGCAGCGGCGGCACCGGCTGCCCGCGGCCGAAGCGCGCGACCGCGCGCGCGAGCGAGCGCAGCGGCTGCTGCAGCTGCCAGGCCGCGAACAGCGCGGCGATCACGCCGGCCGAGAAGATCGTGCCGAGCCACAACAGCATCCGGTCCAGCGAGCGCGGCGGACGCAGCGGCTGCACGGGCACCACGATCCAGTTGCGGTCGGTCGGCTCCTTGACCCACAGCACCGGCGGATGGCCCGGCGCGCCGATCTCGACGCGCGTACCGGGCGGCATCCGCTCGCTGACATCGTCGCGGAACCGCTTGAGCGCCGCCGGCAGGTTCGACAGATCGCCGTTCGGCACGTCGGCGCTGTCCGGCGTCACGAGCCGCACGCGCGACGGCAACGGCTGGTCAGGCGTGCGTTCGACGTGCTGGCGCACCGCGTCGACTAGGAACGCGGCCTCCTCGACCGCGTAGCGCGTCTGCATCTGGTTGCGCTCGAGCCGCATCGCGAAAAACCACGCGAAGTGCGACAGGAGCAGGACGCCGACGACGAGCAGCGCGAGCCGCCCGAACAGCGAATCAATGGGTTTGCGCATGGGCCTCGCCGTCGGGCACGAACACGTAGCCGCGCCCGCGGACCGTCTGGATGAAGCGCGGCGTCGACGGATCCGTTTCGAGGATGCGGCGCAGGCGCCACACCTGGACGTCGATGCCGCGGTCGGTGCCGTCGTACTCGGGCCCGTGCAGCAGCTCGAGCAGCCGCTCGCGCGTGAGCGTGCGCAGCGCATGGTTCACGAAGATCTTCAGCAGCGCGAATTCGCTGCTCGACAGCGTCGCCGGCTTGCCGTCGACCGACAGCGTGCGCGCCTGGAAGTCGAGCACGAAGCGGCCGAACGCGAACGGTTCGCGCTGTTCGGGCGCGGCCGCCGACGGCGTCGCGCGGCGGCGGCGCAGCACGGCCTGCACGCGCGCGAGCAGCTCGCGCGGGTTGAACGGCTTGCCGAGGTAGTCGTCCGCGCCGAGTTCGAGCCCGACGATGCGGTCGACGTCGTCCGCACGCGCGGTCAGCATGATCACGGGAATGTCGTCGCCGGCCGCGCGCAACTGGCGCAGCGCGGTCAGGCCGTCCACGCCCGGCATCATCAGGTCCAGCACGATCAGGTCGGGCCGCTCGCGCTCGAGACGCTTCTCGAGCGTCGCCGCGTCGTGCAGCACGGACACTTCCATCCCCTGGCGCACGAGATAGTCGCGCAGCAGGTCTCGGAGTTCTTGGTCGTCGTCGACGATGAGGATCTGGGTAGTCATGGCTCGAAGTTTACCGCGCGAGGGCGGAGTCGAAGAACGAAACAAAGGGATGAAAGGGTTACTGCGGGTTACCGCGCAAGGGAACTGTAATGCGCGGTAACCGGGCCGCCGCCCCACGTAACACCGGCCGGGGCCGGCATCGCTAACCTGCGTCTTACCGGATGCGGTACGCGGCTTTCCCCGTATCGCATCGCCGGACCCTCTGGATACAAGGAGTTTCTGAAATGTATAAGAAGACTTCCCGCGTGGCCATCGCGGCCGCCACTGTGCTCGCCCTCGCATTCGGCACCGCGCATGCCGCGCAGCCCACCGACATGCCGCCGCCGGGCGGCCCCGGCATGCACCAGATGCACGGGCACGACGGCGGCCCGTTCGGCGCAATCATGAAACTGCACGATCAACTGAAGCTCAACGCGTCGCAGGAACAGCAATGGCAGACGGCCGTCAACACGATGAAGCAGAACCGTGATGCGATGCGCAAGAGCCACGAGCAGATGCGCGAGCAGTTCAAGGCGCAGCAGAACCAGCCGATCCTCGACCTGAACGCGATGCACGCCGCGCGCCAGCAGGCCGAACAGCAGAACGCGCAACTGCGCGAACAGACGTCCGCCGCGTGGCTCGCGTTCTACAACGGACTGAACGACCAGCAGAAGACCACGGTCAGCACGGCGCTCAAGCAGCAGTACGCGCAGATGCAGCAGCGCCACGAGAAGATGAAGGAGCGCTGGGAACAGCATCGCGCGGCCAAGGGCGCGTCGGCGCCGGCGCAGTAAGCCGGCAGGCCGCTCCGCGGAGCGGCGCCGAAGGGGGCGCGGGCACCGGCCCGCGTCCCCCTTTTTTTTGTTTCACGCGACGTCGAACAGCAGCACCTCGGCCGCGCGGCCGCGCGCGAACGTGACCGCGTCCACGCCGCCGATGCCCGCGCCATCGCCCGCCGCCAGCGCGCGGCCGTTGATCTCCACCTCGCCGCGCGCCACATGCGCGTAAACGCGGCGGCCGGCCGGCACGTCGAACGCCGCCCGCTCGTCCCCGTCGATCCATCCCGCGAAGATTCGCGCATCCGCGCGCACCGGCAGCGAGCCGTCGTCGCCGTCCGGCGACGCGACGAGCCGCAGCCGGCCGCGTTTCTCGTCGTCGGCAAAGCGCGTGTGCGCATAGCCGGGCCGGCCGCCCGGCCCGGCCGCTGCGAGCCGGATCCGCAGCAGGCGCAGCGGCTGGTCGCGCGACGCGTTGGTTTCGCTCAGCAGGATGCCCGTGCCGGCGCTCGTGCGCTGCACGCCGCCCGCGCGGACGATCGCGCCGCTGCCCAGGCTGTCGCGGTACGCAAGCGTGCCGTCGAGCACGTAGGTGACGATTTCCGCATCGCGGTACGGACGCATGCCGAAACCGCGGGTCGGCGCGATGCACTCCTCGCTCAGTTCGCGCAGCGCGCCGAACGCCGGCGCGCCGCCGCGACCGGCGGCGTCGGGAAAGCTGTGATGGGATTCGTGCCAGCCGTGGCTGCGCTGGTCGCGATCGGCGGCACGACGGATCTGGAACATGGGGCGGGCACTCCGGGAGGCGGGGTCTCTTTTCGGGTTTACCTCCACTGTAGGGGCGCGCCGACGGCGCCACAATCCGCCGCCCGCGCACCGCATCGTTGCACCCGCACATTCAATTGCCGAAATATTCGTTGCGAATACCGCGATTGTCGCAACAGCCGAATCGAAGAATCGAAGAATCGATCGATCGCGCCGGATTGCCGTTTTCCGGGTATCGCGTTCGGGTAAAATACCGCCCTTTTGGCGTTCGCCCGTCCGGCGGCCGCCATCGCCAGAACGCCGATCGGCGAATTTTGGCCGTCTAGAATACGCCGCGGCGCCCGGTCCGACCGGCCGCGAGCGCCCCCGGAAAGTCAGCAACAGAAGGATGGAAATGAAGAAGGCCGCCCTGTGCGCCGCCCTCGCCCTCGTGGCAGGCAGCGCCTTCGCGAAGGAGTGGAAGACCGTGCGGATCGGCGTCGATGCCAGCTACCCGCCGTTCGAGTCGACCGCGCCGAGCGGCGAGATCGTCGGTTTCGACGTCGATCTCACCAAGGAGATCTGCAAGCGGATCAACGTGAAATGCGTGTGGGTGGCGCAGGACCTCGACGGGATCATCCCGGCGCTGAAGGCGAAGAAGTACGACGTCATCGTGTCGTCGCTGACCGTCACGGACAAGCGCCGCGAGCAGATCGACTTCTCCGACAAGGTGTACGACGCACCGGCGCGGATGATCGCAAAGACCGGCTCGCCGCTGCTGCCGACGGTCGCGTCGCTGAAAGGCAAGCGCGTCGGCGTCGAGCAGGGCTCGACGCAGGAAACCTACGCGAAGGCGTACTGGGAACCGCAGGGCGTGACAGTCATTCCTTACCAGAATCAGGACCAGGTCTATACCGATCTCGGCTCGGGCCGCCTCGACGCGACGCTGCAGGACGAACTGCAGGCCGACTACGGCTTCCTGCGCACGCCGCGCGGCAAGGGCTTCGCATTCGCCGGGCCGGAAGTGAAGGATCCGAAAACGATCGGCGACGGCACCGCGATCGGCCTGCGCAAGGAAGATACGGACCTGAAGCTCAAGATCAACAACGCGCTGGCCGACATGCACAAGGACGGTACGTACGACCGGCTGTCGCACAAGTACTTCTCGTTCAGCGTCTATTCGGCTTCGGCCCGCTGAGCGCCGACAAGAAGAAGCAACGGATGCGGGGGCGGCCCTGCGTCCGGGCAGTACAGGCAGTCAACCACGCGCCGCCCGCCCCCTTGCCCGCCGCTCGCGCGACGGGCTGGCCCGGCACCGTTGCCGGGGCGGACGGTCATGATACGCACGGGGCGTTCCGCGCAGCTTGGCGGGCGCGTCTTTCGCGGCGCACCGCGTGCGCCCTCAGGGACCACACCAGGGACCACATATGTTTCTACAAGGTTACGGCCCGCTGATCCTCGCAGGCACCTGGCAAACCGTCAAACTGGCGGTGCTTTCGCTTGCGCTGTCGTTCCTGCTGGGTCTGCTCGGCGCGGGTGCGAAGCTGTCGCGCAATCGCGTGACGCACGGCATCGGCACCGTCTACACGACGCTGATCCGCGGCGTGCCCGACCTCGTGCTGATGCTGCTGCTGTTCTACAGCCTGCAGATCTGGCTGAACATCGCGACCGACGCGCTCGGCTGGGACCAGATCGACATCGACCCGTTCCTCGCCGGCGTGCTCGTGCTCGGCTTCATCTACGGCGCGTACTTCACCGAGACGTTCCGCGGCGCGTTCCTGTCGGTGCCGCGCGGCCAGCTCGAGGCCGGCAGCGCGTACGGGATGACGAACTGGCAGGTGTTCACGCGGATCATGTTCCCGCAGATGATGCGCTTCGCGCTGCCGGGCATCGGCAACAACTGGCAGGTGCTCGTGAAGTCGACCGCGCTCGTGTCGATCATCGGCCTGGCCGACGTCGTGAAGGCGTCGCAGGACGCCGGCAAGGGCACGCTGCGGTTCTTCTTCTTCACGCTGATCGCGGGAGCGGTCTACCTCGCCATCACGACGATCTCGAACTTCGTGCTGATGTGGCTCGAAAAGCGCTACTCGACCGGTGTCCGCAAGGCTGACCTATGATCGAACTCATCCAAGAATACTGGCGCAACTATCTCTACACCGACGGCTATCGCATCACCGGCGTCGCGATCACGCTGTGGCTGCTGGTCGTGTCGATCGGCCTCGGCTTCTGCCTGTCGGTACCGCTCGCGGTCGCGCGCGTATCGAAGAGGAAGTGGCTGTCGAGCGCCGTGTGGCTCTATACGTACGTGTTCCGCGGCACGCCGCTCTACGTGCAGCTGCTGCTCTGCTACACGGGCCTCTACAGCCTGCAGGCCGTGCGCGGCACGCCGATGCTCGACGCGTTCTTCCGCGACGGGATGCACTGCACGCTGCTCGCGTTCACGCTGAACACCTGCGCGTACACCACCGAGATCTTCGCGGGCGCGATCAAGGCGACGTCGTACGGCGAGATCGAAGCCGCGCGCGCGTACGGGATGACGCCGTTCACGATGTATCGCCGCGTGATCCTGCCGTCGGCGCTGCGCCGCGCGCTGCCGCTGTACAGCAACGAAGTGATCCTGATGCTGCACGCGACGACGGTGGCGTTCACCGCGACCGTGCCGGACATCCTGAAGATCGCCCGCGACGTGAACTCGGCCACCTACATGTCGTTCCACGCGTTCGGCATCGCCGCCCTGCTCTACCTCGTGATCTCGTTCGCGCTCGTGTGGCTGTTCCGCCAGGCCGAGCGCCGCTGGCTCGCGTATCTGCGCCCGCAAGGCAAGTAAGTTTCCGCAGGACTATTGATGAATTCCCAGACCCAGAAGCTTTTCGTCGACGATCTCCACAAACGCTACGGCAGCAACGAGGTGCTCAAGGGCGTGTCGCTGAAGGCGAACGCCGGCGACGTGATCAGCGTGATCGGCTCGTCCGGCTCCGGCAAGAGCACGATGCTCCGCTGCGTCAACTTCCTCGAACAGCCGAACGCCGGCCGCATCTTCGTCGACGGCGAGGAAGTGCGCACCGCCCTCGACAAGGCCGGCGCGCTGCGCGCGGCCGATCCGAAGCAGTTGCAGCGCGTGCGTACCAAGCTGTCGATGGTGTTCCAGCACTTCAATCTCTGGTCGCACATGAACGTGCTCGAGAACGTGATGGAAGCACCGGTGAACGTGCTCGGCATCCCGAAAAAGGAAGCCGAGGATCGCGCACGCGAATATCTCGAGAAGGTCGGCCTCGCGCCGCGCGTCGAGAAGCAGTATCCGTCGCACCTGTCGGGCGGCCAGCAGCAGCGCGTCGCGATCGCGCGCGCGCTGGCAATGCACCCGGACGTGATGCTGTTCGACGAGCCGACGTCGGCGCTCGACCCGGAGCTGGTGGGCGAAGTGCTGAAGGTGATGCAGAAGCTTGCCGAGGAAGGCCGCACGATGATCGTCGTCACGCACGAGATGGGCTTTGCGCGCAACGTGTCGAACCACGTGATGTTCCTGCACCAGGGCCGCGTCGAGGAAGAAGGCGTGCCGGCCGAGGTGTTTGCCAACCCGAAGAGCGAACGCCTGCGCGGGTTCCTGTCGGGCAGCCTCAAGTAACGCAGGTAACGTACGCAACGCGCGACGTGCGAACGGGCGCCCCGCGGGCGCCCGTTTTGCGTTTACGCGGCGCTCACCGGCGCGCCGTCGGCGAACGCGCGCAGTTCGTCGCCCGCGAGCCGGTAACGCACCCATTCGCTCTGCGGCGCGGCGCCGACGCTCTCGTAGAAACGGATCGCCGGCTCGTTCCAGTCGAGCACGCTCCATTCGAATCGCCCGCAGCCCGATTCGACCGCGATCCGCGCGAGCGCCTTCAGCAGCCGCAACCCGGCGCCCGCGCCGCGAAAGCGCGGCGACACGTACAGATCCTCCAGATACAGCCCCTGCCGGGCAAGCCAGGTCGAATACGAGAAGAAATACACGGCGAAGCCGGCCGGCTCGCCGTCGACCTCGCACACCAGCGCGCGCGCCGGTGAACCTTCGCCGAACAGGCTGCGCTCGAGCGACGCGGGTGTCGCGATCACTTCGTGCTCCGCCTTCTCGTAGACGGCCAGCTCGGTAATGAAACGCAGGATCAGCGGCACGTCGGCGACGGTAGCGGTACGGATGTCGATTTGCACGGGTTGGGCCCTCCTTCGGCCCGGACTTGAAACGGAAAACGGCGCCGCGCAACCGCGCTGGCGCCGATCAGACCGTCATGCTACGTTCATGCCATGCCTGCAGGAAGTGCAGTTTCTTCATCTTGACCTGAACATGATGCATCCCGACCTGCGCCGTCTCGACCTGAACCTGCTGCTCGCGTTCGACGCGCTGTACCGCCACCGGTCGGTCTCCGCGGCCGCGCACGAGCTCGCGATGAGCCCGTCCGCGCTGAGCCACGCGCTCGCGCGGCTGCGCGACGCGATCGGCGACGCGCTGTTCGTGCGCCTCGGCAACGAGATGCAGCCGACCGTGCGCGCCGACGACATCGCCACGTGGGCCGGCGACGCGCTCGACGCGATGTCGAAGGGGCTCGCCCGCGCGCGCCGCTTCGATCCCGCGCAAAGCGACCGCACGTTCGTGTTCGCCGCGACCGACTACACGGCATTCGCGGTGCTGCCGGCGTTCCTCGCGCGCATCCAGCACGTCGCGCCGCGGCTGCGGATCCGCGTCGTGCATTCCGACCGGAAGATTTCCGTCGACGAGCTGGCGGCCGGCCGCATCGATTTCGCGCTCGGCTACCACGAGGAATCGACGGCCGACGCGCCGGGCATCGAGGATTTCGACTGGTTCTCCGACGACTACGTCGTGATCGCAAGCGCCGCGCATCCGGACATCCGCCGGCGGCTGACGCTCGACCAGTACCTGGCGGCCCGCCACGTAGTCGTCACGCCGTGGAACGAAGCGCGCGGCGTCGTCGACTACGTGCTCGACCGGCTCGGCCTCGCGCGGCAGGTCGCCGTGCAGTTGCCGACCGTGCTCGCCGCGCCGTTCGTGATCGCGGAATCCGCACTCCTGATGACCGTGCCGAACCGCGCCGCGCAGGCGCTGCGGCACGCGGCGCCGATCCGCATCTTCCCCGCGCCGTTCGAAATCCCTCGCTACACGCTGAAGGTCTACTCGCACGCGAAGCATGCGCGCACCGATGCGCACCGCTGGATTCGCGCGCAGCTGCTCGACGCACGACCGGGCCCGGGCTGAACTCGATACGCCGCAGCCGCACGCCTTATGCGGCGGGCGTTGCAGGCACGGACAGCGGCATCCGGCGGCCGCCGAATCATTACGAAATACTTACCGATTTCACGTCTTTCGCGCTTACGCCCGCGCCTCTGCAACGTCAATAGTGGCAATCCTTGACCCATGTACGCGGAATTCATGTCTCCCTTGCGGGACAAGGGTTTTCCGGTAATTGCGAACCCCTATGCCACCCGTTGCGCACTGTGTTGCATGGCAAATTGGCGACAGGTGTTAGTCAAACAACGATTTCCATCGCCACAAAATTGTATTTTTGCTAAATTAGTAACCAAAGTAGCAAAACGAAGTTCGTGAAATGTAGTTTAGCTTCACGACACAACAAGGAGACCCCGCAGGCCGACCCGGCTGCGCGGGACCGCTCAACGGTTTTCCGTCTGCTTGCCCGCGTGCCGCGCTTACCGGCCCTGCACGAGGTCTCCCTGGTTATCCCGCTTTTGCCCGGCGCTCGCGCTCCGGGCATCTCGTGCAGTCTGGGTTGACTTTTTGACAGGGTATGGAGGAGATGATGAAGAAAGCTTTGGTCGCGGCCGCGCTGATGGCTGCTGGGGTGGTGACGGCGCACGCGCAGAGCAGCGTCACGCTGTATGGCCGTCTGGATGCCGGCATCGAGTACTTGAACGGCCTGCAAAACGGCCACCAAGTACGCGCGGAAAGCGGCGACTGGGGCACGAGCCTGTGGGGCTTGAAGGGCAGCGAGGACATCGGCGGCGGCAACAAGGTCCTGTTCCACCTCGAAGGCGCGTTCAACACGATGACGGGCGGTCTCGGCACGTCCGGCTCGATCTGGGATCGTTTCGCGACGGTCGGCATCTCGAACGACCGCTACGGTACGCTGCTGTTCGGTCGCGAACTGGCGATCGCGAACGGCGTGTGGGACTTCGATCCGCTGGGCCAGTCGAGCTGGTCGTCGGCATCGCTCGTGCGCGGCCGCAACTGGAACAAGACCAGCAACAACGTGTCGTACCAGTCGCCGCAGTTCTACGGCTTCGACTTCTACGGCCAGTTCGCATTCTCGAACTCCACCAGCTTCAACGGCAACACGACGGCCGGCCAGCCGGGCCGTGCAGCCGGCGCGCAGATCACCTACACGAACTCGCTGTTCCAGTTGCGCGGCATCTACGACGAAACGCGCGACAGCAACGGCCGCTTCTCGGACGTGTTCAACTACTCGCGTGAATACTTCGCGGGCGCGAACGTGTTCCTCGGCCAGTTCAAGCTGCAGGCCGCCTACCAGTCGTCGCACGCGGACGGCAGCGGCGGCCCGGCAGTCAACAACGGTATCACCGGCACCCAGCAGGTCTGGGGCGGCGTGACGTGGCAGGCCACGCCGGCAGCGGCGCTGATCGCGGCCGTGTATCACGTGAACGCGAACCACGGCGGCGGCAACGCGAACATCTACACGGTCGGCGGTTCGTACAACATCTCGAAGCGCACGCTGTTCGACGTGCAGGTCGCGACGGTGCGCAACAGCTCGACGGCCAACTTCGGCCTGAACGCCAACGGCGCCGGCACGGCCGTATCGACCGGCAACCCGCATCCGGGCGGCAGCCAGACCGGCGTCTACGCCGGCATCCAGCACCTGTTCTGATCAGGCGCCGTCCAGAGAACGATTCGACAACACTTTCCACGCTGCTGCGAGAGGCGCGTATCGGTGCGGTACCCAACCGGGTATCGCACCGTTTTTTATTGGCGGGCCGGTTTCGCACGGCCCACTGACGAATACGGTGCTCAGACGGCCGCTTCGTTCTCTTCGCCGGTACGGATGCGGATCACGCGTTCGACGTCCGACACGAAGATCTTGCCGTCGCCGATCTTGCCGGTGCGCGCCGCGCCGATCACCGCGTCGATCACCTGGTCGACCTGCGCTTCCGCGACGACCACCTCGATCTTCATCTTCGGCAGGAAGTCGACCACATATTCGGCGCCGCGATACAGCTCGGTATGCCCCTTCTGGCGACCGAAGCCCTTCACTTCCGTCACGGTCAGGCCCGTGAGACCCACTTCGGCGAGCGCTTCGCGGACTTCGTCCAGCTTGAACGGCTTGATGATGGCTGTGATGCGTTTCATGATGGTTGTCCCTCAATGCTCGTTTGGATGAAAAATCGCGATCCCGATTGTAAGCCGCGCGGTAAGCCGCACACGGGTCAGTCGAGACGCTCGGTAAAGCGTGACGTGATCGGATAGCGCCAGTCGCGCCCGAATGCGCGATGCGTGACGCGGATGCCGATCGGCGCCTGGCGGCGCTTGTATTCGTTGATCTTGATGAGCCGCGTCACGCGTTCGACGTCGGCCTGCGCGTAACCGGCCGCGACGATCTCGGCGAGCGGCCGGTCTTCTTCCATGTACATCCGCATGATCGCGTCGAGCACGTCATACGGCGGCAGGCTGTCCTGGTCGGTCTGGTTCTCGCGCAGCTCGGCCGACGGCGCGCGCGTCAGGATCCGCTCGGGGATCACGTCGCGCAGCCCGTAGTCGGCCGTCTCGTTGCGATAGCGGCAGAGCCGGTACACGAGCGTCTTCGCTATATCCTTGATCACCGCGAAACCGCCGGCCATGTCGCCGTACAGCGTGCAGTAGCCGACCGCCATCTCGCTCTTGTTGCCGGTCGTCAGCACGATCGAGCCGAACTTGTTCGACAGCGCCATCAGCAGCGTGCCGCGAATGCGCGCCTGGATGTTCTCCTCGGTCGCGTCTTCCGCGCGGCCCGCGAACTCGCCCGCGAGCGACGCGCGGAACGCGTCGAACATCGGCGCGATCGCGATCTCGTCGTAGCGCACGCCGACGCGCCGCGCCATCTCCGCCGCATCGGTGGTCGAGATGTCGGCCGTGAAGCGCGACGGCATCATCACCGCGCGCACGCGTTCGGGCCCGAGCGCATCGCACGCGACGGCCAGCACCAGCGCCGAATCGACGCCGCCCGACAGCCCGACGAGCACGCCGGGAAACCCGTTCTTGCCGATGTAGTCGCGCACGCCGGTCACGAGCGCGCGGTACACCTGCGCATCCGTCGATAGCTCGGGCGCGATCGCGCCGGGCAGCGGCCGCGCGCCGTCGAATTCGACGATCGCGTGCCCTTCGTCGAACTGCGGCATCTTCGCGACGAGCGCGCCCTGCGCGTCGAGCACGAACGAGCCGCCGTCGAACACGAGCTCGTCCTGGCCGCCGACGAGGTTCACGTACACCATCGGCAACCCGGTCTCGCGAATCCGCGCGCGCAGGATGTCGATGCGCACCGCTTCCTTGTTCATGTGGTACGGCGAGCCGTTCGGGATCAGCAGCACCTGCGCGCCGGCCGCCTTCGCGATCTGCGCGGCCGACGCGTGCCACGCGTCCTCGCAGATGATCACGCCGTATTTCACGCCGTTCAGCTCGAACACGAGCGGCTCGGCGTCCGTCGCGAAATAGCGCTTCTCGTCGAACACCTCGGCGTTGGGCAGATCCTGCTTGCGGTAGGTGCCGACGATCTCGCCGCCGACGATCAGCGACACCGCGTTGAAAGTGTCGGTGGGCGGCACGCCGCGCTCGATCGGGCGGTTTGCATTACCATCGACGGCTGGCGCAAGCGGAGCGCCGCCCACGCCGCGCAACGGATGGCCGACCAGCACCGCGAGCCCGTCGAACGCCTTCAGCGCGTCGGCGAGCGAGTCGAGCGCGGCGGCGGCCGCCGCGTAGAACGCGGGCCGCAGCAGCAGGTCTTCCGGCGGATAGCCGGACAGCGCGAGTTCGGGCGCGACCATCAGGTGCGCACCATCGTTGTGCGCGGCGCGCGCGGCTGCGACGATGCGCGCGACGTTGCCGGCGAAATCGCCGACGGTGACGTTGATCTGGGCGAGAGCGAGTCGGGTCTTCATGACGGGATCGGCGCAGCCCGGCGGCGCGCCCTGAACGGCTGACGAAATCGACCGGGCGCGGGCCACGGCGGCACGCGTCCGGCAACATCCAACGGTACGGATTCACGCTTGAAACACGAACGCATCGATTATCGCACGGGCATCCTGTCGTCCCCCGCGGAGGTGCCGGCCGAAGAATGGAACGCGCTGCTCGCGCGCGACGCGCAGCCGACGCCGTTCCTGCGCCACGAATTCCTCGACGCGCTGCACGTCGCGCGCTGCGCGGTCGACGACACCGGCTGGTCGCCGCACTTCGTCACGCTGACCGATGCGGGCACCGGCCGCCTCGTTGCCGCCGCGCCCGTCTACGCGAAGCAGCATTCGTACGGCGAATACGTGTTCGACTGGGCATGGGCCGACGCGTACCAGCGCAACGACCTGCCCTACTACCCGAAGCTGCTGTGCGCGGTGCCGTTCACGCCGGTGCAGGGCACGCGCCTGCTCGCGGCCGACGACGACGCGCGCCGCCGGCTCGCGGCCACGCTGCTCGCATTCGCCGAGCAGAGCGACGTGTCGTCGCTGCACGTGCTGTTCCCGACCGGCGACGAAGCGCGGCTCCTCGAATCGATGGGGATGATGCTGCGCGAAGGCGTGCAGTTTCACTGGATCAACGACGGCTACCGCCACTTCGACGATTTCCTCGCCACGCTCGAGCAGAAGAAGCGCAAGAACATCCGCGCGGAACGGCGCAAGGTGCACGATGCGGGCGTGACGTTCCGGCGGCTGACCGGCGACCGGATCACCGACGCCGACTGGCGCTTCTTCTCGCGCTGCTACCGGCAGACCTACCGCGAACACTTTTCGAGCCCGTACCTGAACCTCGACTTCTTCCGCACGATCGGCGCGACGATGCCCGAGAACCTGCTGCTCGTGATCGCGGAAGCCGACGGCAAACCGATCGCGAGTGCGCTCGCCATCTATCGGCGCGGCGAGCACGGCGGCGGCACGCTGTACGGCCGCTACTGGGGCGCGATCGAGCACGTGCCCTGCCTGCATTTCGAAACGGCCTACTATCAGCTGCTCGAATTCTGCATCGAGGCCGGGCTCGATACGTTCGAAGGCGGTGCGCAAGGCGAGCACAAGCTCGCGCGCGGTTTCCTGCCGACCGTCACGCACTCCGCGCACTGGCTCGCGCACCCCGCGTTCTCGGATGCGGTCGCGCGCTTTCTCGAACGCGAGACCGAGCATATCCACGCGTACGTCGACGAACTGCGCGAACACGATCCGTTCCGGCGCGGCACCGAGTAGCGCGAGTCGGCTCGTGCGCCGCCCGCATCGGGCGAATTCGGCGCAGGGCCGGCCGGGGCGCCGCCCTGGGCCTGCCCTGCACATGATGCGGCCGGTCAGCGCGCCGCGAGCGACATCGCCTGCGACAGCGCCTGCGGATCGCGCGACGACGCGGCGGCCGTGAGCGTATAGCTGCCCGCGCTCACCCGCCATGCATGCGTGTTCACGTCCCAGGTCGCGAAACGCTGCGACGGAATCGCAATGCCGAGCGCGCGCGACTCGCCCGGCTGCAGCGCGACCTTCGTCCAGCCGACGAGCCGCTTCGGCGGTTCGCCGAGCGATGCGGGCAACGCCGCATAGATCTGCACCGTCTGCACGCCGGCCCGCGCGCCCGTGTTCGTCACCGTCACGCCAACCGTCACGTTGCCCGATGCGTCGGCCCGCGTGGTCATTCCGGAGAGCGCATATGTCGTGTACGACAGCCCGTAGCCGAACGGGAACAGCGGCTCGATCCCCTTCGCGTCGAACCAGCGATAACCGTACGCAAGGCCTTCCGCATAGACCGACTGCTGGCTCGCCGGGTCGATCGCCCGTTGCGGCAGGTCGGCCTCCTGCTTCGGGAACGTCAGCGGCAGCCGGCCCGACGGGTTCGCGTCGCCGAACAGCAGGTCCGCGATCGCCTGGCCGCCCTGCACGCCCGGATACCACGCGTCGAGCACGCCGTGCACGTTCGCGAGCCACGGCATCAGCACGGGGCTGCCGTTCTCGAGCACGACGATCGTGCGCTTCGCCTTCGCCGCGACTGCCGCGATCAGCGCGTTCTGGTCGTACTGCTGGTTGTACGGATCGGCCTTCGCATCGGGCAGCGACAGGCTCGCCAGGTCGAGCCCTTCCGTCTGCCATTGCGTCGCGAACACGATCGCGACATCGGCTTGCGCAGCCGCGGTCGCGGCGGCATTCGCGTCCGTCCCGTCGAGATAGCTGACCGACGCGTTCGGCGCCTTCGCGCGGATCGCTGCGAGCGGCGCGGACTTGTACCAGGTCGCGCAGCCGCCGAACAGCGTGCCGGCCGGCTGCCGGCAGGTCGTCACCGCATTGCCGTCGATCGCCGGCACCGCACCCGAGCCGCCGCCCGACAGCACACCCACGTCAGCACGCCCGCCAATCACGACGACCGACTTGAGCACGCCGGCCGCCAGCGGCAGCACGGGCTGCGCGTCGCCGGGCGCGGCCGCGTTCTTCAGCAGCACCGCGGATTGCCGCGCGATCGCGAGCGCATCGGCGTTGCCCGCCGCTTCGTCGATCGCACCGCCCGGCTTCGGCGGCGCGTCCATCACGCCGATACGGATCAGCGTGCGCAGCTTGCGCTGCACCATGTCGTTCAGCCGCGCGACCGACACGCTGCCGGCCTGCAGCGCCGCGCGCAGCTTCGTATTGAAGTACGAGCCGAGCGGCGCGTTGCCGTCGTCGGCCGCGCCCGGCTGTTCCTCGTCGAGCCCCGCCTGCACGGCCGCGACCGTCGAGTGCGTCGCGCCCCAGTCCGACTGCACGACGCCCTTGAAGCCCCACTCGTTCTTCAGCACCGTCGTCAGCAGATACGGGTTCTCGCACGCATACACGCCGTTGAGCTTGTTGTACGAGCACATCACGTTGCCCGGCTGACCGTCCTTCACGCCGATCTCGAACGCGAGCAGCTCGGCCTCGCGCATGGTCCGCTCGTCGACGACCGAATCGATCGTCATCCGGTTGGTTTCCTGGTCGTTGAACGCGAAATGCTTGATCGTCGCGATCACCTTCTGCGCCTGCGTCGCATTCGTGCGCGCGGCGCTCAGCGTGCCCGCGAGCACCGGATCCTCGCCCATGTATTCGAACGTGCGGCCGTTGCGCGGCTCGCGCGCGAGGTTCACGCCGCCGCCGAGCCCTTCCGCGAAACCGAGCGCGCGCAGTTCGAGCGCGATGCGCTTGCCGTAGGTGCCCGCGAGCGCCGGGTCCCACGTCGCGGCGAGCGCAACCGGCGCGGGCAGCGCGGTCACGCGCGCGTTCTTCACGTTCACGCCGCCCGCCGAATCGGCGCTGCTGACGCCCGGAATGCCGAGCCGCGGCACGCCCGGGATGTAGCTCGCGCCGTTCAGCGCGTCGGCCGGAAACGGGCCGCCCAGGTCGAGCGCGGGCATGCCCGTGCCGTGCACGAGCTGCAGCTTCTCGTCGGTCGTCAGCTGCGCGACGAGCGAGGCCGCGCGCTGGTCGGCAGCGGCATCGGGGTCGGCCGGCGCGACGGGACCTGCGTGAATGTCGTCGCCGCCGCACGACGCGAGCAACACCGTGAGCGCGCACGCGGACGCGATCGTCGAACACCGGAACAGCGAAGTTTTCATTGATCCTCCTGAATCGATCTGTTGTACTTGTCGCCACACTCCAGCGTCCGAGTCTAAAAATCGACCGGTCACCACGCTTGACCGGCAGGAGCATGCGTTGACCTCTCGCAGCGGGGACAAACCCGAACGGCATGACGACAGGGAGACAGACATGGAGTTGCGACAGAAATCGGTATCCGTCCGGATCTACCGCTGGCTGTGCGAAGACGCGCGCGCGAACGGCATCGACATCGCGCCGCTGTACGAGACGCTCGGCATCGGCCCGGCCGAACTGGCCGACGACACGCGCCGCATCGCGGGCGACCGGCACGTCGCCGCGATGCGGCTGACGAGCGGATGGCCGCTGTCCTGGCACCGCTCGCCGCCGCAGGCCGTGCCGTGGCTCGTGCCGTTCCCGGAGCTCGCGGGCGTCACGTGCAACGCGGCGACGCTGCGCGACGCGCTGCACGGTTACCTGCACTATCGCGAGCTGATCGGCAACGTCGACTGGGTCTTCGCGCACGAGAACGGCGATGCGATCGCGCTCGAATACGTGAACGAAGGAGAAGGCCGGCACGCGGGCAGCGCGCTCGCGAACCTCGCGATCCTCGCGGCGCTCGCGCGCCTGTACGATCCGCGCGTGCGCGTCGACGACGCGGAATTCGCCGGTCGTGCGTTCGCGCCCGCGGCCGCGCTGCGCGACATGCTCGGCGCGCCGGTGTCGTTCGACGCCGCGCACAACCGCATCGTGCTGCGCTCCGCGCACTTCGACACGCCGTTCGAGCGCTACAACGCGCCGCTCGCCGGCATCCAGCGTCATGCGGCCGACGCCGCGCGCGACCGGGTTCGCGTGCGCTCGACGTTCGGCTCGTCCGTCGAGCAATGCGTGCGCGACTGGCTGCGTACCTCCGACGACGCCGACGTGCCGACCGACACGCTGATGCAGCACGTGTGCACGCGCTTCGCGATGTCGCGCTGGACGCTGCGCCGGCGGCTGCATCGCGAAGCCGTCGGCTTTCACGCGCTCGTCGCGCAGGCGCGGCTCGGCGAGGCGCGCGACCTGCTGCTGAATACGCAATTGCCGATCGGCGAGATCGGCGTGCGCGTCGGCTTCCGGTCCACCAGCGCGTTCACGCGCTTCTTCACGCGCGAACTCGGCGCGGCGCCGAGCCGCTTCCGCGACGGACACGGCGAGCGGTGGCGTTGACGCACGCCTTTTCTGAGACACTGGCGGCTTCGCATCCCGCCGCCCTGCCATGTCCTGGTTTCTGTATCTGATCGAATGCGCTGACGACAGCGTCTACACGGGCATCACGACCGACGTCGCCGCGCGCTTCGACGAGCATGCCGCCGGCAAGGGCGCGCGCTACACGCGCTCGCGCAAGCCGCGCGCGGTGCTCGCGTCGTTTCCGCTGCCCGACCGGTCGAGCGCGTCGCGCGCCGAATACTGGGTGAAGCGACTCACGCCCACGCAGAAGCGCGAGCTAGCGGCCGGGTTGCGGACGCTGGAATCGGTGCTGCCGGTTGGTGTGACGGTCGACGGAAGTGGTGAGGTTGCCGGGTTGAAGGTGGGGGCGCGCGGGCGGAAGAAGGTGAAGACAAAGGCGGAGAACGTCGATAGCGCGACGAAGACGGCTGAAACGGAGCAGCCTGCCGCGAAGACCGCAAAAGCCGCAAAAGCCGAGAAAGCCGAGAAAGCCGAGAAAGCCGAGAAAGCCGAGAAAGCCGAGAAAGCCATCAAGTCTGCGAAAACCGCGAAGACCCGACAAGCCGCCAATGCTCCAAAGGCGGCAAAAGCCGCGCCGATCGCGAAGAACGTGAAGACCGGCGGCGATGCGGTCGTAAAAAAGACCTCGTCGCGCGGCACACCGGCAAAAAAAGACCAACAGGCCGCGTCCCCGTCGTCGAAAAGAAAAACGTCGGCAGCCAGCAGCAAACCCGTCACGAACGGACGCGACGCCGTCGCGCCCGCACCGGTTCGCCGCCGTCCGTCGGCCACGAAATCCGCCGAAACCACCGAAATCTCCGTTGTCCGTCGCCGCGCCAAACGCGCGAAGGACACACCGGATACCGCCACCCCGCCCGCGCCCGCATTGCCTTCCGCACGCAAGAAAACCGCGCGCGCAAAACAAAACCGCGCGGCCTCCTGAAGAGACACGCGCGGTTTTGCGTTTCACACGAACCGGCCGTCCGCCGGCGCGCCGCTTACTTCTTGTAGTTCGCGGCGCCGTCGGTGATTTCCTTGTGCGCGGCTTCGATGCCGGCCCAGCCTTCGACCTTCACCCACTTGCCCTTCTCGAGCGCCTTGTATTGCTCGAAGAAGTGCTTGATCTGGTCCTTCAGGTACTCGGGCACGTCGTCGATCGACTTCAGGTTCGCCGTCATCGGGCAGATCTTGTCGTGCGGCACCGCGACCAGCTTCGCGTCGACGCCCGACTCGTCGGTCATCTGCAGCATGCCGAGCACGCGCGAACGCACGATCGAGCCGGCCAGCAGCGGGAACGGCGTGATCACCAGCACGTCGACCGGATCGCCGTCGCCCGACAGCGTCTGCGGGATGTAGCCGTAGTTCACCGGATAGCGCATGCCCGTGCCGATGAAGCGGTCGACGACGAGGAGGCCCAGCTCCTTGTCCGCCTCGTACTTCACCGGATCGCTTTGCGCGGGAATCTCGATGATCACGTTGAAATCTTGCGGCAGGTCCTTGCCGGCCGGAACATGATTGAAGCTCATGAGCGCTCTCTGTAGGTCGATGGGAATTCGGGACAGGGCGCCGCGGCCGATGCACCGCCGCAGGCGTCCCTCAACGGAATGCGCCATTATAGCCAATCGACCGGTGGCGTCCGGATGACGATCGGCGCGATAATCGTTCCGGATGTCCGGCCGTCGAACCACAAGCGGCGTTGCATGTCGACAGGAGCAGGCATGGAAGAGGCGAAGCACTTCATCGCGGGCGAATGGACGTTGCCCGCGCAACTGGAAACGATCGCGGTCGTCGACCCATCCGACGGCCAGCCGTTCGCGACGATCGCGCGCGGCACCGCGCCCGACATCGAGCGCGCGGTCGCCGCGGCCCGCGATGCGTTCGCAGGCGCATGGGGCGCCGCGAGCGCCGCCGAGCGCGGCCGCGTGCTGATGCGGCTGTCGGCGCGCGTGGCCGATTCCATCGAGGAACTCGCGGCGATCGAGGCGCGCGACACCGGCAAGCCGCTGAAGCAGGCGCGCGCCGACGCGGCCGCGCTCGCGCGCTACTTCGAGTTCTATGCAGGCGCCGCCGACAAGCTGCACGGCGAGACCCTCCCCTATCAGGCCGGCTATACGGTGCTGACGGTGCGCGAGCCGCACGGCGTCACGGGCCACATCGTGCCGTGGAACTACCCGATGCAGATCTTCGGGCGCAGCGTCGGCGCGGCGCTCGCGGCCGGCAACGCTTGCGTCGTCAAGCCGGCCGAGGACGCGTGCCTGTCGCTGCTGCGCGTCGCCGAGCTGGCCGCCGAGGCCGGGCTGCCGGCCGGTGCGCTCAACATCGTCACCGGCTACGGCCATGAAGCCGGCGCCGCGCTCGCGCGCCATCCGGGCATCGACCACATCTCGTTTACGGGTTCGCCGGCCACCGGCAAGCTGGTCACGCAGATGGCGGCCGAGAACCACGTGCCGGTCACGCTCGAACTCGGCGGCAAGTCGCCGCAGATCGTGTTCGCCGATGCCGATCTCGAAGCGGCGCTGCCCGTGCTCGTGTCGGCGATCGTGCAGAACGGCGGCCAGACCTGCTCGGCCGGCAGCCGCGTGCTGGTCGAGCGTGCGGTCTACGAGCCGCTCCTCGAGCGCCTCGCCACCGCGTTCAACGGGCTGCGCGTCGGCCCGAGCCGCGCCGACCTCGACTGCGGCCCGCTGATCAACGCGAAGCAGCAGCAGCGCGTGTGGGATTTCCTGTCCGACGCGCAGCACGACGGCATTCCGATGGCCGCGCACGGGCAGGTCGTCGCCGACGCGCCCGAAAGCGGCTTCTACCAGGCGCCCGCGCTGTTGCGCGACGTGCCGCCGTCGCACCGGCTCGCGCAGGAGGAAGTGTTCGGCCCCGTGCTCGCTGCGATGCGCTTCGTCGACGAAGACGAAGCCGTCGCACTCGCGAACGGCACGCCGTACGGCCTCGTCGCGGGCATCTGGACGCGCGACGGCGCGCGCCAGATGCGCGTCGCGCGGCGCCTGCGCGCGGGCCAGGTGTTCATCAACAACTATGGCGCGGGCGGCGGCGTCGAACTGCCGTTCGGCGGCGTCGGCCACTCGGGTCATGGCCGCGAAAAAGGCTTCGAGGCGCTGTATGGCTTTACCGCACTGAAGACGATCGCGATCCGGCACGGCTGAACGCGCGGCACGCGAAACGCGGCCGGCAGCGGCCGGCCGCACGCGCAACACGACGACTCTCATAACCAGCACAGGAGACACACCATGCGGTTGAGCGGCAAAACGGCAATCGTCACGGGCGGCGGCTCGGGTTTCGGCGAAGGCATCGCGAAGACGTATGCGCGCGAAGGCGCGAACGTCGTCGTCAACGACCTGAACGGCGCGGCGGCCGAGCGCGTCGCGAGCGAGATCGCGCTCGCGGGCGGCAAGGCGATCGCGGTCGCGGGCGACGTGTCGAAGCAGGACGACTGGCACGCGCTGCTGCAGGCCGCGCTCGACGATTTCCATTCGGTGCAGATCGTCGTGAACAACGCAGGCACCACGCACCGCAACAAGCCGGTGCTCGACGTGACGGAAGCCGAGTTCGACCGCGTGTACGCGGTCAACATGAAGAGCCTGTTCTGGTCCGTGCAGACCTTCGTTCCGTACTTCCGCGCACAGGGCGGCGGCGTGTTCGTGAACGTCGCGTCGACGGCCGGCGTGCGGCCGCGCCCGGGCCTCGTCTGGTACAACAGCACGAAGGGCGCGATGATCACCGCGAGCAAGTCGCTCGCGGCCGAGCTCGGCGCCGACCGCATCCGCGTGAACTGCATCAATCCCGTGCTCGGCGAGACGGCCCTGATGACCGAATTCATGGGCTGCGAGGACACGCCCGACAACCGCAGCCGCTTCCTCGCGACGATCCCGCTCGGCCGCTTCTCGACCCCGCAGGACATCGCGAACGCGGCGCTTTACCTCGCGTCCGACGAGGCCGAATTCATCACGGGCGTCTGCCTCGAAGTCGACGGCGGACGCTGCATCTAGCCGCACCGGGCTGTTCGCGTGCCGCGTCGGGATTCACCGGCCGGCACGGCATTCATGTATTGCTTCGCACGAAACCGGATCGGGTGCCGATGTATCGGCTCCGGTCAACCATAAAAACCGCAAAGCATGGGATCCAAGTAAGCGCTAAAGCGCCAACTTGGGTCGACCGCATAGCATGGGACCCAAGTAAGCGCTAAAGCGCCAACTTGGGTCGACAGGAGACAACATGGCAACATCGACGCAATCGCTGCCGGGCTCGTCCGGCGCATTCGAGGAAGCAACCTACCGCAAGGTGTCGTGGCGGCTCACGCCGCTCCTGCTGCTGTGCTACGTGGTCGCGTATCTCGACCGCGTGAACGTCGGGTTCGCAAAGCTGCAGATGGCGAGCGACCTGAACCTGAGCGATACCGTCTACGGGCTCGGCGCCGGGATCTTCTTCTTCGGCTATTTCCTCTTCGAGGTGCCGAGCAACATCATCCTGCACAAGGTCGGCGCGCGCGTGTGGATCGCACGCATCATGGCGACGTGGGGCGTGATCTCGATCCTGACGATGTTCGTCACGACGCCCACGATGTTCTACGTGATGCGCTTCCTGCTCGGGCTCGCCGAAGCCGGCTTCTTCCCCGGCGTGATCCTCTACCTCACCTACTGGTATCCCGCACACCGGCGCGGCCGGATGACGACCTTCTTCATGACGGCAGTCGCCTTGTCCGGCGTGATCGGCGGGCCGCTGTCGGGCTTCATCCTGAAAGCGTTCGACGGCATCAGCGGCTGGCACGGCTGGCAATGGCTGTTCCTGCTGGAAGGCATCCCGTCGGTGCTGGTCGGCGTGCTCGTGTTCTTCAAGCTCGACGACCGGATCGCGAAGGCGAACTGGCTGACCGACGAAGAAAAGGCGCTGCTCGCGCGCAACGTCGATGCGGAGGAAGCGACAAAGGAAGACCTGCCGCTCGGCGCCGTGATGTCGAGCCCGCGCGTGTGGCTGATGGCGCTGATCTACTTCTCGTTCGTGATGGGGCTCTACGGCGTCGGCTTCTGGCTGCCGACGATCATCAAGGCGACGGGCGTCACCGACACGTTCGCGATCGGCCTGCTGTCGGCGATTCCGTATGCGGCTGCGGTGGTCGCGATGATCCTGATCGCGCGCAGCGCGGACAAGCGCCGCGAGCGCCGCTGGCACCTCGCGATTCCGGCCGCGATCGGTGCGCTGGGGCTCGTGCTGTCGGTGATCTGGGCGCACCAGACCGCGCTCGCGATGTTCGGCCTCACGCTCGCGACGATCGGCATCCTGACGACGCTGCCGCTGTTCTGGAGCCTGCCGACCGCGTTCCTCGGCGGTGCGGCCGCCGCGGCCGGCATCGCGATGATCAACTCGATCGGCAACCTCGCAGGCTTCCTGAGCCCCTACCTGATGGGCTGGCTCAAGCAGGCGACGGGCGTCAACGATGCGGGCATGTACATGCTCGCGGGGTTCCTCGTGCTCGGCGGACTGCTCGCACTGTCGGTGCCGAAGCGGCTGGTCGACAAGTGATGCGCGGGGCATGACGATCATGTCGACGGAGCCAACCCTCATGCCCCACCGAATCGTTCAGGCGGCCGACAGCCGCGTACTGGTCCTGGATCCTTCCGCCGGCCGCGTGCAGCGGGAAAGCGATGCGCTCGACCTCGTCGCGCTCGCGCACGAGCATGAAGCCGACTGGGTCGCGGTCCCCGCCGACGCGCTGCACGACGACTTCTACCGGCTCGACAGCGGACTGGCCGGCGCGGTGCTGCAGAAACTCGTCAACTACGGCGTGCAGCTCGGCGTGGTCGGCGACATCGACCGCTGGCTCGCGCGCAGCGAAGCGCTACGCGCGCTCGTTCGCGAGTCCAATCGCGGGAAATCGGTGTGGTTCGTCGCGAACGAGGACGACCTGCTGCGCAGGCTCGGCGCGTAACGTATAACGCGTCCGGCGCCGGCGCGCAGCGGACAAGAATATGCCCCGAAGGCCATCCGGCGTTCGGGGCATGTTGCGCAGCGCAGCGGGCCGCCGGCAGCAGGCGGCCGCGGCTTGCGTCAGACCACGGTAATCGCGAGCGCGCTTTCGCGGTAGTGCTTGGCGGCCTTGTCGGTTTCGCCGAGCTGCTCGAACAGACGCGCGAGCGCGCGATGCGCACGCACCTTCAGCGCCTCGTTGTCGGCCAGCTTCAGCGCCGCCTCGAGGAACGATTGCGCCTTGCCCCACAGTTGCTGCTGCTGGCAGAGACGGCCGAGCGCGAACAGCAGGTCGGCATCCTCCGGGTGATCCTTCTTCCACCCTTCCGCCTTCTGGATCAGCGGCAGCGCATCGGCGCCGGCCGTGTCCGGGTAACGGCGCAGCAGGCGCGCATCCCAGTTGTGCGCGAGCGCTTCCTCGACGATGCGGCGCGCTTCGTTGCGACGCTCGAGCGACACGAGCAGGTCGGCCGCGAGATCGGCAAGACGCGGCGACTGGCGCTCGGCCGGCGACAGCGACTGCCACACCTCGAGCAGCGCGTCCGGGTCGTGCCGGCGTTCGCGCAGCAGGTTTTCCGCGGCCTGCTGGCGTAGCCGCACGGCCGCGGCCGGATGCAGCGCCTCGCGCTTCTCGAGCGCCTTCGCGAGCTTCAGCACCTCGGCCCAGTTCTTCAACTGCTGCTGCGCGCGCAGCGCAACCTGCTGCGCATGGATGCGCTTGCCGCCCGCCTGCATGTCGGCCAGCGCGGCAAGCGCGCCGTCGGCATCGCGCGCGTCCGCGCGCATGTCGGCCGCGGCGAGCAAGCGTGCGTCCTGCCATTCGGGCGCGTCGACCTTCGACAGCCAGTCGTCGCGGCGCGTGTACTCGTGCATCCGGTGCGCGGCGGTAGCCGCGACGAGACTCGCGGCGCCCAGGTTCGCGTCGACCGACAGCGCGTCGCGCGCGGCCTTCTCCGCGCGCGAGAACCGGCCCGCGTACAGGTTCGAGATTGCATCGCGCAGCGACGCCTGCGCCTTCTCGTTGCGCGAACGCGCACGATACGCGGCGACCCGCTGCGGCATGCGCCAGATGTTGCGCACGATGCGCAGCAGCGCATACACGACGATGAACAGCACGACGATGGCGATCACGAACAGGTTCAGCGACACGTCGATCCGGTACGGCGGATAGACGAGCAGCACCTGCCCCGCGTCGAAACGGCCGACGGTGGCGAGCGCCGCGGCGATCGCGAACAGGATCGCGAGCCAGACGATTCCTCGAAGCGTCATCGTTACCCCCGGCTCTTGAACTGCTGAACGGCGTTCAGGCTCGTGTTCAGGTTCGGCACCGCGACCGTCAGCGATGCGCCGTCAACCTGCTTGAGCAGATCCTCGACGGTCTGCGTGTCCTTCGACGCCTGATCGAAATACTTCCCGAGCGACGCCTGTGCGGCGTGCAGGTCGGCCTTCATCGCGCTGTCGTTGCGCGCGAGCAGCGACAGCCGCGCGGTGAGCAGGCGCAGCTTCACGTTCTCGCGCACGAAGTAGCCCTGGTCGGGCGACGCGAGCATCGCGTCCGCGTTGTCGATCCGGCGTACCTGCACGAGGCCTTTCAACTGCTGGCCGAGGCCGGCCGAGAAGTCGTGCCACCAGACCTTCCAGCGCGGCTCGCCGGCCACGGCCGTCGATGCGGCGGCGGCCGGCGCGGCCTTCGGCGCCGCATGCGGTACGATCGCCTCGCCGGACAGCGGCAGCGCGTCGATCTTGGCGATCGCGTCGTCGAGCTTGATCGCGAGGCCCGTGAGATCGGCCGCCGGCGCGGCCTTCAGCTTCTCGATGTCCAGCGCGAGCGCCTTGCGCACCGTGACGGCCTGCGCGCTCTGCGACGTCGCGAGACGCGCGTCGGCGTTCTGCAACGCGATCAGCGCGAGCTGCGTGTTGCCGGTCAGCTGAAGCTGCTGGCTCGCGCTCGACAGCATCTGGTCGACTTCCTCGAGCATCCACGCATCGCGGTTGCGCGACAGGTCCTGGTATTGCTGCTGCAGCGCCTGCTGCGCGCTCTGCGCGTCGGCGAGCTTGCCGTCGAGCTGCGCGAGCTGCGTGTCGACCTGGTGCGTGCTCGCGAGCGCCTGCTCGGTCTTCATGCGCGTCTCGGCCGCCTGCGCGTCGAGCGCCTTCTGGCGCGCGACGAACGTGCCGTCGAGCCGGTCGATCTTGCGGTTCAACGCATAGCCGCCGACGCCCGCCGCGCAGCCGAGCACGACGACGACGAACCACAGCAGCGCGCTGCCACCGCGGCGCGCGCGCGGCTCGGGCGCGAGATAAGGGGAACTGGACGGCGGTGCGGATGCAGCGGCCGGCTGGGAAGCGACGCTTTTGGAATCGTTGGTATCTGTCATGCGTTTAGTCACCGGTGCGGCTGTCGCCGGTTGGACGGCCTCGTCGGCCATCGTTCGAAACGCGCGGACGATGCGCTCATCGCCCGCGCCGGTCAGCGTAATCCTATCAAAACCCAATGCGCGCGCGGTCTGCTCGATCCGCGGGTGCGGCGTCACGAGCGGCGCATGCTTCAGCGCGTCGATTTCGGCATCGTTCAGGTGCGCCCGCGCGAGTTCATGCAGGTTGCGCACGCCTTCCGAGCTCGTGACGAGCCACGCATGCGGTGCGCCGTCGAGCAGCGCATGCACGCGCTCCCATGCGCCGACGCGCGGCTCGGGCACGACGCGCCGGTACGCGGCGACGAGCGTGACGTCCGCGCCGGCGTCGCGCAGCCGGTCGGCAAGCCATTCGCGCCCGCCGTCGCCGCGCACGATCAGCACGCGCTTGGCCGCCAGCGCCTGCGCGCCGCCGAACGCAGCCTCGATGCACGCGAACAGGCTTTCCGAATCGTAACGGGGCACGCCGCCGTCGGCCGGCGCCTGCGGCGCGATCACGCGATGCGCGGGCGCCGCGATGCCGTGCCGCTCGAGCGCCGCGACGCTGCCGGGCCCGACCACGCCGACCGGCAGCGCATTCGGCCAGATCGCACCGTACTGCGCGAGCGCGCGGTCGATCGCGTTCGGCGACACGAAAATCACGAGCGCGTAGTCGGCAAGCGCCGCGAACGCGGCGTCGAGCGGCGCCGGATCGTCAACCGGCGCGATGTCGATCAGCGGGAATTCGAGCACGTCGCAGCCGACATCGGCCAGTTGCGACGCAAGCGCGTCCGACTGGCCGTCCGGACGCGTCAGGACAGCGGTGAACGCGCGCGCGCCGCCCGCCATCAGGCGTCGTCCTTGTCGGCCTGCGAGCCGGCGAGCAGCGCCTTGACGATGTCGAGCGCGCCTTGCGCCTCGAGTTCGTCGGACACCGCGCGGCCGAGCGCGAGCGCATCGGCGACGGTCATGACGGCCCCGCACTCCTCGGCCGTCAGCACACGCTTGCCGTCGGTCGTCGACACGCGGCCCGTCAGGTACAGTTCGCCCGCGCGCCACACCGCGTGCGCGGCGAGCGGCACCTCGCAGCTGCCGCCGAGCGCGCGCGACACCATCCGCTCGGCCTCGACCGCGAGCGCGGTCCGCGGGTCGTGCAGCGGCGCGAGCCATGCGGCGACGTCGTCGCGGTGCGCGGCGATCTCGATGCCGAGCGCACCCTGGCCGGCCGCGGGCGGGCTGGTCTCGACGTCGAGCAGTGTGCGGATTCGCGCTTCGAGGCCGAGGCGCTTCAGGCCGGCCGCAGCGAGAATGATCGCCGCGTAGTCGCCGCGGTCGAGCTTCGCGAGGCGCGTATCGAGATTGCCGCGCAGCGGCAGCACGTCGAGGTGCGGATAGCGCGCGCGCAGCATCGCTTCGCGGCGCAGGCTCGACGTGCCGACGACCGCGCCGGCCGGCAGCGCGTCGAGCGACGCGTAGTCGTTCGACACGAACGCGTCGCGCGGGTCCTCGCGCTCCATGATCGCGGCAAGCGAGAAGCCGTCGGGCAGCACCATCGGCACGTCCTTCAGCGAATGCACGGCGAGATCGGCGCGGCCGTCGGCCAGCGCGCTCTCCAGTTCCTTCACGAACAGGCCCTTGCCGCCGACCTTCGACAGCGTGCGATCGAGAATCTGGTCGCCGCGAGTCGTCATCCCGAGGATTTTCACGTCACAAGCTGGATATAATTTGCGCAGCGCATCACGCACATGTTCGGCTTGCCACATTGCCAGGCGGCTCTCGCGCGAAGCAATCGTCAACGTCGCGGGCGGCTGTGCCTGTTGCGGCCCGGCCGCAAGGGTCTCGGAATTCATTGCTGGAACATCGAAGGACGGGATTGAAGACCGAACAATGGTAGCACGCACGCCCCGGCCCGCCCGGGCCCGGAGCCTGCGCCCGGCCGGCCGCCGAGCGGGTCGCGGCGCCGATGCGCGGATGTGCCGCACGTAGCTGGTTGCTTGACCGCAGTTCCCGCAGTTTCGCAGTTCCTTTTGACTCGAGCTTTCCCAAGGAAACCCATCGTGAAGTCTTCCGGATCGGCGCGTACGGCGCGCCGCAATGCTGCCCTGTCCTCCTCCGACGCCCCGACGGACACCGTCGCCACCGCCGCGAACGGCCGTGCGAAAACGGCAACGAAACCGAAAGACCCGATACGTCAGACAAAACGCACGACGAAAGCCGCCGGCCCCGCTGCCCGCAAGGCCGGCGCGCCGAAGTCCGGCACGCGCACGCGCGAGGACAAGGACGGCCCGCTGTTCGAGGACATCCGCTTCCTCGGTCGCCTGCTCGGCGACGTCGTGCGCGAGCAGGAAGGCGACACCGTGTTCGACGTCGTCGAGACGATCCGCCAGACCGCGGTCAAGTTCCGCCGCGAGGACGACAGCGAAGCCGCGCAGACGCTCGAGAAGAAGCTGCGCAAGCTGACGCCGGAGCAGACGGTGAGCGTCGTGCGCGCGTTCAGCTATTTCTCGCATCTCGCGAACATCGCGGAAGACCGCCACCACAACCGCCGCCGCCGCATCCACGCGCTGGCCGGCTCCGCGCCGCAGCCCGGCACGGTCGCGTACGCGCTCGATCAGCTGAAGACGACCGGCAACGCGTCGAAGCGCCTGCTGCAGCGCTTCTTCGACGATGCGCTGATCGTGCCGGTGCTGACCGCGCACCCGACCGAGGTGCAGCGCAAGAGCATCCTCGACGCACAGCACGACATCGCGCGCCTGCTCGCCGAGCGCGACCAGGAGCTGACCGCGCGCGAGCGCCAGCACAACGAATCGATGCTGCGCGCGCGCGTGACCGCGCTGTGGCAGACGCGCATGCTGCGCGACGCGCGCCTGACGGTCGGCGACGAGATCGAGAACGCGCTGTCGTACTACCGCGCGACGTTCCTCGACGAGCTGCCCGCGCTATATGGCGACATCGAGGCCGCGCTCGCCGAGCACGGCCTGTCCGCGCGCGTGCCCGCGTTCTTCCAGATGGGCAGCTGGATCGGCGGCGATCGCGACGGCAACCCGAACGTGACGGCGCCGACGCTCGACGAGGCGATCCACCGCCAGGCCGCGGTGATCCTCGAGCACTATCTGGAACAGGTGCACAAGCTCGGCGCCGAGCTGTCGGTGTCGAACCTGCTGGTCGGCGCGAACGACGCGGTGAAGGCGCTCGCGGCCGCCTCGCCCGACCAGTCGCCGCACCGCGTCGACGAACCGTATCGCCGCGCGCTGATCGGCATCTATACGCGGCTCGCCGCGAGCGCACGCGTGCGCCTGGGCGAAGGCACGGTGCCCGTGCGCAGCGCGGGCCGCGGCGCGCCGCCCGTGCGTGCGATCCCGTATGAGGATTCCGAAGCGTTCGTCGCCGACCTGAAGGTGCTGACCGCGTCGCTCGACGAACACCACGGCACGTCGCTCGCTGCGCCGCGCCTCGCGCCGCTCGTACGCGCGGCCGAAGTGTTCGGCTTCCATCTCGCGAGCATCGACCTGCGCCAGAGCTCCGACATCCATGAAGCGGTGGTCGCCGAACTGTTCGCGCGCGCGGGCGTCGAGGCCGACTACGCGGCGCTCGCCGAGGAAGACAAACTCCGCGTGCTGCTCGCCGCGCTCGCCGATCCGCGCCCGCTGCGCTCGCCGTACTTCGAATACTCGGCGCTCGCGCAGAGCGAGCTCGGCGTGTTCGAGAAAGCGCGCGAGGTGCGCGCGCAATTCGGCGCGCGCGCGGTGCGCAACTACATCATTTCGCATACGGAAACCGTCAGCGACCTCGTCGAGGTGCTGCTGTTGCAGAAGGAGACGGGGCTGCTCGAAGGTGCGCTCGGCGTGCCCGGCGGCCATGCAAGGAACAGCCTGATGGTGATCCCGCTGTTCGAGACGATCCCCGACCTGCGCGACGCGTCGCGCATCATGCGCGAATACTTCGCACTGCCGGGCGTCGACGCGCTGATCGCGCACCAGGGCGCCGAGCAGGAAGTGATGCTCGGCTACTCGGACAGCAACAAGGACGGCGGCTTCCTCACGTCGAACTGGGAGCTGTATCGCGCGGAACTCGCGCTCGTCGACCTGTTCCGCGACCGCAAGATCACGCTGCGGCTGTTCCACGGCCGCGGCGGCACGGTCGGCCGCGGGGGCGGCCCGACCTACCAGGCGATCCTGTCGCAGCCGCCGGGCACCGTGAACGGCCAGATCCGCCTGACCGAGCAGGGCGAGGTGATCGCGAGCAAGTTCGCGAACCCCGAGATCGGCCGGCGCAACCTCGAGACAGTCGTCGCCGCGACGCTCGAGGCGTCGCTGCTGCCGCAGTCGAACGCCCCTGCGCAACTGCCCGCGTTCGAGGCTGCGATGCAGACGCTGTCCGACTCGGCGATGGCCGCGTACCGCGCGCTCGTCTATGAAACGCCCGGCTTCACCGACTACTTCTTCTCGTCGACGCCGATCACCGAGATCGCCGAGCTGAACATCGGCAGCCGCCCGGCTTCGCGCAAGCTGCAGGATCCGAAGCAGCGCAAGATCGAGGATCTGCGCGCGATTCCGTGGGGTTTCTCGTGGGGCCAGTGCCGGCTGCTGCTGACGGGCTGGTACGGCTTCGGCAGCGCGGTGAGCGCGTATCTCGACGGCGCGCAGGATGAAGCCGAGCGCACGAAGCGCGTCGCGCTGCTGAAGAAGATGAACAAGACCTGGCCGTTCTTCTCGAACCTGATGTCGAACATGGACATGGTGCTGGCGAAGACCGACCTCGCGGTCGCGTCGCGCTACGCGCAGCTCGTCTCCGACCGCAAGCTGCGCAAGCACGTGTTCGAGCGGATCGTCGCGGAATGGGAGCGCACGTCGAACGCGCTGGCGGAAATCACCGGGCACGAAGGCCGCCTCGCGACCAACCCGCTGCTCGCGCGCTCGATCAAGAACCGCTTCCCGTACCTCGATCCGCTGAATCACCTGCAGGTCGAGCTGATCAAGCGTCACCGCGCGGGCGACACGAACGCGCGGCTGCGCCGCGGGATTCACCTGACGATCAACGGGATCGCGGCCGGCCTGCGCAACACCGGCTGATCCGCATGCGGCGCGGACCCGTTCCGCGCCAGCCGGCATCGCAAAAGCCGCGCTACGCCACCGTACCCACGGTGCGTATCGCGGCTTTTTTCATCGGAAGGCCGGCGGGCATCGGCGTGCCGCGCCGGCCGGCCCGGTCAATGCGCGTCGATCAGCAGCGCGTCATGCTCGAACGAACCGTCGGGCCGCACCCCGTAGTAGCCGCGCACCTCGTCGGGCGCATGCGCCCACAGCGCGCGAATGCCGGCGACGCTATCGGCCGGCGTGCGGATGCGCGCGACCCACGTGTCGAAATCGATCGGCAGCCGCCAGCGGCTGTGCACGTGCGCGTCGAAACCGGCATCGCGGAACATCGCGAGCCATTCGTCCGCGCGGTAGTCGCGCACGTGCGACGCGTCGCGCAGCACTTCGGCCGCCTGCAGGTACGTGTCGAGCAGCGGATGGTCGTTGCCCGCGATGTCGATCATCAGCACGCGTCCGCCCGGTTTCAGCACACGGCACACCTCGGCGAGCGCCGCGCGCATGTCGTGCCAGTGGTGCGCACTCATCCGGCTCACGACCCAGTCGAACGTCGCCGTGTCGAACGGCAGCCGTTCCGCCGGGCCCTGCTGCGTGCGGATGTTCGCGAGCCCGCGCTCGCGCGCGGCCGCGTCGACGGTCGCGAGCATCGGCGCGGCGAGATCGTATGCAACCACGTCGCGCACGTGCGGCGCGACCGCGAAGCTCGCGTGGCCGGCACCGCAGCCGAGATCGAGCACGGCGGCATCGGGCGTCGCGCGCACCGCGTCGGCGAGCGTCTGCAGATCGGCGCCCGTCGCGTGGACCGCGCTGGTCAGATAGGCGGCGGCCGTCGTGCCGAATGCGTCGGCGACCTGGTCGTGGTGTTTCATCGTTCGCTCCTTTGTGCTGTCGACCGGAGTGGGCGCTTCAGCGCTTGCTCCGGCCCGATGCCTTGTGCGGTTGACCGGAGTGGGCACTTCAGCGCTTGCTCCGCCCCCCTTGCAACGCGTTTTGTGGGACGCCCGCTGCCTGCCAGCGCGCGAGCCGCTACAATAGGCCTGCGCTTGTACCAGTACAAGTTAAGCAGTTATTCTGGTATTCGATACACCTGTCTGATCGTTGCCGCGTTCTCGCCCCCACTTCGCCGTTTCCGCATGAACCAGCCGTCCTCCGCTCCCGTCCCGCCGCTCGACGCCACGCCCGCCCGCGCGCTCGGCGAATTCATCCGCGCCCACCGCGAGCGGCTGTCGCCGCAGGCCGTCGGCCTGCCGCCCGGCCCGCGCCGCCGCACGCCGGGGCTGCGACGCGAGGAAGTCGCGCAACTGTGCGGCGTCAGCCCGACCTGGTACACGTGGATCGAACAGGGCCGCCCGGTGTCGGCGTCGGCCGACGCGCTCGCGCGGATCGCCGTCGCGCTGCAGTTGTCGAAGGCCGAGCGCGCGTACCTGTTCGAACTGGCCGCGCAGCGCGATCCGGCCGAGCCCGACGTCGCGGGCGGCGACCTGCCGCCGACGCTCGCCGCGACCGTCGCGGCGATCGCGACACCCGCGTACGTGCTCGACCGGCAATGGAACGCGCTCGCGTGGAACGCGCCGGCCGCCGCGCTGTTTTCCGGCTGGCTCGACGGCGAGCACGACCGCAACCTGCTGCGCTTCACGTTCATGTCGCCGGCCGCGCGCACGCTGATCGTCGATTGGGAAACGCGCGCGCGGCGCCTCGCGGCCGAATTCCGCGCCGATTCGATCCGCCATCTGGCCGACGCGCCGACCCGCGCGCTGATCGACGCGCTGACTGCCGGCAGCGACGCGTTCGCGCAGTACTGGGCGTCGCAGGACGTGTTCGAGCGCGAAGGCGGCCTGCGCGAATTCGACCATCCGGCCGACGGCCGCCTCGTGTACCAGCAGATCACGCTGAAGCCCGCGCACCGCGAGGACCTGAAGCTGGTCGTGCTGGTGCGCGACTGAGCCCCGCCTGCAATGGCCGGCGGACCGTCGCGAACGGCTGCGCGCCTCGGCCGCCAGCCCCGCGAATGTTAGAATTGCAGGATTCCCTCGGCGGCGCACGCCGCCCAACTCCCCTTCGAAGAATCGCCATGACGTCCCAACTGCACAAAAAGGGCGAGGCCTGGTCGGCCCGCTTCTCGGAACCGATGTCGGAGCTGGTCAAGCGCTATACGTCGTCGGTGTTTTTCGACAAGCGCCTCGCGCTCGTCGACATCGCCGGCTCGCTCGCGCACGCGAACATGCTCGCCGCGCAGAAGATCATCAGCGCCGACGACCTGGCCGCGATCGAACGCGGAATGGCGCAGATCAAGGGCGAGATCGAGCGCGGCGAATTCGAATGGCAGCTCGATCTCGAGGACGTCCACCTGAACATCGAGGCGCGCCTGACCGCGCTGATCGGCGATGCCGGCAAGCGCCTGCACACGGGCCGCTCGCGCAACGACCAGGTCGCGACCGACATCCGCCTGTGGCTGCGCGGCGAGATCGACCGCATCGGCGGCCTGCTGAACGACCTGCGCGGCGCGCTGCTCGACCTCGCGGAACAGAACGCCGACACGATCATGCCGGGCTTCACGCACCTGCAGGTCGCGCAGCCCGTCACGTTCGGCCACCACCTGCTCGCGTACGTCGAGATGTTCTCGCGCGACGCGGAGCGCATGCGCGACTGCCGCACGCGCGTGAACCGCCTGCCGCTCGGCGCGGCCGCACTCGCGGGCACGAGCTACCCGATCGATCGTCACGCGGTCGCGAAGACGCTCGGCTTCGACGGCATCTGCGCGAACTCGCTCGACGCCGTGTCGGATCGCGATTTCGCGATCGAATTCACGGCGGCCTCCGCGCTCGTGATGACGCACGTGTCGCGTTTCTCCGAAGAACTCGTGCTGTGGATGAGCCCGCGCGTCGGCTTCATCGACATCGCCGACCGCTTCTGCACCGGCAGCTCGATCATGCCGCAGAAGAAAAACCCGGACGTGCCCGAGCTCGCGCGCGGCAAGACGGGCCGCGTGAACGGCCACCTGATGGCGCTCCTGACGCTGATGAAGGGCCAGCCGCTCGCGTACAACAAGGACAACCAGGAAGACAAGGAACCGCTGTTCGACACGGTCGACACCGTCGCCGACACGCTGCGGATCTTCGCCGAAATGGTCGCGGGCATCACCGTGAAGCCGGACGCGATGCGCGCAGCCGCGCTGCAGGGCTTCTCGACCGCCACCGACCTCGCCGACTATCTCGTGAAACGCGGCCTGCCGTTCCGCGACGCGCACGAAGCCGTCGCGCACGCGGTGCGGATCTGCGACGACCGCGGCATCGATCTCGCCGACCTGACGCTCGACGAGATGAAGCAGGAACTGCCGAACGTCGCGCACCTGATCGGCGACGACGTGTTCGGCTACCTGACGCTCGAGGGTTCGGTCGCCAGCCGCAACCATCCGGGCGGCACCGCACCCGACCAGGTGCGTGCGGCGGTCACGGCTGCCCGCGCCGCGCTCGGCCGGTAAGCCCGCTGTTCCGGACGGATGCCTTCGGCGTCCGTCGTTCATTCGGGCGGCCGTCGCGCCGCCCATCGCCCGCCCCGCTTCCCGGATGTCGCCGATGACCTTTTCCGCCGCGCTCTTCGACATGGACGGCCTGCTCGTCGATTCCGAGCGGACCATCATGAACACGTGGATCGACGTGTCGAACGCACACGGTGTCGCGCTGACCGCCACCGACTACCTGCAGATCGTCGGCCGCTCGTTCGCCGAGGGCCAGGTCATCCTGGCCCGGCTGATCGGAAACCCAGATACGTTCGACGCCGTGCGCATCCGCGTACGCGAACAGCTCGCGTCGCCCGAGCCCCATCCGAAGTTCCCGTTGAAGCCCGGCGCGTTCGCGCTGCTCGACACGCTCGCGCAGGCCGGCATTCCGTGCGCGGTCGCGTCGTCGTCCGCGTGCGACGTGATCCGCGCGCGGCTCGACGCGGTCGGCGTGCTGCCGTTCTTCCGCGCGATCGCGGGCGGCGACGAAGTCGCGCGCGGCAAGCCCGACCCGGCCGTCTACCGGCTCGCGGCCGAACGCCTCGGCGTGCCGGCACATACGTGCGTCGCGTTCGAGGACAGCGACTTCGGCGCGCAATCGGCCGCCGGCGCGGGCGCGTCGGTCGTCACCGTGCCCGACCTGAAGGCGCCGACGCCCGAAATCGTCGCGCTGAGCCTGCACGTGCTCGCGTCGCTCGACGATGCGGTCGCGCTCGTGCCGTCGTGGTTCGGCCGGTACGATACGCAGAAGCCCGCGTAGCGCACGCGAGCGCGAAACACGGTGCGTTGCGCACCGCCGAATGCAAACGGGCACCCAAGGGTGCCCGTTTTGCCTTGCCGACGAACGACTGACGTCGCGACGGCTTCTAGTTGTTGCCGGCCGTCTCCGACAGCCGCTTCATCGTCGCGATGCGCGCGCCGATCAGGTCGACGCGACCGTCCTCGCCGACGAGCGGCGCCGTCGCATCGCGGAACGCGACCCATGCGCGCTGCGCGCGCACCAGCGTCGCGGCCGAATGCGCAGGCATCTTGCGGCGCAGCTTCTGGTAATAGCGGTTCAGGTCGAACAGCGCGTGCTCGCACGCGGCATCCTGTTCGCACGGCCGCACGCGGCGCACGGCCGGATCGCGCGGTGCGTTCGCCGCCGGCTTGCCGTTCGGCGCGGCCCCGCCCTGGGCCGCGCCCTCGGCCGCGCTCGTGCCGCTCGTGGCCGCGACCGGTACGGCGGCGGGCGGCGGCGCATAACGATCGGCCGCGCCGCGCAGCGCCAGCGCGCGATCGCGCACGGGCTGCAACTGCATGTCGGCGCTCGACATCGTGTACGCGGTGCCGCGCGTCGTGTCGTACACGGCCTTCAGCAGAAGAACTTCATCCTTGCGCCACGTGACCCAGCGGCGCTGGCTGTCCTGCCAGCCGCGCTTCGCATCGGCCGGCGCATCCTTCAACAGGCGCTGGTACGCGCCGTCCATCACCGCCTGCCACTGCTGCTGCGCTTCGCCCATGCACTGGATCTGGCCGGCCGTCGACGACCGGTCGCGCCGCGCGAGGCATTGCCGCATCGCGACGTCGATCGGGTCGGCCGCCGCGACTTCCGCGTGTGCGACGCCCGGCCCCGCCAGCCCCGCCACCCCTGCCGCCCAGACGACGAGCGCGGCCACCGCCACGCGCATCGCCCGGAATCGTCCGTGCGTCGCCATCAGTCGCGCACGCAGTCGACGTAGTACTCGACGCGGCCGTTCACCTCTTCCGCGACGAGGCCGTGGATGTCGGTGTGGAAGCCCGGGAAACGCTCGTTGAAGTCGCGCGCGAACCGCAGGTAGTTCACGATCGTCTTGTTGAAGCGCTCGCCCGGGATCAGCAGCGGAATGCCCGGCGGGTACGGCGTCAGCAGGATGCTCGTCACGCGGCCTTCGAGCTCGTCGAGCGGCACGCGGTCGATCTTGCGGTGTGCGAGCTTCGCGAACGCGTCCGACGGCTTCATCGCCGGTTCCATGTCCGACAGGTACATCTCGGTCGTCAGGCGTGCGATGTCGTTCGCGCGGTACACGTCGTGGATCTGCGTGCACAGGTCGCGCAGGCCGACGCGCTCGTAGCGCGGATGCTGCGCGACGAATTCCGGCAGCACGCGCCACAGCGGCTGGTTGTTGTCATAGTCGTCCTTGAACTGCTGCAGCTCGGTCACCATCGAGTTCCAGCGGCCCTTCGTGATGCCGATCGTGAACATGATGAAGAACGAGTACAGGCCGGTCTTCTCGACGATGATCCCGTGCTCGGCCAGGTACTTCGTGACGATCGCGGCCGGAATGCCCGTCTCGCCGAACTCGCCGTCGACGTCGAGCCCCGGCGTGATGATCGTCGCCTTGATCGGGTCGAGCATGTTGAAGCCTTCCGCGAGCGGGCCGAAGCCATGCCAGTGGTCGTTCGGCTTCAGCATCCAGTCGTCGCGCGAACCGATGCCTTCTTCCGACAGGTTGTCCGGGCCCCACACGCTGAAGAACCAGTCGTCGCCGTATTCGGCGTCGACCTTGCGCATCGCGCGGCGGAAGTCGATCGCTTCCGCGATCGATTCCTCGACGAGCGCGGTGCCGCCCGGCGGCTCCATCATCGCGGCCGCGACGTCGCACGACGCGATGATCGCGTACTGCGGGCTCGTCGACGTATGCATCAGGTACGCCTCGTTGAAGCGGTGCTTGTCGAACGTGCGGTTCTCCGAATCCTGCACGACGATCTGCGACGCCTGCGAGATGCCGGCGAGCAGCTTGTGCGTCGAGTGCGTCGCGAACACGAGCGCGCCCGTGCGCGGGCGGCCGTCGCCGATCGCGTGCATGTCGCGATAGAAATCGTGGAACGTCGCGTGCGGCAGCCACGCTTCGTCGAAGTGCAGCGTGTCGAGCAGGTCGCCGAGCAGGTCCTTGATCATCTCGACGTTGTAGACGACGCCGTCGTACGTGCTCTGCGTGATCGTCAGGATTCGCGGCTTCATGTCCGGGTTCTCGCGCAGCGCCTCGCGCGCGAACGGGTTCGCCTCGATCTTCTTGCGGATGTTCTCCGGCTTGAATTCGTCGCGCGGGATCGGCCCGATGATGCCGAAATGGTTGCGCGTCGGCGTCAGGAACACCGGAATCGCGCCCGTCATCGTGATCGCGTGCAGGATCGACTTGTGGCAGTTGCGGTCGACCAGCACGATGTCGCCGGGCGCGACCGTCGCGTGCCAGACGATCTTGTTCGACGTCGACGTGCCGTTGGTCACGAAGAACAGGTGATCGGCGCTGAAGATGCGCGCCGCATTGCGCTCGGACGCCGCGACCGGGCCCGTGTGATCGAGCAGCTGGCCGAGTTCGTCCACCGCGTTGCAGACGTCCGCGCGCAGCATGTTCTCGCCGAAGAACTGGTGGAACATCTGGCCGAGCGGGTTCTTCAGGAACGCGACGCCGCCCGAGTGGCCCGGGCAGTGCCACGAGTACGAGCCTTCGTCCGCGTACTTGACGAGTTCCTTGAAGAACGGCGGCGCGAGCGAGTCGAGATAGACCTTCGCCTCGCGGATGATGTGGCGCGCGACGAACTCCGGCGTGTCCTCGAACATGTGGATGAAGCCGTGCAGCTCGCGCAGGATGTCGTTCGGCAGATGCCGCGACGTACGCGTCTCGCCGTACAGGAAGATCGGGATGTCCGCGTTGCGGCGGCGCACTTCGGTGACGAACGCGCGCAGCTCGATGATCGCGGTCGCGAGCTCGGGCAGCTCGCCGTCCGGGCCGGTTTCGCCGAGCATGAGTTCGTCGTCGTCGATCGACAGGATGAAGCACGACGCGCGGCTCGACTGCTGCGCGAACGACGTCAGATCGCCGTAGCTCGTGAGGCCGAGGACTTCGACGCCCTCTTTCTCGATCGCTTCGGCCAACGCCCGGATGCCGGAGCCCGAGATGTTCTCGGAGCGGAAATCTTCGTCGATGATGACGACGGGGAAACGAAACTTCATGGGCGATTCTCCAAAAAGAACGACCGCGGCGCGTCACGCGCAGCGGTCACCCGGAAACTGGTGAGACGATATGCAACCAGATCAGGTTTTCGGCAGCGTGACACCGCGCTGCCCCTGATACTTGCCGCCGCGATCGGCATACGACACGTCGCACACTTCGTCGCTCTCGAAGAAGAGCACCTGCGCGACGCCTTCGTTCGCGTAGATCTTCGCGGGCAGCGGCGTGGTGTTCGAGAATTCCAGCGTGACGTAGCCTTCCCACTCGGGCTCGAACGGCGTCACGTTGACGATGATCCCGCAGCGCGCATAGGTCGACTTGCCGAGGCAGACCGTCAGCACGGTGCGCGGGATGCGGAAATATTCGACGGTGCGGGCCAGCGCGAACGAGTTCGGCGGGATGATGCACACGTCGCCCTTGAAATCGACAAACGAACCCTCGTCGAAGTTCTTCGGATCGACGATCGTCGAGTTGATGTTCGTGAAGATCTTGAATTCGTCTGCGCAGCGGATGTCGTAGCCATAGCTCGACGTGCCGTAGCTGACGATCCGGCGGCCGTCCTCGGACGCGCGAACCTGATCGGGCACGAACGGCTCGATCATCTTGTGCTCTTCGGCCATGCGCCGAATCCACTTGTCGGACTTGATGCTCATGTCAGCCTCCGCCGGGCCGTCCCAAGGAGGCTGACCGCCCCCTCGGAGGGCAGCGAACAAAGTGAGCGTGAGGGTCGATTCATATCGGGGCGCCAGGAAACGCTGCGTGACAGTCAGGGAGGGCCGCTCGCGCGAGGCGGCGGCCGGGAAAGGCGGACATTTTACGCGATCATCGGCCCGCGCACGCGGCAGCCGTCAGCGGATCACGCCGCAGGCGAGCGCGGGCCCCGCGCCATGCTGCGCAAACGCGGGATCGCTCGGGTCGCGGTGCACCAGCGCCGAGCGGCTCATCGCCGAGCGCACGCCATCGAGGGCCAGATCGGGAGCGACGATGAAGCCGGCCGCGACACCGTTCGCATCCGCATGGATGTTGCCGAGGTCGCCGGCGACGCGGGCGCCCGCGCGCAGACGGTCGGCGGCCGGCGCGAACACCTGGCCGGCGCTCGAGCCGTCGCCCGCGTTGCAGTCGCCGCGCTCGTGCACCTGCAGCGCGTGATCGCTGTTCGGCGGCAGGCCGACCAGGTTGTAGGTGACCTGGACGCCGTCCGGACGCTCGACGAACGTCACCGCGCCGCGCGCCTGCGAACCGACCGTCGGCTGCAGTTGTGCGTCGGCCCGTTTTTCGTGCGACGAGGAAAAGGAGGTGCAGCCGGCCAGCAGGCCCAGCGCGGCGACGGCCAGCAGCGCGTGCCGCGCGCGGCCGGCGCGCACCCCGTGATGTCGTTGTTTCATTCGATCCTCATGCCGGCTGACGGCCGTTTGACACGGCGGCCATGCCGGGCGGGTAAAGGGACCCGGGAAAAGTCGCCATGATACCGCGCCTCGCGGCGCCGTAAACAGCGTGAGGCCCCGCCCCGCAAGGGTTTTACGTATTTTGAACAACGATGGTCGGGAACTTCGACGTCATGTCGCGCGCGCGCTCGGCAATCGCCAGCGCGACCCCGCGTGCGATGTCGCGGTAGCGACGCGCCAGCGCGCCGTCCGGATCGGCCGCGACCGTCGGCGTGCCGCTGTCGGCCCGCTCGCGGATCGCGATGTCGAGCGGCAGGCTGCCGAGCACGTTCACATCGTAGTCCTTCGCCATCCGCTCGGCCCCGCCGGCGCCGAAGATATGCTCCTCGTGGCCGCAGTTCGAGCAGATGTGGATGCTCATGTTCTCGACGATGCCGAGGATCGGAATCCCGACCTTCTCGAACATCTTCAGGCCCTTCTTCGCGTCGAGCAGCGCGATGTCCTGCGGCGTCGTGACGATCACCGCGCCCGTGACGGGCACGCGCTGCGCGAGCGTCAGCTGGATGTCGCCCGTGCCGGGCGGCATGTCGACGATCAGGTAGTCGAGCTCGCGCCAGTTGGTCTGGCGCAGCAACTGCTCGAGCGCGGAGGTCGCCATCGGGCCGCGCCACACCATCGGGTTGTCTTCCTCGATCAGGAAGCCGATCGAGTTCGCCTGCAGCCCGTGACCGACGAGCGGGTTCATCGACTGGTTGTCGGGCGACTCGGGGCGCTGGCCGTGGATGCCGAGCATCGTCGGCAGCGACGGGCCATAGATGTCGGCGTCGAGAATGCCGACCGATGCGCCTTCCGCGGCGAGCGCGAGCGCGAGGTTCACGGCCGTCGTGCTCTTGCCGACGCCGCCCTTGCCCGACGCCACCGCGACGATGTTCTTCACGTTCGGCAGCAGCTTCACGCCGCGCTGCACCGTGTGCGCGACGATCTCCTGCGACACGGCGACGCGCGCGTCGCGCACGCCCGGCACTGCCTGGAGCGCCGCCGCAACGCGTGCGCGCACGTCGTTGTGCTGGCTGCGCGCGGGATAACCGAGCACCACGTCGAGCGCCACGACATCGCCGTCGATCGCGACGTTGCGCACGCCCTTGTTCGCCGCATACGGCCGGCCGGTATTGGGGTCGACGACAGCCGCCAGTGCGGCGTCGACTTGTGCCCGGTCAATGCTCATCGAAACTCCGTGAAAACGTTTTTTTCGCGCGCAAACGTCAAAAAATATCAAATTACGCTGCGAAAATCGGGAAAAGTGAAAGAATCTGTTGCATGCCATTGCGCGAACGCGCGACCCGGCGCACTCTTCGCGTGCGGCACGCTATGGGGCCAAATCGGCCACTAACCGCCTATATTGTAGAGGCTGACGCGTCGCGCTGTCCGAACAGCCATGTTGACGGACAGGGCATGCGGCCGCCTCGGCGGCTGCCGCGAGCGCCGGGCCCGCCCTCCTTTTTCGGGCGGCCTGTGCGGGGAGCCGTAACTGTAGTTGTCGTTGTCGACTCGTTCAACCAAGAGAGGAATCCAAGATGAACATGAAAATCGCGACTCGCCTGTCCGTCTTCGCCCTGGCCGGTGCAGTGCTGGCCGGCTGCGCATCGCCGCAAGGCACCAACACGGCCGTCGGTACCGGCACGGGTGCGGCGCTGGGCGCGGGCATCGGCGCACTGGCGGGCGGCGGCAAGGGCGCGGCGATCGGCGCGGGCGTCGGCGCGCTGGTCGGCGGCGTGACGGGTTACAACTGGCAGGCGATCAGGAACAAGCTCGCGCCGTCGGCAGCGCAGACGGGCACGCAGGTGACCGAGCAGCCGGACGGCTCGCTGAAGCTGAACGTGCCGAGCTCGGTGACGTTCGCGACGAACCAGTACGCGATCACGCCGGCATTCACGCCGCTGCTGAACGACCTGGCGACGACGCTGAACCAGAACCCGCAAGTGACGGCATCGGTCGTCGGCTACACGGACAGCACGGGCTCGGCGCAGCTGAACCAGACGCTGTCGCAGAACCGCGCGCAAAGCGTCGTGAACGCGCTCGCGCAGCGCGGCGTCAACGCCGGCCGCCTGTCGGCGCAGGGCATGGGCCCGTCGAACCCGATCGCGGACAACGCGACCGAAGCCGGCCGCGCACAGAACCGCCGCGTCGAAATCTACCTGCGCGCAGCGCAGGCGCAATAAGCGCACGACGAGGGGAAGACGCGGGCACGCCGCCCGCGCAGCCCCGCGGGACAAGGCTTCCGTCGGGGCCGGTAACAAATCGAAAAAAATTTCGAACTTCCGTCGCGGGCCGTGGTCAGTATTTACGGTACGCGGCTGGGAGTTGCCGGCGCGTCACCATTCTCCTCTTGTCGTTGTTGCTCCGGGGCCGTATCCGCCCCGGTTTTTTTTTGCCTGCAGAATTCATGCTGCAGCGCAGCAGCACCGCCGGTTCCGGCGCCCGCCACGCGGCGCCGGCCCGCCTCCCCGGCCCGCGCCCCTGCTAGAATCGCAGTTTCCCGTCGTATTTCCGCCGTTCCTCTACAGACCTTATGTCCGCAACCGACCTCACTTCCGTGCAGGCTGCGGCGCCGCAAGGCGCGCGCCAGATCCTCGTTACGTCCGCACTGCCCTATGCCAACGGGCAGATCCACATCGGCCACCTGGTCGAATACATCCAGACCGACATCTGGGTGCGGACGCTGCGAATGCACGGTCACGAGGTCTACTACATCGGCGCCGACGACACGCACGGCACGCCGATCATGCTGCGCGCGGAGAAGGAAGGCCTGAGCCCGAAGCAGTTGATCGACCGCGTCTGGACCGAGCACAAGCGCGACTTCGACAGCTTCGGCGTGTCGTTCGACAACTTCTACTCGACCGACTCGGACGAGAACCGCGTGCTGAGCGAGCAGATCTACCTCGCGCTGCGGGAAGCCGGCCTGATCGCCGAACGCGAGATCGAGCAGGCGTACGACCCGGTCAAGGAAATGTTCCTGCCGGACCGCTTCATCAAGGGCGAGTGCCCGAAGTGCCACGCGAAGGACCAGTACGGCGACAACTGCGAGGTGTGCGGCTCGACCTACCTGCCGACCGAGCTGCTGAACCCGTATTCGGTGGTGTCGGGCGCGACGCCGGTGCGCAAGACGTCGAAGCACTACTTCTTCCGCCTGTCCGACCCGCGCTGCGAGGCGTTCCTGCGCGAATGGGTGAGCGGCCTCGCGCAGCCCGAAGCGACCAACAAGATGCGCGAATGGCTCGGCGACGCCGGCGAGGCCAAGCTCGCCGACTGGGACATCTCGCGTGACGCGCCGTACTTCGGCTTCGAGATCCCGGGCGCGCCCGGCAAGTATTTCTACGTGTGGCTCGACGCGCCGGTCGGCTACTACGCGAGCTTCAAGAACCTGTGCGACCGCAACGGCATCGATTTCGACGCGTGGATCCGCGCGGGCTCGAAGGCCGAGCAGTACCACTTCATCGGCAAGGACATCCTGTACTTCCACACGCTGTTCTGGCCCGCGATGCTCGAGTTCTCGGGCCACCGCACGCCGACCAACGTGTTCGCGCACGGCTTCCTGACGGTCGACGGCGCGAAGATGTCGAAGTCGCGCGGCACGTTCATCACCGCGCAGAGCTACATCGACACGGGCCTGAACCCGGAATGGCTGCGCTACTACTTCGCCGCGAAGCTGAACGCGACGATGGAAGACATCGACCTGAACCTCGACGACTTCCAGGCGCGCGTGAACAGCGACCTCGTCGGCAAGTACGTGAACATCGCGAGCCGCGCGGCCGGCTTCCTGCTCAAGCGCTTCGACGGCCGCGTGCAGGACAGCGCGATGAACCATCCGCTCGTCGCGAAGCTGCGCGATGCGATTCCCGCGATCGCCGCGAACTACGAAGCACGCGAATACAGCCGCGCGCTGCGCCACACGATGGAGCTCGCGGACGACGTGAACGCGTACGTCGACGGCGCGAAGCCGTGGGAGCTCGCAAAGGATCCGGCCAACGCGGTCGCGCTGCACGAAACCTGCAGCGTGAGCCTCGAAGCGTTCCGCCTGCTGTCGCTCGCGCTGAAGCCGGTGATGCCGCGCGTCGCCGAATCCGTCGAGTCGTTCTTCGGGATCGCGCCGCTCACGTGGGCCGATGCCGCGAAGCCGCTGTCGTCGGAACAGCCGATCAAGGCTTACCAGCACCTGATGACGCGCGTCGACGCGAAGCAGATCGACGCGCTGCTCGCCGCGAACCGCGATTCGCTGCAGGCCGACGCGGCCGCTGCAAGCGCGAACGCCGCGAAGGACTCGAAGAATGCGAAGAACGCCAAGGCGAACGCGAAGCCGGCCGTCGTGAACGGCGCCGACGACGCCCCCATCTCGATCGACGATTTCGCGAAGATCGACCTGCGCATCGCGAAGATCGTCGCGTGCCAGGCCGTCGAAGGCTCGGACAAGCTGCTGCAGCTCACGCTCGACATCGGCGAGGAAAAGACCCGCAACGTGTTCTCGGGCATCAAGTCCGCGTACCAGCCCGAGCAGCTCGTCGGCAAGCTGACGGTGATGGTCGCGAACCTCGCGCCGCGCAAGATGAAGTTCGGCCTGTCCGAAGGGATGGTGCTCGCGGCGTCGGCAACCGACGAGAAGTCCGAGCCGGGCCTCTACATCCTCGAGCCGCACAGCGGCGCGAAGCCCGGCATGCGCGTGAAGTAAGCAGCACACGCCACTGCTTGAGAAGAAAGCCTCGCACGATACGTGCGGGGCTTTTTTTCATGGCGTGGCGCGCGCAGCACCGTCCGACGCGCAGCGCGCGAGTTCGGCTAACATGGCGACGACATCGGGCCCGCCGGATTCCGAAGACCGCATCCAGCGGTCCACCCAGGCCGTGGCGGCAGGCCCCACCCAAGAATAACGACATGACACACACTTCCGACGCCCCGCCAGCGGAACGCACGCGTGCTTCGCCGCGCGCGAGCCGTGCCCGCGCCCCGATCACGATTCCGCTCGTGCCGATCGCGCACGCCAACGCCGTCGCGCCGCTCGTCGCGCGCAGCCGCGCGTTCGACACGCTCGCCCGGCGCTTCGCGTGGCTCGCGTTGCGCGAGCCGCCCGCCGACGACAGCCGCCGCTGGCATGTCCATACCGTTGCCGGCCGAACGATCCGCTTCGCGCAGCCGCTCACGTTCACGCCATACGCGGCGGCGCAGCCCTGCTCCGCGCGTTGCCGGTTCTGCTCGGAAACGCTGGTCGACGAAACCGCGTCGGGCCCGGTAGCGGCAGGCCTGCGCCCGGCGGCCGACTATTTCGACACGCTGCGGCGTGCGCTGAGCACCCTGCGCGGCGTGCCGCTGTCGTACTCGCTGTCCGGGCTCGAGAACACGGACGATCCGCGCTGGCTGCTGTCGCTCGTCGCGACGCTCGGCGCGGCCGGCGACGACGGTCCGGACGCAACCGGCAGCGTGCTGTACACAAACGGCGCCGGGCTCGTCGAACACGGCGACGCGCTGCTGCCGGCCCTCGCGGACTTCGGCATCTCATGGCTCGAATGGTCGCGTCATCACGACCGCGACGACGTGAACCAGTCGATCATGCGCTTTCGGCCAGGCCGGCACGTGAGGCACCAGCACGCGTTCGAAACGGCATTTGCCGCCGCGCGCGCGCACTTTCCGGTCAAGCTCGTCTGCATCGTGCAGCGCGGCGGCATCGAGACGCCGGCGGACGTGCTCCGCTATCTGGCCCATGCACGCGCGCTCGGGGCCCGCTCGGTGATCTTCCGCGAGTTCTCCGCGCTGCCCGACACCTATCGGCACAACGCGACGCGGCGCTACATCGACCGCACGCGCGTTCCGATCGACGCGCTGCTGCTCGCCTGCGCGGCGGACGCCGCGTTTTCCGCGCAGTACGAACCGATCGCGCTGACGGGCGGCTACTACTTCTGGAATGCGCGCTGGACGCATCGCGACGGCTTCGAGGTCGTGTTCGAGACGTCCGACTACGGCGCGATGCGCGAGCACGAGTTGCGCGATGCCGTGTACAAGCTCGTGTTCCACCCGAACGGCAACCTGTGCGCCGGCTGGCATCCGGCGCGCGACATCCTGTGGAGCAACGATGACCGTCGTGACTAGCTGGCTGCGCCTGACCGACGAGGCCGCCGACACCACCCTGCCCGCCGACCTGCGCGCGCGGGATGCGTTTGCCGCGCGCGATTGCGGCTGGGTCGAGCAGATGATGCCATTCATCGGCAGCCACGCGACGCCGGGCGGCTGGATCGTCGATCCGTTCGGCGGCTTCGGCACGACGCTCGTCGCCGCCGCGCGATGCGGCGTGCCGGCGCTCGGCGTCGAGATCGACCCGGCGCGCGTCGCATTCGCACGCGAACGACTCGCGCGCACGGGCGCGCCACCCGCCCGCTATCCGGTGCTGGCCGGCGACCTGTCGAGCGACGCGACGCAGGCCGCGGCACGCCGCGCCGGCGGCCCGTTCACGCTGTGCCTGACGAGCGTGCCCTACTTCGGCTGCACGGGGTTGCCCGACAGCCCGCGCGACGGGCAACTGTACGGCGTCGATTGCTATGCGCCGTATCTCGAGCGGATGCGCAACGTGTTCGCCGGCGTGCATGCGCTGCTCGAGCCGGGCGGCTGGTGCATCGCGATGGCGCAGAACCTGCGGGTCGGCGGCCGGTTCGTGCCGCTGGCATGGGATGTCGCGCGATTGCTCGGCGAGCGCTTCGTGTTGCACGACGAACGCGTGCTGATCTACGAACGCGCCGACGGCCCGGCGCCGCACGGCGCCGGCGCCACCGACCGCACGCATGAATACGCGCTCGTGTGCCGCAAGGCGCCGCTCGCGAGTGACGTCGACGCAGCCCGCGCGCTGGTGGCCGCGCTGACGCGCGAGGGCTTCGCGTTCGCGGTGATCGGCGGCTTCGCGCAACGGCTCGCGGCGGCAGCGGACGATGCCGCCGCTGCGCCGCTGAACGACGTCGACCTCGTCGTGCCGCCCGACGATGCGGATCTGTCACGGCTGCTGCAACGGCTCGACGCCGACGGCTTCTCGATCGAATCGTGGAATGCGCGGGTGACGCCGCCGGTCGCGGCTGCCGCGCTGCAATACCGCCACTACTTCCGCGCACGGCGGCTTGATGCACGCGGCCGCTGGCTGCAGGTCGACGTGACGGTCGCCGCTACGCGCGAAGCCTTCGACGCATGCCTGCGCGCCGACCCGAGGCCGGGCGCGTCGGGCTGAGCGGGGGCCGGAGCGCGCCCCTTGATCACCGCTGACCGAACCAGCGATCGAAGCGCCGCGTGTAGTTCAGGTCGACGCCCTGGAACGTGCCGCCGTACGCGGACACCGACCAGAAGCGCGTCAGGTTGATCGTCGCCTTGAACGCGTTGCTGGCCGACTGCAGCCCCTGCTCGTAGCCGAGCACGAAGCGCTCGTTGATCGCCTTCGACACCTGCACGACCTGGGGATCGGTCAGGCCGACGTCGCTGCGGCCGATCGAGAATTCGTCGAGGCCGATGGTCTGCGCGACGCGCTTGCCGGTCGCGCTGCCGAGCAGCGCGAGCGCGGCCGTCATCGCGCCCTGCTGGCCGACGTTGTTGCCCTGGTCGGTGCCGTGCCCGAACAGCAGCCACGACAGCTTCTCGTTGTCGGTGACGTTCGGCTCGGACACGAGCTTGACCGTCGACGACTGGATCATGCCCGTCACCTGCACGCCGGCCTCGACCTCCTGGTTGCGCCGCATCGCGAGGATGTTGACGCCCGGGTTCGACACGGGCCCGTTGAACGTGAAGAAGCCGTTCTCGATCGCCAGCTTGCGGCCGAACACCGTGTACGTCGATCCTTCGGTCACGCGCACGTTGCCGACCGCACGCAGCGGCACGCCCGGCGCGCTCATCACGGTGATCGTGCCGCGCAGCCCGAGATCCGCGCCGTGGCCCTTGAATCGGAAGTTGTTGCCGAGGCCGATGTCGATGTTCGCGCGCGGCGCGAGCGACGGCGCCGGCTTGTCCGTGGCCGGCGGCGGCTTCGCGACCGCGGTGCCGGTCGGCGTCTCGCCGCGCACCGTGCCGTCCGGCCGCACGATCACGACATCGTCGGACAGGTGCGGCGCCGCTTCCTCGGGCAGGTCGAACAGCGCGCGGTCGACGACGAACTTGCCGTCGATCGACAGCGCGCCACGCGGCCCGTCGTTCGCGACCGTCGCCTTGCCCGACAGCGACAGCTTGCGGTCCGGCGCCGCGAACAGTTCGAGCTTGTCCGCGACGATGCTCGCGGTCAGGTCGGGCGCCTCGCCGTCGAGGCGCACGCGGCCGAGCGCGCGCAGCGTGCCGTCGCCGCCGTGGAACTCGACCTGCTGGAATTCGACGAGGTTTTCCGAGAGCTTCACGCGCACGATGCCGTCCTTCAACTGCACGCCCTGGTCGACGAGCGTCGCGGACAGGTCGTCGCCCGTCAGCATCCCCGACAGGTTCGGCTTCACCGGCGTGCCGGCGACCGTCAGCTTCAGCGCCGCGCGCCCGCCGAGCAGGTAGCTCGGCCCGAACAGATTGCCGGTCGCTTTCAGCGACGGGATATCGGCGTCGATGCGGCCCGACAGCGGGCCGTCGTCGACGACCCCGAACACGCCGTCGCGCAGCGCGAACGGCACCGTGACGTTCGCATCGAGCGTGCCGATCCGGTTCGCCTTCGCGAGCGCCGTCACGTTGAGCCGGTTGCCGGGCGCGAAGCTCGCGCGCGCGGACAGGTCGGTCAGCCCGAGCGACGCGATGCCGCGCCCGCTCTCGATCGTCACGTCGCCGCCGCGGCGCTTCACCTGCACGTAGCCCGTCGCGTTCGCGCCGAGCGAGAAATCCCAGTCGGCATCGAGCACGACGTCGGTGCGCACCGGCGGCCGCTGGCCCGTCAGCGCCTGGCGGACCTCGAAGAAGCGTGCGACCGATGCGCCTCTCACCGAGCCCGCCGAGCGCATCTGGCCGTGATCGAACACGAACGACTTCAGGTCGATCGCCGCGCCTTCGAGCGTGAGCCGCGTCGCGCCGAGCGCCACGCGGCCGGCGCCGGCCGACACGGTGAGCGGCGCCTGCAGCGCGACGGCCGGCGTGCCGCGGTTCGCAAGGCGCGTGACGGTGCCGTCCCAGCGCATCCCGTCGCGGTTCTCGATCACGCCGCCGTTCGCCGCGAGCGTCACGTCGATCACGCGGCCGCCGGTCGTCCCGAGCGCCGATGCGTCGAGCGTGTGCTTCGCGCGCGTGCCGTTCAGATTCGCGCGCAGCGATTTCAGCTTCTGCGAGCCGAGCGCGATGTCGGTCGCGTCGGCCGTGAACACGAGTGCGCCGTGCGCGCCGTCGCGGATGTCCGCGCGGCCCTGTGCGGCGCCGATCCGGTTCGATCCGACGACGACGCGCTCGGCCTTGTAGGTGGCCGTCACGTTCGGGTGCGCGAAGCTGCCGGTCAGGTCGCCCTGCGCCTGCACGAGCCCTTCCACGCCGAAGCCGAGCCGGTCGAGCTGCGGCGCGTCAACGACGAAGCGCAGCCGGTCGCCGGGCGCGCCGAAGCTGCCGCGCAAATCGACGTGGTTGCCCGCGATCGACAGGTTCGCGTTGCTCGGCAGGATTCGCGAGCCGGCGAGCTGCACGACGCCGGCACCGGTCAGCGGCACGCCGTCGTACAGGCTGTCGCCGAGCTTGAAGGTCGCCTTCGTCGACACCTGCGGCGCAAACGCGCCCGACGCGGTCAGCGTGCCCGACACGCGCGTCTCGCCGCGCCTGGCCGGCGCCTTTGCGTTGGCGGCCGCCTTGCCGCCGCCGGCCTTCGGCGCGCTCATCGCGGCGAGCAGCAGCGGATCGAACGCCGTCAGCGTCGCCTTCGCGTCGTAGCTCGAGTGCGCGTCGTGGCGAAACACGCCCGTCAGGTCGATACGACCCTTGGCCGCAGTCACGCGCGCGTCGGTCAGCACGGTCTGCTGCGGCGTCAGCGCGACCTTCGCGCGCGCGCCGAGCGCGAGCTTCGGGTCGTTCAGGTCGAAATCGACGGTCGTCACGTCGCCCGCGAGCGTCACGCCGAGCGGGCCGCCCAGGCGCATCGGCCGCAACTCGGCGACGAATGCGTTCAGGTCGAGGTTCGCGACCTTCAGGTCGAAGCGGCCCTTGCCGCCCGTCAGCGTGCCGTTGCCCGTCACGCTGCCGTCGCGGATCAGCTTCAGCGCGAGATCGTCGATCCGCTGCGCGTGCGCGTCGAGATGCACGTTCGCGTGCGCGTCGATCACCGGCAGCAGGTGATCGCCGAGCGTGCCGGGCTTCGCGTTGACGATCGACACGGGGCCCGTCACCGCGAAACCCTTCGCGGGTGCGGTGCCGGCAGGCGCGGTCACGGGCGCGAGCTCCGCGCGCACCGCGAGATCGGCGGCCGGCGCGCCGGGTGCGAGCGCCTGCGGGTTCACGTGATCGAACGCGAGCGACGCGCGCGTGAGCGGCACCGCGCCGAACGGCGCGGCCTCGACGTGCGCGCGCCCGCTCAGCTTCATCCCGCTCGCATCGACGTCCGCGACGAGCGCCTCGAGCGAGCCCGACACGCGGGCCCGCGCGTCGACCGGCTCGTCGGACAGCTTGCCCGCGTAGGTGGCTTCGCCCGTCAGCGCGAACGGCTTCACGCCGTCGAGCTTCGCGCGCGCGGTCAGCGCGCCGTACGGCGTATCGACGCCGCCGAGCACGAGTTCATGATGACGGCCGTCGCTGCGGCCGTTCAGCGCGAGGCGGTCGAGCTGCGTCGTCGAACCGCCGTCGTGAATCGCGAGGTGATCGACGCGCAGATCGTCGATCCGCAACTGCAGCGGCAGGCTCAGATCCTGCGGCGTCGTGCTCGGCGTCGACGGCCCCGGCGCGATCCGCACGTCGATCGTGCCTGCGCGAAGATAGGCGATGGACAGCCGCCACGGCGCGCGGGTCAATGCCCAGCGGCCGTCGAGCCGGTCGATGCGGACCTCGGTGCCGGTGCCGTCGGGGCTCGTCCACGCGAAGCCGCGCAACCGCACGCCGGTCGCAAGCGAGCCGCCTTCGAGCGTGCCCGCGAGCCGTGCGCCGAGCACGCGCCCGGCCACCTGCCACGCGAGCCGCGTGCCGCGCTCGGTCGTCGCCGCGGCCAGCACGAGCCCGGCAGCCAGCACGACGAGCAGCACGGCCGTGGCGAGCGTCCACGCGACGACGCGCACCGCGCGGCCGCGGCGCGGCGGCGCGTCGGGCGCGCCGTCGGGCGAGTCCGGATCGTGAGGCGGCGGCGTGTCGTTCGGGTCCTTCGTCATGCGGTTCGTCGTGGATGAAACGGTACGTTCAGAAAGCGATGCCGAGCGTCAGGTACGGACGCACGCTGTGGTTGCGCAACCCGTACGCGACATCGACGTTGATCGGGCCGACGGGGCTTCGCCAGCGCGCACCGATGCCGACGCCCGGATAAAACACCTTCTCGCCCCACGCATCGGTCGCGGTGCCGATGTCGAAGAACGTGGCGGCGCCCCAGTCGCGGTTGAACCAGTGCTGGTATTCGGCGGTGCCCGTCATCAGGTACTTGGTCGGCAGCACGGAGCCGGCGACGCTGTTGCCGATGCTCTGGTAACCGTAACCGCGCACCGAGTTCGAGCCGCCCGCGCGGAACAGCAGCGACGCCGGCACGCCGGTCGAGCTGCCGCTCGTGAACACGCCGCCGAGCTCCGCGCGGAACACGAACAGGTCGCGCTTGCCGATCGGCAGGTACTGCTGACCGCGCGCGTAGCCGCGGATGAAAGTCTGGTCGGTTGCCACGCCCTTGATCGCGAAGCCGGCCTCCGCGTGGATCAGGTTGCCCGAGCGCGGAAACAGCGGATCGTCGACGTTGCGGCGCGTCCAGGCCCATTGCGGCACGAGCGCGCGGCTCGTGGTCGGCCCCGCGCCGTTCTGGTCAAGCCGGTCCTGGTAGAACATCAGCGAATACGCATAGTCGATGAACTGGCCGGTGCGCGTGCGCTGCACGCCGACCCGCGCGCTGTAGATGCGCGTGTCCGACACGTTGGTGTTCGTATACGACGCGAGCACGCTGTTGGTCCACCCTTTCTCGCCCGGCGGCATCGACAGCTGGACCTGCCCGTACTGCTGGATCTGGTCGAGCCGGCCCGACACGGTCAGCGGCCACGCGGCGCCGAACGTGTCGAGATACGTATAGGAGCCCTGCACATGCGGGCCCGTGTCGGTTGCATAGCCAACGCCGCCGCGGATGTTGTTGTACGGGAACTCGCTGACCTTCACGTGCACGGGCGTGCGCTCGGGCTTCGTCGTATCGTCGCCGACGTCGATCGCGACGCTCGCGTAGTACGGCGTGTTCTGCAACTGCCGCTGCAATTCGGTGATCCGCTGCGCGTCGTAGATCTCGCCTTCCGACAGCGGATTGACGTTCGTGGCGATCTTCTCCGGATAGCGGCGCACGCCGTCGACATCGACCTTGCCGATCGTAAACGTCGGGCCGCTGTCGAACGCGACCGCGAGCGTCGCGCGCTGCGTGCGCGGGTCGACGCGTGCCTCGGACGACACGATCTTCGCGCCGAGATAGCGGCGCGACTGCAGTTGCTTGAGCGCCGCGCCCTTCGCGCCGTCCCAGTCGGACTGCGTGAACGGGTCGCCCGGCTTCAGCGAGAACGCGAAGCGGGTCGCGGCCTCCTGCTTCGGATCTTCGGTGTCGACGGGGCCCTTGAACGTCAGGTCGACCGTCGACACGACGGTCTGCGGCCCCGGATCGACCGCGATGCGCACGTCGCGCTTGCCGTCGCGCATACGCACGTCGGTGCGCACGACCGGCGAGAAATAACCGGCCGTCGCGGTCAGGTCGCGCACCTGCTGCGGCGTGGCGGTCACGAGGAAGTCGAACTGGTCTTCGCTGATGTCGTCGCGCTTCGCGAAGCGCGCAATATCGAGATGCGACTTGAGCAGCTTGCGGATCGAACGCGGCGCGTCGATGTCGACGTCGTACTTCGCGTAGGCAGGCAACGCGAAGAATGCGGCGACGCACCCCGCGAGGGCCGCCCGCGCGGCGCGGGCCGCGGCGCCGGCGCGCTTGCGTGCCACGCGCGGGCCCGGGTCATGCGCCATGTGTGCTTGCTGGTTCGACTGCCCCGCCAAATATGACCTCGCCCTCGGTTGTCACGGTTTCGTGGAAACCCTGTATTTGACCACAGGGCAGCGGCCATGCCCGCACGCGCGGGGCTTTGACGCTTGCGCGCAACGGCGCGCACACGGGCCCGGGCCGCTTCGCCGCAGGTGCGGGCCCGCGGATTCGACGCGCGATTGGCGCCGGCCGTTCCCGCGATGCGGTAAAATCCCGCCAACGCGAATCCGGCGCATCGTGCGCCGCCCGAAACGGAAAATCCAGCCATGCCGTACCAGTCCGACGTCACGCAGTTCCTGAACCAGCTCAAGCAGCAGAAGCCGACGCTCGAGGAAGAGCAGCGCAAGGGCCGTTCGCTGCTGTGGGACAAGCAGCCGATCGACCTCGAAGAGCGCGCCGACCAGCAGGAATCGCGCGTGAAGCAAACGTCGTACGTCTACTACCAGAACTTCTGACGACGTGAGCGCCGCCGACGAGGCCAGCGCCGCCCGGCAGGACGACGCGATCGCCGCGCCCGCGGGCGCCGATTCGACGCCCGACACGGTCGACGGTGTCGCGGCGTTCGCGCGCCTGTACGGCGAGCCGCTCTTCAAGCTGCCGCAGGATCTCTACATCCCGCCCGACGCGCTCGAGATCTTCCTCGAGACGTTCGAAGGCCCGCTCGACCTGCTGCTGTACCTGATCCGCAAGCAGAACTTCAACGTGCTCGACATCCCGATGGCGCAGGTCACCGCGCAATACCTGGGTTATGTCGACCAGATCCGCACGTCGAACCTCGAGCTGGCCGCCGAATACCTGCTGATGGCCGCGATGCTGATCGAGATCAAGTCGCGGATGCTGCTGCCGGTCAAGAAGGCCGACACCGGCGACGAAGCGGAGGATCCGCGTGCCGAACTCGTGCGCCGCCTGCTCGAATACGAGCAGATGAAGCTTGCCGCGCAGCGCCTCGACCAGTTGCCGCAGCTCGGCCGCGACTTCCTGCGCGCCGAGGTCTACATCGAGCAAAGCATCACGCCGCGCTTCCCCGACGTGAACTCCGACGACCTGCGTGCCGCGTGGGCCGACGTGCTCAAGCGCGCGAAGCTCGTCCAGCACCACAAGATCTCCCGCGAGGAGCTGTCGGTGCGCGAACACATGAGCCTGATCCTGCGCCGGCTGCAAAACGCGCGCTTCATGGAGTTCGCCGACCTGTTCGACACGTCGCGCGGCGTGCCGGTCGTCGTCGTGAACTTCATCGCGATGCTCGAACTCGCGCGCGAATCGCTCGTCGAGATCACGCAGCCGGAGCCGTTCGCGCCGATCTACGTGCGCCTCGCGTACCTCCCCGCGTAAGGCCCGCGCCCGCCCTTCCCGTTCTCCCGATTGACCGCGACGCTCGCCGCTTCGCCGCGGCGGGTGGCCGCGCCCCCAGGCCGCCGCCCGTTTCCGGCACGCCCGATTAAAAAGTGAACGATCGTTCTCTTTTCGATGCGTTTGGCGGCCAAATCCTCTACAATCCGCCGACGCCCGATGCGCCGCCCGCGCGCCGGCGTTCTCCGCTTCGACCCCGACGCCGCTGCTGCGGCGCCAACGCGCGCATGCGCGAGGAACCCGCTACCCGATCATGAAAGTCATCAGCTCGATCCATGAACTGCGCGACCAGCTGCGCGGACAGAACCGCACGGCGTTCGTGCCGACGATGGGCAACCTGCACGAAGGGCACCTGTCGCTGATGCGCCTCGCGCGCCAGCACGGCGACCCGGTCGTGGCGAGCATCTTCGTCAACCGGCTGCAGTTCGGCCCGAACGAGGATTTCGACAAGTACCCGCGCACGCTGCAGGACGATATCGAGAAGCTGCAGAAGGAAAACGTCTACGTGCTGTTCGCGCCGACCGAGCGCGACATGTACCCGGAGCCGCAGGAATACCGCGTGCTGCCGCCGGACGATCTCGGCGGGATCCTCGAAGGGGAATTCCGGCCCGGCTTCTTCACCGGCGTGTGCACGGTCGTGTCGAAGCTGATGGCCTGCGTGCAGCCGCGCGTCGCCGTGTTCGGCAAGAAGGACTACCAGCAGTTGATGATCGTGCGCCGCATGTGCCAGCAGCTCGCGCTGCCGGTCGACATCATCGCGGCCGAAACCGTGCGCGACGAGGACGGCCTCGCGCTGTCGTCGCGCAACCGCTACCTGTCGGCCGACGAGCGCAGGGAAGCGCCCGAACTCGCGAAGACGCTGCAGCGCATGCGCGAAAGCGTGCTCGGCGGCGAGCGCGACCTCGGCAAGCTCGAGCAGCAGGCGCGCACGCATCTGGCCGAGCGCGGCTGGGCGCCCGACTACCTGTCGATCCGCCGCCGCGCGAACCTGATCGCGCCGAGCGCCGCCGAACTCGAAGCCGGCGAGCCGCTCGTCGTGCTCGCGGCCGCGAAGCTCGGCGCGACGCGCCTCATCGACAACCTGGAAATCTGACGGGCCGCCTGCCCGCGCCTCTCACGACGCATCACGGAGACACCATGCAGCGCCACATGCTCAAATCGAAGATCCACCGCGCGGCAGTCACGCACTGCGAGCTGCATTACGAAGGCTCGTGCGCGATCGACGAAGACCTGCTCGAAGCGTCCAACATCGTCGAAAACGAACGGATCGACATCTGGAACATCAACAACGGCGAGCGCTTCTCGACGTACGCGATCAAGGGCGAGCGCGGCAGCGGGATGATCTCGCTGAACGGCTCGGCCGCGCGCCGTGCGCAGCTTGGCGACCTCGTGATCATCGCGGCGTTCGCGATGGTCGACGAAGCCGAACTGCAGGCCGGCTGGAAGCCGAAGCTCGTGTTCATCGACGACGGCAACAAGATCAAGGGCCACCGCGATCACGTGCCGACGCAGAACTGGACCTAACCTGACCGGCCGCCCGCGTGCCGTGGCGCGCGGGAGCGGCTGCGCCGCCTGCGGTCGAAGGGCCGGATCCCGTGCGACACGGGATCCGGCCCTTTCTCATTTCAGCGCGCGCCGGCCTCGGGGCCGCGCGATCGGATCAGGACGCCTTGGCGGCCTTCTCCGCCTTCGGCGCAACGCGCTCGGCCCATTCGACGATCGGCCGCCACTGTTCGAGATCCTTTTCGACCCGGCTCTTCGCGACGTCCCACAGCGTGAGGCCGTGCGCGGCGATCTGCACGTAGTTCTGCGTGTCGCGCACGTAGCCGAGCACCGGCAGGCCGAGCCCTTCGACGAAGCGGTGCAGCTGGTCCGACGAGCGCGTGCGCGCATCGACCCGCATCCCGACGATCCCGACCTCGACGCCGCCCTTGCGCACGGCCTTCTCGCCAGCGAGGCGCTCCAGAAACTGCTGGGTCGCGAGAATATCGAACATCGACGGCTGCAGCGGCACGATCACCTTGTCGGCCACTTGCAGCGCGACGCCGAGCCGGTTGCCGTGCAGGCCGGCCGGCGTATCGATCACCGCATATTCGAGGCCGCGCGGCGGCTTCGACGGCGCGTCCGGATCGAGATCCCACGATTCGATCGCCGGCAAGCCGGCCGGTCGCAGGTCGAGCCACGCATGCGCGGACTGCTGCCGGTCCAGGTCGGCGAGCGCGACCCACGCGCCTTGCGCCGCGAAATAGCCGGCAAGATTGGTGGACAGCGTGCTTTTCCCCACGCCGCCCTTCGGATTCGCCACCACGATCACCGTCATGAATTCCCCCGAAAAAGCCACGCGGCGCCGGCCGCATGGCTGGCGCCGCTCGATTGCGGATACAGGGAGCGATGATATCGGCAAACGGGGGATCACCGGAACGGGTCGCGCCGAACCGCGCGCCCCTGATACTTCCTTACACGCGCTGAACCGCGGCCTCCCGGGCGCCGATCGCGAACGCGCCGCCGCCCAGCAGCGCCTGCACGGCAAGCGTGACGGCCCAGAAGGCCGGATATTCCCAGCCGCCGTTCGGCGACGAGAAGCTCCAGCCGTTCGGCAGATGCGCGGCCGTCGCGCCGAGCATGAACGGCAGCAGCGCGAGCGCTGCAACCCGCACGCGGAAACCCGCGAGCAGCGCCAGGCCGCCGGCCAGTTCGACGAACGTCGTCAGGTATGCGAGCCAGCCCGGCAGGCCGATCGACGCGAAGAACTGCGCGGTGCCGGGCAGTGTGAAGACGAACACCTTCTGCGCGACGTGCGCGAGGTACAGCACGCCGAGCGCGACGCGCAGCAGCGTCGCGGCGAAATCGTTCAGGCGATTGGGGTTCATGGCGGATTCCTTCATGAGTGGATGCGAATGGGCCCCACTCTATTCGAACCGATTTGGCCGATAAACATGCCAATCCGCTTTAACTGATTCCCAACAGGAACGAATAAGGCCGTAAAAAAGGGGCACGACCGATCATGCCCCGATACCCGCGTCAGTAACCGCTCTTGCCTTGCGTGGCGTCGCCGGAACCAGACTGGCCGCCGCCCGGTGTGTACGAATCGCACGCGTGCGCAACCGCCGATGCGCCCAGCAGCGCCGCGAGCAGCACGCTCCACCACCATCGAACCTTCATCATCGGACTCCTCCAGGCGGACCTCCGCCCTCCTTGTGTTGTACGCGATCCGGCGGAAAAAGCGAGGACGGCCCGGCGCCGCTTCAGCGAAACTCGGCGTACAGCGCGTCGAGGTCGAGATGTTCGGCGAACGTGTCGGCCAGCCGTTCCAGCGATGCCTCGCGCAGCGCCGGATAGTCGATGCGCTCCGCGCCGTCGAGCCCGGCCCACGCGAGCAGCGCCGCGCACGCGTCGGGCGCGTCGAACAGCCCGTGCACGTAGGTCGCGAGGATCTGGCCGTCGGCGGAAACCGCGCCGTCCGGGCGCGCGCCGTCCTGCGCGGCGTCGGCTGCCAGCGCCAGCGCGGGTGCGGCGAGCGCGGGCCCGCGCGTGTCGCCCATATGGATCTCGTAGCCGCGCACGGCGGCCCCGCCCGGCAGCGCGAGATGTCCGGTCACGTTCTTCAGCGTCTTGTCGGGCTGCAGCGTCGTGTCGAAATCGAGCAGCGCGAGCCCCGGCACGCTGCCGGGCGCGCCTTCGAGGCCGAGCGGATCGTCGAGCGTGCGGCCGAGCATCTGCATCCCGCCGCAGATGCCGATCACCTTGCCGCCGTAGCGCAGGTGGCGACGGATCACCGCGTCCCAGCCCGCGTCGCGCAGCCATCCGAGATCGCGCTGCACGCTCTTCGAGCCGGGCAGGATCAGCAGGTCGGCATCCGGCACCGGGCCGCTCTTCCAGTACGTGAACTCGACCTGCGGATGCGCGCGCAGCGGATCGAAATCGGTGTGATTGCTGATGCGCGGCAGCGCGGGCACGACGACGCGCAGCACGCCGGCGTCGCCACGCGCGGCGGCGCTGCGCGCCTGCGCGGGCAGCATGTCCTCCGCATCGAGCAGCAGCCCGTGCAGGTAGGGCAGCACGCCGAACACGGGCTTGCCGGTGTGCGCGCGCAGCCAGTCGAGCCCCGGTTCGAGCAACTTGAAGTCGCCGCGGAAACGGTTGATCACGAAGCCGCGCACGCGTGCGCGCTCGCTGTCCGACAGGCATGCGAGCGTGCCGACCAGATGCGCGAACACGCCGCCGCGGTCGATGTCGGCGACGAGCACGACCGGGCAGTCGACGCGTTCGGCAAAGCCCATGTTCGCGATGTCGCCGTCGCGCAGGTTGATCTCGGCCGGGCTGCCGGCGCCCTCGACGATCACCGTGTCGTAACCGGCACGCAGGCGCGCGTACGACTCGAGCACCGCGTCGAACGCGACCGGCTTGTAGCCGTGATACGCCCGCGCGTCGAGGTTCGTGCGCGCCTTGCCGTGAATGATCACCTGCGCGCCGCGGTCGCTCGTCGGCTTCAGCAGCACGGGGTTGAAATCCGTATGCGGCGCGACGCCCGCGGCCAGCGCCTGCAGCGCCTGCGCGCGGCCGATCTCGCCGCCGTCGGCCGTCACCGCGCTGTTGAGCGCCATGTTCTGCGGCTTGAACGGCGCAACGCGCGCGCCGGCACGGCACGCCAGGCGGCACAGGCCCGCGACGAGCGTGCTCTTGCCCGCGTCGGAGGTCGTGCCCTGGATCATCAGCGTGCCGCGTGGCCGCGGCTCGGGTGCATTCATCGTGTAAAGGTCGTCGCGAAGCAAAGGACGCATTATCGCCCGCGCCGGTACGCCCGCGCCGTTACAATCACGCGATGATTCCGCACGACCTCACCTTCGTCCTCGGCGGCGCGCGCTCGGGCAAGAGCGCGCATGCCGAGCGGCTCGCGGCCGACAGCGGCCGCCCCGTCACCTACATCGCGACCGCGACCGCCGCCGATGCCGAATTCGCGCAGCGCATCGCGCATCATCGCGCGCGCCGGCCGGCCGAATGGGGGTTCGCCGAGGCGAGCGTCGACCTCGCCGGCACGCTCGCTCGGCTCGACGATCCGCACGCATGCCTGCTGGTCGACTGCCTGACGCTGTGGCTCACGAACCTGCTGTGCCCGGCCGACGGCGAGCCGCTCGACGATGCGCAGTACACGGCGCAGGTCGAGCGGCTCGAACACGCATTGCGCGGCGCGCGCGCGAAGGTGATCGTCGTCAGCAACGAGATCGGGCTCGGCGTCGTACCGCTCGGGTCGGTCACGCGCCGCTACGTCGACGAACTCGGGCGCCTGAACCAGCGCGTCGCCGCGCTCGCGACGCGCGTGACGCTGCTCGTCGCCGGGCTGCCGCTCGACCTCAAGACGGGAGCGCCGTCATGCTGATGCTGTCGCTGCCCGTCGTCGCGATGCTTGCGGTCGCGGCCGCGATCGTCGACCGCGCGATCGGCGAACCCGCCGGCTGGCATCCGCTCGTCGCGTTCGGCCGGCTTGCCGCGCGCATCGAAGGCGCTCTGAATACGGGCCGGCGCGGCCGCGTGGTCGGTGTCGGCGCGTGGGCCGCGGCCGTCGTGCCGCCGGTGGCCGTCGCCGCATGGCTCGTGGCCGTGCTGCCGTGGCCGCTCGCGGCCGCGCTGCACGTCGCGCTGCTGTGGTTCGCGCTCGGCGCGAAAAGCCTCGCCGACCACGTCGCGCCGATCGCCGCGGCGCTGCTGCGGCGCGACCTCGACGCCGCGCGTAAGCTGACCGCGCGCATCGTGTCGCGCGACACGAGCGACGCCGACGAAGGCGCGTTGTCGCGCGCGGCCGTCGAATCGGCGCTCGAGAACGGCAACGACGCGATCTTCGGCGCACTCTTCTGGTTCGTCGTCGCGGGCGGCCCCGGCGCGTTGCTGTTCCGGCTCGCTAACACGCTCGACGCGATGTGGGGCTACCGCACACCACGCTTCCTGACCTTCGGCTGGGCCGCCGCGCGGCTCGACGACGCGCTGAACTGGATTCCCGCTCGCCTCACGGCCGCGAGCTACGCGCTGCTCGGCGACACGGCCGCCGCATGGCGCTGCTGGCGCACGCAGGCGCGCCACTGGGACAGCCCGAACGCAGGCCCGGTGATGGCCGCGGGCGCCGGCAGCCTGAACGTGCAGCTCGGCGGCCCGGCCGTCTATCACGGCGAAATCGAGGATCGTCCGGCGCTCGGCACCGGTGCAACCGCGACCGCCGTCCACATCGTCGCCGCGCTGTCGCTCGTCACACGTACGCTCGCACTGTGGCTCGCGCTGCTGGTCGCGAGCGGCGCTCTCGTCATGGCCACCCATCATGTCTGACACACGCATCGCGCACGGCGGCAACCTGCATGAAGCCGCACGCCGCCACGGCATTCCGTACGACGCGTGGCTCGACCTGTCGACCGGCATCAATCCGGTCGGCTATCCGGTGCCGCCCGTCCCGGCCGACGCGTGGCGCCGGCTGCCCGACGACGGCGACGGCCTCGCGGCCTGTGCCGCGCAGTACTACCGCGCGCCCGATCCCGCACACGTGCTGCCGGTCGCCGGCAGCCAGGCCGCGATCCGCGCATTGCCCGCATTGCTGCCGACCGGCGACGCCGGCGTCGCGTCGCTCGCGTACGGCGAATACGCACCCGCGTTCGCGCGTCACGGCCATCGCGTCGTTTCGCTCGACATCGGCACGGATACGCTGCCGGCGACGCTGCGTCACGTCATCGTCGGGAATCCGAACAATCCGACCGCCGAATTCGTGCCGGCCGAACGCCTGCTCGGCTGGCATGCGCAGTTGTCGGCCCGCGGCGGCACGCTGATCGTCGACGAGGCGTTCGCCGATACGGGCGCGACGCAATCGCTCGCGCCGCAGGTTAATCGGCCCGGGCTCGTCGTGCTGCGCTCGGTCGGCAAGTTCTTCGGTCTCGCCGGTATCCGCGCGGGCTTCGTGCTCGCATGCCCCGAACGGATCGCCGCGCTGCGCGACATGCTCGGCGCATGGACGGTCGGCGGCCCCGCGCGTCACGCGGTCGCCGCGGCATTCGCGGATCGCGCATGGCAGGCCGCCGCCCGCGAACGGCTCGCGGCCGACGGCGAGCGGCTGGCCGCGCTGTTGCGCACGCACGGCTTCACGGTTCGCGCGACACCGCTCTTCAGCTGGACCGACGATCCGCGCGCCGCGGCGCTGCATGCGGCGCTCGCGGCACGCGGGATCTGGACGCGATACTTCGCGAAGCCGTCGAGCGTGCGCATCGGCCTGCCGGGCAGCGAAGCCGAATGGCAGCGCCTCGGTGTTGCGCTCGCGCACTGCGTGCCGACGCTGCAACAGGAATCCGCATGAGCCCACGCAAGTTCCGCCGGCTGGCGCCGGCTGCGACACTGGCCGCGCTCGTTCATGCGCCGCTCGTCCACGCCGATGTCACGACGCGCGACGACGCCGGCAATACGGTTACGCTGCCCGCGCCCGCGCAGCGCGTGATCAGCCTCGCGCCGCACGCGACCGAGCTGATCTACGCGGCCGGCGGCGGTACGAAGCTCGTCGGCACCGTCACGTACAGCGACTATCCGCCCGCCGCGCAAGCGGTGCCGCGCGTCGGCGACAACAAGGCGCTAGACCTCGAACGAATCGCAGCGCTGAAGCCCGACCTGATCGTCGTCTGGCGGCACGGCAACGCCGAGCGGCAGACCGATGCGCTACGCGCGCTGCACATCCCGCTGTTCTTCAGCGAACCGAAACATCTCGACGACGTGTCGTCGTCGCTGCGCCGGCTCGGCACGCTGCTCGGCACGCAGCCGGCAGCCGATGCGGCCGCGGCGTCCTTTGCGCGCGACATCGCGACGCTGCGCACACGCTACGCCGCGCGTCCGCCTGTCACGATGTTCTTCCAGGTCTGGGACCGTCCGCTGACGACGCTCAACGGCGCGCACCTGATCAACGACGTGATCGCACTATGCGGCGGCCGCAACGTGTTCGCGTCGCTCAAGCCGCTCGCGCCAAGCGTTACCGACGAGGCCGTGCTCGCCGCGAATCCGGAAGCGATCGTGACGACGAGCGCCGGCGCGACGCGCTCGGACGAACCGCTGCCGAGCCTTGCACGCTGGCGCGCGTGGCCCGCGCTGACGGCCGTGGCGCGCAACAACCTGTTCGCGATCGACGGCGACCTGCTGACGCGGCCGTCGCCGCGGATCGCGCAGGGCGCGGCCGCGCTGTGCGAGGATCTCGATGCCGCGCGTGCGCGGCGGTCGGCGCGCTGATTTCCGGCGACTTGCGCGTTTGACGCACACATATCGATGCGTCCGGTACCTTGAGACGGTTTGACCGCGCGTCGCATCGTTCACATGCGGGCTCGGACAAGCCTATTCATCCCAGTGCACGACTTCCCATGTTCGCGCCACGTCATCCGCACGCAGCCAGACGACACCGCCTGTCGGCACCGGCCGCGACAGCAGCGTATCGAGCGGCACACGCAACACATGCGATGCGAACGCGCGGATCACGCCCGCGTGCGTGACCGCCCATTGCGGCCGATCGGTCTGCATAACCGCGTCGGCCCGCCGTGCAACCCGCGCGGCGAACCGCGCGACGCTTTCGCCGCCATGCGCACACGCATGCATCAGGTCGGCCGCCCACGCATCGAGCGCCGCACGGTCGATATCGTCCCAGCGCCGCATTTCCCACGCGCCGAAATCCATTTCCTGCCAGCCTGCATCGCGCTGCAGCGGCACATCGAATGCGTGCGCGAGCCGTTCGGCAACCGACGCGCATCGCGTCAGCGGGCTCGTCCAGAGCTGTTCGGGCGGCGGCGCGCCGATAGCCGACAGATGCGCGCGCACGGCATGCGCGCCGGCATCGGCCGACGCGGCGAGCGGCACGTCGCTGCGTCCGTAACACATGCCCGGCTCGACGGCGACGGCCGGATGACGGATCAGGACGACGTCCATCCGAGCACCACGAGATAGATCGCCAGTTCGCTCAGTTGCTGCGCGAAGCCGAGACAGTCGCCCGTATATCCGCCGATCCGTTTCACGAAGTAGCGGGCCACCCACGCGCGCACGAGCACGAGCGCGACGCCCGCGGCGACACCCGTGCGCCAGTCCGGCCAGAACAGCCACGGCAACCCGAATACCGCCGCGACGCACGCCGCGCGTGCGCCCATCCGTTGCGCGACCGGCTTCGCCTTGCCTTCGGGCCGCACATAGTCGAGCGACATCAGCAGGCTGACGGCCGCCGCACGGCTCGCCGCATGCGCGGCGATCATCGTCCAAGCGGCGCGCAGCGGCGGCATGGCCGCGAGCGCCTGCCATTTCAGGCCGAGCGCGATCACGAGCGCGACCGCGCCGAACGTGCCGATCCGCGAGTCGTGCATGATGCGCAGCACGTCGTCGCGCGTGTAGCCGCCGCCGAATGCATCGCAACTGTCGGCGAGGCCGTCCTCGTGGAAAGCGCCGGTCGCGAGCAGCGTCGCGGCCATCGACAGCCCGACCGCGATCGACGCGGGCAGCACGCGCAACGCGACGAGATAGACGAGCGCACCCCACGCGCCGACGCATGCGCCGACGAGCGGGAAATAGCGCGCGGCCTGGTCGAGATCGCCGGCCGCGTAACCGATCGCGCGCGGCACGGGCACGCGCGTGAAATAGCCGAGCGCGACGAAGAAGTAGCGCAGTTCGGCACGCATGCCGCTCGCGCGATCAGGCGTCACGATTGTCGACGCCGGCGGACTCGAAGCTCGCCATCTCGCTGAGGAACGCAGCCGCCGCGCGCACGAGCGGCAGCGCGAGCGCCGCGCCCGTGCCTTCGCCGAGCCGCAGGTCGAGCGCGAGCAGCGGCTTCGCGCCGAAATGCTCGAGCATGCGCCGGTGCCCGGCCTCGTGCGACGTATGCGAGAACACGCAGTAGTCGCGCACGCCGGGCGCGATGCGCTCGGCGACGAGCAGCGCGGCCGTCGCGATGAAGCCGTCGACGAGGATCGTCATCCGCTCGCTCGCGGCCGCGAGATACGCGCCCGTCATCATCGCGATCTCGAAGCCGCCGAACGTCGCGAGCACGTCGAGCGGCGCGATCGCGTGCGAGTGCTTGACGAGCGCGCGGCCGAGCACCGCGCGCTTGTGCGCGAGCCCCTGGTCGTCGAGGCCCGTGCCGCGCCCGACGCATGCATCGATCGGCACGTCGAGCAGGCGGCTCATCAGGCACGCGGCCGACGACGTGTTCGCGATCCCCATCTCGCCGAAGCCGATCACGTTCGTGCCGAGCGACGCGTGCAGGCGCACGCGCGCCGCACCGGCCGCGAGCGCCGTCATCGCCTCGTCGTGCGTCATCGCCGGCTCCGTTGCGAAGTTGCGCGTGCCGCGCGCGACCGGCAGCGACACCAGCCGGTCGGACAGCGGAAGCGGCGACGCAACGCCCGCATCGACGATCTCGAGCGTGCTCTGCGCGACGCCCGAGAACGCGTTGATCGCCGCGCCGCCGGCCAGGAAGTTCGCAACCATCTGCGCGGTCACCGCTTGAGGGTAAGGACTCACGCCCTCGGCCGCGATCCCGTGGTCGCCGGCGAACACGATCGTCACCGGGCGCTGCACGGTCGGCCGCTCGGTGCGCTGGATCAGGCCGATCTGCAGCGCGACCGCCTCGAGCTGGCCGAGGCTGCCGGGCGGCTTGGTCTTGTGGTCGATCACATGCTGCAGGCGCTTGCGCAGCGCGTCGTCGAGCGGCGCGATCGCGGGTGGAAAGTGGGTCGGAGTCGTCATCGGGAAGCCGTGTCGTTGGCGCGGCCTGCGCCGCGCATCGGAAAGGAAAAGGTCATTGTCGCTCAGGCCATGCAGGCAGCAGCGCGTCGCGGCCATGCTCGCGGATCAGCACGAGCGGATAGCCGAACGCATCACTCGCACGCTCGGGCGTCAGCACGTCGTGCACGGGGCCGGCCCACGCATGGCCGCGGCCGTCGAGCAACAGCGCATGCGTCGCGAAACGCCGCGCGAGATTCAGGTCGTGGCACGAGAACAGCACCGTGCGCGGGCCCGCGTCGAGCCATGCGGCCAGCGCGGTCAGGCAGTCGATCTGGTGATGCAGGTCGAGATGCGCGAGCGGCTCGTCGAGCAGCATCAGCGACGCATCCTGGCACAGCGTCGCGGCCAGCGCGACGCGCTGCCGCTCGCCGCCCGACAGCGACAGCACGTCGCGCGACGCGAGCGCGGTCAGGTCGAAGGTCGCAAGCGCGTCGCGCGCGGCCGCGCGGTCGCCGTCGCGCTCCCAGCCCCAGCCGCCGAGATACGGAAAGCGGTTGAGCAGCACCGTGTCGAACACGGTCGCGCTGAATGCATCGTGCAGTTGCTGCGGCATCAGCGCGCGACGCTGCGCGAGCTGCGTGGGCGGCCATGCGGCAAGCGGCCGGCCATCGACCTCGACCCGGCCGCCGGCCGGCGGGTGCAGCCCCGCGAGCGTCGCGAGCAGCGTCGTCTTGCCCGCGCCGTTCGGCCCCGCGACGCACCAGATTTCGCCGGGGCGGAAGGCCTGCGTAAAGCCGTCGAGCAGCGTGCGCGCGCCGGCCTTCAGCGTCAGGTCGACGGTCGCGCAGGCCATGTCGTTGCCGGAAGCAGCGGCGTACTGCGCAGTGCCTGTCATCGCATCGGCCTCCTCAGCAACATCCACAGGAACACCGGCACGCCGATCAACGCGGTCATCACGCCGACCGGCAGTTGCGCGGGCGCGATCGCGGTGCGCGCGAGCAGGTCGGCCGCCATCACGCCGCCGCCGCCCGCGAGCATCGCGGCCGGCAGCAGCATGCGCTGGTCGTTGCCGAATGCGAGCCGCAGCGCGTGCGGCACGACGAGGCCGACGAAGCCGATCGTGCCGGCCGTCGTCACCGCGGCCGCCGCGGCCAGCGACGCGACGAGATAGATCCGCACGCGCAGGCGCGCGACGGGTACGCCGAGCGCGAGCGCGGTCGCGTCGCCACGCAGCAGCACGTTCAATTGCGGCGCGGCCGGCAGCGCGACACATGCGGCCAATAGCAGCGCGCCCCACGCGAACCACGGTGCGGTCACGCCGTTCAGGTCGCCCGTCAGCCAGAAGATGATCCCGCGCAACCGCGCATCGGGCGCGAGCGACAGCAGCAGCGTGACGAGCGCGCCCCACCCTGCCGCGATCACGACACCGGTAAGCAGCAGCCGCGGCGACGCGTCACGCGAGTCGCCGCGCCACAGCTCGCGGCGCGCGAGGCCGAGCACGAGCGCAACCGACACGAGCGCGCCGGCGAACGCCGACGCATCAACGAGCCACCACGCACCGCCCGCGATCATCGCGACAAGCGCAAACCCGGCCGCGCCGCCGGACACGCCGAGCACGTACGGTTCCGCGAGCGGGTTGCGCAGCAGCACCTGCAGCAGTGCACCGGCAAGCGCGAGCAGCGCGCCGCATGCAAAGCCCGCGAGCGCGCGCGGCAGGCGCAGCGTGCGGACGATGTCGGCGAACAGCGCGTCGCCGCCATGCGGCACGAGCGACGCGAGCGCCTGCCACGGCGACATCGGCACGCTGCCGATCGACAGCGACGCGACGAACAGCAACGCGACCGCGGCGGCCAGCGCGGCCCAGATCGCGGCGGCGCGCGCGGCGCTCATGCCGCGCACGGCGCTGCGCACGACGCGCGGCGCATCCGCTTACTGCTGCTGCCAGCCGAGCGTGACATAGGCGCCGCGCTTCGGCGTGTTGTAGGCGTATGCAAGCTCGTAGTCCTTGTCGAGCAGGTTATCGATGCGCGCGCTGACGTACCACGACTTCGTGATGTTGTAGCGCGCGGACAGGTTGACGATCCCGTAGCCGCCGAGCCGCCCGCCGCCCGGATCGTTGCGCGCGCCGCTCACGAGCCATTCGCCGCCGACACGCCACGCGCCGAATGCGCGGTTCACGGCCATCGACGCGAAACGTCGCGCGCGGCGGTCGAGATCCTGATTCTGCGTTTCGTTGACCGGGTTCTGCAACGTGGCGGCAACCCGTACGTCGGTCGCGCCGACATGCCCCTGCCACGATCCTTCGAGCCCCTGCACCTTTGCGCTGCCGACGTTCTGCGCAATATAGTAGAAACCGCTCCCGTCGGGCCGATAGTTGATCAGGTTCGCGTAGCGCGTCTGGAACGCGGTGAGCCGCATCACGCCCACCGCATCGGACGCATACTGCAGCGCGGCCTCGATCGAATGGCTGTGCTCCGGCTGGATCGACGGATTGCCGGCCATCGGGTAATAGAGGTCGTTGAAGCTCGGCGCGCGAAACGCGTCCGAATAGCTCGCGGTCACCTTCCAGCGATCGGTCAGTTCAAGGCCGTAGCCGAGATAGTAGGAATTGGCGCCGCCGAAGTCCGAGTACTGGTCGCGGCGCAGGTTCGCCTGGAACTGCTGGCGGCCGAAGCGCCCCGAATAACCGATCCAGCCGGAATTCACGTGACGCTGCGGCGCGGCATACGCATTCGACATGAACTGCTGGTCGAGCCGCTCGTAGCCGGCCTGGATCAGGTGATCCGGTGCGATCCGGAAATCGTTCTGCCACGTGTACTGGCGGTTGTCGGTATTGAAGTGATCGGTATAGACGCCGTTCAGCGCCGACTGGCTGCGATCGTTGCCGGTCGACACGCTCAAGTGAGCGGTCCACCAGTCGGTCAGCTTGCCGTTCGCGAACGCACGCACCTGCTGCACGCGCGAATAGAGGTTGTTCAGGTCGGTCGGCACGCCCCACGCATTGTCGTAGCTGTCGTTGCCATTCGACTGGAAGTAGCTGACGCCCGCATCCCAGCGGTCGTTGAAGCGGTGGCGCAGCGCCGCGGTGATGCTCTCGTTCAGGTAGCCGTTCGCATTCGGGTTCGCATTCGGCTTCTTCGCCGGGTCGAGCGCGGAAAAACCGTTGTCCTTGTCGCGTGCGATCGACACGCTGAACGTCGTCTTCCCGTCGCCGTCGAGCCGGCCCGCTACGCCGGCCTGCTGCGTCTGAGTGCCGTAGCTGCCGACTCCGACCGCGAAGTTGAAGCGCGGCGGATGATTGCCGCCGTCCTTCGTGAACACCTGCACGACGCCGCCGATCGCGCCCGAGCCGTACAGCGACGACACGTTGCCGTTGACGATCTCGACGCGCTCGATCTGATCGAGCGGCAGCTGGCTCAGTTGCGCGGCACCGAGACTCGCGGAATCGACCCGCACGCCGTCGATCAGCACGAGCGACTGCGTCGACTCCGCGCCGCGCAGAAACATCGTCGCGCTCGCGCCGGGGCCACCGTTACGCACGATCTGCGCGCCGGGTGCGAACGCGAGCAACGTCGGCAGATCGGCGCCCGGATGCGCGGCGATATCCTGCGCGTCGAATACGGTGGTTTGCGGAATCGTGTCGGCCAGCGCCTGCGGCGCGCGCTGCGCGGTGACGACGACCGGTTCGAGCATGGTCGCAGCGGCAGGCCGGGCCGCTGGCGCGGCGGACGTTGCCGCGGGTACGGCGGGCGCCGAGGTCTGCGCGGCGGCGGCAAGCGGCAGTCCGCAGAGCGCGCCGAGCGCCGTGCGGACGATTGGGGTCAGCATGAAGATATCCCGTGAAGCACTGCGCGCCCCGCCTCCCCGCAGGCCGCGCGTCACGAAGCCCGTGCGGGCTCCCCGCCTCGGCCGGTATCCGGGCTGGCGGCGTACCGGCTCGCCTTCCCGCGCGATGACGCGCAGTGGCCCGCGCCCGCGTGCGAAACCTGCACGCGGAACGCGCCTGAGCCGGCCTGCGTCACTGGACGCGGCCGCTTACCGTTGCGGGGGCAGCGCAGGTTGGCGGCCTCCCGGCGGAGCCCGCTCCCTGCTTCCCGTTTAACCGCGCGTTCCACGCGCGAGCACCGAGGCGGCGCCAGTTTAGGAGCCGCTCGCGCGAGCGTCAAGGAAGCGTCCGGACCCGCACGTGGCGCGCCTATTCGCGGCAAGAAGCGGGGGTGTTACGACTGGAAACGTTACAGATGTCGGATTGCGCGTTATTCCGCGCTAAAATGCTGGGTCTTTAGAGGACGCAGCAAATGCTCAACGAACTCGAAACCCTATCTCAAAATATTGGCCGTCTGATTTCGCTGAACAAGCGCTATCACTCGGAACGGCTCGCGCTCGAGGAGCAGGTCGCGCAATTGCGCGCGGAAGCGGACACGGTCCGCGCGGAACTCGCGCAACTGCGCGATGAACGCAATGCGCTCGCGGCCGAGCGCGACACGCTGTCGGCAAAGATCGACGACGCACAGGTGAAACTGAACGCGATTCTCGAAAAGCTGCCGCGCTCGAAAAGCGCGGAGCAAGCCGACAACCAGCTCGACCTGCTGGATGCGCAGGCGCGTACGGATGGCGATGACGCGGCCAGCCACGGAGAACATGCATGAGTACCAAGCAGATCGAAGTCTCGATTCTCGGTCAGGCGTATCGTCTCGCCTGTTCGGCCGAGACCGAAGCGGCGCTGCTCGAGGCGGTCGCGCGCGTCGACGCCGAAATGTCGAAAATCCGCTCGAACAGCTCGGTACGCGGCACCGATCGCATCGCGGTGATGGCGGCACTGTCGCTCGCATCGGAATTGCTGCGGCTGCAAACGAGCGTGCGTCACGGTGAAGCATTTCCGGCGGAGGAAATCCGTCGTACAATGCACCAGATGAACGAACAGCTCGGCGCGGTGCTCGCACAGCACGAGACGCAGTAACGTTTTAATCGATGCGTCGATTCCCCTTGATCTCGGCGATCAACGGTGGTCAAATTGGCGCATCGAAACACAGTTCAGTCAGCTTCCCTGCCTGGTTCGCCAAGGTCATATATTCCTTGAACCAATGCCATGTGCACGGTTGCGGAAATTTGTAGCACGGGCGCGCGCGTCACTCTGTCTGATGTACCCGAAGTGCTGCTAACTGCGACCAATTCTGAACCTCAGGTTCAGGATGCCGGCCTAGCGGCCAAGGCGGGGGCCTATCCAACGGCATCGGGCGAGTCCCGGTGCCGTTTTCTTTTTCAGGGTCTGTTTGCATGTGCAACGCGCATGCAAACAGACCCTCATGCCTCCTACTGCGTCGATCACGATCCATGCAATACTGGCTGATGAAGTCCGAACCGGACGAAGCAAGCATCGACGATCTCGCCAACGCACCGCAGCGCTCGCTGCCGTGGACCGGCGTGCGTAACTATCAGGCGCGCAATTTCATGCGCGACACGATGAAGATCGGCGACGGCGTGCTGTTCTATCACTCGAGCTGCCCCGAGCCGGGCATCGCAGGCGTCGCCGAAGTATCGTCGACGCCCTACCCCGATCCCACGCAGTTCGATCCGAAAAGCCCCTATTACGACCCGAAGTCGACGCAGGAAGCGCCGCGCTGGCTGCTCGTCGACGTGCGCTATGTGAAAAAGTCGCCGCTCGTGCCGCTCGCCGCACTGCGCGAACACGACGAACTCGCCGACATGCGCGTGCTCGCACGCGGCAACCGGTTGTCGATCACACCGGTCACGCGCGCAGAATGGCGGTTCATCACCGAAAAGCTGATGAAGTAGGCGCACGCAGTAGGCGCACGCGCCAAACGTCAAATCTGGTCAGCACGCGCTGCCGCCGCGGAACTCGCGGGTCTTTCGCGCAGCCTAAGCAACCGCTGTCGGCCAATCGGGCCGGCTGTTGTTTTTTTCGCGCGGTACGCCCGCGTCGCGCACGCGTGATCCGCGTGCGCGCCCTCGCACAAGGAGTCCAACAATGACCAAGAAATCCGCACTCGCGCTGTCGCTCGCACTCGCCGCCGCCGTTCCCGTCGCGCTGACGCTCGCGTCGCCCGCCGCGCACGCGCAGACCGCGAACCCGCACTTCCCGGAACCGGCGGGCGTGCTGTCGCTTTCGTCGCAGGCCAGCGCCGACGTGCCGCAGGACATCATCCACATCACGCTGTTCTACGAGCAGCAGGCAAAGGATCCGGGCAGCCTCACGTCCGCGCTGAACCAGCGTGCCGATGCCGCGCTGTCGCAAGCGAAGGGCGTACCGGGCGTCACCGCGCACACGGGTGCATTCTCCGTGTATCCGAGCACCGATCGCGACGGGAAGATCTCCGCATGGCGCGGCCGCACCGAGGTCGCGCTCGAATCGCGCGATTTCGCCGCGGCGTCGAAGCTTGCAGGCCAACTGTCGAACCTGATGCAGGTCGCGAACGTCGAGTTCTCGCTGTCGCCTGAAGCGCAGCGCACGGCCGAGCAGAAGCTCACGACCGAAGCGATCAAGTCGTTCCGCGCCCGCGCTGACGAAGCCGCGAAGGCGTTCGGCTACAGCAGCTACACGATCCGCGACGTCAACGTCGGCAGCGGCCGCAACGTGCAGCCGTACCCGCGCATGATGGCGATGGCCGCGGCGCCGATGGACAGCGCGAAGATGAGCGCACCGATCGCGGTCGAAGGCGGCAAGGCCACCGTGTCGGTCACCGTCAACGGCTCGGTGCAGATGAAGTAACGCGCAACGCGCGGCTGTCGGAAACGCAAAACGCCGGCCCTCGGGTCGGCGTTTTTCATTTGCATGCGTGTTGCCGATGCACGCGCCAGTTGCGCGCGCATCGATATCGCATCACGCAGCCGCATTCGCCGCGCGGCGACGATACGCCCAAACCATCAGCGCGATGCCCCCGAGGATCATCGGCAGCGACAGCCACTGCCCCATCGACAGGCCGAGCGCAAGCAGGCCCAGGAAGTCGTCGGGCTCGCGCGCGAACTCGACCGTGAAACGCGCGAGGCCGTAGCCGATCAGAAACAGCGCGGACACGGCGCCCATCGGCCGCGACCTGCGCGAGAAGAAGAACAGCGCGAAGAACAGCGCGATGCCTTCGAGCGCAATTTCGTAGAGCTGCGAAGGATGGCGCGGCAGCATCTGGTATTGCATGAACACGTCGGCGAGATGCCACTTCTCGACGAGCGCCGGATGCTTCGGCAGCCAAGCCGCATCGTCGCGCATCGCGCCCGGGAACAGCATCGCCCACGGCGCCGCCGGGTCGGTCACGCGGCCCCACAGCTCGCCGTTGATGAAGTTGCCGAGACGCCCGGCCGCGAGCCCCGTCGGCACCATCGGCGCGACGAAATCGGTGACCTGCAGCCAGTGGCGCTTGCGCTGCCACGCGAACAGCATCATCGCGAGCGTCACGCCGAGGAAGCCGCCGTGAAACGACATGCCGCCCTCCCACACCTTGAACACGTCGAGCGGATGCGAGAAGTAGAAATCGGCCTTGTAGAACAGCACGTAGCCGAGCCGGCCGCCGAGCACGGTGCCGAGCACGCCGTAGAACATCATGTCGTCGATGTCCTTCGCGGTCCAGCCCTGCGCCGCGACGTGCGGCAGTTTCAGGCGGACCCGGCCGACGACGATCGCCGCGATGAAGCCGACGAGATACATGAGGCCGTACCAGCGCACGGCCAGCGGCCCGAGATGGATCGCAACGGGGTCGAAATTCGGGTGAATGATCATGGGTTAGCGAAGAAGTTTTCGAATGCGGTACGGCCGTCGCGAACGCGCAGCACCGCGCGTTGGACGGCACCGGCGCTCCATCGTTCACGTCACGCGGCGAGGCCCTGCGCGCGCACGACGTCGATGAAGCCGGCGAGCACGGGACTCACGTCGCCCGTGCGCCACACGAGGCCTGTCTCGACGACCGGCGCGTGACCGGCGAGCGGCCGGTAGACCACGCCGGTGCGCCGCAGGTTACGCAGCGATTGCGGCACCAGTGCGACGCCCATGCCGGCCGACACGAGGCTGACGATCGTCTGCATCTGGATCGCCTCCTGGCCGATGCGCGGAGTTTCCCCCGCCGCGCCGTAGCAGCCCGTAATGATGTCATAAAAGCCGGGCGCCAAACGACGCGGAAAGATCACGAGCGGCAATGCGGCGATATCGGCGAGATGCACGGGTTCGTCTTGGGGCGCGTCGCACGCTGTGGCCGGCATCGCGACCACCAGCGGCTCGCGCACGACGGGCAAGTACGACAGCCCGGCCGCGTGACGCGGCGGCACCGGCGGAATGACGAGCCCTGCGTCGATGCGGCCGGCGACGAGCTCGTCGATCTGCACGTCGCTCGTCGCCTCCGCGAGCTGCAGGCGCACCTGCGGATAGCGCGCGCCGAACGCGCGCAACAGCGACGGCAGCAGCCCGTAATCGGCGGTCGACACGAACGCGAGCGACAGCGAGCCGGCCTCGCCGCGCGCGAGCCGTCGCGCGAGCGGCGGCAGCGCATCGGCCGACGCAAGCAGCCGGCGCACGTCGGGCAACAGCGCCGCGCCGACCGCGGTCAACGCCACCGAGCGCTTGGTGCGCACGAACAGCGCGACGCCGAGCGCATCCTCGAGCGCCCGGATCGCCTGCGACAGCGGCGGCTGCGTCATCGACAGGCGTTCGGCCGCGCGGCCGAAATGGCGCTCGTCGGCAACGGTCACGAAATAGCGCCACTGGCGCAGGTCGGGTGTCGGATCAGCCATACGTCACTCATTCGTAAAACGACTTAATAGGCGACAAATAATATATTGGACATCCCAATCCGGACACTCCATTCTTGTTTCATCCGAACCGGCGCGCCGCTCACGGGCGTCGCCCAGACAACGATGGAGTCCCCCATGCCGTACAACCGTCGCTCGAAGCACATCACGCAAGGCGTGGCCCGTTCGCCGAATCGCTCGATGTATTACGCACTCGGCTACCAGAAGGACGATTTCGACAAGCCGATGGTCGGCATCGCGAACGGCCATTCGACGATCACGCCGTGCAATTCCGGCCTGCAGCGCCTGTCCGACGCGGCCGTCGCGGCCGTGAAGGCGTCCGGCGCGAACCCGCAGATCTTCGGCACGCCGACGATTTCGGACGGCATGTCGATGGGCACCGAGGGCATGAAGTACTCGCTCGTGTCGCGCGAGGTGATCGCCGACTGCATCGAAACCTGCGTGCAAGGGCAATGGATGGACGGCGTGGTCGTCGTCGGCGGCTGCGACAAGAACATGCCGGGCGGCATGATCGCGCTCGCGCGCCTGAACGTGCCCGGCATCTACGTGTACGGCGGCACGATCCGCCCCGGCCACTGGAAGGGCCGCGACCTGACGATCGTGTCGTCGTTCGAGGCCGTCGGCGAATTCACCGCGGGCCGGATGACGCAGGAGGATTTCGAAGGCGTCGAGCAGAACGCGTGCCCGACGTCGGGTTCGTGCGGCGGCATGTACACCGCGAACACGATGAGTTCGTCGTTCGAGGCGCTCGGGATGTCGCTTCTGTACTCGTCGACGATGGCGAACCCCGACCAGGAGAAGGTCGATTCGGCGGCCGAATCGGCGCGCGTGCTCGTCGAGGCCGTGAAGCGCGACCTGAAGCCGCGCGACATCATCACGAAGGCGTCGATCGAGAACGCGGTGTCGGTGATCATGGCGACCGGCGGCTCGACCAATGCGGTGCTGCACTATCTCGCGATCGCGCATGCGGCCGAGGTCGACTGGACGATCGACGACTTCGAGCGCATCCGCAAGCGCGTGCCCGTGATCTGCGACCTGAAGCCGTCGGGCCGGTACGTCGCGACCGACCTGCACCGGGCCGGCGGGATTCCGCAGGTGCTGAAGATCCTGCTCGATGCGGGGCTGCTGCACGGCGACTGCATGACGATCACCGGCCGCACGATCGCCGACGAACTGAAGGACGTGCCGAGCGTGCCGCGCGCGGACCAGGACGTGATCTTCCCGATCGACCGCGCGCTGTACAAGGAGGGTCACCTGGCGATCCTGAAGGGCAATCTCGCGGAAGACGGCGCGGTTGCGAAGATCACCGGCCTGAAGAACCCGGTGATCACGGGCCCGGCACGCGTGTTCGACGACGAGCAGAGCGCGATGGATGCGATCCTCGGCGACCGGATCCGCGCCGGCGACATACTCGTGCTGCGCTACCTCGGCCCGCAGGGCGGCCCCGGCATGCCGGAAATGCTCGCGCCGACGTCCGCGATCATCGGCAAGGGGCTCGGCGAATCGGTCGGCTTCATCACGGACGGCCGCTTCTCGGGCGGCACGTGGGGCATGGTGGTCGGCCACGTCGCGCCCGAGGCGTTCGTCGGCGGCACGATCGCGCTCGTGCAGGAAGGCGACTCGATCACGATCGACGCGCACCGGCTGCTGCTGGAACTGAACGTCGACGATGCCGAGCTCGCGCGCCGTCGCGCCGCGTGGAAACAGCCGGCGCCGCGCTACACGCGCGGCGTGCTCGCGAAATTCGCGGCCCTCGCCCGGCCGGCGAACCAGGGCGCCGTCACGGGTTGACGCGATATCGCCGCATCATGCGACCCCAATGGAAATGGCCGCCGAGGGAACGCGCAAAACGTGCGTTCCCTTTGCTTTTATAATGCGCGGACCATGAAGCCGGCCGTCCCCGCCGGCGGAGAACCGCATGAAACAGACGATATTGCGCGCGCTGCTCGTGATGCTGCTGACCGGCGGCGCAGCGGCGGCGCGCGCCGATCAGGCCGACGGGCTCGCGCTTGCGCAGCGCAAGAACTGCATGGCCTGCCACGCGGTCGGCAAGCCGCTGATGGGCCCGTCGTTCCGCGACATCGCCGGCAAGTATGCGACGCGCGGCGATGCCGTCGATTACCTTGCCCAATCGATCGTGAAAGGCAGCGTCGGTGTATGGGGCAGCGTGCCGATGCCCGCCAATACGCAACTGACGAGCGGCGAAGCCCACGCACTCGCGCAGTGGGTGCTGTCGCTGCGTTGAACCGGATGCCCCGGACGGGGCACAACCGTTGTGCCGGGTGCCGCCGACAGGCGGGCTTGCCCGTCGCCGGCAGCTTCGCCGGCACTTACTGGAACCGCCCCTTTTTTCTATCGCCGGAACGGCCGGGTGTTCAGCCCGAATGACCGGCGCGGCGGCGCGCGATCTCTTCGTCGACCGCGTCGCGGACCCAGTCAATGACCTCGGTTTCCAGCGTCAGCGCCACCTCGCGCGTGACCTGGCCGACCAGCCAGGCCGAATGCTCGTGCAGCGCGTCGCGGCAGCGAGCCTCGATGGCCTCGCGCCCTGCTCCGGTCAGATAGCTCGTCAGCCGATTGCGCAGGCGCTCGGCGATATGCTGCGCATCTTCCGGCGTCAGCCCGACGGCTGCCTGCCCATCCGGCTGCGGCGCCGCGGCCGGTACGACCGCCTCCGGCATGACCGCGTCAGACGCGTGCCCGGCCGCGTCGCGCGCCACCGCAGCGAACGCATGCTGCGACGCATCGTCGTCGGCCAGCGACGACCGGAGCGGCGCATTCATGACCGCTGCGTCCGCGGCGACCACGTGCTCCGCGGCGCCCGGTTCGGCCGGCGCATCGGTCTCGCCCATTGCCGCCGCAGCAGCCGTCGCGACGTCGCCCGGCAGCTCGACCGCCGGCACGTGCAGCGTCGGCACGGGTTCGATCACGACGAATTCGGGGTCGGCCTCGGTTTTCGCGGAATCGGCCGGCGCGATCACGTCGGTCAACACCGGAATCGCCGCGCCGGCGTGCGGCTGCGGCGCGTCGGGCGCGGGCGAGCGCGCCGGCACCGGCTTGCCCGGCACCAACACGTCGGTCAGCGTCGGGATCGAGGATGAATCGGCTTGTGTCACGGGAACGCTCCGTCGACGGTTGCGGCTAGCTGCCCTGCTTGTAGTTGTTCAGCGCGTATCCGCGATCGCGGTAGAAGCGATAGCGGTCGCGGCCCGCGGCCAGTTCGTCCGGCGCGTTGCCGACCACTTCGAGCAGGCGCTCGAAGCGGGCGAACTGCGCGGGCACGGTCGCGCCGAGGTTCAGCAGCACGTGATGATGCGGCGCCTTGTCGAGATCGGCGGCCAGCACGATCGGCGTCCCGGCCGCGTGCTCGCTGTCGACGCCGCAATGCGGAATGAAATCGAGCGGCGAGAACGTCCAGAGCCGCTCGTCGAGCGCGCGCAGGCGCGCGGGCTCGGCGAGCACGACGACCGGCTGCCCGGCCTGGTAGGCCTTGCGCAGCAGCCGGCACGCGTACGCGAGCGAATCGCCGACGTTCGAGTGGAAATCGATCCGCGTCATTGCCCGCGCACCCGTATCGTCGTCAGCACCGCCATCACTGGCCGGCGCGGTCGATCAGGAACTGCGCGAGCAGCGGCACCGGACGGCCAGTCGCGCCCTTCGCGGCGCCGCTCTTCCACGCGGTGCCCGCGATGTCGAGGTGGGCCCACGGGTAGCTCTCGGTGAAGCGCGACAGGAAGCACGCGGCCGTCACGCTGCCGGCCGGACGTCCGCCGATGTTCGCGAGATCCGCGAAGTTCGACTTCAGCTGATCCTGGTACTCGTCGTCGAGCGGCAGGCGCCATGCCGGGTCGCCCGCCTCGCGCGACGCGTCGAGCAGTTCGCCCGCGAGCGCGTCGTCCTTCGAGAACAGGCCGCTGTTGTGATGGCCGAGCGCAATGATGCACGCGCCCGTCAGCGTCGCGACGTCGATCACCGCGGCCGGCTTGAAGCGCTCCGCATACGTGAGCGCGTCGCACAGGATCAGGCGGCCTTCGGCGTCGGTGTTCAGCACCTCGATCGTCAGGCCCTTCATGCTCGTGACGATGTCGCCCGGCTTCGTCGCGTTGCCGCCCGGCATGTTCTCGCAGGTCGGCACGATCGCGACGACGTTGATCTTCAGGCCCATCTCGGCAACCGCGCGCATCGTGCCGAGCACGGAACCGGCGCCGCACATGTCGTACTTCATCTCGTCCATGCCCTCGCCCGGCTTCAGCGAGATGCCGCCCGTGTCGAACGTGATGCCCTTGCCGACCAGCACGACCGGCGCGGCCTTCGCGGCGGCGCCCTGGTAGTGCAGCACGATGAACTGCGGCGGCTCGACCGACGCGCGCGCGACCGACAGGAACGAGCCCATCTTCAGCGCCTGGATCTGCTTGAGCCCGAGCACTTCGGCCTTCAGGCCCCAATCCTTCGCGAGCTTCTTCGCGGTGTTGCCGAGATAGGTCGGCGTGCAGACGTTGCCGGGCAGGTTACCGAGGTCGCGGGTGAGATCCATCCCGTTCGCGAGCGCAACGGCCTGCTTGACGGCGACCTTCGCGGCCTTTTCGTCCGACGGATCGACGCTGAACACGACACGCTTGAGCGTGTGCGACGCCGGTTCCGGCTTGCTCTTCATCTGCGTGAAGCGGTAGGTCTCGTTGCGCAGCGCGAGGATTGCCGCGCGCACGCCCCAGTCGGAGCTGCGCTCGTCGACCGGCAGTTGCGCGAGCGTGAACGTGACCTGGACGACCTTGGTCGCCAGCAGCGCGCGCCAGGCGGCCGTGGCCGCGTCGTTATAGGCTTTCTGATTGAAAGCATCCTGCTTGCCGAGGCCGACGAGCAGCACGCGCGACGCGCCGATGCCCGACACTTCGTGCAGGAACAGCGTCTTGCCGCGCTTGCCGTCCATGTCGCCGGCCTTCACCACGCGCGAAATCAGTCCCTTGGTGGCCGTGTCGATGTCGAGCGCCGCGCCGGAAAGCGTCTGCGCCTCGAAGATGCCGAGGACGATGCAGTCGGACTTCCCGGTCAGGAACCCCTTGGCCTCGCCTTTGCTCCAATCACAGCCTTTTATGCTAAAGTCCATCGCGCTTGTCCTCGGATAAAATCTGGGCTAAGGATGAAAGCCGCAATTATCCGCTATTTTTCCCGTGGCGGCGCGAGCGCTCCACCACGCGTGCGCAGCCTCCCGCCCTCTTCTCATCAAGAATGATCTTCGAACGCTCCCTCCAGCGCGAGCTTGCGTATACGGCTGGCGCCGTGTTCATGGTGCTGCTCACGATCATGCTCACGACGATGATGATCCGCATCGTCGGTTACGCCGCGTCCGGTGAAATCGACCCGCGGGACGTGCTCGTGCTGATCGGCCTGACCGTGATCGGCTATCTCGCCGTGATGCTCGTCGTCACGCTGTTCGTGTCGATCCTGTTCGTGCTGACCCGGTGGTACCGGGACTCCGAAATGGTGGTGTGGCTCGCGTCGGGCGTGAGCCTCACGCGCCTCATCAAGCCGATCGGCGTGTTCGCCACGCCGATCATCCTGCTGATCGCGTTCTTCGCGTTCGTCGGCTGGCCGTGGTCGAACCAGCAGAGCAAGATGATCAAGGCACGCTTCCAGCAGCGCGACGAGATCTCGCTGCTCGCGCCGGGCCAGTTCCGCGAGTCGGCCTCGAACCATCGCGTGTTCTTCATCGAGAAGATGACGCCCGACCAGAGCAAGGTGCAGAACGTGTTCGTGACGTCGACCGAGAACGGCAAGGTCAACGTCGTCGTGTCGCAGACGGGCCATACGGAAACGTCGAAGGACGGCGACCGCTTCGTCGTCCTGGAAGACGGCCGCCGCTACGACGGCACGCCCGGCCAGCCGAACTTCAAGATCATGGAGTTCGAGCGCTACGGCGTGAAGATCACCAGCAAGCCGGTCGTGAACGTGCAGACCACCAACAGCACGCCGACGCCCGAGCTGCTGCGCAACCCGACGCGCGACAACCTCGCGGAATTCGCGTGGCGCGCGGGGCTGCCGCTGATCGCGCTCAACCTGATGGTGCTCGGCATCCCGCTCGCGTACCAGAACCCGCGCCGCAGCCGCACGATCAACCTCGTGATGGCCGTGCTGATCTACCTCACCTACTCGAACCTGCTGAACGTCGTGCAGGCGCAGATCGAGCAGGGCAAGATGTCGTTCGGCGTCGGCCTCGTCGGCCTGCATGCGCTCGTCGCGGCGATCGTCGCCGTCATCTTCTGGTTGCGCGTGCGCAATCGTCCGCTGTTTACACGCGCGCTGTTCGGCCGCTCGGGAGCATGATCGATGCGGCTCTATGAAAAGTACTTCGCGCGACAGATCTACGTCACGTTCATCTTCATCCTGTTCGCGTTCTCGGGCCTGTTCTTCTTCTTCGACCTGATCAGCGAACTGAACTCGGTCGGACACGGCAACTACAAGTTCGGCTACGCGGTGATGCGCGTCGCGCTGCAGACGCCGTCGCGCTTCTACGAGATCATCCCGGTCGCCGCGCTGATCAGCGCGATCTACGTGTTCGCGCAGATGGCCGCGAATTCGGAATTCACGATCTTCCGCGTGTCGGGCCTCGCGACCAACCAGGCGCTGCGCTCGCTGCTGAAGATCGGCGTGCCGCTCGTGATCGTCACCTACCTGATCGGCGAATTCGTCGGCCCGTACGCCGACCAGTTGTCCGAACGCGTGCGGCTGCAGGCGCTCGGCGCGTCGGTGTCGTCGAACTTCCAGTCGGGCGTGTGGGTGAAGGACACGCTCGCGGCCCGCGAAAACGGCGAACAGGTCACCCGCTTCGTCAACGTCGGCAGCCTGTCGCCCGACTCGACGATCAGCAACGTGCGCATCTACGAGTTCGACTCGAAATTCCAGTTGCAGAACGTGAGGATCGCGCAGACGGGCCGCTACGAGCCGCCCGGCCACTGGCTGCTGACGGGTGTCACCGAAACGGAGCTCACGCCGATCAAGCCGATCAGCGGCCAGCCGGCCGACGCGCTGAACCCCGTCTACCGGTCGCAGCAGGTATCGCTGCCCGAATACCGGCTGCGTTCGGACCTGACGCCGCAGATCCTGTCGGTTCTGCTCGTGTCGCCGGAGCGCATGTCGATCATCAACCTGTTCCGCTACATCCAGCACTTGCGCGAGAACCAGCAGGACACGCAGCGCTACGACATCGCGCTGTGGCGCAAGCTGCTGTATCCGTTCGCGGTGTTCGTGATGCTCGTGCTGTCGCTGCCGTTCGCGTACCTGCACACGCGCGCCGGCGTGGTCGGCGTGAAGGTGTTCGGCGGCATCATGCTCGGCATGAGCTTCCAGCTGCTCAATACGCTGTTCTCGCACATCGGCACGCTGAACACGTGGCCCGCACCGCTCACCGCCGCGACGCCGGGCCTGATCTATCTCGCGCTCGGCCTGTTCGCGCTAAAGTGGGTCGACCGGCACTGAGCGCCGCATCACGACGGAGACTTCGACATGAGCTCGCACGGCATCGTCCTGTTCGGCCACGGCGCCCGCGATCCGCGCTGGGCCGAGCCGTTCGAGCGGCTCGCCGCGCGGCTGCGCGGCGCCGGCTCCCCTGCGTCGCACGTGTCGCTCGCGTTCCTCGAACTGATGACGCCGTCGCTCGGTGAGGCCGTGGCCGCGCAAGTCGCCGCCGGCTGCACGCGCATCACCGTGGTACCCGTGTTCTTCGGCCAGGGCGGCCATATCCGCCGCGACCTGCCGCAGCTCGTCGATGCGTGCCGCGCCGCGCATCCGGGCGTCGAGATCCGCTGCGCGACGGCTGTCGGCGAAGACGACGGCGTGCTCGACGCGATCGCACGCTATTGCATCGACCGGATCGGCGACGACGCGTAAGCGCAACGGCGGCTCCAAATGAAAAAGCGCTGGCTTCCGCCAGCGCTTTTTTCGTTTCGGACTACGGCCGGATTCCGCTCAAGCCGCATCCCGCAGCGGATCGCCCGTTTTCGCGTGCCGTGCGCGCTCGGCAAATGCGTCGCCGATCATCAGCAGGCTCGGTTCCGCGGGATCGAGCCACGCCTGCGCGTCGCCCGCCGCCATCTGCGCGAGCGTCAGCGTCAGCGAGCGCTCGCGCGCGGTGCTGCATGCCTCGACGATCGCCACGGGCGTCGCCGGCGCACGGCCGGCATCGATCAGCTCCTGCGCGATGCCGGGGGCGCTGTCGCGGCCCATGTAGTAGACGATCGAATCGGCGCGCGCGGCTTCGCGGATCTCGTCGCTGCCCGGCGCACGGCTGTGCGTCGCGAACGCGACGCTGCGCGACACGCCGCGCAGCGTCAGCGAACGCTTCAGCGTCGCCGCGCCGGCCAGCGCTGCGGTGATGCCCGGCACGACCTCGTAGTCGATGCCGGCCTCATCGAGCGCGCGCATTTCCTCTTCGGCGCGACCGAACAGCATCGGGTCGCCGCCCTTCAGCCGCACGACGCACGCATGCTCGCGCGCCGCATCGACGATCTGCTTGTTGATGAAGTGCTGCGCGGTCGAGCGCTGCCCGCAGCGCTTGCCGACCGCGATCCTGCGCGCGTTCGGCGCGTAGTCGAGCATCGCGGGCTCGACCAGCGCGTCGTGCAGCACGACGTCGGCCTGCGCCAGCAGCCGCGCGCCGCGCACCGTGATGAGGTCCGCTGCGCCCGGCCCTGCTCCGATCAGATATACCTTGCCCATGTTTGTCGCTTCGCTTGTCCTGCGGACGGCGGCGTCCGGCCCGCGCCGCCGCATGGCGGCGCGGTTCGCCGGTGGTTACGCCGAGAACGCCCGGATCATGCCCGCGGCGACCGTGTGGTGCGTCGCCTCGTCGATCAGCACGAACGCGCCCGTGCCCGGATGCGCGTCGTACGTGTCGCAGACGATCGGCTTCTGCAGCGTCAGCGCGACGCGGCCGATGTCGTTCATCTTCAGTTCGTGACGGTCGGTCGCGTGCGACAGCGTATGCACGTCGAGCACCTGCTTGACCGCGCCGATCTTCGCGAACACCGTGCTCGTGGTCTGCTTCAGCAGGTACTTGCGCTGCTGCGACAGCGGCGCTTCGTCGAACCAGCACAGGTCGGCCTCGAGCTTCTTGGCCGGCTCGACCGGCTCGACGGTCGTGACGAACATGTCGCCGCGCGACACGTCGACATCCTGTTCGAGACGGATCGTCACCGTCTGGCCCGCGAACGCTTGCGCGACGGACGCGGTGCCGCCCGGCACCGGCGCGACGATCTCGGCCACCGTCGCGGTACGGTTCGACGGCAGCACGACGATCTCGTCGCCGACCTTCACTTCACCCGACTCGATACGGCCCATATAGCCGCGGAAATCGTCGGCCGAGCTGCCGTCCTGGCGCGCGACCCACTGCACCGGGAAGCGCAGCGCGTCATGCGCCTGCGTCTCGACCGGCAGCGACTCGAGCACGTCGAGCAGCGGCTCGCCCGCGTACCACGGCATGCGCTCGCTCGCGCCGACGATGTTGTCGCCCTTCAGCGCCGACACCGGCACGAAGCGCACGTCGTCAAGGCCGAGCTGCTTCGCGAGCGCGACGTACGCGTCGCGGATCTCGTTGAAGCGCGCCTCGCTGTAGTCGACGAGGTCCATCTTGTTGATCGCGACGATCACGTGCTGCAGCGCGAGCAGCTTGACGATCGCGCTGTGGCGTTTCGTTTGCGGCAGCAGTTCGGCAACGCCGTTCTCGACCGTCACGCGCGTCGCGTCGATCAGGATGATCGCCGCGTGCGCGGTCGACGCGCCGGTCACCATGTTGCGCGTGTACTGCTCGTGGCCGGGCGTATCGGCGATGATGAACTTGCGCTTCGCGGTCGCGAAGTAGCGGTATGCGACGTCGATCGTGATGCCCTGCTCGCGCTCGGCTTCCAGGCCGTCGGTCAGCAGCGCGAGGTCGAGCTCGTCGCCCACCGTGCGCTTGTTCTTCGCGCGCGACAGTGCGGACAGCTGGTCCGACAGCACGGCCTTGCTGTCGTACAGCAGGCGGCCGATCAGCGTGCTCTTGCCGTCGTCGACGCTGCCCGCGGTGATGAAGCGCAGCACGCCGAGGTCTTCGTGATTTTCGATGATGCTCATGATGTGAATGTCCTCGTGTGCTTCAGAAATAACCTTGCTTCTTGCGCTGTTCCATCGCGGCTTCGGAGGTCTGGTCGTCCATCCGCGTCGCACCGCGCTCGGTGATCTCGGTCACCGCCGTCTCGGCGATGATCTTCTCGACGTCGTCCGCGTCGCTCTCGACCGGGCACGTGCAGCTGATGTCGCCGACCGTGCGGAAGCGCACCTGGGCGACTTCGCTCGTCTCGCCGTCGCGCATCGGCGTAAGCGGCGTGACGGGCACGAGCAGACCGTTGCGGCGCACGATCTCGCGCTGATGCGCGTAATAGATCGACGGCAGCTCGAGGTTCTCGCGCGCGATGTACTGCCACACGTCGAGCTCGGTCCAGTTCGAGATCGGGAACACGCGCAGGTGTTCGCCTTTATGCAGCCGTGCGTTGAAGAGGCTCCACAGCTCAGGGCGCTGCGCCTTCGGGTCCCACTGGCCGAATTCGTCTCGGAACGAGAAGATGCGCTCCTTCGCACGTGCCTTCTCTTCGTCGCGGCGCGCGCCGCCGATCAGCGCGGTGTAGCCGTGCTGCTCGATCGTCTCGAGCAGCGTGACGGCCTGCGCGGCGTTGCGCGAATCGGTTTCGCGGCGCAGCACGACCGTGCCGCGCTTGATCGAATCCTCGACGTGGCCGACGATCAGCTCGGCGCCGAGCTCCTGCGCGCGGCGGTCGCGGAAATCGATCACTTCGTCGTAGTTGTGGCCCGTGTCGATGTGCACGAGCGGGAACGGCAGCGTCGTCTTGCGGTTCGCGCCGAGACCGAACGCCTTCAGCGCCAGATGCAGCACGACGACCGAATCCTTGCCGCCCGAGAACAACAGCGCCGGCTTGCTGCATTCGGCGACCAGTTCGCGCAGGATGTGGATCGACTCGGCTTCGAGCCAGTCGAGGTGGCCCATGCGGCTGTCGCCGCCGGTGGCCGGGGCAAAGGCGGATTGCTCGAGCGTCGTGCTCATGATTTCAGTCCTTCTTCTGGGTTCGTGCCGCCCGCTGTCGCAGGCGGCGCAATATTCAGTTTCTTGTCAGGCTTTCAGTGCGCAGCGCCTGCTTCGGCGGTCGCGGGAATCGGCGTGATCGTGATGTGCAGCCCGCATTCCTTCGTGTCGCGCGATTCCCACCACCAGCGGCCCGCGCGGCTGTCCTCGCCGGGGCGGATCGCGCGCGTACACGGCTCGCAGCCGATGCTCGGATAACCGCGCGCGTGCAGCGGGTTGACCGGCACGTCGAACGCTCCGAGGTACGCCCATACATCGGCTTCCGTCCAGTCGGCGAGCGGATTGTACTTCGCGATCCCGCGCGCTTCGTCCTGTTCTTCCTCGTGCAGCTCCGCACGCGTGACCGACTGCTCGCGGCGCTGGCCCGTGACCCACGCGCCGACATCGGCCAGCGCACGGTTCAGCGGCTCGACCTTGCGGATGTGGCAGCACGACTTGCGCAGCTCGACGCTCTCGTAGAACGCGTTCAGGCCGTGCTCGGCGACGTACTGGTCGACCGCATCCTGCTGCGGATGGAACTGCTCGATCTCGTAGCCGTAGCGCTCGCGCACGCGGTCGATCATGCCGAGCGTTTCCGCGTGCAGACGGCCCGTGTTCAGCGAGAAGATGCCGATCGACACGCCCTTCGACAGGATCGCGTGCGTGAGCAGCATGTCTTCCGCGGCGAGGCTGCTCGCGAACTTCACCTTCTCGTGACGTGCGCCGATCTGCGCGAGCAGCGCGTCGAGGCGCTCGACCTTCGCGGCGAGTTCCGGCGTCAGCGCGGTAGCGGTACTCATGCGCCCACCTTGGCGTCGGCTGCGGCGGCGCGGCGGCGGAACAGCGGCGCCGGCTCGTCGAACGCGCCCTGGTAGCGCTGCGTGAATTCCGTGAACGCATTCAGCGCGTCGTGGATGTCCCTGTCGGCACGCACCGCGAATGCGTCGAAGCCGCAACGCGACATGTACAGCAACTGGTCGCGCAGCACGTCGCCGATCGCGCGCAGCTCGCCCGTCCAGCCGTAACGCTCGCGCAGCAGGCGCGCGATGCTGTAGCCGCGGCCGTCCGCAAAGCGCGGGAAGTCGACGGCAATCAGCGAAATCGCGCCGAAATCGGCCGCGAGATCGGCCGGCTCGCTGTCCGGCGCGAGCCACACGCCGAGTTCGTCCTTCGTCTTCGCGGCGACGAGCGCCGCGCGCTCGGCCTGCCACAACGCGAACGGCACCAGCACCTTGCCGGCCGGCAACGCGTCGACCGCGGGCAGCGCACCGTCTTCCGTCGCGCGCACGACCTGCCATGCATCGTCGATCACTGCGCGATTCTTGATAATCGAAGCCATCTGCAAATTCCTTGTACCCGGTTGGTTACGCGTTCACTGCCTGGCGCGCCGCATACACGCGCTCCTTGAACGGCGCGATGCCGATGCGGTCGTACGTGTCGACGAAACGCTCGCCGTCGATGCGCGCTTCGACGAACGTGTCGATCAGCTTCGCGATCACGCCCGGCACTTCTTCCGCCGAGAACGACGGCCCGATCACGCGGCCGAGGCGCGCGCCGTCGCGGCCCGTGCCCTGCTCGCCGCCGAGCGACACCTGGTACCACTCGGCGCCGTCCTTGTCGACGCCGAGGATGCCGATGTTGCCGACGTGGTGATGGCCGCACGAGTTCATGCAACCGGAAATGTTCAGCGACAGGTCGCCGAGGTCGTACACGTAGTCGAGATCGTCGAAGCGCTGCTGGATCGCCAGCGCGATCGGGATCGACTTCGCGTTCGCGAGCGAGCAGAAATCGCCGCCCGGGCACGCGATGATGTCGGTCAGCAGGCCGATGTTCGGCGTCGCGAAACCGGCCGCCTTCGCCTTTTCCCACACCGCGAACAGATCGCGCTTCTTCACGTTCGCGAGGATCAGGTTCTGCTCGTGCGACACGCGCAGCTCGCCGAACGAGTATGCGTCGGCCCAGTCGGCGACCAGCTCCATCTGCTGGTCGGTCGCGTCGCCCGGCGCCACGCGGTGATCCTTCAGCGACAGCGTGACGGCCGCGTAGCCGGACACCTTGTGCGGCGCGACGTTGCGCTCGACCCAGCGCGCGAACGCCTTGTTCTCGAGCAGGTGCTGTTCGAACGATGCGTCGGTGTCGGCCAGCTTCTCGTAGACGGGCGGCTTGAAATACTGCGACACGCGGTCGACTTCCGCCTGCGTGAGCGTCGACGGGCCATCCTTCAGGTGCTGCCACTCTTCCTCGACCTGCTGCGCGAACTTCGCGGGCGACAGCGCCTTCACGAGAATCTTGATGCGCGCCTTGTACAGGTTGTCGCGGCGGCCGAAGCGGTTATACACACGCAGCACGGCTTCGCAGTAGGTGAGCAGGTGCTGCCACGGCAGGTCTTCCTTGATCACCGCGCCGATGATCGGCGTACGGCCGAGGCCGCCGCCCGCGAGGATGCTCGCGACCACCTCGCCCTGCGCGTTCTTCTTCAGGTACACGCCGAGATCGTGGATCTGCACGGCCGCGCGGTCGTGCTTCGAGCCCGACACCGCGATCTTGAACTTGCGCGGCAGCCACGCGAATTCGGGATGGAACGTCGACCACTGGCGCAGGATTTCCGACCACGGACGCGGATCGATCTCCTCGTCCTGGGCGACGCCCGCGAACTGGTCCGCCGTGATGTTGCGGATGCAGTTGCCCGAGGTCTGGATGCCGTGCATCTGCACCGACGCGAGCTTCGCGAGGATCTCGGGCGTGTCTTCGAGCTGGATCCAGTTGAACTGGATGTTCGAACGGGTCGAGAAGTGGCCGTAGCCGCGATCGTGTTCGCGGGCGATGCGCGCCAGCATCCGGAGCTGGTCGCTGCGCAGGTTGCCGTACGGAATCGCGATGCGGTGCATGTACGCGTGGCGCTGCATGTACAGGCCGTTCTGCAGACGCAGCGGACGGAATTCGTCTTCGCTCAACTCGCCCGACAAGCGGCGGCGCACCTGATCGCGGTATTGCGCGACACGCTCGTCAACGATCGTCTGGTCGTATTGGTCGTACTGATACATTCGGGGACCCCAGGGGTTTTCGTGGTGACCGCGCGACGTCCTAGCCACGTCGCGCCCGAATCTCCGTTCCGTCGCCACTGCCGCCATCCGCTGCCGGGTGGATTGCTAATGACGAAAACAGATATCCATATTTGAAAAACTCCGGTGAATCGTAATAAACTCGCCTTATATTTCAAACGACTAAAAAATTCTGTTGATATGCGGAAGGGTTATAAATGAACCTGCACCAATTTCGCTTCGTGCGCGAGGCCGTCCGGCAGAATTTCAACCTCACCGAGGCCGCCAAGGCGCTCTACACGTCGCAGCCGGGGGTATCGAAGGCGATCATCGAGCTCGAGGACGAGCTGGGCGTGGAGATCTTCACGCGGCACGGCAAGCGCGTGCGCTCGCTCACCGAGCCGGGCAGGATCATCCTCGCATCGGTCGAGCGGATCCTGCAGGAGGTTGAAAGCCTTAAAAGGGTCGGGAAGGATTACGCCGCGCAGGACCAGGGCAACCTGACCATTGCGGCCACCCACACGCAGGCCCGCTACTCGCTGCCGGCCGCGATCGCCGAATTCAAGAAGCGCTTCCCGAAGGTGCACCTGTCGATCCTGCAGGGCAGCCCGACGCAGGTGGCCGAGATGGTGATCCACGACCAGGCCGATCTCGGGATCGCGACCGAGGCAATCTCCGACTACAAGGAACTCGTGTCGCTGCCCTGCTTCCAGTGGCACCACGCGGCCGTCGTGCCGGCCGATCACCCACTGCTCGAACGCAAGCCGCCGTCGCTCGACGATCTCGCGCAATATCCGCTGATTACGTACGACGACGCGTTCGCGGGCCGCAAGAAGATCAACCAGGCGTTCGCGCTGCGCGGGCTGTCGCCGGACATCGTTCTCGAGGCGATCGACGCCGACGTGATCAAGACCTACGTCGAACTCGGCCTCGGCGTCGGCATCATGGCCGACATCGCGTTCAATCCCGAGCGCGACCGCAACCTGCGCCTGATCCCGGTCGGCCACCTGTTCGGCAGCAACGTGACGCGCGTCGCGCTCAAGCAGGGCGCCTACCTGCGCAGCTATGTGTATACGCTCGTCGAACTGCTGTCGCCGACGCTGAACCGCAAGCTGATCGAGCAGGCGCTCAAGGGCGAATCCGAATCGTACGAACTGTAAGCGCCCCCCGGACCTGTCGCTTCGCGCCAGGCCCCCGGACGGGGCCATCCCCCTAGGGGACTTCCTTCGGGGCGGAAAACTTGGGGCGGCCCGGCGTTTTCCTGAAATCGGCGTGTATAAATACAGGGGCGCATATCGCGCCCCCTTTTTGCTGCCCGACGGAGATTCCCGCATGACGCTTCCCGCCCTGCTGCGCCGCACCGCCGGCGCCGCCCTCGTGCTGGCCTGCGCGGCCGCGCATGCCGACCTGAAGGTCGGCGTCGACCTGTCGTCGACCGGCCCTGCCGCCGCGATCGGCATCACGAGCAAGAACGCGATCCTGATGTGGCCGAAGACGATCGCCGGGCAGCCGGTGCAGGTAACGGTGCTCGACGATGCGTCCGACCCGGGCACCGCGGTGCGCAACATCCGCAAGCTGGTCGACGAGGATCACGTCGACGTCGTGGTCGGGCCGAACATCACGCCGGCCGCACTCGCGGCGCTCGACGCGGTGGCCGCCGGGCAGACGCCGATGATCACGCTGGTCGGCTCCGGCGCGATCGTCGAGCCGCAGGAAGGCGCGCGGACCTGGGCGTTCAAGATGGCGCAGAGCGACCGCGCGATGGCCGACGTGATGACGCGCGTCATGTCGAACCACGGCGTGAAGACGGTCGGCTTCATCGGCTTCGCGGACAGCTACGGCGACAGCTGGCTGAACGAGTTCACGCGCTTCGCCGACCTGCGCAAGATCCGCGTCGTCGCGACCGAGCGCTTCAACCGCACCGATGCGAGCGTCACGGGCCAGGCGCTGAAGCTGATCGCGGCGAAGCCCGACGCGATCCTGATCGCGGGCTCGGGCACGCCGGCCGTGCTGCCGCAGCGCACGCTGATCGAGCGCGGCTACAAGGGCGCGATCTACCAGACCCACGGGATCGCGACGCCGGAATTCATCAAGCTCGGCGGCAAGGACGTCGACGGGACGCTGTTTCCGACCCAGCCGGTCGTCGTCGCGCGCACGCTGCCGGCCGACCATCCGGCGCGCAAGGCCGCGCTCGCGTTCGTCGATGCGTACGAGGCGAAGTACGGTGCCGGCACGGTCACGCAGTTCGCGGGCGACGCGGCGGGCGTCTACCCGCGCCTCGCCGACGCGGTCGGCCGCGCACTGAAGACCGCGCAGCCCGGCACGCCGGCGTTCCGCGCGGCGCTGCGCCGCGAACTCGAACGCGCGCACGAGCTCGTCGTGCCGAACGGGGTCGTCAACACCAGCGACAAGGATCACGTCGGGCTCGACCAGCGCGCGAGCGTGATGGGCATCGTGAAGCAGGGCCGGTTCGTCTACCTGAGCCAGTAACTCGCGCGTCGGCAACCGGGTAGCTTGCCCGGCATCCGGATTTCCGCCATAATCCGCGTTTCGCCGCACACAATCGCATGCGCGGCCAGGAACAAGCCCAGGTGGTGAAATTGGTAGACGCAGGGGACTCAAAATCCCCCGCCGCAAGGCGTGCCGGTTCGATTCCGGCCCTGGGCACCAGCATTTCGCAGCGTCATGCGCTGCACCTGTCGAAACCCGCGCAAGCTCACGGCTTCGCGGGTTTTTTGTTTTTTGCCGCGCGCAACGTGCACCGCAACGCGTGACCTCGCCTGGCAGTCCAAGCATCAGGGAACGCAGCATGGAGGCAGGCCATGTGCACGCGCGCCATTTCAAGCCCGATTTGCCGCGGCGTGCTCGCCGCGGTTCTGTCGCTCATGCTGGGCGGATGCGACGTGTTGAGCGCGCCGCCCGTGCCCGACTGGCCGGGACCGCATGCGCCCTATCCGTTCCCGGACAACATCCCCCATCGCACCGAATGACCCGACGGCCGCCCGGCCGCCTTTCGCCGCCGCGCAACCTCAGGCCATCAGCTCGCGAACGAAGTCGAGAAACACCCGCACCTTCGCGGAGACGAGGTTCGACGCGTGGTGATACGCATAAAGCGGGAACGTCTCGTCCGCCCATTCCGGCAGCAGCAGGACCAGCCGCCCGTCGGCGAGGATGTCCCGCGCGTAGAGTTCCAGCAGCTGCGCGACGCCCGCGCCGCCGAGGCAGGCGCCGAGCAGCGCGCCCGTGTCGTTGACCATCAGCCGGCCGCCGGCATCGAACGGCACCACCTCGTTGCCGCGACGGAAAACCCATTCGAAAGGCCGCCCCGTTACCGGATCGCGGATCAGCACGCAACGATGCCCGTCCGCGAGATCGCGCGGATGCCGCGGTTCGCCGTGACGCGCGACATAGGCCGCCGACGCGCAGGTGAGCACTCGCGTCTCGAGCAGCAGCCGCGCGCGGTATGACGACGGCTCCGGAATGCCGAAGCGCACCGCCACGTCGAAGCCGTCGGCGACGAGATCGCCCATCCGGTCGCGCACGCTGATTTCGACGGACAGTTCGGGGAAGCGATCGAGGAATTCCGCCATCCGCGGCGCCAGCACGTAGTGGCCGAAGGTGCCGTCCACGTTGACCCGCAACCGCCCCCTGACGCGCGCCCTGGAACGGCCTGCGTCGACCGCCGCCTCCTCGATGCCGGCCAGCAGCGGCGCGACCGCCTCGTAAAAGCGCCGCCCTTCGTCGGTCAGCGTGATCGCGCGCGCCGTCCGGTTGAAGATCCGGATGCCGACGCGTTCTTCCAGCCGCGCGACGGCGCGGCTCACGGCCGGCTGTGTCAGCCCCATCGCCTCGCCCGCGCGCGCGAAGGTGCCGGCCTCGATCACCGCCGAGAGCACGCCGATGCCGCTCAGGAGCCTGCTGTCGAATGCCATGAGACATACTTTTAGTCATTCTTGATCTGATCATTATTCATTATTTTTATTGATCGAGGAAGCCTACATTAGTCCTGTCGCCGGCTCGTACGGCACTCACGAACCAAGGAGCAGGACATGAGCACATCGGAAAAGGTCGCCCTCGTCACGGGTTCATCGCGCGGCATCGGCGCGGAAATCGCCCGCCGTCTCGCCCGGGACGGTTTCAGGGTCGTCGTGAACTATGCCGGCAGCGCCGGCCCCGCGCAGGAAGTGGTCGACGCGATCGTCGCCGACGGCGGCGAAGCCGTCGCGGTGCAGGCGGACGTCGCCGACCCCGCGGCGACCGCCGCGCTGTTCGACGCGGCCGAGCGCGCGTTCGGCCGCGTCGACGTGGTCGTCAACAGCGCGGGCGTGATGAAGCTCGCCGCCATCGCCGACGTCGACGACGCGGCTTTCGACCAGGTTGTCGCAATCAACCTGAAGGGCGCGTTCAACGTCAGCCGCGAGGCGGCGAAGCGCGTGCGCGACGGCGGCCGCATCGTCAACCTGACGTCGAGCGTGATCGGCATGCGCCTGCCGACCTACGGCGTGTACATCGCAACCAAGGCGGCCGTCGAAGGCCTGACGCAGGTTCTCGCCCAGGAGATGCGCGGCCGCGGCATCAGCGTGAATGCGGTCGCGCCGGGGCCGGTCGCGACCGAGCTGTTCCTGCAGGGCAAGAGCCCCGAACTCGTCGACCGGATGGCGAAGATGAATCCGCTGGAGCGGCTCGGCCAGCCCGGGGACATCGCCGGCGTCGTCGCGTTCCTCGCCGGCCCCGACGGCGCGTGGGTCAACGGCCAGGTCCTGCGTGCCAACGGCGGCATGTGCTGACGAACCGCACGCCGCGCCCGCTCCCTCACGCTTGCAGGAGATCGATCATGAAGGAAGTCATTCTCGTCACCGGCGCCGCCAGGGCCGCGGCCTGCTCGTCCGGGGTATCGTCCTAGTCGGCGCGGCGGCACCCCGCCGTTCCTCGCGCCCTACTTCGCCGCGAAGGCCGCGATGGATTCGCTCGCGGTGTCGTATGCGGCCCAGCTCGCCCGCTGGGGCATCGAAACGTCGATCGTCGTGCCGGGCGCGTTCACCCGGGGCACGAATCACTTCGTCCACGCGGGCAAGCCGGCCGATGCCATCGTGCAGGCGGCCTACGACAGCGGGCCGTACGCGGGCGTCGCCGAGCAGGCGCTGCAGGGCCTCGCCGCGCTCGAACCCACGGACGCCGATGCCGGCGCCGTCGCGACGGCGATCGCCGACCTCGTCGCCGGGCCGGCCGGCGCGCGTCAGCCGCGCTCGCAGAACCCGAGGATCGCGTCGGCGACCGCCGCCGGCGCCTCGCGCTGCGGAAAATGCCCCACGCCGTCCAGCACCTGCCGCGCGTAGCCCCCGGCGAAGAACCGTTCGCGCCCAGCCGAGCTGTCCGGATGATTGCAGGTGTCCGCGCCGCCGTGCAGCACGAGCGTCGGCACCGACAGCACGGGCGCCGGATTCAGCCGCGCGTTGTCGTCGGCATAGGCCGGCGCGCCCGGCGCGAAACCCCAGCGATGCCGGTACGAATGCAGCACGACGTCGATCCAGTCGGGCCCGTCGGACGCTGTGGCGGCCGCATCGAAATCGCTGTCGCGATACCAGCCGGGCGGCGACCACGTGTCCCACATCACGCGGGCAAACGCGCGGCGATCGTCGCGCAGCGCCTGCTCGCCGCGCGGCGTCGCCATGAACCAGTGATACCAGTAGTTGCGCGCCTGCTGCAGCGACAGCGGTTGACCGGGATCGTTGGTGCCGTACCCGACCGACAGCATCACCAGATGCGATGCGACGCTGTCGCGCAACCCGCACGCGTTCGCGACCGCACGGGCACCCCAGTCGTGCCCGACCAGCACGGGCCGCTCGACGCCGAGCACATCGACGAATTCGAGCAGGTCGCGCCCGAGCGCCGCGAGCTCGCCGCTGCGCGGCACGGATGCGTCGCGAAAGCGCGTCGGCGCAAAGCCGCGCAGCGCGGGCGCGAGTACGCGGTAGCCGCGCGCGGCAAGCGCCGCCGCCACGGGCTCCCAGCCGACCGGGCTGTCCGGCCAGCCGTGCAGCAGCACGGCCACGCGTTCGCCGCGCGGGTTCCATTCGAGATAGGCGATATCGAGCGACGCGGTCGTCGCATACGCATAGGCAGTCATCGTGTTCTCCGTCGGGTCAACTTGAGCAAACGATGGTAGGTCGGCCTTTCATCACGATTCACGGAGTATCATGATTCATTCATCGAATATTGCGTTTAATTGACCTATGGAACCGCTGACCGACCCCGCGTCGACCTCGCTCGACATCGCGCTGCTGCGCACCTTCCTCGAAGTCGTCGACAGCCGCGGGTTCGCGCCGGCAGCAGAACGCCTCGCGCTGACGCCGTCCGCCGTCAGCGGCCATATCAAGCGGCTCGAACAGGCGACCGGCACCGTGCTGCTGGCGCGCACGACGCGCCGTATCGCGCTCACGCCGGCCGGCGACACGCTGTACGCGTACGCGCGCAACATCGTCGACATGGAGCGCGAAGTGCGCGCGAGGCTGCGCGGCGCGCCGGCGCACGGGCGGCTGCGCGTCGGCGCATCGGAGGATTTCGCGGGTGCGTGGCTGCCTCACGTGCTGCGCACGTTCCGCGACCGCCATCCGCGTACGGCGATCGAGCTGAAGGTCGGGATCACCGCGTCGCTGCTGCGCGAGCAGGCGCTCGGCCGGCTCGATGTCGTGTTCGGCAAGCAGTGCCGGCAGGTCGACGCGTCGGGCGAACTGCTGTGGGAAGAACCGCTCGTCTGGGCATTCGCGTCGGACCGCACGCTCGACGCCGGCGGCGAAGTGCCGCTCGCGCTGTTTCCGGAACCGTGCGTCTATCGTGAAGCCGCCGTATCGGCGCTCGCCGCCGCGCTGCGGCCGTTTCGCGTGCTGTTCGAGAGCAGCAGCATGGCCGGCTGCGTGTCGGCCGCGCTCGCGGGCTTCGCGGTCACTGCACTGGCGCGCAGCCAGCTGCGCGACGGGCTGCGCGCATGCGGGCCGCAGGACGGCCTGCCCGCGCTGCCGGCCGCGCGTTTTTATGCGTTCGCGTCGAAGCCGGACGGCACCGGCGCGGCGCTGATCGAAGCGGTGCGGGAAGTCGGGCGCAACCGGCGGTTCGCAGCGCTGGCCGACTGAAACACGCGCGACGGCGCACGACGCAAACCGGCCGCCCCGGTCAATCGCCTTCCGCGCCCTTCCCGGCCGCCGCCCCCGTCAACGCATCCGCCATCAGCTCCCCGAACCAATCGACGAACGCGTTGAGCCGGCGCGACCGGTGCCGCCGGTGTGGGTACACGGCCGACACGTCCATCGGCTCGGCGCGGTGGCCGGGCATCACGTCGACGAGCGCGCCGCTGTCCAGCAGATGCTCGACGTCGAACCGCGGAATCTGGATCAGCCCCATCCCGGCGATGCAGCCGGCGATATAGGTTTCGGCGTTGTTGACGATCACGCGGCTCGGCAGCGTCAGCGTGTACCGCTCGCCGTCCACGCAGTATTCCCAGTCGAGCTCGCGCCCCGTCGTCGGCGACGCATAGCCGATCGCCCAGTGCCCGTGCGCGAGTGCATCCGGATGCTCGGGCACGCCGCATTCGCGCAGGTAGTCGGGGCTCGCGCAGTTGATCAGCGTGAACTGCCCGAGCGGCCGCACGACGAGGCTGCTGTCGGCAAGCCGCCCGACGCGGATCGCGCAGTCGACGCCCTCCTGTACGAGGTCGATCGAGCGGTCCGTCGAGCCGAGCGAAAGTTGCAGCTTCGGGTAGCGGCGAAACAGCGACGGCAGCGCGGGCGCGACCACGCGGCGCGCGATCCGGCTAGGCACGTCGACGTTCAGCCGCCCGACCACGTCGCGGTCGCGGCGGCGGAACAGTCGATCGAGCTCGTCGGCCTCGGCGAGCAGGCGCCGGCCGCGTTCGAGCAGCAGCGCGCCGTCGGCGGTCAACTGCACCTGGCGCGTCGTGCGGTGCAAGAGGCGCGTGCCGAGCTCCGCCTCGAGCTGCTGGACGGCCGCCGACACGGTCGCGCGCGGCACGTCGAGCGTATGCGCGGCCTTGATGAAGCTGCCCATCTCGGCAACCTGCAGGAAGATTCTGACCTGATCCAGCTTGTCCATCGGCGGGGAACATGGGTTCGGACGACCGTCGCCGGCAGCCGTCGCGCATCGCGGCAGCGCCCGGCGGCACAGAGAAAACGGGCGCGCGGCCTCGCGGCTGCGCGCCCGTCCATTGTCCACGCAAACGAGCCATTGCGGTGCTCCGCGCACCCGCGGCGGCGGCCAGCGCGACCCGTTACGTGATCGCTTACTTGGTCGTATAGCCGCCGTTGATCAGGATCGTCTGGCCCGTGATCCACCAGCCGTCGGTCACGAGATGGCGGATGAACGGCACGACGTCCTCGATGTCGGTCAGGCCCGTCTTGCTGAACGGCGACAGCGCGGCCGCCGTCTTGTGATATGCGACCGCATCGGCGCCCTCGGCCGGATAGAAGAACGGCGTGTCCATCGGGCCGGGCCCGACGGCCGTCACCGAAATCCCGCGTGCGCCGTACTCCTTCGACGCCGCGCGCGTGAAGTGCTCGACCGGTGCCTTCGACCCTTCGTACGCCGCATAGAACGGCGTAAACGCGCCGAGCAGCGACGTCACGAGCGTGACGAGCTTGCCGTGATCCTCGAGGTGCCGCCCCGCTTCCTTGATGAAGAAGAACGCCGACTTGCTGTTGACCGCGAACATCTCGTCGTACTCGGCTTCGCTGATCTCGGTGAACGGCTTCTTCAGCACCTTGCCGACCGTGTTGATCGCGATGTCGATCTTGCCGAAGCGCTGCTTCGCATCGTCGAACAGCTTCTCGACCGCGGCGGCCGTCGTCAGGTCGGCCTGGAACGTCGCGGCCTCGGCGCCGGCCGCGCGCACCGCGGCGGCCGTCTCCTCGGCCTGCGCCTGCGACGCCGCGCTGTTGTAGTGAATCGCCACCGCCTTCGCGCCATGGCCCGCCAGGTCCCGCGCGATCAGGCCGCCGAGATTCTTTGCGCCGCCTGCGATCAGGACGACCTTGTCTGCGAGCGTGTGAGTAGTCACGGTTGACTCCTTTTTTCGTTGAACGAAGCTTGGAGTGTAGGCACGCGCGCCGCGTCGGTCAGCCGGTCGCGGCTGGATGGATTATCCAGAAAACCGATCCAATCGGAACGCCGCAGTGTGCCCTGCCGCACCGACGGCGGCGCCGGAATCCGCTCGCGGCGGCGCGAGCGCCGGCCGGTTCAGCGTGCGTACAGCGCCGCGTCGATCTTGCCGAGCAGCCACTGCATGCCGGCCAGATGCTGCTGATCGTGGCTGCACAGGTAATGGACGAGCCCGCGCACGGTCAGCGAGCCGTAGCCGTCGAACTCGCCGATACGCTCGAACTGTTCGGGCGTGAGGCGCGACACGAGGTCCAGCGTCTCGCGTCTCGCTTCGCGGATCGCCGCGAGCACGTCGGACGCATAGGCATCGTTGTAGCGGCGCTCGACCGCGAGCGCGTCGCCGTCGATCGACACGAGCAGCGGCCGATCTTCGTCGAGCATCCGCCGCAGCCGCACGTGATAACCGTCGATCTCGATGTCGCGCACATGACAGAGCTGCCCGAGCGGCGAGAAGTGCTCGCTCGGGATCCCGGCCCAGTCGTCGGGTGTCCAGCGCGCATAGCCGTCGGGCACGGCCGCGAAATGGGCTTCGAGCAGACGGGGGAAATCGGCGAGTGCATCGAGCGTCGTCGGATTCATGCGGGAAACTCCCTGTCGGATAAGAGCGGCGGCAACCCTGGCACGGACCTGCCGCCGCCGTTGCGTCACTTCACGCCGAAGCCGTATGCACCTTGCGTGCGGTGCCCGTCGGTCGCGACGGCCACCCATTTCACCGTATAGGCTCCGGTGCCGATCGCCGTGAGCGGCACCGTCATCCGCTTGCGGTTCGACGCATCGATGCGCGCGTTGCCGTCCGACACCGTCTTGCCGTCGCCGTCGACGACGACGATCGAGCTGAACGCCGGCTCCAGCGGCTCGGTGAAGTCGATCGTGACGGCGGCCGGTGCGGCGGCCAGCGCCGCGCCCGCCGCCGGATCGCTCTTCGCGAGATGCGCATGCGCGAACGCGGCCGACGAAACGGTCGCGGCAAGGATGACGGCGGCAGCCTTGCGGCCGAACGGGAACGAATCGAAATGCATGGACTTTCCGTGAAGAATGAACGAGCGCCGCGCGGCGTTCCGGGAGCTTACCAGCGCATGCGTGTTCATGCCGACCGCGCGCCGCTTGATAGAATGCGCGCGCTATGGATCTCGAAAGCATTCTCTACACCCAGGGCTTCGGCTCGCGCCGCCAGTGCCGCGGCCTGATCGAAGCGGGCCGCGTCGCCGTCGCGGGCGCCAGCGCGACCGACCCCGACGCGTCGTTCGACACCGACGGCCTCGTATTCTCGGTCGACGATACGGCCTGGCCGTTCCACGCACGTGCCTATCTGGCGCTCAACAAGCCGGCCGGCTACGAGTGTTCGCGCGATCCGCAACATCATGCAAGCGTGTTCAGCCTGCTGCCCGCGCCGCTCGTCGCGCGCGGCGTGCAGTGCGTCGGCCGTCTCGACCAGGACACGACGGGCCTGCTGCTGCTGTCCGACGACGGCCAGTTCGTGCACGCGTACACGTCGCCGAAGCGCAAGGTGCCGAAGACCTACGTGGCGACCGTGCGCCATCCGCTCGACGACGCGCAACTGCATGCGCTGCGCACCGGCGTGCAGCTCCACGGCGAGCCGAAGCCGATCGCGGCGGTCGCCGCCGATGCGCGCGACACGCACGCGCTCGCGCTGACCGTTCTGGAAGGCAAGTATCACCAGGTGAAACGCATGGTCGCGGCGGCAAGCAACCGCGTCGAGTTGCTGCACCGCGAAAGCATCGGCGGCTTCGCGCTGCCGGACGACCTCGAACCCGGCGCGTGGCGGTGGCTCGATGACGCCGACCTTTCAGCGTTGCGCAATCCCGTCAAAACCCTGTAAGGGAAAATCCGCACGACCGTTCGATGTCCGGCCGCGTCTCGGCCGCACGATCCCCCGCTATACTCGAATCACAAGCTGCACGAGCAGCGATGCAGGGGAGACGTCATGAACATCAACCATTCTTTCGAACTGCCGTACGTGATGATCGCGTTCGCGGTCGTCGGTGTCATCGTGATCGGCGGGCTGCTGGCCGCGATGCACCGGAAGCACAAATATCATCCGAACCTGATCGGCGCGCTGATCGGCGCGCTGCTGTGCTTCCTGCTGATCGAGGCGTTACCGGCGCTGACCTGACGCGCTGCCCGGCGCGAGCGTTTGAAGGAAATCGTCTACGGTCGGATAACGCAACGTCACGCACAATTCGGCCTTGAGCCGTGTGTTGGACAGGCGCCGCGACTCGCGCATGAACGACAGCAGCGCCGGTTCGAGCTGGCGTTCGGCGTCCGCGCGGCTGACGCGCGGCGGCCGCGGCAGGCCGAGCGCCTGCGCGACCCGGTCGAAATACTCCCCCATCCGCAGTTCGCTGTCGTCCGACGCGTGCACGGTGCGCGCCGGCCTGCCGCGCTCGGCCGCGCGGCGCAGGATCGCCGCGAGATCGTCGGCGTGGATGTGGTTCGTGTAGACGTCGTCGCGCGGCTCGAGCGCCGGCGTGCCGCGCTCGAGCCGCGCGACCGGCAGACGGTTCGCCGCGTAGATGCCGGGAATGCGCACGATGCGCGCGGACAGCACGCCGCGCACCGTCGCCGCGCGCAGTTGCCGCTCGGCCGACACGCGCCGGAACGCGCGCGGATTCGCGGGACGCAGCGGGTGCGTTTCGTCGATGCGCGCGCCGCCGCAATCGCCGTATACGCCCGTCGTGCTCGCGTAGACGAGCCTCGGCGCGCGAAGACCGTCGGGTACAATACGCGCTGCCCGAACGGGCGCGCCGGCCTGCCGGGCAGCGGCGCGCAGCGTTCGGAGCCGGCCGACCGCAGGGGCCGGCGGTGCCGACGGTCGCCGCATGGGCACGGTCGTTGCGGCGATCAGCGCACGCGTGCGCCGGTCGTCGCGGCCGTCGGACTGCGGCGGCGCGAGATGCAGGATCGTGCGGGCAAGGCCCGCGAGGCGGCCGAGCGTCGCCGGGCGATCGAGGTCGCCGACGATCGGCGTCGCGCCTGCGGCACGCAGCTCGTCGCGGCGGGCCGGGTGGCTCGTCAGCGCGAAGATCCGCAGATTGCGGCGCGTGTCGCGCCATTGCGCGACGCAGCGCATGCCGACGTCGCCGCAGCCGACGATCAGTGCGCGCGGCCGGCGCAGGATTCGTGTCGCGATCATGTTGGTTGCGAAATCAGTAGCCACCGTTGCGCGACGCGCAACGGATTTGCATTGTAGCTGCCGTGCTCGACATGCACGGTCCCCACATTTTGTTCTAGTTTGGTTCTATGGCATTCAACGTCACTCTCAAGCAAAGCGGCCGGCAATTCCAGGTCGAGTCGGACGAAACCGTGCTGGCGGCCGCGCTGCGCCAGAACGTCCATCTGCCGTACGGCTGCAAGAACGGCGCGTGCGGCTCCTGCAAGGGCCAGATCGTGTCGGGCCAGATCGAACAGGGCCCGCATGCCGCGTCGGCCCTGTCCAATGACGAGCGCACGCGCGGCCTCGCGCTGCTGTGCTGCTCGAAGGCGCAGTGCGATCTCGAGATCGACGTGCGCGAAATCGCCGGCGTCGACGGCGTGCAGGTCAAGAAGCTGCCGTGCCGGATCGCCGCGCTCGAGCGCAAGGCCGACGATGTCATGGTCGTGAAGCTGCAGTTGCCTGCCAACGAGCGCCTGCAGTACCTCGCGGGCCAGTACGTCGAGTTCATCCTGAAGGACGGCTCGCGCCGCAGCTACTCGATGGCGAACGCGCCGTACGAGGAAGGCCCGATCGAGCTGCACATCCGCCACATGCCGGGCGGCAAGTTCACCGACCACGTGTTCGGCGCGATGAAGGAGCGCGACATCCTGCGCTTCGAAGGCCCGCTCGGCACGTTCTTCCTGCGCGAGGATTCCGACAAGCCGATCGTACTGCTTGCATCGGGCACGGGCTTCGCGCCGATCAAGGCGATCATCGAACACGTAAAGCACCGCGGCATCACGCGCCCGATGACGCTCTACTGGGGCGCACGCCGCAAGAAGGACATCTACCTCGGCGAGCTCGCCGAGCAGTGGGCCGGCGAAATCCCGAACTTCAAGTACGTGCCGGTGCTCTCCGAGCCCGACGACGGCGACCAGTGGACGGGTCGCACGGGCTTCGTCCATCGCGCGGTGATCGAGGACCTGCCCGATCTGTCGGGTCACCAGGTGTACGCGTGCGGCGCGCCGGTGATGGTGGAATCCGCGCAGCGCGACTTCACGCAGCACCACGCGCTGCCGGCCGACGAGTTCTACGCGGACTCGTTCACGAGCGCTGCCGATCTCGCGCATCCGGTCTGAGTACGGCACACCCGCGTTCCGCGCCGCGCTGTCACATCCGTGGCGTCGCGGCGGTTTACAGTGGGGCGCCGGATGCCTTATGCTTGCGCACATGAACCGCTTCCTGTCCGCTCTTCGACGTCGCCGCTCGCCGCTCCGCCCGGATGCCGCAGGCTCGTCACGGACTCGCGCGTAACCCCACACTGCTTCACCGGTTACGCACAAGCTGTTCGAACCCACCAGCCACGGCCTTCCGTGGCTTTTTTATTGCCCGTTTCCCTTTCAACGTCCGCTGGAGTCTGCTGCCATGCCCTTGAACGATTACCCGATCGACTCGCTGATGTACATCACGAACCGCCCCGACATCGTGTTTACGCACGGCAAGGGTTCGTGGCTCTACGATCACACGGGCAAGCGCTATCTGGACTTCATCCAGGGCTGGGCCGTCAACAGCCTCGGCCACTGCAACGACGGTGTCGTCGAAGCGCTGAAGACGCAGGCCGAAAAGCTGCTGAACCCGTCGCCGGCGTTCTACAACGAGCCGATGGCGAAGCTCGCGGGCCTGCTCACCCAGCACAGCGTGTTCGACAAGGTGTTCTTCACGAACAGCGGCGCCGAGGCGAACGAAGGCGCGATCAAGCTCGCGCGCAAGTGGGGCCGCAAGTTCCGCAACGGCGCATACGAGATCATCACGTTCGACCACAGCTTCCACGGCCGCACGCTCGCGACGATGTCGGCCAGCGGCAAGCCGGGCTGGGACACGATCTACGCGCCGCAGGTGCCGGGCTTCCCGAAGGCCGAGCTGAACAACATCAACTCGGTCGAGAAGCTGATCACCGACAAGACCGTTGCCGTGATGCTCGAACCGATCCAGGGCGAAGGCGGCGTGATCCCGGCAACGCGCGAGTTCATGCGCGAACTGCGCGCGCTGACGAAGCAGCACAACCTGCTGCTGATCGTCGACGAAGTGCAGAGCGGCTGCGGCCGTGCGGGTACGCTGTTCGCGTACGAGCTCGCCGACATCGAGCCGGACGTCATGACGCTCGGCAAGGGTATCGGCAGCGGCGTGCCGCTCGCGGCGCTGCTGTCGAAGGCCGACGTCGCGGTGTTCGAGGCCGGCGACCAGGGCGGCACGTACAACGGCAACCCGCTGATGACGGCGGCCGGCTATTCGGTGATCTCGCAGCTCGTCGCGCCCGGCTTCCTCGAAGGCGTGCGCGCACGCGGCGAATACCTGAAGCGCAAGCTGCTCGAGCTGTCGGAGGAGCGCGGCTTCGAAGGCGAACGCGGCGAAGGCCTGCTGCGCGCGCTGCTGCTTGGCAAGGATATCGGCCCGCAGATCGTCGAGAAGGCGCGCGACATGCAGCCCGACGGCCTGCTGCTGAACGCCGCGCGGCCGAACCTGCTGCGCTTCATGCCCGCGCTGAACGTGACGACCGACGAGATCGACCAGATGATGGCGATGCTGCGGTCGATCCTCGACACGCTCTAAGGAGACCGCCGCGATGGATGCCGCTGCCGATGCTGTCGCGATCCGCCCGTTCGAACGCACCGACACCGATGCCGTGCTGGCGGTATGGCGCGACGCGTTCCCGCAGTACGACGAAGCCGGCGCGCCGCCGCACCGCGATCCGCTGCGATCGATCGAACTGAAGCTCGCGACGCAGCCCGAGCTGTTCTTCGTCGCGACCAGCGGCGCGCGCGTCGTCGGCACGCTGATGGCGGGTTTCGACGGACATCGCGGCTGGCTCTACTCGTTCGGCGTCGCGAACGACGCGCGGCGGCTCGGCGTCGGCCGCGCGCTGATCGCGCACGCGGAAAGCGCGCTCGCCGCGCGCGGCTGCCTGAAGATCAACCTGCAGGTGCTGCCCGGCAACGACGACGCGTGCCGCTTTTATGCGGCGCTCGGCTATCGCGTCGAGGAGCGCATCTCGTTCGGCAAGACGCTGCCGGCCGCGTGATGCAGCCGGCCGCGACAGCGGCCGGCCTCAGCGCGTGATCGGCCCCGCGCCCGGCAGCGGATTGCCGAGCGCGTCGGTGGGCACGGCCTGCTGTTCGAACGCCGCGAAATACGCGGCCCACTGCGTATCGCTCACGCGCACGATCAGCGCGCCGTCCTGCCAGACGTCGTTGTGGTCGTTATGGTCGTCGCCTGCGCGATGCAGGTAGTTCGAGCCCGTCGAGCCCTGGTTCATGTGCGTGTCGTGAATGCCGTTGCCTTCCGCATACGTGCGGCCGAACACGACGACGTCGAGGCCCTGCGACTGCGCGGCGCTCACGAGCCGCAGCAGCGACGGGATCGGCTCCGGGTTCTCGGTGCCGTCCATCACCGCGCTCGCGCGCCACGCGCCCGTCTCGTTCAGGATGTCGCTGCGCAGGTAGTCGAGCGCGGGCAGCGCGGCCTGCCCGGTGAGGTCGGTGTAGCCCTCCGCCGCAGCCGCGAGCGTCTGCGTGACGGGATGGTGGAAATCGTAGACCAGCTTGTAGTTCAGCAAGTCGTCCGCATCGCTGGTGCCGACGTTGATCGCGACATCCCAGTCGCCGGCCGGCAGCGCCAGCGTCAGGTGGATGTGATACTGGATCTCGCTGCCGTGCGGCGAGCCCTTCAGCTTCGCCACCGATGTCACCTTCGCCTTCACGAAACCGTAGTCCAGACTCATGCGTGTTCTCCGTGTGCCGACGGGCTGTCGATGCTACGCGGCCCGTGTGTCGGTTTGCGGGCGACCGGCTGCGGGCGACCGGTCCTGTCGTTTCCCGCGCCATGTACGCAGCGCAACAGTCGAATGGAGTCGCCTTCGCACGCACAGTTCGACACGAATCGCACAACACGAAAAAAAGGCTGTCACGGCATCCCGTGACAGCCTTTCGAAAGCCCTTGCACGACGCGCGCGGCGCCTGCCGCCGCGCGTCACCGGGCCCGCTCATTCATTCACTTACTCACCCAGATACGCGGCCCGCACCTTCGGATCGTCGAGCATCTGCTTCGCATCGCCTTCCATCGTGACCATGCCCGAGTCCATCACGTAGCCGCGGTCGGCCGCCTGCAGCGCGAGGCGCGCGTTCTGCTCGACGAGCAGCACCGTGATGCCCTCCTTCGAGATCTCGCGCACCACTTCGAAGATCTTCTCGACCATGATCGGCGACAGCCCCATCGACGGCTCGTCGAGCAGCAGCAGCTTCGGCTTCGACAGGATCGCGCGCGACATCGCCAGCATCTGCTGCTCGCCGCCCGACAGCGTGCCCGCGAGCTGCGATGCACGCTCCTTCAGGCGCGGGAAGAAGCCGAACATCCGGTCGACGTCCTTCTTGATCTGCTCGGTGTCGTTGCGCAGGTACGCGCCCATCTGCATGTTCTCGACGATCGACATCCGCGCGAAGATCCCGCGGCCTTCCGGCACCATCGCGAGGCCGCGCTTGAGCAGCTCGTGCGCCGGGATGCCCTTGATCGACTTGCCGTCGTACTCGATGTCGCCCGCCGAATACGGCTTCAGACCCGTGATCGCCTTCATCGTCGTGGTCTTGCCTGCGCCGTTCGCGCCGATCAGCGTCACGAGCTCGCCCTGACGGACTTCCATGTCAACGCCCTTGACGGCCTGGATGCCGCCGTAGTTGACCTGCAAGCCCTTGATTTTCAACATTGCCGCTGCCATCAGTGCACCCCTGCGCCGAGATATGCCTCAATCACCTTCGGATTCTTCTGCACGTCCTGCGGCAGACCCTCGGCGATCACCTTGCCGTAATCGAGCACCGTCATCCGGTTGCACAGCCCCATCACGAGCTTCACGTCGTGCTCGATCAGCAGAATCGTGCGACCGTCGGAGCGGATCTTGTCGAGCAGGCGCGTGAGTTCGACCTTCTCGGTCGCGTTCATCCCGGCCGCCGGCTCGTCGAGCGCGAGCAGCTTCGGGTCGGTCGCCAGCGCCCGCGCGATTTCGAGACGGCGCTGGTGGCCGTACGACAGGTTGCGCGACGTGTAGTCCGCGTACTGCAGCACGCCCACGTATTCGAGCAGCTCGATCGCGCGTTCCTTGATCTCGCGCTCTTCCTGGCGTTCGGCCGGCGTCTGGAACACCGCGCCGAGCAGGCCGTGCTTGGTCCGCACGTGGCGGCCCACCATCACGTTCTCGAGGGCCGTCATCCCGCCGAACAGGCGGATGTTCTGGAACGTGCGCGCGATGCCGGCCTTCGCGACCTGGTGCACGGCCGTCGGCGTGTAGTTCTGGCCGTCCAGCTTGAAGTCGCCGGAGTCCGGCGTGTAGAGGCCCGTGATCACGTTGAAGAACGTCGTCTTGCCGGCGCCGTTCGGGCCGATCAGACCGTAGATCTCGCCTTCCTTGATCTGCAGGCCGACGTCGGACAGTGCCTGCAGGCCGCCGAAGCGTTTGTTCACGCCCTGCACGGACAGTCGGATTTGCTTGTCGCTCATGTGTGTATCCCCTTGTCCGTTCGTTACGCGCGCACCGGCTTCTTGCTGGCGCGCTTCGCCAGTTTCGCGATCTTGTCCTCATGCTTCGGCGCGGGCCACAGGCCTTCCGAGCGGTACAGCATGATGATCACCATCGCGAGGCCGTACAGCGCCTGACGGATCACTTCCGTATCGACGATGTCATGACCGAACAGCGCATGCTGCAGCGGGCTCATCGTCGAGCGCAGGAATTCCGGGAAGATCGCGAGCAGCACCGCACCCAGGATCACGCCCGGGATATGGCCCATGCCGCCCAGCACCACGCACGCCAGCACCACGATCGATTCCCAGAACGTGAACGATTCAGGCGACACGAAGCCCTGGAACGAACCGAACATCGCGCCCGACAGGCCGCCGAACGATGCGCCCATCGCAAACGCGAGCAGCTTCACGTTGCGGGTGTTGATGCCCATCGCCTTCGCCGCGATCTCGTCCTCGCGGATTGCCGCCCATGCGCGGCCGATACGCGAGTGCTGCAGGCGCGTACACGTCCAGATCACCAGCAGCGAGCACAGCACGAACAGGTAGTAGTACATGTAGACCGACGGCAGCTGGAGGCCGAACAGCGAGTGCGTCTGCGACAGGTTGAAGCCGCCGACATGCACCGGATCGATGCCCGTGATCCCCTTCGGGCCGTTGGTGATGTTCACCGGACGGTCGAGGTTGTTCATGAAGATCCGGACGATTTCGCCGAAGCCGAGGGTCACGATCGCCAGGTAGTCGCCGCGCAGGCGCAGCGTCGGCGCACCGAGCAGAATCCCGAAGGTGGCCGCCAGCGCCATCGCGATCGGCACGATGATCAGGAACGGGATGTGCAACCCGCCGGGCGCGAGGGCCGCGATCCACTCGAACTGCGAGGTCAGGTGCGGCGAAGACAGCAGCGCCGCCGTGTACGCGCCCACCGCGTAGAACGCGATATAGCCGAGGTCGAGCAGGCCGGCGAAGCCGACCACCACGTTCAGGCCGAGCGCGAGCATCACGTACAGCATCGCGAAGTCGAGCACGCGGACCCAGTAGTTGCCGCCGGCCGAGCCGATGATGATCGGCGCGGCGATCACGAACACAGCGGTCAGGATGCCGATGATGACGGTCTTGGCGGTATTGCGCTCTTCGACGAGCGACGTCGAGGATTCGATCGGTTGAATGGATGTCATGTTGTTTGCTCCCTTCCGTTACGCGCGATCCGCGACCCGTTCGCCCAGCAGGCCCGACGGACGGAACACCAGCACGATGATCAGCACGATGAAGGCGAACACGTCCTGGTAGTTGCTGCCGAATACGCCGCCCGTGAGGTTGCCGATGTAGCCGGCACCGAGCTGCTCGATCAGGCCGAGCAGCACGCCGCCGACCATCGCACCGCCGAGGTTGCCGATACCGCCGAGCACCGCCGCCGTGAACGCCTTCATGCCGGGGATGAAGCCCATGTAGAAGTGCACGTTGCCGTATTCGGACGCGATCATCACGCCGGCCAGCGCGGCGAGCGCGGAGCCGATCATGAACGTCGCGGAAATCACGAAGTTCGGGTTCACGCCCATCAGGCTTGCCGTGTTCGGGCTTTCGGCGATCGCGCGCATCGCGCGGCCGAGCTTGGTCTTGTGCACGAGCAGCAGCAGGCCGCCCATCACGATGAACGCCACCGCGATGATCACGATTTCAGTCACCGAGATCACGGCGCCGGGCGTCGTGTCGGTCGCCTTGATCACGTTGATCGGATCGGTCGGCAGCAATTGCGGGAACGGCAGCGGGTTGCGCGACCAGATGATCATCGCGGCCGTCTGCAGCAGGATCGACACGCCGATCGCGGTGATCAGCGGCGCGAGGCGCGGCGCGCGGCGCAGCGGCCTGTACGCGACCCGCTCGATCGTGAAGCCGACGAATGCACAGACGACCGCGGCAATGCCCAGTGCGATCGTCAGCGTCGCGATGTTGCCGAGTCCGGGGAAATGGTTCTGCAGCACGGTGATGGCCGACAACGCGACCATCGCGCCGATCATCAGCACGTCGCCGTGCGCGAAGTTGATGATGCCGAGAATGCCGTACACCATCGTGTATCCCAACGCGATGATGGCGTACACACTGCCGAGCACCAGCCCGTTGAGAACCTGCTGGACGAAAATATCCATTTAAAGCTCCTTGGCCCGTGCTGCCGGAGGACGTTGCGCCCCGCGGGTAAGCGAGGAATCGCGCCTTCTCGGCGACACTGCGGGTACTAGTCGATACCGGTAAGGGTGTGGATCGTCCCGGCGCGCGCCGCCCGGCCTGTACGGCCGGACCTGCCGCCGGAGCGGATACAAAAACGGCACCGCACTGTTCCGGTGCCGTCATGAGTCCCGTCGCTAAATCGTCACGACGTCGAGGACGGTGTTCGAGGCCTCCTTGAAGTCGTAGGGCAGCATGCCGAGACGGCCATCGTCCGGTTGCCCGGCATCCGTGCCTTTTTCCGTCCGGTGCGAGGCAAGCCCCGCATCCGGGCGGATCGGATTCCGTGCCGCGTCGCCTGGCAAGGCATCGCGAAAGCCGCGCCCGACATGCGTCGGGACTGCGTCGGAATCCATCGTACGAACCAGACCGCACACCACGACACCACCGCTCGCGGCGACACGCTGTTTCGTCGAATCGAAATGAAAAGGGGGCGGTGACATCCGCACGCTGCGCGCATCGCCGCATGCATGCGGCGCCGTAGCCGGCATCCGTCGATCGGCACGCACGGTCGCTGCCACACCGCGACCGGCGGCTTGTTGCAATGCAACCTCCATGCCCGCTGCCCGGCCGTTCGCCAGGCCAAGCGCGTTGATTTCCTCGATCGCCAAACGTGCCCCGTTTTCCTTGTCCTTGCCCAATTGCGCGATGCGGCACGCCGATGGTGCCGCACGACCGGTTCCGGCGACGCGCACGCCGCTGGCCGGCGATGCCGCGAACACCGCAGCCTCCCTGCCCGCCCCGTCGTCGCTCTTTTTGCTGCAACCGGCACGCATTGCAACCGGTGCGGCGACGGACACGGCGTAAGCCAACTTCACATGCATTGAATGGTCTCCCGCGCCTTGCCAAAATCCGATTTCAAAGCCATTCAGGCTTGAAAACGGGCGCATTGTAACTCCATTTATAGGACGCCAATAATCCTGATTCGATGGGGTTTTCCTGCATTGCAACCAATTTTGAGAGACGGTCGCGAACATGCGGAGCAACCTGGTTGCACCACGACCGCGAATAATGGTTGCGATCTCGATTTCGACTTACAAAAAAAAGCGCGCCGGGAGGCGCGCTTCGGTGTTCCGCGGGTGCGATGCGGCAATCAGGCAGCGGGCGGCAGGTTCAACCCGCGCGGCAGCGGAAACGACACGTTTTCCTCGATGCCGTCGAGCGCGCGAACGTTGCGCACGCCGAGCTCGCGCAGTCGCGCGATCACGGCCTGGGCGAGCACTTCGGGTGCCGACGCGCCGGCCGTCACGCCGATGCGGCGTTTGCCTGCGACCCATGCCGGATCGATCTGATCGGGCGCGTCGACCATGTACGCATCCACACCGCGCTTCTCGGCCACTTCGCGAAGCCGGCTCGAATTCGAGCTGTTCGGGCTGCCGACGACGATCACGACATCGCACTGCGGCGCCATGAACTTCACCGCATCCTGGCGGTTCTGCGTCGCGTAGCAGATGTCCTGCTTCTTCGGCTCGCGGATCTTCGGGTACTTCGCCTTCAGCGCGGCGATGATCTCGGCCGCGTCGTCGACGGACAGCGTCGTCTGCGTGACGAGCGCGATGCGCTCGGGATCGGCGAGCTCGAGCTTCTGCACGTCCTCGACGCTCTCGACGAGATGCATCCCGCGCTCGACCTGCCCCATCGTGCCTTCGACTTCCGGGTGGCCCTTATGCCCGATCATCACGATATCGACGCCGTCCTGGCGCATTTTCGCCACCTCGACGTGCACCTTCGTGACCAGCGGGCAGGTTGCGTCGTAAATGCGCAACCCGCGCACGTCGGCCTCGTCGCGCACGGCCTTCGACACGCCGTGCGCGCTGAAGATCACGGTATTGCCGGCCGGCACTTCCTCGAGTTCCTCGACGAAGATCGCGCCCTTCTTCTTCAGATCCTCGACCACGTACTTGTTGTGGACGATTTCGTGACGGACATAGATCGGCGCACCGTGCATCGCGATCGCGCGCTCGACGATCTCGATCGCGCGGTCGACGCCCGCGCAGAAGCCGCGCGGCTGGGCCAGCAGGATTTCGGCGTCGGCGGCGACGGTCTGCCCGGACAGCGTATCGGTGATGCTCATGATTACAGGATTCCGATGATTTTCACTTCGAACGTGAGCGCCTGGCCCGCGAGCGGATGGTTGAAGTCGAACAGCGCCGAGGTTTCGCCGACTTCCTTCAGCACCCCCGCATACCGGCCGCCGTCTGGCGCATTGAACTCGATCAGCTCGCCCGGCGTGAAATCGTCGCCGACCATCCCGTTCTCGCGCAGCGTCGACAGCGTCACGCGCTGGAGCATGTCGGGATTCCGGGGACCGAACCCCTGCTCGGGCGTTAGCTGAAAAGTCGAGTGGTCTCCAACCCTGAGCCCGAGCAGAATCTGTTCCAGCGACGGCGCCAGCTGTCCCGCGCCGAGCAGCAGCGTGGCCGGCTTGTCGGTGAAGGTGTTGACGATGTCGGCGCCGTCGGCCAGTGCGAGCCGGTAATGCAACGTGACGTGGGAACCGGGCTTCACTTCGGATAGATCGATGAGGCTCATGAATTACTCGTTCAGTCGGCGCCCGATACGGCCGAAAAGGCCCGGCGCAAAACCAATATTGTAAGTCACCTGAGCGCGCAAGGCGGAAAGTGCGACGACGTCGCGCAGACCGCCCGCCGCCAATGGAGTTTCGAGCATGCTGTCACCCTGTCTCGCCCTGCCGCCGGTCGAATGCCGCGACACCGCCGATGTGCCGACCGATCCGCCCCGCCGCGTCCTCCCGATCCGCCGGCGCAAGCGCCGCCCGGGCGACTGGCGGCCCGAGCGGCCGCGCGAGCGATTGCTGGAGCGCGGACCGGCCGCGCTGACCGACGACGAACTGATCGCGCTGCTGCTCGGCACCGGCAAGCCAGGACACGACGTATTCGTCAGCGCCCGCGCATTGGTCAAGCAGTTCGGAACATTGCGCGGGCTGCTCGAGGCGACGACCGACGATTTCGAGGCACACCCCGGCATCGGCCCTGCGCGCTCCACACGGCTGGCCGCGGTCACCGAGATCGCGCGGCGCATGCTGAAGGAGAAAGCATCCGAACGTACGCCGATCGATTCGCCCGGCGCGGTCGAGGATTATCTGCGGCTGAAGATCGGCTCGCACCCGCACGAAGTGTTCGTCGCGGTGTACCTCGACGCCCGCCACGGCCTGATCGAGACGGAGGAAATCACGCGCGGCTCGCTGACGCGCATGGCCGTCTACCCGCGCGAGATCGTGCGCCGCGCGATGACGCATAACGCCGCGGCGCTGATCGTCGCGCACAACCATCCGTCGGGCGCAGTGCAGCCGAGCGCGGAGGACCGCCGCCTGACCCGCGTGCTGCGCGACGCGCTCGAACTCGTCGACGTGCGGCTGCTCGATCACGTCGTCGTCGGCACCAGCGACACTTTCTCGTTCGCACGTGCCGGTTGGCTGTAGACTGTGGCGCGGCGGCCCGCCTCGGGGCGCCACAACGGCGAAGCGAAATTAGGTTTGATTTTCCTGAACTTTTTCTGCTAGAATCGCCGTCTGTCTTTTTTCCAACCAGTTCTAGCCATCGAAGGGCCTTGTCTGCAAGGGCTACGGCGTTCTGAGAGTGCAGCCATGGATCACGTGGCGGCGCGATGAGAACCTTCATCGGCGATCGAACCCCGAATTTAGCGTATTAGGAGTGCTCTCATGGCACGCGTATGCCAAGTAACTGGGAAAGCGCCGATGAGCGGCAACAACGTTTCCCACGCCAACAACAAGACCAAGCGCCGCTTCCTGCCGAACCTGCAAAATCGCCGGTTCTGGGTAGAGAGCGAAAACCGCTGGGTGCGCCTGCGCGTTTCGAACGCCGGCCTGCGCCTGATCGACAAGAACGGCATCGATTCCGTGCTCGCTGACCTGCGCGCACGCGGCGAAGCCTAAGCCCAAGGAGCACAATCATGGCAAAAGGCGCACGCGACAAGATCAAGCTCGAGTCGACCGCTGGTACGGGTCACTTCTACACGACCACGAAGAACAAGCGCAACATGCCGGAAAAGATGGCGATCAAGAAGTTCGATCCCGTCGTCCGCAAGCATGTGGAATACAAAGAAACCAAGATCAAGTAATCTCCGGTTTCTGCCAGCCTGACGGCGACCGAAAAGCCCCGCGCATGCGGGGCTTTTTGTTTTGCGCGCACGCTCGGGCCCGACGCGGTATGCTCTCCCCTTTCCGCGGCCATGGCCGCCGGAACGCACAAGATCAAAAGCGTAACGATGGAGATGCAGCATGAAATTCGACGTGGCGATCGTCGGCAGCGGCCTGGCAGGGCTGTCGGTCGCACTCAATCTGGCCAGCACGCGACGTGTCGCGCTGATCGCGAAACGTTCGATGATGGAGGGCGCAAGCGATAACGCGCAGGGCGGCATCGCGGCGGTCCTCGATTCGGCGGACAGCATCGAGAACCACGTCGACGACACGCTGGTCGCCGGTGGCGGCCTGTGCGACGAAGGTGCGACGCGCTATATCGTCGAGCACGGCCGCGAAGCGATCGAATGGCTGATCTCGCAAGGCGTGCCGTTCACGAAGGACGACGCAGCCGAACTCGGCTTCCACCTGACGCGCGAAGGCGGCCACAGCCACCGCCGGATCATTCACGCGGCCGACGCGACCGGCCATGCGGTGCTTGCGACGCTGTCGGAGCGCGCGCGCCAGCATCCGAACATCACGTTCTTCGAAAATCACCATGCGATCGACCTGATCACGTCGGACCGGCTCGGCCTGCCCGGCCGCCGCTGTCACGGCCTCTATGCGCTCGACGTCGACAATGACCGCACGATCACGATCGAGGCGCCGCACACGGTGCTCGCAACGGGCGGCGCCGGCAAGGTCTATCTGTACACGACGAACCCCGACACGGCGACCGGCGACGGCATCGCGATGGCATGGCGCGCCGGCTGCCGCGTGTCGAACATGGAATTCATCCAGTTCCACCCGACCTGCCTGTTCCATCCGTATGCGAAATCGTTCCTGATTTCGGAGGCCGTGCGCGGCGAAGGCGGCCTGTTGAAGCTGCCCGACGGCACGCGCTTCATGCCCGCGCACGATCCGCGCGCCGAGCTCGCGCCACGCGACATCGTCGCACGCGCGATCGACTTCGAGATCAAGAAGCGCGGGATCGACTGCGTGTATCTCGACATCAGCCACCAGCCGGAAGCGTTCCTGCGCGAACACTTCCCGACGATCCACGCGCGCTGCCTCGAATTCGGCATCGACATCGCGAAACAGCCGATTCCCGTCGTGCCGGCCGCGCACTACACGTGCGGCGGCGTCGTGACCGATCTCGCCGGGCGCACCGATCTCGCGGGCCTGTATGCAGTCGGCGAAACGTCGTACACGGGGCTGCACGGCGCGAACCGGCTCGCGAGCAACTCGCTGCTCGAATGTCTCGTGATCGGCCGCGCGGCGGCCGAAGCGATCGAGGCGGCCGGCTTCGATTCGGACACGCCGGCCACGCTGCCCGCGTGGGACGAAAGCCGCGTGTCGGATGCGGACGAGGAAGTCGTCGTCGCGCACAACTGGGACGAGCTGCGTCGCCTGATGTGGAACTACGTCGGCATCGTGCGCACCGACAAGCGCCTCGAACGCGCGAAGCACCGGCTGTCGCTGCTGCGCGACGAGATCCACGAGTACTACGCGAACTTCCGCGTGACGCGCGACCTGCTCGAACTGCGCAACCTCGTCGACGTGGCGACGCTGATCGTGAAGAGCGCGCAGTCGCGCCGCGAAAGCCGCGGGCTGCACTACAGCCGCGACTGGCCGCACACGCTGCCGAAGGCGCTGCCGAGCGTGCTCACGCCGCGCGCGCGTCGCTGAACCGCTGCGCCTTCCCGGCTGCGGTCGCACAGGAAAAAAGCCGCTGGCGTTTGCGCGCCAACGGCTTTTTGTCTGATCACATGACGCTCGGTCAGTCGACGACCCGCATCGAATAATCCGTCGCGCGCACGTCCTTCGTCAGCGCGCCGATCGAGATACGATCGACGCCCGTCTCCGCGAACGCGCGGACCGTGTCGAAATTGACGCCGCCCGACACTTCGAGCACGGCCTTGCCGGCCGCCACGCGCACCGCTTCACGCATCATGTCGAGCGTGAAGTTGTCGAGCAGCACCGACTGCGCGCGATGCGCGAGCGCCGTATCGAGCTGCGCGAGCGTCTCGACTTCGACCTGCACGGGCACGCCCGAATCGAGCGCGAACGCCGCGTCGAGCGCCTCGCCGACACCACCCGCCGCTGCGATGTGGTTCTCCTTGATCAGGATGCCGTCGTACAGCGCGAGACGCTGGTTCTCGCCGCCGCCGACGCGCACCGCGTACTTCTGCGCGAGGCGCAGGCCCGGCAGCGTCTTGCGCGTATCGAGGATCTTCGCGCGCGTGCCTTCGACGCGGTCGACGTAACGGCGCGTCGCGGTCGCGACACCCGACAGCAGTTGCAGGAAGTTCAGCCCGTTGCGCTCGGCCGTCAACAGCGCGCGCGCCGGCCCTTCGAGTTCGCAGACGGTCGAATCGGGCATCATCCGGTCGCCTTCGCGATAGCGCCAATGCACGGCGATCGCCGGATCGATCCTGCCGATCACGGCCTCGAACCACGGCACGCCGCACAGCACGGCTTCCTCGCGCACGATGATGCGCGCACGGCGACGCCCGCCGGCCGGCACGAGACGCCCGGTCTGGTCGCCGGTGCCGACGTCTTCCGCGATCGCATCGGCAACGTTGCGCGCGATCGCATCGTCGAATGCCGCGCCGTATTGCTCGCGAACGACATCGTAAAGCGGGGATACAGCACCGGTCATGCTGCCCCCACGTTCGCAAACAGTTGCTGGTCGCGCTGCAGGTCGCCGCTCGCCTGCACGCGCTTCTTGTGCGCGGCCGCGAAATCGAGCATCCGGTCGATCGGCAGGCGCGCACGCTCACCGATCGCCGGATCGACGAAGATCTCGTTGTGACCGCGTTCGAGCACGTCGGCGAGGTTCGCAAGACCGTTCATCGCCATCCACGGGCAGTGCGCGCAGCTCTTGCAGGTCGCACTGTTGCCGGCCGTCGGCGCTGCGATGAAGGTCTTGCCGGGCGCCGCGAGCTGCATCTTGTGCAGGATGCCGAGATCGGTCGCGACGATGAAGCGCGTCGCGTCCAGCTTCACGGCCGCATCGATCAGCTGCGTCGTCGAGCCGACCACATCGGCCTGCGCAACGACGCTTTCCGGCGATTCCGGATGGACGAGCACCTTCGCGTCCGGATATTCGGCGCGCAGCAGGTCGAGCTCGATGCCCTTGAACTCGTCGTGGACAAGGCACGAGCCCTGCCACAGCAGCATGTCCGCGCCGGTTTTCTTCTGGATATAACTGCCGAGATGGCGATCGGGCGCCCAGATGATCTTCTCGCCGCGCGCGTGCAGGTCGGCCACGATCTCGAGGCCGATCGACGACGTGACCATCCAGTCCGCGCGGGCCTTCACGGCCGCGCTGGTGTTCGCATAGACGACGACGGTACGATCGGGATGCGCATCGCAGAACGCCGAGAATTCATCGACCGGGCAGCCGAGGTCGAGCGAACAGGTCGCATCGAGATCGGGCATCAGGATCCGCTTGTTCGGGCTCAGGATCTTCGCGGTTTCGCCCATGAAGCGCACGCCGGCGACGACCAGCGTCTGCGCGTCGTGATCGCGGCCGAAGCGGGCCATTTCGAGCGAATCGGCAACGCAGCCGCCGGTTTCGTCGGCGAGTTCCTGCAGCTCGGCATCCACGTAGTAGTGCGCGACCAGCGCGGCCTTTTCACGCACGAGCAGCGCCTTGATGCGCGCCTTCAGCGCAGCGCGTTCCTCGGGGGACGGCGCATCGGGCACCTTGGCCCATGCCTGCCCCACGCCGCACACGGTCCCTGCTGCGACGGGCCGGTCGTACTCGACGGGTTTGATCGTCGATTGCATCTCCATATCTCCTGTCGATCAGAGTTAGCGCTTTAGCGCTTACTCTGATCCCATGCTTCGCGGTCGGTCCGAGTTGGCGCTTTAGCGCTTACTCGGACCCCATGCTTCGCAGTCAACCAGAATCAGCGCTTCAACACTACTCCGATCCCATCCTCTACGCTCGCCCCGGGGCACCATTGCGCCGCTGCCCCAAGCCTCATACAAATTCGAGCCCTGCCGATCTCTTTCGTCAAAAACCGGCGGCCCAAATGAAAAAACCCCGCCAACGCGGGGTTTTTGACGTCCTGAGATTCTAATCGATTTCGAATCAGGCGTAGCGACGCAGGCGTGTCGCGAATTCCTGCAGCGCCTTGATGCCGCTTTGTTCCGCGCGATGGCACCAATCCTGCAATTGCGCGAGAAGCTGTTCGCGCGACGCGGTCGAACGATCCCAGATCGCGGCGAGATCCTGGCGCAACTGAAAGTACGTATGCAGCTTCTGGCTGTTCGCGAAGATTTCCGGCAGCAACTTCTTCTGCGGCTCGTCGAGACCGTCGGCGTCCTTGTGGAACCACTTGCGCGCGCCGCGCATCAACTGGTACTTCTCGCTCGAACCGAGCTCCTTCAGGTGCGCGAGCTCCTGGCGGTACGCACGCTTCACGGCCTTGCCGTAGCGCGCCATCACTTCGTAGCGGTTCGACAGCACGGCCTGCAGCGTTTCCTGGTCCAGCACCGTCTTCGGCTTGTTCAGGCGCGGCGTCGGCGCGACCTTCTTCACCTTCGCGAGACCGAACGCCGACATGATGCGGATGTACATCCAGCCGATGTCGAACTCGTACCACTTGTTCGACAGCTTCGCCGACGTCGCGAACGTGTGGTGGTTGTTGTGCAGCTCTTCGCCGCCGATCACGATGCCCCACGGGAACAGGTTCGTGCTCGCGTCGGCCGAGTTGAAGTTGCGGTAGCCCCAGAAGTGGCCGAAGCCGTTGACGACGCCTGCCGCCCAGAACGGAATCCAGACCATCTGCACGGCCCATACGGTCAGGCCGAGCACGCCGAACAGCGCGACGTCGACCACCATCATCAGGCTCACGCCGAGGATCGGGTACTTCGAATAGATATTGCGTTCGATCCAGTCGTTCGGCGTGCCGTGGCTGAACTTGCGCATCGTCTCTTCATTCTTCGCTTCCGCGCGATACAGCTCGGCGCCTTCGAGGAACACCTTCCAGATGCCGCGCGTCTGCGGGCTGTGCGGATCTTCCTCGGTCTCGCACTTCGCATGGTGCTTGCGGTGAATCGCGGCCCACTGGCCGGTCAGCATGCCGGTCGTCATCCACAGCCAGAGGCGGAAGAAGTGGCTCGCGATCGGATGCAGTTCCAGTGCGCGGTGCGCCTGGCAACGGTGCAGGTAGACCGTCACGCCGATGATCGTGACGTGCGTGACGGCGAGCGCGAACAGCGCGACCTGCCACCACGAAAAATGCAGGAGCCCGTGGGAAAGAAAATCGAGCAGGGAATTCAACAAGGCAGTTACCTGTGATGAGATGAGAGCGATGCCGGCTCGCGCAGGCGTCAGAAAAATGAAAGCATACCGCGAATAGACTTGGATTTTACTTCAACCGTTCCAAGTCTTTGTAAAAAATGAATATTTTCTTGCCCTGGCGCAACCGGAACAGTCCACGGGCGGACTTGGAAAGGCCCGCGATCCGGTTCCGACCGCGGGATCGATACGATTGACGACCGACGCGCGCTATGCAGCCGGCGCGCGCCCGTCCGCCGCACCGTTGCCGGCCGCCGGATCGCCGGCCGCCGGATCGTGCCCCGCCGCCGCACCAGTGGCGGCAAAACCGTCCGGCAGCCCGACGACGCGCACTTCGCGCTGCGGAAACGGAATCGAAATCCCGTGCTCGCCGAACAGCCGCCAGATGTTGCGGTTCACGGCCGAACGCACGCCCGACGTGCCTTTCGCCGAATCCTCGATCCAGAAGCCGAGCTCCAGGTCGATCCCGTCCGCGCCGAAGCTCACCAGATACGGGGTCGGCGCAGGCTCCGCCAGCACGCGCGGCACGTCCTTCGCGGCGTCGGCGAGCAGCACGAGCGCGTGCTCGACATCGCTCGTGTACGCGACCTGCACCGCGACCTTCGCATAACCGCGCGTCAGGTACGACGACTGGTTCTGCACGACGTCGGTGATCAGCTTCTCGTTCGGGATCAGCGTCTCGTTGCCGTCGAGGCCGCGCACGACCGTGTAGCGCGTGCGGATCTGCGTGACGACGCCCTGCAGCCCGCCGACGCTGATCGCGTCGCCGAGCCGCAGCGAGCGGTCGAGCAGGATGATGAAGCCCGACACGTAGTTGCTCGCGATCTTCTGCAGCCCGAAGCCGAGGCCGACACCGACCGCGCCGCCGAACACGCCGAGCACCGTCACGTCGATGCCGACGAGCGACAGCCCGATCAGGATCGCCGCGAACACGAGCAGCGCGCGGCCGACCCGCGACAGCACGACCTTCAGGTTCGCATCGAGCGTGCTCGCGCGCGTGAGGCGATCCTCGAGCACCGAGCCAAGCCACATCGCGACCATCAGCGTCACGCAGACCCACAGCGCGCCGGAGATCAGCGACAGCAGCGTGAGGTGCGCATTGGCGACGCGGAACTGCACGCTGTCGAGCCAGCCGAGCACGTCGTGCTGGATGCCGAGCACGGTCAGCACCATCGCGGCCCACACGACGGTCGACACGATCTTCTCGACGATCGACAGCCAAGCATGCGTGTGGCCATCGCGCGCGAACACGCGCCGCGCGAAGAAGAACAGCACGTAGATCAGCCCGATGCCGAACAACGGCACGAGCGCGAGCGACAGCAGCGCCGTCGACATGAACGGGTCGAACGCAAGCTGCGCGACGCCCACGAAGATGCCGCCGAACAACGGAAACAAAGCGCGTTTCAGGCTATGCGCACCCGCACCGGGCGCGCGTCCGGCCGCCCGCCGGCGCGCATCGATCCGGCCGTGCACGAAGCGTGCGGCCACCCATGCGAAACACAGCGCGCCGACGAGGATCGCCGCCTGCCAGATCATCACCGGCTGGTGAAAGTCGCGAATCACCGATGCCAGCCGGTGCGACAGCAGGCGGCTCTGCAGATTCTCCATGTCCGTCCGTGCCGCCGTTACTGCGCGCGCCGCTCGAGCACCGCGGCGAAGAAGCCGTCGGTCGCGTGACGGTGCGGCCACAACGACAGGTAGTCGCCCGTCTCGAGTTCGATGCGCTGGTCGGCCAGCACCTTCTGCGCGGGCACCAGCACGAACTCGGGATGGTCGGCCAGGAACTGCTCGACGATGCGCTCGTTCTCGGCGTCGAGCACGCTGCAGGTCGCGTAGACGAGCCGGCCGCCCTTCTTCACGAGGCGCGCGGCGCTCGCGAGGATCGACGCCTGCTTCGGCGCCAGCTCGTCGATCGCCGTGCGCGTCTGGCGCCACTTCAGGTCCGGATTGCGGCGCAGCGTGCCGAGGCCGCTGCACGGCGCGTCGACCAGCACGCGGTCGATCTTGCCGGCGAGCCGCTTGATCTTCGCGTCGTGCTCGCTGTCGATCAGCACGGGGTTCACGTTCGACAGCCCGCTGCGCGCGAGGCGCGGCTTCAGCTTCGCAAGGCGCTTTTCCGACACGTCGAACGCATAGAGGCGCCCGGTCGAGCGCATCATCGCGCCCAGCGCGAGCGTCTTGCCGCCCGCGCCCGCGCAGAAATCGACGACCATCTCGCCGCGGCGCGGCGCGACCAGCGAGCACAGCAACTGGCTGCCTTCGTCCTGCACCTCGATCTCGCCTTCCTCGAACAGCTTCAGGCGCGTCAGCGCCGGCTTGCCGACCACGCGCACGCCGAACGGCGCGAACGGCGTCGCACCCGCATCGATGCCGTTCGCGCGCAGCGCGTCGATCACCTGGTCGCGGGTCGCCTTCTGCGCGTTGGCGCGCAGGTCGAGCGGCGCCGGGTAGTTCAGCGCGGCCGCGAGCTGCGCGAGTTCCTCGGCATCGAAACGTGCCGACAGCGCCTGGTGGATCCAGTCCGGCAGGTTCGTGCGCACGCGCACCGGCAGGCTCGCGGGATCGATCTTCGACACGTGCTCGAGCCATGCAGACTCGGTGTCGGACAAAAACGGCTTCAGCGCATTGCGGCCGGCCGTCTGCATCAGGCCGAGCAGCGTGAGGCGCCGCGCGGGCGTGCCCGTGCCGCTCTCGGCGAGATGCGAAAACTCCATCTTCCGGCGCAGCACCGCGAACACGGCCTCGGCGATCACGCCGCGCTCGGCATGCCCGAGCTTCGGGTGCGCGCGGAAGAACCGGCTCGTCGTCGCGTCGGCGGGGCCGGCGAACTTCAGCACCTCGGCCAGCAAAGTCTCGGTCTGGCCGATCAGGAATCCGTGCAGCTTCATACGCCCTCACTCGTTTCGGTATGCGGTTGATCCGCGAAAATCCAACGCGCCTCTTCCGGCGCCACCACTGCCCGGCCGTTCTCGAGGCGCAAACGCCCCTCGATGAACCAGCGCACCGCGCGCGGATACAACACATGCTCGACCGTCAGCACGCGCCGCGCGAGCGCGGCTGCGTCGTCGCCCGCGCGCACGGGCACCGCGCCCTGCGCGACGATCGCGCCGCTGTCGAGCTCGGGAATCACGAAGTGCACGCTCGCGCCGTGCAGCGCGACACCCGCGTCCAGCGCCTGCTGGTGCGTGTGGATGCCCTTGAAGCTCGGCAGCAGCGACGGGTGAATGTTCAGCAGCCGGCCTTCGTATCGTCTGACGAATGCCGGCGTGAGGATGCGCATGAAGCCCGCGAGGATCACGAGATCGGGGGCAAAGCGGTCGATCTCGGCGGCGAGCGCCGCGTCGAAGCTGTCGCGGCCGTCGAACGACCGGTGGTCGACCACCGCGGTCGCCACCCCGTGCGACGCGGCAAAAGCCAGGCCGGCCGCATCGGGCCGGTTGGCGATCACGGCAGCAACCTCGGCCGGCCAGCGTTCCTGCGCGCACGCGCGGACAATGGCCTCCATGTTGCTGCCGCGACCGGAAATCAGGATCACGAGTTTTTTCATCCGCGAATTTTACCATTCGCCCCCGCGTTTCCCGCCTTCTCGGCCGCCGGCCCGCCCGAACGTTTATAATCTTCTGCTTTGCGGCATCCCACCGCCCATTCCCCGACGCTGCATCCGCTATCGTGAAAGTCTTCCGCGGCCTGCCCAACGCCGAGAGCCGCGCCCCGTGCGCGCTGACGATCGGCAACTTCGACGGTGTCCATCGCGGCCACCAGGCCCTGCTCGCGCGCGTGCGCGCGGCAGCGGACGCGCGCGGCCTGCCCGTGTGCGTGATGACTTTCGAGCCGCACCCGCGCGAATTCTTCAACCCGGCCGGCGCGCCGCCGCGCATCGCGATGCTGCGCGACAAGCTCGAGGCGCTGCGCGAGCACGGCGTCGACCGCGTGGTCGTCGAGCACTTCAATCACACGTTCGCGAGCCAGTCGCCGCAGGCGTTCGTCGAGCGCACGCTGGTGAACGGGCTGCACACGCGCTGGATGATGGTCGGCGACGATTTCTGCTACGGCGCGAAGCGCGCGGGCACCTTCGACACGCTGAAGGCGGCCGGCGAGCAATACGGCTTCGAAGTCGAGCAGATGGGCACGGTGGCCGGCAGCGACGGCACGCGCATCTCGAGCTCGGGCGTGCGCGCCGCGCTCGCGGCCGGCGATCTCGACGCGGCCGCGCAGGCGCTCGGCCACGGTTATGCGATCAGCGGCCACGTCGCGCACGGGCTGAAGCTCGGCCGCGACCTCGGCTTCCCGACGCTGAACCTGCCGATCGCGCACAAGCGGCCGGCGCTCGCAGGCATCTTCGTCGTGCAGGTGCACGGCCTCGGCCCCGACCCGCTGCCGGGCGTCGCGAGCCTCGGCCTGCGTCCGACCGTCGACGATTCGGGCCGCGTGCTGCTCGAAGTCCATCTGCTCGACTGGCACGGCGATGCGTACGGCAAGCTCATCCGCGTCGAATTCCTGAAGAAGCTGCGCGACGAAGCGAAATTCGACGATCTCGAGGCGCTGTCGCGCGCGATCGCACTGGATGTCGCGAATGCGCGTGCGTACTTCATCGAGCGCGATCGTGCGCCGGGCAGCCGCGCAACGGGCTTCTCGACGTCGGCAACCGACCGAATTAGCTGATCCGGACGGCGGCGCCTGCGCGCCGCACCCACGCGCCGCACCGTCGCGCGCATACCCGATTCACGACGCACGAGCGTCCCCCGATTTGATAGCGATCCCATCATGAGCAACAAGAAAGCCGATTCGAAACCGCAGGCCAAGTATCCGGTCAACCTGCTCGACACGCCGTTCCCGATGCGCGGCGACCTGCCCAAGCGCGAGCCGCAGTGGGTCAAGGAATGGGAAGCGCGCGGCATCTACGACAAGATCCGCGCGGCCAGCAAGGGCCGGCCGAAGTTCATCCTGCACGACGGCCCGCCGTATGCGAACGGCGACATCCACCTCGGCCACGCCGTCAACAAGATCCTGAAGGACATCGTCGTCAAGTCGCGCAACATGGCCGGCTTCGACGCGCCGTACGTGCCGGGCTGGGATTGCCACGGGATGCCGATCGAGATCCAGATCGAGAAGCAGTTCGGCAAGTCGCTGCCGGCGGCCGAAGTGATGAGCAAGGCGCGCGCATACGCGACCGAGCAGATCGAGAAGCAGAAGGTCGGCTTCAAGCGCCTCGGCGTGCTCGGCGACTGGGCCAACCCGTACAAGACGATGAACTTCGTCAACGAGGCGGAAGAGATCCGCGCGCTCGGCAAGATCATCGAGAAGGGTTATGTGTATCGCGGGCTGAAGCCGGTGAACTGGTGCTTCGACTGCGGCTCGGCGCTCGCCGAAGCGGAAGTCGAGTACAAGGACCGCACCGATCCGACGATCGACGTGATGTTCGCGTTCGCGGAACCGGAAAAGACCGCGCAGGCGTTCGGCCTGCCGGCACTGCCGCGCGCCGAAGGCGGCATCGTGATCTGGACCACCACGCCGTGGACGATTCCCGCGAACCAGGCGCTGAACCTCCATCCGGAAATCGTCTACGCGCTGGTCGACACCGAGCGCGGGCTGCTGATCATCGCGGAAGAACGCGTCGCCGCATGCATGGAGGAATTCAAGCTGACGGGCCGCGTCGTCGCGACCACGCCGGGCGTGAAGCTCGCGAACCTGCGCTTCCACCACCCGCTCGCACCGGCCCACCCCGGCTACAAGCGCACCGCGCCCGTCTACCTCGGCGACTATGTGACGACCGACACGGGTACCGGCGTCGTGCACTCGTCGCCCGCGTACGGCATCGAGGACTTCATGTCCTGCAAGGCGCACGGGATGACCGATTCGGACTTCATCAACCCGGTGATGGGCGACGGCCGCTATATCGAATCGCTGCCGCTGTTCGGCGGCCTGTCGATCTGGGATGCGAACCCGAAGATCGTCGACGCGCTGAACGCGGCCGGCTCGCTGCTGCGCAGCGAGAAGTACACGCACAGCTACATGCACTGCTGGCGCCACAAGACGCCGATCATCTATCGCGCGACGTCGCAGTGGTTCGCCGGCATGGACGTCACGCCGCGCGCCGGCGGCAAGACGCTGCGCGAAACGGCGCTCGAAGGCGTCGACGCGACCGCGTTCTACCCGTCGTGGGGCAAGCAGCGCCTGTTCAGCATGATCGCGAACCGTCCCGACTGGACGCTGTCGCGCCAGCGCCAGTGGGGCGTGCCGATGGCGTTCTTCGTGCACAAGGAAACCGGCGAGCTGCACCCGCGCACGCTCGAGCTGCTCGAGGAAGTCGCGAAGCGCGTCGAGCAGTCGGGCATCGAGGCGTGGCAGACGCTCGATCCGCGCGAGCTGATCGGCGACGACGCGAACCTGTACGAAAAGAACCGCGACACGCTCGACGTGTGGTTCGACTCGGGCACGACGCACTGGCACGTGCTGCGCGGCTCGCACAAGGATCAACTGCAGTTCCCGGCCGACCTGTACCTCGAAGGCTCGGACCAGCATCGCGGCTGGTTCCACTCGTCGCTGCTGACCGCGTCGATGATCGACGGCCGCGCACCGTACAAGGGCCTGCTCACGCACGGCTTCACGGTCGACGGCGAAGGCCGCAAGATGAGCAAGTCGCTCGGCAACGGCGTCGACCCGCATGAAGTCGCGAACCGCCTCGGCGCGGAAATCATCCGCCTGTGGATCGCGTCGACCGACTATTCGGGCGAGCTCGCGATCTCCGAGGAAATCCTGAAGCGCGTGACCGAAGGCTATCGCCGCATCCGCAACACGCTGCGCTTCCTGCTCGCGAACCTGTCGGACTTCGACTACGCGCAGCACGCGGTGCCGGCCGACGAATGGCTCGAGATCGACCGCTATGCGGTCGCGTTCTCGGCGCAACTGCAGACGGAACTGCTCGGCCATTACGAGAAGTACGAATTCCACCCGGTCGTCGCGAAGCTGCAGACGTACTGCTCGGAGGATCTCGGCGGCTTCTACCTTGACGTGCTGAAGGATCGCCTGTACACGAGCGCGGCCGATTCGCGCGCACGCCGCTCCGCGCAGACGGCGCTGTACCACCTGACGCACGGCCTGCTGCGCGTGCTCGCGCCGTTCCTGTCGTTCACCGCGGAAGAAGCATGGAAGGTGTTCCAGCCGGCCAGCGACACGATCTTCACGGAAACCTACTACGCGTATCCGGAAGTCGCCGGCTCGGCCGCGCTGATCGAGAAGTGGGCGCTGCTGCGTGACGTCCGCGGCAACGTGACGAAGGCGCTCGAGGAAGCGCGCACCGCGAACCGCATCGGTTCGTCGCTGCAGGCCGAAGTGACCGTGCACGCAAGCGGCGCGCGCTACGACGCGCTCACGAGCCTCGGCGAAGACCTGAAGTTCGTGCTGATCACGTCGGCCGCGACGGTCGTCAAGGTCGACGACGAAGCGCAGGAAAGCGTCGACGTGGCCGCGTCGAAGTACCAGAAGTGCGAACGCTGCTGGCACTACCGCGAAGATGTCGGCGCGCACGCCGATCATCCGACGCTGTGCGGCCGCTGCTTCTCGAACCTCTTTGAAAACGGCGAAATCCGGAGCGCTGCTTAACTATGGCGAAAACCCTGTCGAAACCGGCCAGCGGCGCGCTTGCGCCCTGGCTCGGCATTTCGCTGATCGTAATCCTGTTCGATCAACTGTCGAAGATCGCGATCCTGAAAACGTTCGCGTACGGCGCGCAGCATGCGCTGACGTCGTTCTTCAACCTCGTGCTGGTGTACAACCGCGGCGCCGCGTTCGGCTTCCTGTCGACCGCAGGCGGCTGGCAGCGCTGGGCGTTCACTGCGCTCGGGATCGGCGCGACGCTCGTGATCTGCTTCCTGCTGAAGCGCCACGGCCACCAGCGGCTGTTCAGCCTGTCGCTCGCGCTGATCCTCGGCGGCGCACTCGGCAACGTGATCGACCGGCTCGTCTACGGTCACGTGATCGACTTCCTCGATTTCCACCTCGGCGCCTGGCACTTCCCGGCGTTCAACCTCGCCGATTCCGCGATCACGGTCGGCGCGGTGCTGCTGATCTACGACGAACTGCGTCGCGTGCGCGGCTCGCGCTAAGCGCGCATACTCGGCGTCGACGGCCGGCCTCGCGCCGGCCGTCCCGTTTGACCCTTGGAGGCCTGAGTTGGCACACGCAGAACTCGCAGGAAAACACCTCGTTCTCGGCCTGACGGGCGGCATCGCCTGCTACAAGATCGCCGAGCTCACGCGGCTGCTCACGAAGGCCGGCGCGACCGTGCAGGTCGCGATGACCGAAGCCGCCACGCAGTTCATCACGCCCGTCACGATGCAGGCGCTGTCGGGCCGGCCCGTCTATACGAGCCAGTGGGACGCGCGCATCGACAACAACATGGCGCACATCGACCTGTCGCGCGAAGCCGACGCGATCGTGATCGCGCCCGCGTCGACGGATTTCCTCGCGAAGCTCGCGCACGGATTCGCGGACGACCTGCTGTCGACGCTGTGCGTCGCGCGCGACTGTCCGCTGCTCGTCGTTCCCGCGATGAACCGCCAGATGTGGCAAAACCCGGCCACGCAGCGCAACGTCGCGCAACTGCGCGCGGACGGCGTGTCGGTGCTCGGCCCGGATTCGGGTGCGCAGGCGTGCGGCGAAGTCGGCGACGGCCGCATGCTCGAACCCGACGCGATTTATGAAGCGATCGTCGCGCACTTCGCGCCGAAGGTGCTCGCGCACCGGCGCGTGCTGATCACCGCCGGGCCGACGTTCGAACCGCTCGACCCGGTGCGCGGCCTCACGAACCGCTCGAGCGGCAAGATGGGCTTCGCGCTCGCGCGCGCCGCGCAGCAGGCCGGCGCCGACGTGCATCTCGTCGCGGGGCCGGTCGCGCTCGACACGCCGTGGGGCGTGACCCGCCAGGACGTGCAGACCGCACAGCAGATGTACGACGCGGTGATGCAAGCGGTCGCCGATGCCGACATCTTCATCGCGGTGGCCGCGGTCGCCGACTGGCGCGTCGACCAGCCGGCCGAGCACAAGATGAAGAAGACAGCCGACCGCAAGATGCCGGCGCTCGCGTTCGTCGAGAACCCCGACATCCTCGCGTCGGTCGCGGCGCTGCCCGATCCGCCGTTCTGCGTCGGGTTCGCGGCCGAAAGCGGCGACCTCGACGTGCACGGCGACGAGAAGCGCAAGCGCAAGAACGTGCCGCTGCTGGTCGGCAACCTCGGCCCGCTGACGTTCGGCCGCGACGACAACGAAGTCGTGCTGTTCGAAGCCGCCGGCCTCACGCGCCTGCCGCGCGCACCGAAGGACGAACTCGCGCATGTGCTCGTCGCGGAAATCGCGAAGCGCCTGCCCGACAACCGCCTGATCTGATCCCCGCGCGGCGGCCCTCGCCGCCGCGCCCTTCCCGACCGATTCGACGACCGCATGAAACTCGACCTGAAGATTCTCGACGCGCGCATGCGCGACTACCTGCCCGCCTACGCGACCACCGGCAGCGCGGGCCTCGACCTGCGCGCGTGCCTCGACGCGCCGGTCACGCTGCAGCCGGGCGAAACGACGCTCGTACCGACCGGCCTCGCGATCCACCTCGCCGACCCCGGCTATGCGGCGCTGATCCTGCCGCGCTCGGGCCTCGGCCACAAGCACGGGATCGTGCTCGGCAACCTCGTCGGCCTGATCGACTCCGACTACCAGGGCCAGTTGATGGTCTCGACGTGGAACCGCGGCCAGACCGAGTTCGTGCTGAACCCGTTCGAACGGCTCGCACAGCTCGTGATCGTGCCGGTCGTGCAGGCGCAGTTCAACATCGTCGACGACTTCGCTGAAAGCGATCGCGGCGAGGGCGGCTTCGGCAGCACCGGCCGTCACTGAACGACGCTGTCAAGTCCTGGAATAGGTTGACAGTATCCAGACGCTAGAACGCCCGATGCACCGCGTCGGGCGTTTTGTATTTCAGGGCGGCATGTGGCCGCTCATGGTTGTAGATGCGCACCGACTGCTCGACCATCTTGGC
>NZ_JBYSWZ010000011.1:0-284289 GCF_058781685.1 Burkholderia sp. FW306-1C-G01B
GCGGCGGTGCTGGTGATGTCGGCGCAGAAGGCGGCGGCGCTGGGCCTGACGCCGCTGGCGCGGATCAAGGCGTATGCAAACGCGGGCGTGGATCCGAGCGTGATGGGGATGGGCCCGGTGCCGGCGTCGCGCCGGTGCCTGGAGCGCGCGGGCTGGACGCCGGGCGACCTGGACCTGATGGAGATCAACGAGGCGTTCGCGGCGCAGGCGCTGGCGGTGCACAAGCAGATGGGCTGGGACACGTCGAAGGTGAACGTGAACGGCGGGGCGATCGCGATCGGCCACCCGATCGGCGCGTCGGGCTGCCGGATCCTGGTGACGCTGCTGCACGAGATGGCCAAGCGCGATGCGAAGCGCGGGCTGGCGTCGCTGTGCATCGGCGGCGGGATGGGCGTCGCGCTCGCGGTCGAGCGCGTCTGAGCCGGGTCTGAAGACACGACCCGCTGGCGGCGCCGGCCGGCGCCGCGTGCGGGCGAAGCGGTTGTCGCGCACGACAAGCAGCCAACAACAAGCGCGATGTTCCGGTGCGTGCCGTGCCCGCGACGCGGGCGGCTGCGCATCGAAGCGGTGGGGCGGCAGCATGTGCGATGCCGTCGCCCCGCATTCATCGATTACTTTTTTGTCGGTAATTTATAGGATGACTAAGCGAATTGCAGTTGTGACAGGTGGGATGGGCGGTCTCGGCGAAGCGGTCAGCATCAGGTTGAACGACGCGGGCCACCGGGTAGTCGTCACGTATTCGCCGAACAACACCGGCGCCGACCGCTGGCTGACCGAGATGCACGCGGCCGGCCGCGAGTTCCATGCATACCCGGTGGACGTGGCCGATTACGATTCGTGCCAGCAATGCATCGAGGCGATCGTGCGGGACGTCGGCCCGGTCGACATTCTCGTGAACAATGCGGGCATCACGCGCGACATGACGCTGCGCAAGCTCGACAAGGTGAACTGGGATGCCGTGATCCGCACGAACCTCGATTCCGTGTTCAACATGACGAAGCCCGTCTGTGAAGGCATGGTCGAGCGCGGCTGGGGTCGCATCGTCAACATCTCGTCGGTGAACGGCTCGAAGGGTTCGGTCGGCCAGACCAACTATGCGGCCGCGAAGGCCGGCATGCACGGGTTCACCAAATCGCTGGCGCTCGAGGTCGCGCGCAAGGGCGTGACGGTGAACACGGTGTCGCCGGGCTACCTCGCGACGAAGATGGTCACGGCGATCCCGCAGGACATTCTCGACACGAAGATCCTCCCGCAGATTCCGGCGGGCCGGCTCGGCAAGCCCGAGGAAGTCGCGGCGCTGGTCGCTTACCTGTGCTCGGAGGAGGCCGGTTTCGTGACGGGCTCCAACATCGCGATCAACGGCGGCCAGCACATGCACTGACGCGCGGCGGCCCGGACCGCGTTCGCGCGCGTTTCAGGCCGCGTTCCGCTATATCCAGTGCCGGAGCGGCGGCAGGCGCGCCGCTTCGGCCTCGCATTCCGGAGAAGGCATGGGTGAAACCTGGATGGGACTCGCGATCGGCGGCTCGGCACTGGCCGTCGCGCTGACGATGGCGGTCTTGCTCTACTGGCTCGAGCGGCGCCGCGCGCGGCTGCTGCGGAACTTCGATCATCGCGATTGCTGGTTCGTCGCGTACGGCAAGTGCTTCGCGCGTCGGCCCGCGAGGCCGGCACGCCGCATGCGCGGCGCGCGATGACGGCCGCGACGCCGTGGTAACGCGGCGTCGCGACCGACGGACGGTCACGCATCGCGCGCATGCAGTCGGGGATGCGCGCGATGCGCGTGCTCAATCGCTCTTTCCTCCCGACGCGCCCGAGTCGTTCTTGTGGAAGATCCGCTTCGTCGTGCGCTTGGTGGCATCCCAGCCTTCGCGCGACGCGTGTGCGACCCCGTGCCCGACCGCCTTCGCGGCGCTGGCGGTTGCGTGGCCGAAGCTGCGCGCAGCTTCGCCCGTCTTGTGCGCGGCTTCCTTCGAATCGCGCTTGATGTCCTGCTTCACTTCCGACATGTCCGCATGCGCGATCGGGCTGATCAGCGCCAGAACGAGTGCGGTGCCAATGAACTGACGAACTTTCACGACCTGGTTTCCTTGTATAAGTCTCTTCATCGAGGATTCGAATTGCCGGCGGGCGGCGGGGCAAACGTGCCGGCCGCCGATGCGTCGAGCATCACCGCGGCGCGGCCGGTCAGCAGCACGCGATCGCCGCAGCGCAGCGCGAAGCCATACAGCACCGAGCGGCCGTCGCCGCTCATGCGTTCCGCGTCGACGGTGAGCGGCAGGTCGAACATGTCGAGCCGGTCGACGAACGCGTCGACATTGCGCACGCTCGCCAGATAGCCGGCGCGCGGACGTTCTTCTTGCATACCGAGCAGCGCGCCGTGCACGGCCATCGCCTGCGCCGCGTATTCGATGCCGCAGACCGACGCGAGCCGGCCGTGCGAGCGCAGCGGGTTGTGCGGATCGCGGTGGCTCGTCGCCGTGCAGCGGATGCGTTCGGCGTCCCACGCATCGACCGTATCGAGCACGCACATCGTGCCGCCGTGCGGAATATGCGCGGCGATCCACGCGTGGTCGAGCGGCGGCGTCAACGCGATCGTCGCGGCCATCACGCGCGCTCCGCGAAGGCAGCCGGCATCGTGACGTCGACCTGCACGCGCGTATCGGCAAGGTAGTCGAGCACGACGCGTGTCGAACGCCGTGCAGCCAGCGCATCGAGCAGCGGCAGCACGCGCGCGGCCGGATTGCCGGTGCGCAGTGCGTCGAGCTCGGCATTCGCGAGCGTCGTGGCAGGCGCGTCGGTGAACTGCACGTCGATGCGGGCGAGCGTGCGCTCGCTCGCTTCCGGCGCGAACACGAGCGCGACGCCGAATGCGTCGTCGATCGGCCGCACCGTGCGCAGCGGTTCCGGATAGTCGGTGTCGTACGCGATCAGCAGGGTCGGCAAGCGATCGACCGCGACCTGGCACAGGCTCTCGAGCAGGCCCGCGGCAAAGCTGCCGTCGTGCGCGCATAGCACGTTCGACGTCGCCATCGCGCGGGTCGCGATGCTCCAGTAGCCGGCCGGCGCGTTGTGCACGGAGTTGTGGAAACGCGTCGGTGACAGCTGGCGATCGTCGCCGGCGAGGGTTTCGCAGATCGCATGGCAGTTCTGGCCGTCGCCGCCGGACGCGCTGAACACGGTAGCGAGCGTGGCCGCATCGCGTCCGCTCGCGGCGACCGCTTCGTTGCCGGCTGCGAGCGCGACGCGCACGACGGGGCCCGTGCGGCGCCGCTCGGCCGACGGCAGGCCGGCCGGCGGCGGCAGCACGGTGCGCGCGCCCGCATAGGCCGCGCGGCCCGCGAGCACGTCGGCCGCGTGCGGCCAGTCGTTCAAGCCCGGCCCGACGAGGCCGATGCTTTCGATGAAGGCGGTGAGCGTCATGTCGGGCCTCAACGGCGTACGTGGCCGGCGCGGCCGAGGATCAGGCTGCAATTCGTGCCGCCGAAGCCGAACGAATTGGAGAGCACGGTGCGCACGCGCATCTCGCGGCTCGCGAGCACGTAGTCGGCGGCGAGCGCCGGGTCGGGTTGCGTCGTGTTGACGCCGGCCGGCACGAACTGCTCGCGCAGCGCGAGCGCGGCGACGACCGCTTCGAGCGCGCCGGCCGCGCCGAGCGTGTGGCCGGTCGCGCCTTTCGTCGAGCTGCACGGCGTGCGCGCGAGCAGCGCGCCGACCGCGCGGCTTTCGGCCGCATCGTTGCTCGGCGTCGCGGTGCCGTGCAGGTTCACGTAATCGATGTCGTTCGCGTCGAGGCCGGCGGACGCGAGTGCCTGCTTTATCGCGACGCGCGCGCCGAGCCCGTCCGGATGCGGCGACGACATGTGGTGCGCATCGCTCGATTCGCCGATGCCGAGCAGCAGGATCGCGTGGCCGTCGAGCGCGGCGGGCGGTTCGGGCACGCGTTCGACGAGCGCGAATGCCGCGGCCTCGCCGATCGAGATGCCGTCGCGCGCAACGTCGAACGGCCGGCACGGTAGGCGCGACAGCAGTTCGAGCGAGTTGAAGCCGTACAGCGTCGTCAGGCACAGCGAATCGACACCGCCGACGACGGCCGCGTCGATCAACCCGGCCTCGATCATGCGGCGCGCGGAGCCGAACACCTTCGCGCCGGACGAGCACGCGGACGAGATCGCCATTGCCGGCCCGCGCAGCGCGAAATACGCTCGCACGAACGCGGCCGGCGAATACGGGTTGTGCGTGTGCGCATAACGAAAATCGGCAGGCAGCGCGCCGCTCGCCGGATCTCGATGCCGGTACGCGCGTTCGGTCTCGAGGATGCCGGCCGTGCTCGTGCCGATGAACACGCCGACGCGCGCCGCGCCGTGGCGAGCGACGGCCGCCGCGACGCGTGCGTCGAAGCCGTCCTGCGTGAGGGCGAGTTGCGCGAGGCGGTTGTTGCGGCACTCGAAGTCGGCGAGGTCCGCGCGCACGGGTTGCTCGTCGACGCCGTCCACCGCGCCGATCCACGTGTCGAGATCCGCACGCTCGAAATCGCATGGTGCGAGCCCGCCGCGGGCGTCGCGCAGTGCGTCGAGGGTCGCATCGAGGCCGCGGCCGATGCAGCTGGTGGCGGTGAAGTGCGAGAGCAGGAGAGGTTTCACGAGGGTCGCATCCGGTGGCCGGAACGGGCGCCGCAGCAAGGCTGGCAGGCGCGCGTTCGAGTTCAGATTTTATCAAACGGGGGTGCCGGAACGCCCGGCTGGCCGGGCGGTTCGGGCGCGAGCGCCGCGCGCAGCGTGGTCCAGTGCAGTTGCGCATCGGCGGCTGCGCGCAGCACCGCTTGCAGTACGTCGAGCACGACCGGTGCGCCGCGCGCGTCGCGTGCCGCGTGACCGTCGTGCACGAGCAGGATGTCGCGCGGTGCGAGGCCGTTCAGCAGGCGGCGCGTGACGGTCGCGGCGTCGTGCGCGCGCGTGTCGAAGCCGCGCCGCGTCCAGCTCGCAAGCTGCAGGCCGAGTTCGCACAGCACCGGTTCGAGAAACGGATTGCGCAGGCCGGCCGGCGCGCGGAAGAACAGCGGGCGCGTGCCGGCGATCTCGGTCAGTGTCTGCTGCGCGGCCGCGATCTCGCGCCGCAGCGCGGCGGGCCCCGACAGCGAGAACGTGTGCCGGTGCCGCTGGCTGTGGTTCTCGACCGCGTGACCGCGCGCGACGATCGCTTCGATCCACTGCGGATGACGGCGCGCCAGATCGCCGATGCAGAAGAACGTTGCGCGCGCGTCGTAACGGTCGAGCAGGTCGAGCACGCGCGGCGTGACGTCCGGGTCCGGGCCGTCGTCGATCGTCAGCGCGATCCGGCGGCCGACGCCGGCCGGCAGGCGCGTCCAGTTCGGGCCGAGCAGCGTGCTGCGCGGCCACAGGCCGGCTGCCGTCAGCGCGAGATGCGACGCGACCACGCCGCCGACGGCCCACGGCCACGCGGCCGGCTGCACGGCGACAGCGGCGGCCGCGCCCGCGTGCAGCGCGGCCGTGCCCGTGATCAGCGGCGTCGGCTTCCAGCGGCGCGCGCCGGATTGGCCGGGCTGTCGAGGCGGAACGGACGACGGTGCGTTCATGCCTGGCTCCGTTGACGACGATCGCCGTCCGCCGCGGCGCGTGGCGCGAGTATCGCCGCGAACGCGAGCGCGAGCATCGCGCCGGGGCCGACGGTCAGCCCGAAGGTTTCGAGCAGCGGTACGCGCGACAGCGCCAGCAGCCCGAAGCCGGCGACCGTCGCGAGGTTCGCGACCAGCAGCGACACGAGCGTGTACGGCGTGACGGGCTGCGCGTCGTCGCGCTTGCAGAAGAACAGCGCATAGTTCGAGCCGACCGCGACGATCAGCAGCATGCCGACGAGGTGCAGGATCGTCAGTTGCACGCCGGCGAGCGCGAAGCCGGCCGTCACGACCAGCACGGCCGCGACGAGCGGCGCGAGCGCGCGCACGGCACGGCGCGGCGAGCGCAGCGCGATCAGCAGCAGCACGGCGATCGCCGCGAAACCCGCGAGCGACAGCCGGATGTCCTCGTGCACGTAGCTCACGTACAGGCGATCGGCTTCGGCTTTCATGTCGACGAACAGTGCATCGGGCACGCCTGCTTGCGCGACGGCCGTGCGTATCGGCGTTGCGTCGAACCCTTGCGCCGCGCGTGCGGCGTCCGGCGCGCGCAGCGGCAGCATCGCGCTCCAGCGGCCGTCGCGTTCGGTCAGCAGCGCATCGACCGCGAGCGCCATCGACGTGCCGCGCAAGTCAGTGCGCGTCAGCAGCGGCGCGTGGCGCGCGGCTTCGACATCGGCGATGAACGGCGCGAACAGGTCGGGCTTCACCGCGATCGGCTGGTTTGCGACGGCGTCGCGCATCCGCGCGGCGAGCACGTCCGCATCGGGCAGGCTCGCCTGGCGCGCGCGCTGCGCGGCGTCGCTCGGCAGGTAGCGCGCGGGGCTTTCGAAACCCGCGAGCGCGCGCTGGTCGACGAGCGGCTGCAGTTGCGCGGCGACCTTTTCGGCGCCTTCGAGCGCGGCCTGCTCGGTCGGCGCGGAAATCACGACGAGGTAGCGCACGTCGGGCGCGCCGACATCGGCGCGCAGCCGCGCGTCGAGCGCCTGCGCGCGCGCCGGCACGGGGCTGAGCGAGGCGAGCTCGCGGCTCCACAGACCGTCGCGATGCAGCACGAGCGTCGCGCACGCGGCGACCACCAGTGCGGCGAGCGGCCAGCGCAGCCGCGGCGCGGCGTCGGCCGCGCGCGCGAGCACGGCGCCGACGCGCGACACGTCGCGGATCGCGACATGCCCGCCGTGCAGGTGCGGCAGCACGAAGCGCGTGACGAGCGCGGCGGCCGTGAGCCCGGCGATCGAATACAGCCCGAGCTGCACGAGGCCCGGGAATCCGGAGAACAGCATCGACGCGAAACCGCACACGGACGTCAGCACGCCGAGCCGGATCGTCGGCCAGTACGCGGCGAGCCATGCGCGCGTCGCATCGGCCGGGCGCGCGCCGCTGCGCGTGCCGGCCTGCGCCGATTGCACGAACAGGTAGATCGAATAGTCGACGGCTTCGCCGATCAGCGTCGTGCCGAAGCCGAGCGTCAGCCCGTGGACCGTGCCGAACGCGACGCCGACCGCCGCGATCCCGGCCGCGACGCCCGTCAGCACCGGCAGCAACCCGAGCGCGAGCGTGCGCGGCGAGCGGTACAGCGTCAGCAGCAGCGCGACGATCAACACGACGCTCGCCATCGACAACCGCTCGACGTCGTGCCGGATCGTATCGCGCATGTCGACCGAGAACACGCCGGGGCCCGTCATCGCGAGCGTGGTCGCGGCCGCGTTCGGCACGGCCTGCGTCGCGGCGGCGAATGCGCGGCGCACCGTGTCGATCGCGCGCGCCTGCGCGTCGGTATCGGAGCCGGCTGCGGCGGTCCGCACGAGGAGCACCGCGCGCGTACCGTCGTGCGACGCCCACACGCCGTCGCGGTTCGCCGGCTGCGCCGCGCTGTCGAGCTGGTCGACGAGCGTGGCGACTTCGCCGGTCGGGTCGCGCGGCAGCATCGCCTTGGCGACGAGGCCGGCCGACGAGCTCAGCAGGTCGAGGCTGTCGCCGAGCGCCTGATGCAGGCCGTCGGCGCTGAAGCGCTGCGGCGTGACCGCCGGGCTCAGCAGGTAGCGGTGATCGAAGATGAACTGCCGGTCGCGCGCGTCGTTCGCGGCTTCGCCGTTGTTCACCGCCGCGAACTGCGGATCGGTGCGCAGCGTGCCGGCGATGCGCCGCGACAGCGAGGCGCGCGTATTTGCATCGCCGCCGTCGATCGCGACGAGGATCAGCCGCGACACGATGCCGTCGCGCAACTGGTCGACGAGCACGCGCTGCCCGGCGCTCGGCGAGTTTGGCAGGAACGCTGACAGATCGGCCGTGAAGTGCGCGCGGCCGATCGCGACGCCGCACGCGACGAGCGCGAGCAGCCACACGAGCACCGCGCGCTGCCGCAACGCGTGCAGGCGGCGCATGACGGGCGACGGACGGATGCGCTGCTCGTCCATCAGTTCGGATTCGCCGGAACGGGTTGCAGGCGCATCACGGAATGATCGCCGTCGGCCTGCCGGATCGCGACGCCGCGCAACACATCGCGCGTGCCGTCGAGCGTGATCGTGCTGACCACCTTCAGCATCCGCGAGTCGAGCGGCGTGAGCGTCAGCGTCCAGTCGTCGCCGCGCCCGGCGAGCGCGACCTTGTACACCTGTTCGAGCGCGAAGCGGTTGCCGGCGAGCGTCGCACGGATGCTGTCGATGAACGCGCCGAGTTCCGGATAGCGCGCGAGCGCGAGCGTGTACTTGCGGTTGTTGCGCTCGACGGTGAGCATGTCGCCGTCGACGACGAGGTGTTCGGGCTTCGGGCTCAGCGTGTGCTTTTCCAGATGATCGGGCGCGACGAACACGAGTTCGCCGGACGATTCGACCGGCTGCGTGGCGATCGACAGGTACTTCGTTTCGATGAACGTCGCACGCCCCGACTTGTGCTGCGCGAGCGTCGACATCAGCCGGTCGAGGTTCCAGGCCGAACCCGTGTCGGCCGCGTGCGCGGGCACGGCCAGCGCGATCGCTGCGGCGGTTGCGGCGAGCAAGCGGGCGCCGCGTTGCAGCGCGAGCGGGAACGGGAGCAGGAAGCGGCGAACGGCGGTCATGCGTCGGAATCCCTCGTGGCGGGCAGGTCGGCAGCGGCGCACGCAGCGTCGCCGACTTGCCAGAAATCGAAATAGTTGAACCAGTTGTACGGCGCTGCTCGGCAGTACTTGTCGAGCAGCGCGACGTAGCGCGCGAGTGCCGCGTCGACGGCCGCCGCGCGCGCGTCGCGCCGCACGTCGGAGAAATCGGCGAGTGTTTCGAAGTGCACGTCGTAGCGATTGCCGTCGCGATAGAGGCCCGTCATGAAGATCACCGGACGCCGCAGCATCGCGGCCATGTAGAGCGGGCCGAGCGGGAATGCGGCCGGCGTGCCGAGCAGCGGCAGCCGCCGCAGCGACGCGGCCGCGTCGTCGCGCAGCGTGCGGTCGGCGAGCATGCCGATCATGCAGTTCGCGTCGAGGCGCTCGCGTACTTTCAGCATCGAGTCGACCTGCCCGAGCGGAATCACTTCCGGCGTCGCGGCCGGATTCACCGCGGCGAGCGTCGCGTTGATCTTGCGCGCATTGTTCTCGTACATCGTGACGACGACGCGCAGGTCCGGGTGCGTGCGCCCGATCGCGCGCACGACCTCGAAGCTGCCGAGGTGCGCACCCATCAGGAACGCGCCGCGTCCGCCCGCGAGCGCATCGTCGACGAGCGTTTCGCCGTGCAGCCGGATGTCGAACAGGTCGAAGCGCCCGTTCATCAGATAGATGCGGTCGTGGATCGTCGCCGCGAACGTGAACACGTGCCGGTACACGTCGCGCCAGCGTGCGGGGCGGCCGAGCACGCGACGCAGGTAGTCGCGCGACGCGGCGCACGCGACCGGCGAGAACAGCACGAAATACGTCGCGATCAGATGCAGCACGATGCGCGCACGCTGCCGTCCGAAGCGCAGCGAGATCCACGTCATCGCGCGCAGCAATCCCGCGTTGCTGCGCTCCTGGCGCTCGGCCCACGCGGTGCGCTTCATGGCTGGGCACCGTCCTGCACGGCCGGCGGCGCGGACAGCACGCCGGTCGCGACATCACGCGACCCGGCGCGCAGCGTGAAGCGGATCGCGCCGCTGGCCGAGGCGTCGAACGCGAGATCGAGCGGTTCGTCGGGCGCGACCGGGCTGAGGAATTTCGCGGAACCGAGCCGCCACGCGTGCAGCGGACGGTTCAGCGCCGCGCCGATCGCGTGGATCGCGTGATCGAGCAGCACGACGCCCGGCACGACCGGATGACCGGGGAAGTGGCCGGGCAGCGCCGGATGGTCGGCGGGAATCGTGAACGCGAGCGCGGGCGTGCCGGCCGCGTCGCGCGAGGGAAGCGGTGCGGCCGCGGCGCGTGCGTGTCGTGCGACGAGCGCGGCCAGTACGTCGCGCGGCAGTTTGCCCGTTTCGTTGCGCGGCAGCGCGTCGACGAACACGAGCGGGCGCGGCATGAACGCGGGATCGATCCGCTCGCGCAGCGCGCGCTGCAGATCGGTGGCCGCGAGCGTCGGCGCGACGACGAGCGCGACGAGGCGCGTGACCGGTTCGAGGCTCGTATCATCGTGCGCGGCCGCGGTTTCGTCGGGCATGAAGAACACGCCGTCGACCACCTCCGGAATCGCGTTGAGCTGATGGTTCAGGTACGCGAGCGACGTGCGCTTGCCGGCGATGTTGACGAGATCGGCCTTGCGGCCGTGCAGCAGGAAGCGGCCGTCGCCGAGCAGTTCGAGCGCGTCGCCCATCGGCACGGGTGCCTCGACGTGTCCGCCCGACACCCAGACGGTCGGCCCGCCGTCGTCGCCGGCGCCGTCGCTTGCGGGCTCGTCGCGCGCGTCGAGCTGGATGCCGGGGAACAGCTGCCACGCTGCGCCCTGCGACGTGCGGCGGGTCGCGATCTGGCCGGTCTCGGTGCTGCCGTAGATCTCGACGAGCGGTGCGTCGAGCGCGGCCTCGGCTTCGCACGCGAGCTTCTCCGACAGCGGCGCGGTGGCCGACAGCACGAGTGCCGCGCGCGGCAGCGCATGGCCGGCCGACAGCAGCGCGCGCAGGTGGATCGGCGACGTGACGAGCACGCGCGGCTGCGGGATCGCGTCGAGTTCGTCGCGAATGTCGACCGGGTAGAACGGCTGGCGGTTGCTGAACGCGAGGCCGCCGATCAGCGCGAGCAGCACCGTCGATTCGAAGCCGTACATGTGCTGCGCGGGCACCGTGCCGATCAGCGTGGCCGCGCGGCCGTCGAGCAGCCCGAGGCGGTCGGCCGCCGCGCGCACGCAGCCGACCAGGAAGCCCCAGGTCTTGCGGTGCGGCACCGGCGCGCCGGTCGAGCCGGACGTGAACACGTACGCCATGATCCGCGCCGCATCGATCTGCGGCACGGCGAACGGCGCATCGTCGGCGAGGTCGCCGGGGGCGGCGTCGGGATACGCGAAGCGCGGCAGGTCGATCGCGCAGTCGGGCGCGTCGTGCAGGCAGAACGCATCGGGCGCGAACGACGCGAGCTGGCGGACCATTTCCGGCGTGTGCGTCGACGGCAGCAGGCTGACCCTGCCGGAGACGAGCGCCGCGCACAGGCTGACCGCGAAACGGTAGCGGTCGCGGCACACGTTGAACACGTGGCCGCCGGCGGGCAGCGCGGCGGCCACGCGCGCGACATCGGCGACGAACGCGCGCACGGTGACGGGCGCGCCGTCGCGCCAGGCGATCGTCTGGTCCGGCGACGAATGGAATACCAGCGGGTGAGTCGGCATAAATCGGTAAAAACGGGAGCGAAGGCCGGCGCGGCCGCGTTGCGGCGCCGCGCCGGCCGTGAATTCATCGTGACGCCTGCGACGCGTGGGTTGTCGCGCGATACGCGCGCACCGCGTCGACCATTCGCGGCCGCGGCTCGTGCGGCAGCGCGAAGCGCCGGCAGGCATGCTCGGCGGCGAACATCACGGCGACGAGCGGCAGCGACAGGTAGTTCGCGAACGTCGACCACGTGACGATCGGCGCGGTCGCGAACAGCAGCGTCGACACGGCGGCGATCGCGACGAAGAACAGCGTCCACGCGAGCGTGATCTGCCGCGTATAGCGCGCGACGGTCGGCGTGACCGCGCCGTGGATCATCGTCGCGAAGCGCGTGCACAGCGGCACCTCGCCTGCCGCGAGCGTGCGGCCGAACAGCAGCGCCATCGCGACGTTGAAGCTCGCGTGTTCCAGATACAGGCCCCATTCGAAGTGCTGCGCGAGCGGCGCGCGCGCGGCCCACAGTGCGGCGGCGGCCAGCAGCCACGCCGGCACGAACCATGCACGTCGCGGCGAGCGCAGCGCCGCGCCGAGCGCGAGCAGCAGCGGCGGCACGAGCGCCATCGCGAGGCCGAAGCCGTGTGCGCCGGGCGTCGCGGCCGCGTAGTGCGCGCCGGCCTGGTAGGCGGCGACGGCGCCGACCGCGGCGACGCCGCGCGCGATGGACAGCAGCCTGCTCATCGGCGGCCTCCGTGCGGGCGCGGGCGCGCGTCGCCGGCGGCCGCCAGGCGGCAGCAGACGGACGGGCGAACCGGAACGGAGCGGAAGGACGGACGCGGCATGACTGGAAACATCGGGCGGATCGTGGCCGAACGCGGTGGTCGGGCCGTCAAACATCATATGAATGGGCGGCCGGGACGCGGGTCGGGGCCGGTAGTCGAGTGCGCCCATTTTAGGGCCGAGGCATGGCGTGTTCGGGGCGGGCGTGTGCGGGTTTTGTAACCGATTGTATGGCACCGGACGAACGGTTTCGCGGGGTCGGTCCATTTCCATCCAAAGCGGCTCAAGCGTCTCGTGCATTCGTGTCACGAAACGGGCCGCGGCGCCGGCCCGCCAGTCTGTAACCAATCTCGGTATACGGGCCGATACCCATCGTCTAGAATCCGCGTAACTTTTACAAACGATCCCCAAATAACGCAGGCGGGGACGCCGGCAGACGCCGGAGGGACGGAGATTTGCACGCGCCGGGCGTGCACGACGGTTGCCGTTTCCGGGCGCCTCCCGCTGCCATTGGCCGCCTGCTCGCATGCATGATGAACGCACTGGAACAAGAGCTCGCCACGCTGATCATCGGCGAACTGAATCTCGAAGACGTCCCGCTCGAAACAGTGACGGCCGAGACCCCGCTGTACGGCGAAGGTTTCGGGCTCGACTCCATCGACATCCTGGAAATCGCGCTGCTGATCTCGAAGAAATACGGCTTCGAACTGCGCTCGGACAATCCGGATAACCAGAAGATCTTTGCGACGCTCGGCGCGCTGGCCGCGTACGTGGCCGCGCATCGTACGAAGTGACGGCGCCGCGCACGGGCGCGGCGCGCAGGTGACGACGGCATGCGGCGGCGATCGGCAGACGATGCGCCGCCGCGTCGATCGAGGTGAAACGCGATGAACGGAGCAATGCGATGCGCTCGCTCGTGACGGGCGGCAGCGGCGCACTCGGGCAGGCGATCTGCGTGGCGCTCGCGCAGGCCGGCCATGAAGTGTGGGTCCATGCGAACCGCCATCTCGCGCAGGCGGAGGCGGTCGCGCAGCAGATCGTCGCGGCCGGCGGCACCGCGCGCGCGATCGCGTTCGACGTGACCGACGCCGACGCGACGCTCGCCGCGCTGGCGCCGCTCGCCGACGAAGCGCCGGTGCAGATCCTCGTCAACAACGCCGGCATTCACGACGACGCGCCGATGGCCGGCATGTCGCGCCGGCAGTGGCACAACGTCATCGACGTGACGCTCAACGGCTTTTTCAACGTCACGCAGCCGCTGCTGCTGCCGATGATTCGCACGCGACGCGGACGGATCGTCAACATCGCATCGGTGGCCGGCGTGACCGGCAATCGCGGGCAGGTCAATTACGCGGCCGCGAAGGCAGGGCTGATCGGCGCGACGAAATCGCTGTCGCTGGAGCTCGCGTCGCGCGGCATCACCGTGAACGCGGTCGCGCCCGGCATCATCGAATCGCCGATGGCCGAACAGGCGTTTCCCGCCGAACGGATCAAGCAGCTCGTGCCCGTGCAGCGCGCGGGCCGGCCCGACGAAGTCGCGGCGATGGTCGCGTATCTGGTGTCCGACGCCGCGGCCTATGTGACGGGGCAGGTGATGTCCGTCAACGGCGGGCTCGCATGACGAAACGCGCGGTGTCGGCCTGACGTCGCGCAACGCGATGCTGGCTGCGATGTCGCGCGGCCTGCATCGCATAGTGAGGAAATCGAAGTGTCCGTGCATCCAGTCGACGCCGAACGGCGCCCGTGTTCCCTGTCGTCAGCCACCGCGCCGCTCGCGCGCGGGCAGGCGGCCGGCAGGCCGGACGCATCGCGATCGGGCGCGCCGCTCGCACACGGTGGCGACCTCGCACTGCAGCTCGTCCGGATGAGTCATGCGCGGCTCGCTGCGTTGCTGCACGATGCGCGCATGCGTGGCGATGGAATCGACCGCGCGTTTCCGGGTGCGTTGGGCGCGGTGTGCATCGGCGCGGCCGGATTGCAGGACGAATTGAACGCAGAATCGCACGCCGATGCGGCGGCACGAATGCTGGCCGATGCAGCCCCCGACCTGCCGGTCGCACCGGTGCAGATGGCGCTGCTCGGCGCCGGCGTCGCACCGGGCGATGCCGTCTGCGAAATCTGGCAATGCAATGCGCGCGACCTGCGCAGCGAACGGCGCGGTGCGCTGCACTATCGCTACAGCGAAGCGGCGGGGCTCGTGTTCGGCAGCATCGTCGTGCACGAAACGAACGAAACGCACGAAACGAACGAAACGCAGCGCGACGGCGGCACGCCGCTCGAACGCGCGACATACGATGCATACCGCGCGCTGTTCGACGTGCTCGATACGCTCGGCATGCCGCATCCGCTGCGCATCTGGAATACCGTGCCGGCGATCAATGCCGTGCAGTTCGGGATCGAACGCTATCGTCAGTTCAATATCGGCCGTCAGCACGCCTTCGACGCGTGCCGCCGCGCATTGACGGGCGGCGTGCCGGCCGCGTGCGCGCTCGGTTCGGTCGTGCCGGTCGCGGGCGACGCGTTGCCGGCCGCGCCGCTCGCGATCCATTTCATCGCGAGCCGCACGCCCGCAGATCCGGTCGAGAACCCGCGCCAGGTCAGCGCGTATCACTATCCGGCGCAATACGGCCCGCGTGCGCCGACGTTCGCGCGTGCAGCGGCCTGGGCGGACGGCGGCGCCGCGTCGGTGCTGTTCGTATCGGGCACCGCGAGCATCGTCGGGCACCGCACCGTGCATCGCGGCGACGTCGTCGCGCAAACGCGCGAGACGGTCGCGAACCTCGCGGCCGTGCTCGAGCAGGCCGCGCGGCAGGGGCATGGCCCGTTCTCGCTTGCCGACCTGAGCTATCGCGTCTACGTGCGCGACGCCGGCGATGCCGCGGCGCTTGCCGCGATCGATCGGGTGCTGCGCGATGCGGCCGGCCCCGGCGTGCGGCCGCTCTTCGTCCATGCGGACGTATGCCGCGACGACCTGCTGGTCGAGATCGAGGCGAGCGCGGGGCACGCGATGGAGCGGCTGTCATGAAGCGGGAGAACTTCACGATCCGGCCACCGGCACCGCATACGGGCGGCGTCGACGAAGCCTGCCGCCAGTCGCCGGCAAGTCATAAACTTTTGTCAGGATCCCTGTCTTCGCAATCGGCCGTTCCCATGTCCAAGCTGCACGCCTCGTCCACCCACCTCGTCCTGATTCCGAGCTACAACCCTGGCGCCAAGGTCGACACGACCGTGCGCAATGCCCGCGCGCAGTGGAATCCGGTGTGGGTCGTCGTCGACGGCAGCACCGACGGCAGCGCCGAGCGGCTGCAGGCGATGGCCGAGCACGATCCCGGGTTGCGCGTGATCGTGCTGCCGGAGAACCGCGGCAAGGGCGCCGCGGTGCTCGCAGGGCTCGACGCGGCTGCCGCGAGCGGCTTCACGCACGTGCTGACGATGGATTCCGACGGCCAGCATCCGGCCGACCTGATTCCCGCTTTCATGGCCGCGTCGCAGGCCGCGCCCGATGCGATGGTGCTCGGCGTGCCGAAGTTCGACGCGAGTGCGCCGCAGCTGCGCGTGCAGGGGCGCCGGCTGTCGAACGCCTGGGCCGACCTCGAGACGCTGTGGGCCGGGATCGGCGATTCGCTGTACGGCTTTCGCGTGTATCCGGTCGCGCCGCTCGCCGCGATCATGCGGCGCCAGCCGTGGATGCGCGGCTTCGACTTCGATCCCGAAGCGGCCGTGCGGCTGTGCTGGGCCGGCGTACGTCCGATCCGCATCGACGCGCCGGTGCGCTACTTCGGCCGGCACGAGGGCGGCGTGTCGCATTTCCACTACGGTCGCGACAACGCGCTGCTTGCATGGATGCACCTGCGGCTTTTCACCGGCTTCGCGGTGCGGCTGCCGATGCTGGTCGCGCGGCGGCTGACGCGACGCCGCGACCAGGCGGCCTGAGCGGCGCGCCCGTTTTCCCTTCCGATCGTCGTTCGCTCGCGGCGATTGCTTCGGGTTTGATCTTCAATTCCGCTGAAAATCGCCGCTTCGTATCAATCCTATGAGTAATTAAGGTGTCATCGGATGTAAACATCTGGTAATTTTCTGCCGGATTATGCAAAATCGCCGCTCCCAAATACAACTATCGAGGGATCCGGGATGCAACTCAAGAAAGCGGTGGCAGCGTGTGGCGTGGCGTTCCTGTTGAGCGCATGCGGCGGGGTACAGAGTCTCGACGCGAACGGCCTGACGTCGGCGGGGACGAACCTGTTCAAGGCAGCGACGCTGTCTGATTCGGACATCGCCGCGCTGTCGAACGACTCGTGCAAGTCCAGCGACGCCGAATCGAAGATCGCGCCGGCGAACAGCGCGTATTCGAAGCGCCTGACGAAGGTGATGAAGGGCTTCGGCGACATGACGCTGAATGGCCAGAAGGTCAACTACAAGGTCTACGTGACCAAGGACGTCAACGCGTGGGCGATGGGCAACGGCTGCGTGCGCGTGTACAGCGGCCTGATGGACATGATGAACGACGACGAACTGCGCGGCGTGATCGGCCATGAAATGGGCCACGTCGCACTGGGTCACTCGAAGAAGGCGATGCAGACGGCGTACGCGGTGAGCGCAGCGCGCAGCGCGGCCGGCGCGGCATCGCCGGGCGTGGCGGCGCTGACGAGCTCGCAGCTCGGCGACATCACCGAGAAGTTCATCAACGCGCAGTTCTCGCAGACGCAGGAAAGCGCGGCGGACGACTACTCGTTCGACCTGATGAAGCAGAAGGGCATGAGCCAGAAGGGCCTCGTCACCGCATTCCAGAAGCTGGCGAAGCTCGATGGCGGCCAGAGCTCGATGATGAGCTCGCACCCGTCTTCGACGAGCCGTGCGCAGCACATCGAGGATCGCATCGCGAAGGGCAGCTGATCGCGCAGCCGCTCGCCGGCCGACGCCGACGATCGACAGGCAGAAAGAAAAACCCCACGCTCTTCCGGGCGTGGGGTTTTGTTTTTGCGGGTGTGCGCGCCGCTTACGGCACCATCCCCGGCAGCACGTACGCCTGCACCAGAGTGATCAAGCCGACGATCACCGCGAACAGCAGGCTGTGCCGCACCGTGAAGCGGAACAGCGCCGACTCGTTGCCGACGAGGCCCGTCGCCGCGCACGCGACCGCGATCGACTGCGGCGAGATCATCTTCGCGGTCACGCCGCCCGTCGTGTTCGCGGCCACCGCGAGCGTCTCGGGCACGCCGAGCTGATGGGCCGTGGCCTGCTGCAGCGAGCAGAACAGGGCGTTCGACGACGTGTCCGAGCCGGTCAGGAACACGCCGAGCCAGCCGAGGAACGGCGAGAAGAACGGGAACGCGGCGCCGGTTGCGGCCAGCATCAGCGCGAGCGTCGACGACATCCCCGAATAGTTCGCGACGAACGCGAACGCGAGTACGAGGCCGATCGACAGGATCGGGCGCGTCAGCTCCTTCAGCGTTTCGCCGAACGTGACGAGCGCGTCGCGCGGCTTCATCCGCAGCAGCGCCATCGAGATCAGCGCGGTCACGAGAATCGCGCTGCCCACCGCGGACACCAGATCGATCTTCAGCACGGCTTCGAGCGCCTTCGGCGTCGCGGCGATCGGTGCGGTCTTCACGACGAGCTGGTCGAGCTCCGCCACATGGAACTTCAGCACGGTCGACGCGAGCGCGCCGTGCGCGGTGAACAGCGCCTTGAACGGCGCGATGCTCCACACGGTGACGACGGCCGTCAGGATCAGGAACGGCGACCACGCGCGCACCGTCTGCGCGAGCGTGTACGGCGACGCCTGCCGGCTCGCGCCCGTGCCGCCCGCGCCGAATTTGCCCGCGCCGAAACCGGCCAGCGCAGCGCCGCCGCCGGTCGCGACGATGCCGCCGGCCGGCTGCTGCGCGGTGCGCGGCTGCCATACCTTCAGGAACGCCGCGAGCGCGACGAGGCTGACGAGCGACGACGTGATGTCCGGCAGCTCGGGCCCGATGTGGTTCGACGTGAAGTACTGCGTGACGGCGAAGCTGCCGCCCGCGACGAGCGCGGCCGGCCAGGTTTGCCGCACGCCGCGCAGCCCGTCCATCATGAACACGAGCCAGAACGGCACCGCGAGCGACAGCAGCGGCAACTGGCGGCCGGCCATCGCGCCGATGTGGAACGGGTCGATGCCCGTCACCTGTCCGGCGACGATGATCGGGATGCCCATCGCGCCGAACGCGACCGGCGCGGTGTTCGCGATCAGGCACAGCCCGGCCGCGTGCAGCGGCTTGAAGCCGAGGCCGACGAGCAGCGCGGCGGTGATCGCGACGGGCGCGCCGAAGCCGGCCGCGCCTTCCAGGAAGGCGCCGAACGAGAAGCCGATCAGCAGCATCTGCAGGCGCTGGTCGTCGGTGATCGACAGCACGGATGCGCGGATGACGTCGAACTGGCCGGTCTTCACGACGATCTTGTACAGGAACACGGCCGCGACGATGATCCACGCGATCGGCCACAGGCCGTACGCGAAGCCGAAGCCGGCCGCCGCGAGCGCCTGCGGCACGGGCATCCCGTACGCGACGATCGCGACGCCGAGCGACAGCAGCAGCGTGATCGCGGCCGCGACGTGGCCCTTCATCCGCAGCGCGGCCAGCGCGACGAAAAAGAAGATGATCGGGATCGCGGCGACGAACGCCGACAGCCCGAGGCTGCCGAGCGGGGTGTAGATCTGATGCCAAACCTGCATGGTTGTCTCCTCCATCTGTGTTTGTATCTCTATGGGTACGGTCGGGAAAGCGGTGTCTATTCGGGCTGGCCGCGTGCGCGCAGCAGGTCGGACAGGCTGCGCGGCGCCGGTTCGAGCGGCGTGCGGTGCTGCGTCCAGCCCATCTGTTTCGCGGGTGTCAGCGCGCGCAGGCGCGTCGCCGTCCAGCGGAACGCGCGGTACGCGCGCGGATGCGCGAATGCGCCCGACCAGAAGCGCCACACGAGGTCTTCCGCGCGGTTGTAGTTCGCGCCCTGGCCGCGCAGCGGATGCGCGACGGGTTCGTCGGGCTTGCGGTTCGCCTCGGTGCGCAGCCGCACGAGCAGTTCCGGGATCGGGATCCGGACCGGACATACCTCGCCGCATGCGCCGCACAGCGTCGACGCGGTCGGCAGGTCGGCCGTCGCGTCGAGGCCGAGCAGGTGCGGCGAGATGATCTTGCCGATCGGCCCCGGGTAGGTCGTCCCGTACGCGTGGCCGCCGATGCGCGTATAGACGGGGCAGTGGTTCATGCATGCGCCGCAGCGGATGCACTGCAGCGTCGCGCGCAGTTGTTCGTCCGCGTAGGCCTGCGTGCGGCCGTTGTCGAGCAGCACGAGATGCAGTTCGCGCGGGCCGTCGCGTTCGCCGTCGCGGCGCGGGCCCGAGATCAGGTTGAAGTAGGTCGTGATCGCCTGGCCGGTGGCCGAGCGCGTGAGCAGGCTCGACAGCGGCACGATGTGCTCGAGTTTTTCGACGACCTTCTCGATCCCCATGATCGCGATGTGCGTGTCGGGCACCGTCGTCGACAGGCGGCCGTTGCCCTCGTTCTCGACGAGCCACAGCGTGCCCGTGTCGGCTGCCGCGAAGTTCACCCCCGACAGGCCGATGTCCGCGTCGGCGAACGCGCGGCGCAGCGCGCGCCGGCCGGTCTGGATCAGCTCGTCGACGTCTTCCGTGTAGCGCGTGCCGGGGATGTGTTTCTCGAACAGTTCGGCGATGTCGCCGCGCGTCTTGTGGATCGCCGGCATCACGATATGCGACGGCTTCTCGCCCGCGAGCTGCACGATGAACTCGCCCATGTCGGACTCGATGCAGTCGACGCCGTGATCCGCGAGGTAATGGTTCAGCTCGATTTCCTCGCTCGCCATCGACTTGCCCTTGATCACGCGGCGCGCCTTCTTCGCCTGCGCGATGCAGAGCACGATCGCGTTCGCGTCGGCGGCCGTCTCGGCCCAGTGCACGTGCACGCCGGCTTCGACGAGCTTCGCCTCCAGCCGATCGAGCAGCGCGGGCAACTGCGCGAGCGCGTGCTGACGCACGGCTTCGCCGAGATCGCGCAACTGCTGCAACTCGGTGTCGTCGGGGAATTGCGTCGCGCGCTTGCCCTGCAGGAAATCCATCGCGCCGCGAAAACTCCGGCGCAGCGCGGGATCGTCGAGCGCGGCGCGCGCGCGGGCCTTGAAGTCGCCGGGGGCGACGAATTGCAGCGTGTGGTCGCTCATCGCGGCTGGTCCTCGCAAGCGGTTGCGGCCGGCCGGGCGGCCGCGGCATCGGCAGCCGGATCGGTGACGATCACGACCCACAGGCGGCGCGGGCCATGCGCGCCATAAGCGAGCGTCTGCTGGATGTCGGACGTCTTCGACGGGCCCGACACCAGCACGAGGTTGGTCGGCATGCCGGCGTGCCAGCGCTCCGCGTGCACGGCTGCGTGCAGGTCCGCATGCAGCGTGTTCGAGTGGACGAGCGCGACATGCAGCGGCGGCACCAGCGACACCGTGCGCGGCGTGCCGGCATCGGGCGCGAGCACGACGGTGCCGGTGGCCGCGATGCCCGAGCGGGCGACGGTGAAGCCCGCGTCGATCGTGTCGAACAGTTCGGTCTTCCACGCGTCGATCGGCCGGTCGAACGGCACGGGCGTGACCGCGTCCGGCAGCGCGCGGGCGAGCGCCGCGGATTCGGCGCGGGCCGGGTCGAGCAGCAGGCGGCGCACGCCGGCGTCCGCGAGGCGCGCGGCAAGCTGAGCAGGCCATTCGTCGTCGGTCGCGCACCAGACCTCCGCGTGCGACGCGGCGAGCGCGGCCTGCATCGCCTGTACGAGCGCGTGCGGATCGCGCGCGGCCGATGCGCGGCGCGTGTCGTAATGCGTGTCGATGCGCGCATCGAGCGCGGCGGCGGCCGTCGCGGCGACGCTCGGAGCGGCGCTGCGCAGGCGCGCGAGAATCGCGTCGCGCGCGCTCATTGCTTGTCTCCGCGCAGCGGCGCGGCACCGGCCGTGCGCCGCCACAGGAAGCTCGCGAGATGCTCGACCGGCAGCCGCGCGCCGGCCTTGGTCGCAGCGTGGCCGATGTTCAGCAGGCAGCCGCAGTCCGCGGACACGAGCCGGTCGCAGCCGGTCGCGCAGGCCGACGCGACCTTGTCGCGCACCATCGCGCCGGAGATGTCGGGATGCTTCAGCGAGAACGTGCCGCCGAAGCCGCAGCATTCGGATTCGCGTTCGTGTTCGATCCGCGTCACGCCCGGCAACGCGTCGACGAGCGCGACGCCGTGCCCGCGCGTGCCCATTTCGCGGCGCGCCGCGCACGACGTGTGCAGCACGACGCACTCGTCGGGCCCGGCGCTTGCCGCGGCCGCGTCGAGTTGCACGTCGAGCACATGGACGAGGAATTCGGCGAGTTCGTAGGTCCGCTCCGCGATCGCGCGCGCCTTCGGGCCATGGACGGGATCGTCGGCGAACAGCGCCGGCCAATGGTGACGGATCATGCCCGCGCACGAGCCGGACGGCACGATCACGGGCCACGATTCGGCGAACAGGTCGAGCTGCGCGGCCGCGACGCGGCGCGCTTCGTCGGGATTGCCGCTGCTGTAGGCCGGCTGCCCGCAGCAGCTCTGGCCGCGCGGATAGTGGACGGTCAGCCCTTCGCGCTCCAGCAGGCGGACCGCGTCGAGCCCCGCTTCGGGGACGAACAGGTCGACCAGGCAGGTCGCGAACAGATAGACGTGCGCGGGGGCGCCGGCGGGGTACGGCCTTTCGTTCATGTCTCGCTCCAGTGGCGACGGCCCGGCATGCGGATGCGGGACGACGATTTCGCTGCATAATTCCCGCGACGGCGCCGCGGCTCAAATTGGTTGGGCCAATCGGCGCGACGGGTATTCCGGGGGGAGACGCGACGATGGCAGCGATGACGGCACGGGGCCGGACCGAAGTGGTGATGCGCAAGATCGAGACGGCGCTGCTCGACGGCACCTGGCCGGCCGGCGCGCGCCTGCCGGCCGAGCGCGTGCTCGCGCAGCAGTACGGCGTCGCGCGCAACACGGTGCGCGAGGCGACCCAGCGGCTCGTCGCGCGCGGGCTGCTGCAGAGCCGGCGCGGCGCGGGCGTCTACGTGACGGACCAGTTGCGCGCGGGCATCGCGTCGCCGTGGGGCCAGCTGGTCGCCGATCATCCGGCGCTGCGCGACGACATCCTCGAATTCCGCCGCGTGCTCGAAGGCGCGACCGCATATTTCGCTGCGCTGCGGGCCGACGCGAACGACCGGCGCCGGATCCGCACGCTGCTGCGCGAACTCGAAACCGCGCATGCGAACGACGACGCGGCCGTCGAAGCCGCGACCGACGCGAAGCTGCACGAGGCGATCGCGCTCGCGTCGCACAACACGATGTTCCTGCACCTGCATACGAGCGTGATCGGGATGCTGCGCGAGCACATCTCGATCAACGTGGCAGGCATGACGACGGGCGACGAGCAGGCGTCCGAGCTGCTGTTGCTGCAGCACCGTGTCGTGTGCGACGCGATTTGCGCGCATCGGCCCGAAGAGGCGCGCACCGCGATGCAGACGCACATCGACTACGTGCGCAGCCATTTCGAGCGCAGCGGCGACGGGGCATGAGATTGGTCGGACCGTTCCGGTGCGCGGGCCGCCCGGCGGGCGGATCCGGGGCGGTCGGACCGCGACACCAGATCCGCGGTCGATCGCCGGTCGCCCACGCCGCCCGCTGCCGCAGCGGGGCGCCGCTTGCGCCACCCGCGAGATTGACCGGTTCATCGGGCGCCCACTAAAATCGGCTGGAACCGCCCGCCAGCCTCGCGCCGCGGCGAATGCGGACCCTTGTTCCGCCAGTCGAGGAAGCTTCCGTGCTCACGTCTTTCATCCGGCGCGCGCAGGCCGCGCTGTCGTGGCGCGCCGCATGCGGCCCGGCCCGTGCGCTGGCCGTCTGTGTGCTGCTGTCGCTCGTCGCCGCGTGCGCGACGCATCCGCCCGCCACCACGCTCGATCGCCCGGTTTCCCATGCATTGCCGTCCGATACCGCGACGCCGCTGCGCGACGCGCTGGCCGCGCCCGAGGCCGCGCATCCGGGCCAGTCGGGTTTTCGGCTGCTGGCGGACGGCGCCGAGGCGTTGCAGATGCGCATCGCGCTCGCGCGCGCCGCGACGAAGACGCTCGACATGCAGTACTACATCGCAACCGAGGACACGACGGGCAAGCTGCTGCTCGCCGCGGCGCTGTACGCCGCCGATCGCGGCGTGCGTGTGCGGATGCTGGTCGACGACCTGAACTTCCGCGACATCGACCGCATCATGGCCGCGCTGAACACGCACCCGAACATCGAGATCCGCGTGTTCAACCCGTTCGGCGCGTCGCAGCAGGGCATGGTCGAGCGCACGACCAATTTCTTCACGAGTATCGACAGCTTCACGCGCCGGATGCACAACAAGGCGATGATCGCGGACAACCGGATTGCGATCGTCGGCGGCCGCAATCTCGGCGACGAATACTTCAGTGCGAGCCCTACGCTGCAGTTCCGCGATCTCGACGTGCTCGCCGTCGGCCCCGTGACGAACGACATCTCGGCGAGCTTCGACACCTACTGGGCGAGCGCGAGCAGCTATCCGCTGCGCATGCTGAATCACCAGTCGTTCGATCCGAAGGATCTCGACGCGATGCGCGACGAGCTGCGCAACCACTGGCGCCAGAACGCCGATCCGTACAACGCGAAGCCGCTGAACGCGACGCCGCTCGCGCAGCAGATCGCGCGCGACGAGCTCGCGCTCGTGTGGGCGCCGGCCGAGTTCAAGGTCGACGCGCCCGACAAGGTCGCGCAGCCGACCGACGCGTACGTGAGCCCGCCGATGCGGCGCCTCGTCGAGCTGACGCGCGGCGCGCAGCAGGAATTCCTCGCGTTCTCGCCATATTTCGTGCCGCACGACGCGGGCGTGAAGATTCTCGGCGACACGACCGCGCGCGGCGTGCGCGTCGCGATCCTGACGAATTCGCTCGCCGCGACCGACGCGGTTGCGGTGCAGGCCGGCTACGGGCCGTACCGCGTGCCGCTGCTGCGGCACGGCGTCGAGCTGTACGAGTTCAAGGCGCAGCCCGGCCGGCAGCGTCCGCGCCTGTTCGGATCGCGCTCGCGCGCGAGCCTGCACGCGAAGGCGTACGTGATCGACCGGAAGATCCTCGTGATCGGCTCGATGAATCTCGATCCGCGTTCCGCGCACTTGAATACCGAACTGGCGCTCGTGATCCATAGCCCGGCGCTCGCGCAGCAGGTCGCGACGATTTTCGCGCGCGTGACGCAGCCGGACGAAAGCTATCGCGTGAGCCTCGCGACGCCGGCGGGCGGCGGCGCGCCCGAACTCGAGTGGACGGGCACGGACGACGGCCGGCCGACCACTTATCACGTCGATCCGCACGCGGGGCTGCTGCGCAACATGATGACCGGCATCTTCATGCTGCTGCCGGTCGACGACCAGTTGTAAGGGCCGGAACGGCTCAGGCCAAACCCGCGATACCGGTGCGCGGGGAAAGGTGATATGGTTGTGTACGCAACGATATGCGTATCGTGAAGACGTCGCCGGACGGCTCTCGCAATGCGGGGCCGGGGCGGTGACCGAACGACGCGCCGCATGAGCCGCATGAGCCGCGTGCGGCGCCAGGAGACGATGGACGATGCGCGCAGCCGCCCGCGCGGACGCGCACGCCCGCAACCGGAGTGCCCCATGCAACGTGTACCGAACCAGCCGTTTACGCGTCCCGCCCGCTTCTCCGAAGCCGAATGGCAGGCGCGCGTGCAGCTCGCGGCGGCCTACCGCATCTTCGATCATCTCGGCTGGACCGAGCTGATCTACAACCATATCTCGCTGCGCGTGCCGGGCGAGGACGGGCATTTCCTGATCAACCCGTTCGGGCTCCATTACCGCGAGGTGTGCGCGTCGAACCTGGTGAAGATCGACATCGACGGCAACGTGATCGGCCATTCCGACTGGCCGATCAATCCGGCCGGCTTCACGTTCCACAGCGCGATCCATGCGGCGCTGCCCGACGCGCACTGCGTGATGCACGTGCACACGACGCCCACGATGGCCGTGTGCTGTTCGCGCGACGGGCTGTCGTTCTCGAATTTCTATTCGGCGCAGTTGTACGGGAAGATCGCATATCACGACTTCGAGGGCATCACCGTGCATCTGGAGGAGGGGCGGCGCATCGTCGAGAGCGCCGGCGGGCGGCCCGTGCTGCTGCTGCGCAACCACGGGCCGGTGACGATCGGCGCGACGCTCGCGCAGACGTTCTCGCTGATGTGGCTGCTCAACCGCGCTTGCGAGGTGCAGGTTGCCACGCACGCGATCGGCGACGCGCTGCCGATCGCGCCGCCGGTGCTCGAAGCGTGCGTTCGCGATTCGCTGAATTTCGACCCGAAGCATGGCGCGGGGCAGGACGCGTTCGACGCGCTGCAGCGCATCGTCGATCGCATCGATCCCGGCTATCGCGCGTGACGCGGGGCGGCCGCGCGGCCGCTAGAAGCGGTAGCCGAGGCCGGCTTGGTGCGCGTCCTCGCGCCGCACGACAGGATGGGCAGCGCGATATTCGATGCGAAGGAGAAGCAGCGGAAATTGCTTCGTCATGCTTGTCATATGACGAATGCGGATTCGCGTTGCGATGCCGGCATGCCACATCGCCAGGCCGCGCGGCGCACGCAAAAAAAACGCGGCCGGGTGGCCGCGTGAATACTCGCAGACTCCTTCGGACGAAGGAAACAAGCAACTGTGAGACGAAGTGTAGCGAAAGGCCGCGCGCGGATTCAGGCGTCAGGCTGCAAAGGTCTCTTCCAGGTTGACGCAGACTGACGCGATGCGTCGCGCGAGACGACCTGCCGTGCGCGGCGCGCCGATGGGCGTGAGGCGATTCGCGGCATGGCCGTTCGGACGACTCCCGGATCGGCGGCGATCGACTACCATCACGTGTAGCGTCCCCGTTCGGGCGGCGTACAACGTCGTGCAAGGAGAGTCTATGCTCAAGCTGCGTTTGCTCCAGGTCGCGTTACTCGCGGGCGTGCTGGCCGCCGGCAGCGCCGCTGCCGAAACGGTGCGCCTGTCCGCCAGTCTTCAGCCGTCGAGCGAAGTGCCGCCGACGGCGACCAAGGGCTCGGGCGCCGTCGACGCCACCTACGACACGGCCAGCCGCACGCTGCAATGGATGGTGACTTACGAACACCTCACCGGCCCGGCGACGGCCGCGCACTTCCATGGGCCCGCGCCGGTCGGCCAGAACGCCGGCGTGCAGGTGCCGATTCCGAAGGACGAGCTCGCGAGCCCGATCAAGGGTTCGAAGGTGCTGACCGACGCGCAGGTCACCGACCTGATGGGCGGCAAGTGGTATTTCAACGTCCATACGAAGGAGCACCCGTCCGGGGAGATCCGCGGCCAGCTGATGCCGGCGAACTGAGCGCCGGCGTTTGATATAGAGGCTCCGTTCGAGCGGCGCGGTAACGATCGCACGTACCATCGTCACACGAGTGATTAAGGAGTGCGTCCGATGAGTTGGCAAAGCAAGTTCGCCTGCTGGCTGCTGCGCCGGCAGTTCCGTCCCGAGACCACGCGCGAGGTGCTCGATCCCGCCCGCGCACGGCGCTTTACCGACCTGCGGATGGTCGTGCCGCGCCGTGCGCCGTCGGGCTACCGGCTGCGCGAATGCCATGGCGCGGGCGACGCGCCGCTGCGCGGCGAATGGCTCGAACGCACCGACGCGGGCGCGGGTCGCGCGCCCGGCCGCACGCTGCTGTACTTTCACGGCGGCGGCTATTACTTCTGTTCGACGAAGACCCACCGGCCGCTCGTGTTCGGCCTGACGAAGCGCGCGGGCGTGCGCTCGTTCTCGCTCGACTACCGGCTCGCGCCCGAAAACCGCTTCCCGGCCGCGCTCGACGATGCGCTGGCCGCGTACCGTCAACTGCTGGCGCTCGGCACGCCGCCCGAGTCGATCGTGCTCGGCGGCGATTCGGCCGGCGGCGGCCTCGCGCTCGCGACGCTCGTCGCGCTGCGCGATCGCGGCGAGCCGTTGCCGGCCGGCGCGATCCTGTTCTCGCCGTGGGCCGACCTGGCCGGCACGGGCGATACGATGCGCACCAACGACGGCGCCGATCCGATGTTCGCCGGCGCCGCGCTGCCGAAGGCCGCGAAGCTGTACCTCGGCGACGCGCCGGCGACGCATCCGTATGCATCGCCGCTCTATGCGGATTTCGCGAGCCTGCCGCCGCTGTATATCCAGGTCGGCAGCACCGAGGTGCTGCTGGACGATTCGCGCCGTGTCGCGGAGAAGGCGAAGGCGGCCGGCGTGCCGGTCGAGATCGAGGTGTGGCCGGACATGCCGCACGTGTGGCAGCTTTACGCGCCGATGGTGCCGGAAGCGCGCGATGCGCTCGATCGCGCGGCCGCGTTCCTGCGCCGCGTCGCGGTCGAACGCGCGGTTCAGCGCGTCGGCGAGGCGTCGATCGCCTGATAGGCGGCCTGGACGGCCGCCGGGCCGTACTTGCGTTCGAGGCGGCGCACGGTGAAGTGGCCGTGCGCCATCTGCTGGAAGTGGTCGATGAACAGCGTGTTGACGGTCGCGCCGAGCACGGCGCCGATCGCCGGGATCGACTTCGCGGCCATCTGCTCGGTCACCTGCACCGAGAACCGCGATGCCACCGTCTGTACCAGCTTGAATACCGCCGCCGAGCTGTGCGCGGCGATGCCTTTCGTCGTGATGTCGGAAGACGCCTTCGAGATCGCCTGCGCGAGTGCGCCGCGCAGCACGAAATAGCCGAGATCGGCGTCCTCTTCCTGCTTGTCCGGGTTGCCGCCCATGCCGAGCACGGCCAGGCATTGCAACTGCGTATCCACTGACGCGAGATCCTCGCCCTCGCTGCGCGCGATGTCGCACACCGAGCGGAAGATCAGCGTGGTCGTCACCGGCAGCTCGACCGGCAGCGCGAGAAAGCCGAACGCGCCGCCCGCCGCGCCGGTTGTCGCGACCGCGAGCTTGTGCAGCAGGTTGCTGGGTTTCTCGGGCTCGGCGTCCGGCGCCTGCGGCTTGCCGAGCGTGCGCAGCGCGATGTTCAGGCACTTGCGCAGCGCGAGCTGCGTCGCATCGTTGATCTTGCCGGTCGCGAAATCAGGCAGCCGCGCGATCATCTTCTCGACCGGTGCGCCGAGCACGCCCGTCAGCTTCATCGTCAGCGACGGGCTTTCCAGCACCTGCTTCGCGCGCCGCAGCGCGTCCCGGTCCTCCGGCGACAGCGTTGTCGCGGGCGTGATTGAAATCGGTTCCATCATTCTCCTTGGCGGCCGGGGGGCGGTTTGACCGCCGCCGGCCTAGATTACTCCGACATGCTAGAATTTTGAGATTGTTTGACTCGTCAAAAGTTGCATCAACAAAAAATGGCCGTCCATACTGCCGCCCACCATTCGAGCGGGCAAGTCTTGCCGTTCCGCGAATCGCTGCTGGCGATGATCGGGATCTCGTTCGTCACCATGCTCGTCGCGCTCGACCAGACCGTCGTCGGCACCGCGCTGCCGACCATCGTCGCCGAGTTGAGGGGCTTCGACCTGTACGCGTGGGTCGCGACCTCGTACCTGCTCAGTTCCGTGATCACGGTGCCGATCTTCGGCCGCCTCGGCGACTACTACGGCCGCAAGCCGTTCGTGATCGTGTCGATCGTCGTGTTCACCGGTGCGTCCGTGCTGTGCGGGATGGCCAACGACATGCTGACCCTCGTGCTCGCGCGCGGGCTGCAGGGGATCGGCGGCGGGATGCTGGTCGGCACCGCGTTCGCGTGCATTCCCGACCTGTTCCCCGATTCGGTCGTGCGGCTGCGCTGGCAGGTGCTGATGAGCTCGGCCTTCGGCATCGCGAACGCGGTCGGCCCGTCGCTCGGCGGCGTGCTGACCCAGTCGTTCGGCTGGCGCTCGGTGTTCTACGTGAACCTGCCGGTCGGCCTGCTGTCGCTGCTGTTCGTGTGGCGCTACCTGCCGCACCTGCGCCACGTCGAGCACGATCGCAAGATGCGGCTCGACTGGCCGGGCGCGCTGCTGATCGCGCTGTCGCTCGGCGCGCTGCAGCTGTTCGTCGAATGGCTGCCGAAGTACGGCGTTGCGAGCTGGGCGTCGCTGCTGCTCGTCGTCGCGGTCGCGGCCGGCATCGGCCTGTGGCACTGGGAGAAGCGCTGCGCGCAGCCGATTCTGCCGTTCGACATGTTCGGCAACCGCGCGCTGTCGGCGCTGTTCGTGCTCGCGATCCTCGCCGGCTTCTCGATGTTCTCGCTGCTGTTCTACGCGCCGCTGCTGTTCCAGGGCGGCTTCGGGATGTCGCCGAAGGAGGCCGGGCTCGTGATTACGCCGCTCGTCGTGTTCATCACGATCGGCAGCATCATGAACGGCCGCGTCGTCACGCGCATCCGCAATCCGAACGCGATGCTGCACGTCGGCTTCGTGCTGTTCGCGATCGCATGCGCGGGCATCGTCGTGTCGACGCACACGACGCCGACCTGGATGCTGATGGCGCTGATGGTCGCGGGCGGCATCGGGCTCGGCTTCGTGCTGCCGAACCTCACGGTATTCGCACAGCAGGCGGCTGGCCGCGAACATCTCGGCATCGCGACGGCGCTGCTGCAGTCGCTGCGGATGGTCGGCGGGATGATCGGCACCGCGCTGACGGGCACGCTCGTCAACCAGATGTATTCTGGCGGCGTGCGCAATGCACTCGCGGCCGACCATGCGATGCAGTGGCATGCGCAGCTCGCCGATCCGCAGATCCTGATCGACCGGGCGGCGCAGGGCGGTCTCGTCGCGGAGCTGACGCGCGCCGGGCATAATGGCGCGCTGCTGCTGGAAGCGGCCCGCGAATCGCTCGTCGGCGCGATTCACCTGGGCGTCGCGATGGCGGCCGTCGTCGCGGTGGTGTCGGTATGGCAGTGCCGCCGCGTGCCGCCGATCGCGCTGCGGCGCAAGATCGAGCCGCACGTCGCGGCCGATTAACGATTCAACGATTCACCGGAAACGAAATCAGCGCATGGAAGAACAGGACCGCGTCGCGATCTTGCAGCAATTCGGACGCACGTATCGCGCGTTCATGACCGCGTTCGAAGCGCACGTCGGGCAGCCGATGCCGCGCTGGCGCATCATGGTCGCGTTGCACACGATGGGCGGACATTCGTCGCAGAAGAAGCTCGTCGAAGTGCTGCGCATCGATCCGGGCGCGCTCACGCGCCAGTTGAAGTCGCTCGACGCGCTCGGCTGGATCGAGCGCGAGTCCGACGCACGCGACAACCGCGTGACCAACGTGACGCTGACGGACGACGGCCGCGCAGCGTTCGACGCGTGCCTGCCGCGCCGCAAGGCGTTTCTCGAACAGACGGTGGCGCAGTTGCCGGACGACGTGCTGAATGCGCTGTCGGGCGCGCTGGCGATGCTGGAATCGCGGATCGCGGACGTCGGTTCGACGCCGGTCGCGCGCTGAGGCGCGGCGCGGGCAGGCGCGTACGTCGCGTCGGCGACCGATTGCGACCGATTGCGACCGGCACGCGGGCATGAAATCCCGCCGCCGGCCGGCGCTTCATCTCATCTCAATTCACTTCAGGTTCACAGCTCGATGCGCGTGCCCAGCAGCGCGAGGAACTGCGCGAGCCATGCCGGATGCGCGGGCCACGCGGGTGCGGTGACGAACGGCGCGTCGGTCACGGCCGCGTCGACCGGGATGTCCGCGTATTCGCCGCCCGCGAGCTTCACCTCGGGCGCGCAGGCCGGGTAGGCCGAGATGCGCTTGCCGCGGATCACGTCGGCGGCCGCGAGCAGTTGCGCCGCATGGCAGATCGCGGCGATTGGCTTGCCGGCCGCAGCGAACTCGCGCACGAGCGAAATCACCTTCGGGTCGAGTCGCAGATATTCGGGCGCACGGCCGCCCGCGATTGCGAGCGCGTCGTAGCGCGATGCGTCGACGTCGTCGAACGCCGCGTTCAGCGTGAACTGGTGGCCGGGCTTTTCGGTGTAGGTCTGGTCGCCCTCGAAATCGTGGATCGCGGTCTTGATCTTGTCGCCCGCGCGCTTGCCCGGGCAGACTGCGTCGACGTGATGGCCGACGGCCTGCAGCGCCTGGAACGGCACCATCGTTTCGTAGTCTTCGGCGAAATCGCCGGTCAGGAACAGGATCTTCTTCGCGGCCATGGCTTTCTCCAGTGAAGCAGCGTTGAGGGCCCGCTCGCGCCGCGTGCGGCAGACCGACGCAACGGCCGCGAGGAGCCCCGAGGACGAAAGCGCAGTGTACTCCGGCAGATTGAAGCGCGCGTGACGACCGCCCCGCGCGAGCGGCGGGGCGGCGCGCGCAACGTGCGTCAGAAGAACGTTTCGACCACTTCCGTCACGCGGAACTGCGGATCGAGCACGAGTACCTGGCGCCACTTGTCGAACGTCAGGCACGGGTGCGAGATGTCGAACGCGACCATGTCGCCGACCTTCACGTCGGCGCCCGGCGGGATCTGCAGGTATGCGTGCTGGTCCATCATCCCGGTGACGGCCCAGCCTTCGGTGGCGGCGACGTCGCGCGGCGCGGTGTCGCGGCCCGGGCGGAAGTGGCGCGCCGGCTCGGGCAGGCCCGCGTCGAACGCCGCGTCGCGCTTGCCGAGCGCGACGATCGCGCGATTCTGCTCCGGCACCGACTGTACGTACGCCCACAGCTGCAGTGCGGGCAGCAGCCCTTCGCCCATCGTGCGTGCGATCGGGTTGCGCGCGAACACGTCGGTCTGCGCCTTCTTGTAGATGCCGACATCGTGCGTCAGGTAGCAGCCCGGACGCAGCACGACTTCCGCGAAGCCTGCGTCGGACGCCTTCGCGAATTCCTCCGCGACCACGTCGTACCACGCCGAACCGGCGCCGGACAGGATCGCCGGCGTGCGCGCGAAGCGGCCGGCGTCGGCCAGCTGGCGCGTGAGCGCGACCGCGTCCTGCAGGAACGCGCGGATCTCGCCTTCCTCCTTCAGCACGCCTTCGTAGAGTTCGATGCCGGCCAGCTTCAGCGTGTCCGGATAGCGCGCGAGCGCGGCGAGCACGGCCTCGCGCTGCGCGGCGTCGCGCACGCCCGCGCGGCCGCCCGGCACGCCGAGCTCGAGCAGCACGTTCAGCGTTTTCTTCGCGTCGCCGAAGAAGCGGCCGAGCTGGTCGACGCCCTCGGCGGAATCGACGAGACAGAAGAATTCGAAGTCGGGATCGGACAGCAGCCCGGCGATGATCGTCATGTTCTGGCGGCCGACGAGCTGGTTCGCGAGCAGCACGCGCCGCACGCCGCCGTGATACGCGGCCTGCGTCTGGTGCGCGGTCGCGAGCGTGATGCCCCACGCGCCCGCATCGAGCTGGCGGCGGAACAGTTGCGGCGCCATCGTCGTCTTGCCGTGCGGCGCGAACTTGACGCCATACCGCTGGACGAAGGCCTGCATCCAGTTCAGGTTGTGTTCGATGCGATCCTCGTAAAGCACGGCAGCCGGCAGGCTGACGTCTTCCGCGAGCAGGTTCCACTCGAGGCGGCCCGCGTCGCCGAGCGGCACGCTGGCGCTCGGCAGGTTGCCGAGGCCCTTGCCGAAAGGATCGATCGTCGCTTCCTGATAGTTTGTAACTTTCATGTCATCCCGCTCCATCATCACTATGCATTGCACTGAAGTTGACATGCCGATGGTACAGAAAGTAGCATCGGCGCGGTGATGTTATTTAGTAACATCAAGCTTCGAACCCTTTTCAGCAGATGAATACGCCCGCCACCCCGTCCGCTCCGCTCGCGGCCGAGCCTCATCCGGCTTCGGCCGCCCCGCCGGTCCTCGACATCGTCGCGAGGATCGCCGAATGCGCGCCCGAGCTGCGCGAAGCCGAGCGCAAGGTCGCCGCGTTCATCCTCGCCGATCTCGCGCGCGCCGCGCATGCGAGCATCGGCGCGCTCGCGCGCGACGCGGAGGTCAGTGCCGCGACGGTCACGCGTTTCGCGAAGGCCGTCGGCTGCCGCGACGTGCGCGAACTGAAGGTGCTCGTTGCGCAGGCGGCGGCCGTCGGCCAGCGTTTTCTGGTGCCGTCCGACGATGTACCGACCGCCGACGCGAGCCCCGCGTCGGTCGTCTACGACGAGATCCGCGTGGCGCTCGCGCACAACCACCAACTGCTGCGCAACACGTCGTTCGACGCGGCGGCCGACCTGCTTGCCGGCGCGAAGATGATCTATGTGTACGGGCAGGGCGGCGGCTCGACCATGCTCGCCGACGAGCTGCGCTTCCGGCTCGTGCGCTTCGGCCGGCCGGTCGCGAGCTACCAGGACAGCCTGCTGCAGCGGATGGTGTCCGCGACGCTGTCGCGCGACGCGGTCGTCGTCGCGTTGTCGGTGAGCGGGCGCGTGCCCGAGCTGCTCGAGAGCTGCCGCCTCGCGAAACGCTACGGCGCGAAGCTGATCGCGATCACCGCGCCGGCTTCGCCGCTCGCGAAGCTCGCCGACCACCTGATCCCGGTCGTCGCGTTCGAAACCGATTTCATTTACAAGCCGTCGACATCGCGCTACGCGATGATGATGGCGATCGACGTGCTCGTCACCGGAGTCGCGCTGCGGCTCGGCGATGCGGGCCGAGAATCGCTGCGCCGCATCAAGCATGCGCTCGATGCGCATCGCGGCGGCGGAGACCGTCAACCGGTAGGAGACTGACCATGCATTCGCATCCCGAAGCCGCCGATACGCTGATCGTCGGCGCGCAGTTGTACGACGGCACCGGCGCACCGCCCGTCACGCGCGACGTCGCGATCCGCAACGGCGTGATCGCGGCGATCGGCAACCTGTCGAACTGGCTCGCCGAGACCGTCGTCGATGCGAACGGCCGCGCGCTCGCGCCGGGCTTCGTCGACGTGCACACGCACGACGACACGCACGTGATCCGTGCGCCGCAGATGCTGCCGAAGATCTCGCAGGGCGTGACGACCGTGATCGTCGGCAACTGCGGGATCAGCGCGTCGCCGGTGACGCTCGCGGGCGATCCGCCCGATCCGATGAACCTGCTCGGCGAGCGCGGCGCGTTCCAGTACCCGACCTTCGCCGACTACGTCGCGGCCGTGAACGACGCGCGTCCGGCCGTGAACGTCGCGGCGCTCGTCGGCCACACGGCGCTGCGCAACAACCAGATGGACCGCCTCGACCGCGCGGCGACCGGCGGCGAGATCGCCGCGATGCGCGCGCAGCTCGAGGAGGCACTCGCGAACGGCGCGCTCGGCTTGTCGTCGGGCCTCGCGTACGGTTCCGCGTTCGCGGCGCCGACCGAGGAAGTGATGGCGCTCGCCGAGCCGCTCGCGAATGCAGGCGCGCTGTACACGACGCACATGCGCACCGAGTTCGACGCGATCCTCGACGCGATGGACGAGGCGTATCGCGTCGGTCGCCATGCGCAGGTGCCGGTCGTGATCTCGCACCTGAAATGCGCGGGCCCGTCGAACTGGGGGCGCAGCACCGAAGTGCTCGAGTCGCTCGAGGGCGCGCGCCGCTACCAGCCGGTCGGCTGCGACTGCTATCCGTACAGCCGCAGCTCGTCGACGCTCGACCTGAAGCAGGTGACGGGCGACATCGACATCACGATCACGTGGTCGGAGCCGCACCCGGAAGTCGCGGGCAAGCTGCTGAAGGCGATCGCGGCCGACTGGGGCGTGACCGAGCAGGAAGCCGCGCAGCGCATCCGCCCGGCGGGCGCCGTGTACCACAACATGTCCGAGGACGACGTACGGCGGATCCTGTCGCACCCCGCGACGATGGTCGGCTCGGACGGCCTGCCGAACGATCCGCTGCCGCACCCGCGGCTGTGGGGCGCGTTTCCGCGCGTGCTTGGCCATTACGTGCGCGACACGAACCTGCTGCCGCTCGAGGAGGCGATCCGCAAGATGACGTCGCTGTCCGCGCGCCGCTACGGGATCGCGCGGCGCGGCGAGGTGCATGTGGGCTATCACGCGGATCTCGTGCTGTTCGATCCGGCGCGCGTGATCGACGCCGCGACGTTCGAGAAGCCGCAGCAGCCCGCGCACGGGATCGATGCCGTGTGGGTGAATGGCGTGCTGACCTACGAGAACGGCCAGCCGACCGGCGAGCGCGCCGGCGGCTTCGTCGCGCGCGGCGAGCGCGTGCCGGTGGGCGCCGAGGCTGCGTTCTGAGTCCGGACGCGGCGATTGTCCCGATCTTCGCGTGTGCCGCTGCCGGCGCGCGCATCCGCAACCGAGCGTTGCACGGGATCCGGGGCGGTGCTGAAGCGCCGGCCCGGGTCGACAAAACAAGGAGTGAAACGATGAAGCGATATGGCGTAGGCGAAGCGAAGGGTACCGGCGGCCAGGTGATGCCGTTCGCACGTGCGGTCGAGGCCGACGGCTGGCTGTACGTGTCGGGCCAGACGCCGATGGTGAACGGCGAGGTTGTCGAAGGCGGGATCGTCATGCAGTCGAAGCAGACGATCGAGAACGTGATCGCGATCCTGAAGGAAGCCGGCTACGGCCTCGAGCACGTCGTGCGCTGCGGCGTGTGGCTCGACGATGCGCGCGATTTCGCGTCGTTCAACAAGGTGTTCGTGTCGTACTTCGGCGAGCATCCGCCGGCGCGCGCGTGCGTGCAGTCGAGCATGGTCATCGACTGCAAGGTCGAGGTCGACTGCATCGCTTACAAGGCGCCGGCGAAGTAACCCCGCAACGGTGAGCCGATACGCAACGGGCTCGGCGCATTCATTTGCGCCGGGCCCGTTTTGTCATGTGCCGCACGATTGCGTTGAGAGGAAAAACATGGAATGGGCTGCGCTGGTGCCGGAGCTGGTCTGCACGGATCTTGCCGGAAGCGTTCGCTTCTATCGTGACGTGCTGGGATTCCGGATCCGCTTCGAGCGTCCGGAAGACGGATTCGCATACATCGAGATCGGCCCGGCCCAGCTCATGCTTGAACAGCACCGTCCGGAGAGCTGGCTGACGGGCCCGCTGGAACCGCCGTTCGGCCGTGGGATCAATCTGCAGATCGAGGTCGATTCGCTCGAACCCATTCACGCCCGGATCCGCGCCGCAGGCGTGGCGCTGTTCGTCGAGCCGCGCACTTCCTGGTATCGGCAGGACGACATCGAGCATGGCCAGATCGAGATGCTGGTGCAGGACCCCGACGGTTACCTGCTGCGCCTGGTGGAAATCCTCCCGGAGCGGCCGCTGCAAGGATGACCCCGGGCAGTCCGCCGTCCGGGATGCCGTGGCCCGCCGTTGAGAGGGGGCGCTCGCTCACTGCCGCGCCGTCCGCGCGTTGTCCGGCATCGGCTGGTTGTAGTTCGTGCGGAACGGGTTGATGTCGAGCCCGCCGCGGCGCGTGTAACGCGCGTACACCGCGAGCTTCACCGGTTTGCACGCATGCAGGATGTCGAGGAAGATCCGCTCGACGCACTGCTCGTGAAAGCCCGTGTGATTGCGGAACGAGATGATGTAGCGCAGCAGGCCGGCATGGTCGATCTGCGGCCCGACGTAGTGGATCTGCACGCTGCCCCAGTCGGGCTGACCGGTGACCGGGCAGTTCGAGCGCAGCAGGTCCGACACGAGCGTTTCCTCGACCGGCGCTTCGTTCTCGGCGGCCGACAGCAGCGACGGATCGGGTTCGTACACGTCGGTGTCGAGATCGAGCCGGTCGAGCGACAGCCCGTCGAGCTCGTCCATTTCCAGCTTGCCGAAATCGTGTGCCGACACGAGCTGCACGGCGACGCTCGCGCCGCATGCGGCCGACACGTCGCGCTTCAGCGTGTCGCGCACCGCGTCGATCGAGTCGAACTTCGACTGCGCGAACGAGCCGAGATACAGCTTGAACGACTTCGATTCGACGATGTTCGGCGATTCGGCCGGCACGTAGAAGGTCGCGACCGCGACCTGCGGCTTGCCGCGCGCGTTGAGCCACGACAGCTCGTACGCGTTCCAGATGTCGGTGCCGAAGAACGGCAGCGCCGACGCGATGCCGAGCTGCTCACGCGCGCCCGCGCGCGGGATCGGGAACAGCAGCGACGCATCGTACCGGGCTGCGTAGACGGTGGCCTTGCCGAGCGGGGAATGTTCGGGATTCATTGCACGACGCCTTTACGACAGGAAGAGGCGGTAAGCCGGGTTGGCGCTCTCTTCGACATACGGATAGCCGAGTGCCGCGAGGAAGCCCTCGAACTCGGCGCGATCGGCCTGCGGCACCTGCAGCCCGACGAGGATCGAGCTGTAGTCCGCGCCCTGGTTGCGGTAGTGGAACAGGCTGATGTTCCAGTCCGGCGCCATCGACGACAGGAACTTCATCAGCGCGCCCGGCCGCTCCGGGAATTCGAAGCGGAACAGGCGCTCGTCGAGCGCGAGCGGCGAGCGGCCGCCGACCATGTAGCGGATATGTTCCTTCGACAGCTCGTCGTGCGTCAGGTCGACGCTCTTGAAGCCGTGCGACTCGAAGTTCGCGGCGATCTCCGCCGATTCGCCGCGCCGGCGGATCTGCACGCCGACGAAGATATGCGCGGACTGTGCGTCGGCGATCCGGTAGTTGAACTCGGTGACGTTGCGGTCGCCGACGAGCGAGCAGAAGCGCTTGAAGCTGCCGCGCTCCTCGGGGATCGTGACCGCGAACACAGCTTCGCGCGCCTCGCCGACCTCCGCGCGTTCGGCGACGAAGCGCATCCGGTCGAAATTCATGTTCGCGCCGGACGTGACCGCGACGAGCGCCTGGTTCTCGATCCCCTCGCGTTCCGCGTACAGCTTCGCGCCCGCGACCGCGAGCGCGCCGGACGGCTCGAGTACGCTGCGGGTATCCTGGAACACGTCCTTGATCGCCGCGCACAGTGCGTCGGTGTCGACGGTCACGACGTCGTCCAGGTATTCGCGGCACAGCCGGAAGGTTTCCTCGCCGACGAGCTTCACCGCGGTGCCGTCCGCGAACAGGCCGACCTCGGTCAGCTCGACGCGTTCACCGGCCTTCAGCGACTGCGCCATCGCGCACGAATCCTCGGCCTGCACGCCGATCACCTTGATCTCCGGGCGCACGGCCTTCACGTATGCGGCGACGCCGGACGCGAGGCCGCCGCCGCCGATCGGCACGAAGATCGCGTGGATCGGGCCCTGGTGCTGGCGCAGGATCTCCATCGCGATGGTGCCCTGGCCGGCGATCACGTAAGGATCGTCGAACGGGTGGACGAACGTGAGGCCGCGCTCTTCCTGCACCTTGACCGCATGCGCATACGCGTCGCTGTACGACTCGCCGGCCTGGATCACCTCGACGCCCGGGCCGCCGTGCGCGCGCACCGCGTCCACTTTCACCTGCGGCGTCGTGATGGGTACGACGATCACCGCCTTGACGCCCATCCGGGCCGCCGAGAACGCGACGCCCTGCGCGTGATTGCCGGCCGACGCGGTAATCACGCCGCGCGCAAGCGCGTCGGCCGGAATGTGCGCCATCTTGTTGTACGCGCCGCGCAGCTTGAACGAGAACACCGGCTGGTTGTCCTCGCGCTTCAGGTAAACGGCATTGCGCAGCCGGGCCGACAGGTTGCGGGCGGGTTCGAGTTCCGTCTCGATCGCGACGTCGTAGACGCGCGCGGTGAGGATTTTCTTCAGGTAATCGTGGGATGCCATGGGCGCTCGCGTGCAGTGCGGAAGCAGACGGTAAAGGATCAATGATAGCGCCAAGGGTCCACCCGCATGCAAGCGGCATGCCGGGCGAGCGGTCGCGGGGCGGCGCGGGCGGTGCATTCGCGACGCCGGGCGTCCCGTTTTTACCGGTTTAACCGCGCGGTTACCGACCGGACGGGCGGCGAATGATCGCACGAATCCGCGCCGAACCAAGCCTGGCGCGGCTTGCGGGGATAGCCCCACGACCTGTCCGGCGTGTCACGCATGGCCCGATCATGGGTTAGAATTCCGTTTTGAATCAAGGATCGGAAGATGCAGAGGCACCCTCGGATCGCCCCGTTGAAGCCGACGCCGCGCGCAGCCAGCCCCGCGGCGGAACGGCACGCGCGCCGCGCGCGATCGTGCTGATGGTTCCGAGTGCCGCCAGGCCCTGTCGCCGGCCAGGAGGGGCGAATCAACGCCCGCTCCGGCCCCATGAAGGACAGCCGCGCGCCTGGTAACAGAACAGATTTCCCCAAGATTGCGCCCACGCGCTTGCCGACGCCCGTGCACGGGGTATCGGCCCTCCGAGTCGTCCGAACATGAACGCACCACAAGTTTTCGATCCGAATGGCGCGGCCGCCGCCGTCGCCGCCGACCCCGCGCCCCGGTTGCGCGAGATCCCCTACAACTACACGTCCTTCTCGGATCGCGAGATCGTGATCCGCCTGCTCGGCGAAGAGGCGTGGTCGGTGCTCGACGAACTGCGCGCCGAACGCCGTACGGGTCGCTCGGCACGGATGCTGTACGAAGTGCTCGGCGATATCTGGGTCGTGCGCCGCAATCCGTACCTGCAGGACGACCTGCTCGACAACCCGAAGCGCCGCGCGCTGCTGATCGAGGCGCTGAACCACCGCCTGACCGAGATCGGCAAGCGCCGCAGCGCGGATCTCACCGCGCACCGCGACGACGCGGGCCGCGAGCGCGCGGTGCGCGTCGAGATGCTCGAAGCCGCCGCGCAGCGCGCAGTCAATGAGTTCGCCGACGAATTCGCGAAAATGGCTGACCTGCGCCGCCGCGCGACCAAGGCGCTCGGCCGCTGCACGCAGAAGGACAACATCCGCTTCGACGGGCTGTCGCGCGTGTCGCACGTCACCGACGCGACCGACTGGCGCGTCGAATACCCGTTCGTCGTGCTGACGCCCGATACCGAAGCCGAGATCGCGGGCCTGATCAAGGCCTGCTTCGAGCTCGGCTTGACGGTAATCCCGCGCGGCGGCGGCACCGGCTACACGGGCGGCGCGGTGCCGCTCACGCCGTTCTCCGCGGTGATCAACACCGAGAAGCTGGAACAGCTCGGCGCGGTCGAGCTGACCGAGCTGCCGGGCGTCGCGCACAAGGTGCCGACGATCTTCTCCGGCGCGGGCGTCGTCACGCGCCGCGTGACCGAGGCGGCCGAGGCGGCCGGCTACGTGTTCGCGGTCGATCCGACTTCGCTCGACGCGTCGTGCATCGGCGGCAACGTCGCGATGAACGCGGGCGGCAAGAAGGCCGTGCTGTGGGGCACCGCGCTCGACAACCTGGCCTGGTGGCGGATGGTCGACCCGGACGGCAACTGGCTCGAAGTCACGCGCCACGAGCACAACCAGGGCAAGATCCACGACATCGCGGTCGCGCGCTTCGAGCTGAAATGGTTCGACGGCGCATACGCGCCGGGCGAGAAGCTGCTGCGCACCGAAATGCTCGAGATCGAAGGCCGGCGCTTTCGCAAGGAAGGGCTCGGCAAGGACGTGACCGACAAGTTCCTCGCCGGCCTGCCGGGCGTGCAGAAGGAAGGCTGCGACGGGCTCATCACGTCCGCGCGCTGGGTGCTGCACAAGATGCCCGCGCACACGCGCACCGTCTGCCTCGAATTCTTCGGCCAGGCGCGCGAGGCGATCCCGAGCATCGTCGAAATCAAGGACTACCTGTTCGAAACGTCGAAGCAGGGCGGCGCGATCCTTGCTGGCCTCGAGCACCTCGACGAGCGCTACCTGCGCGCGGTCGGCTACGCGACCAAGAGCAAGCGCAATTCGTTCCCGAAGATGGTGCTGATCGGCGACATCGTCGGCGACGATGCGGATGCGGTCGCGCACGCGACGTCCGAAGTGATCCGGATGGCGAACGGCAAGAGCGGCGAGGGCTTCGTCGCGGTCAGCGCGGAGGCGCGCAAGCGCTTCTGGCTCGACCGCAGCCGCACGGCCGCGATCGCGAAGCACACGAACGCGTTCAAGATCAACGAGGACGTCGTCATCCCGCTGAACCGGATGGGCGAGTACACCGACGGCATCGAGCGGATCAACATCGAACTGTCGCTGAAGAACAAGCTGCAGCTCGTCGACGCGCTGGAAGCGTTCTTCCGCGGCGGCAACCTGCCGCTCGGCAAGACCGACGACGCCAACGAGATCCCGAGCGCCGAGCTGCTCGAGGATCGCGTCCAGCAGGCGCTGGAGCTGCTCAAGCGCGTGCGTGCGCGCTGGGAATTCGTGCGCGACCGGCTCGACCAGCCGCTGCGCGAGGCGCAGCACTACCTCGTGCAGCTCGGCTATGAGGCGCTGGCCGAGAAGTTCGCGGATCGCGCGGACGAGCAGCCGGGCGCGACCGTGTTCCACATCACGCAGGACCGCACGGTCCGCATCTCGTGGAAGCAGGAGATCCGCGCCGAGCTGCGCGCGATCTTCAACGGCGGCGCGTTCAAGCAGATCCTCGACGAAGCGCAGGCGATCCACAAGCAGGTGCTGCGCGGCCGCGTGTTCGTCGCGCTGCACATGCACGCGGGCGACGGCAACGTCCACACGAACATCCCGGTCAACTCCGACAACTACGAGATGCTGCAGGACGCGCACGCGTCGGTTGCACGCATCATGAAGCTCGCGCGCTCGCTCGACGGCGTGATCTCCGGCGAGCACGGGATCGGCATCACGAAGCTCGAGTTCCTGACCGACGACGAGATCGCCGAATTCCGCGCGTACAAGCAGCGCGTCGACCCGAACGGCCGCTTCAACAAGGGCAAGCTGCTCGACGGCGCCGATCTTCGCAACGCGTACACGCCGAGCTTCGGGCTGATGGGCTACGAGTCGCTGATCATGCAGCAGTCCGACATCGGCGCGATCGCCGATTCGGTGAAGGACTGCCTGCGCTGCGGCAAGTGCAAGCCGGTGTGCGCGACCCACGTGCCGCGCGCGAACCTGCTGTACAGCCCGCGCAACAAGATCCTCGCGACGTCGCTGCTGGTCGAGGCGTTCCTGTACGAGGAACAGACGCGCCGCGGCGTATCGATCAAGCACTGGGACGAGTTCAACGACGTGGCCGACCACTGCACGGTGTGCCACAAGTGCGCGACGCCGTGCCCGGTGAAGATCGACTTCGGCGACGTGACGATGAACATGCGCAACCTGTTGCGCAAGATGGGCAAGAAGAAATTCAACGCCGGCAATGCGGCGGGCATGTTCTTCCTGAACGCGACCAATCCGCAGACGATCAACGCCGCGCGCAGCGTAATGATGGGCGTCGGCTACAAGGTGCAGCGCTTCGCGAACGACATGCTGAAGAACGTCGTGAAGAAGCAGACGCAGCACCCGCCGGCGACCGTCGGCAAGCCGCCCGTCGTCCAGCAGGTGATCCACTTCGTCAACAAGAAGATGCCGGGCAACCTGCCGAAGAAGACGGCGCGCGCGCTGCTCGACATCGAGGACAACAAGATCGTGCCGATCATCCGCAACCCGAAGTCGACGACCGTCGATTCGGAGGCGGTGTTCTACTTCCCGGGCTGCGGTTCCGAGCGCCTGTTCTCGCAGGTCGGGCTCGCGACGCAGGCGATGCTGTGGGAAGCGGGCGTGCAGACGGTGCTGCCGCCGGGCTACCTGTGCTGCGGCTATCCGCAGCGCGGCTCGGGCCAGTACGACAAGGCCGAGAAGATCGTCACGGACAACCGCGTGCTGTTCCACCGGGTCGCGAACACGCTGAACTACCTCGACATCAAGACGGTGGTCGTGTCGTGCGGCACGTGTTACGACCAGCTCGCCGGCTATGAATTCGACAAGATCTTCCCCGGCTGCCGGATCATCGACATCCACGAGTTCCTGCTCGAGAAGGGGATGAAGCTCGACGGCGTAACGGGCACGCGCTACATGTATCACGACCCGTGCCATACGCCGATCAAGACGATGGACCCGGTCAAGCTCGTCAACGAGCTGATGGGCGCGGAGAAGGACGGCTACAAGATCGAGAAGAACGACCGTTGCTGCGGCGAATCGGGCACGCTCGCGGTCACGCGCCCGGACGTGTCGACGCAGGTCCGCTTCCGCAAGGAAGAGGAAATCCGCAAGGGTGCCGCGAAGCTGCGCAGCATCCCGGTCGTCGCCGACGGCGCGAGCGCACCGGCGCCGGCTGCGAACGCCGGCCCGGACGTGAAGATCCTGACGAGCTGCCCGTCGTGCCTGCAGGGCCTGTCGCGCTACAACGAGGATGCGAACATCGAGGCCGACTACATCGTGGTCGAGATCGCGCGCCAGGTGCTCGGCGAGAACTGGATGGCCGATTATGTCGCACGTGCGAACCATGGCGGGATCGAGCGCGTGCTGGTCTAATGCGGGCATGACGACCGCCCGACCGGGCTTGGGATGAGAGCGGGCGCCGGCGCCGATGCGCGGGCGCCCGCCCACATGGGAGCGACGATGGAATGCGTGTTTTGCCGTGAAGACGGCGGCGAGCTGCTCTGGCGGGACGATGCGCTGCGCGTCGTGCTGGCAACGGGCGAGCACGACTACCCGGGCTTCTGCCGGGTGATCTGGGGTGCGCACGTGGCCGAGTTTTCCGATCTCGGCGAGCCCGAGCGGGCACACCTGATGCGCGTGGTCTATGCGGTCGAGCGGGCCGTGCGCCGCGTGATGCAGCCGAACAAGGTGAATCTCGCGAGCCTCGGCAACATGGTGCCGCACGTGCACTGGCACGTGATCCCGCGCTTCTCGAACGACGCCCATTTCCCGCAGCCCGTGTGGGCGCCGCGCCAGCGCGGCGTGTCCGAGGCGCTGCTGCGCACGCGCGCCGCTCAGGCCTCGCTGCTGCACAATGCGGTGCGCGAGGAAATTCAACGAACGACCGATTCGAGGCAGCCATGAGCGGTTTGACTTCCAAGACGCCGATTCCGTCCGGCGTCGTCGTGCACGCGGTATCGCGCGTGCTCGAATTGCAGTACCCGAACGGCGACAGCTACCGGATTCCGTTCGAGCTGATGCGCGTCTATTCGCCGTCGGCCGAGGTGCGCGGCCACGGGCCCGGCCAGGAGACGCTGCAGACGGGCAAGCGCGAGGTGACGATCACCGCGCTCGAAGGCGTCGGCAACTATGCGCTGCAGCCGACGTTCTCCGACGGCCATTCGACCGGCATCTACTCGTGGGACCTGCTGTACGAACTGGCGACGCAGCAGGACGCGCTGTGGCGCGACTATTTCGACAAACTGAAGGCGGCGGGCGCCGATCGCGACGCCCCGATGCAGGCGGCCGCGGCGCCGCACGGCCACTGCCACTGAAATCGACGGCGCCCGCTCGGCGCCGTCTTGCCATTTACTGAGGATCAACGCGATGAGCAAAACCCACTTCGGCTTCGAAAGCGTCGAGGAAAACGAAAAAGCGAAGAAAGTGGCGGGTGTGTTCCATTCGGTCGCGAGCAACTACGATCTGATGAACGACCTGATGTCGGCGGGCATGCACCGCGCGTGGAAGGCGTTCACGATCGCACAGGCGAACGTGCGCCCCGGCTTCAAGGTGCTCGATATCGCGGCCGGCACCGGCGACCTGACCAAGTCGTTCGCGAAGGCGGCCGGGCCGACGGGCGAGGTCTGGCACACGGACATCAACGAATCGATGCTGCGCGTCGGCCGCGACCGGCTGCTCGACAAGGGCATCGTGACGCCGTCGCTGCTGTGCGACGCGGAGAAAACTCCCTTTCCGGACAACTACTTCGACGTCGTCACGGTCGCGTTCGGGCTGCGCAACATGACGCACAAGGACGCCGCGCTGGCGGAAATGCGCCGCGTGACGAAGCCCGGCGGCCGCGTGATGGTGCTGGAATTCTCGAAAGTCTGGGATCCGCTGAAAAAAGCGTACGATCTGTATTCTTTCAAAGTATTACCGTGGCTTGGCGACAAGTTCGCGAAAGATGCTGAAAGTTACCGGTATCTTGCTGAATCTATCCGGATGCACCCCGATCAGGACACGCTGAAGACGATGATGGAACAAGCGGGCCTCGATGCCGTCAAATATTACAATTTGTCAGGTGGCGTGGTAGCTTTACACATGGGAACCAAGTACTAAGGGGTTCTTCCCATACATTTGTCTTACATCTGGAGAAAGTGATGTCCGAATCGCGTTCGTTGTTCAACCGTAGCAAGCCGTCGAAGCCGTGGGCTCGACGGGTCGGCACGCTGCTGATGGTCGGCCTGCTCACGGCCGGCACGTTCGCGTCGCTCGACGCCGAAGCCAGGCGCATGGGGGGCGGGCGCAGCATCGGCCGCCAGAATTCCACCGTCACGCAGCGCCAGGCCACGCCGCCCGCGCAGCAGCCGATGCAGCAGGCCGCGCCGTCGCAGGCGCAGCGTGCCAACCCGGCCGCGCCCGCGCCGGCCGCACAGCCCAACCGCTCGCGCTGGCTCGGGCCGATCGCCGGCCTCGCGGCCGGTCTCGGCATCGCGGCGCTGCTGTCGCACTTCGGTCTCGGCGAAGCGTTTGCCGGCATGATGTCGAACATCATCGTGATCGCGCTGCTCGCGATGATCGGCATCTGGCTGGTGCGCAAGTTCATGAACCGCCGTCGTTCGCAGGAGCCCGCGTATTCGGTCGGCGGTTCGGCGTCGTCGTCGGGCGGCTACTCGCAAAGCCCGTCGTTCCAGCAGGGCAACACCGGCAGCAACCAGGCGGGCAGCGGCAGCAGCTACGCGAACGAAGCGCAAGGCGTGTTCGGCGGCGGTGCCGCGGCTGCCGGCGCGGCAGCGGGTGCGATGGCCTCGGCCGCACCGCTCCAGGTGCCAGCCGGCTTCGACACCGAAGCGTTCCTGCGCAGCGCGAAGGTCTATTTCGTGCGCCTGCAGGCTGCGTGGGACCAGGGCAACCTGGCCGACATCCGCGAGTTCACGACGCCCGAAATGTTCGCCGAGATCAAGATCGACCTCGATTCGCGCGGCAACGAGTCGAACCAGACCGACGTCGTGCAGCTCGACGCGGAACTGGTCGCGATCGAGGATCGCGGCATCGAGCAGTCGGCGAGCGTGCGCTTCCACGGCCTGATCCGCGAATCGGCGAATGCGTCGGCCGCGCCGTTCGACGAAGTGTGGAACCTGTCGAAGTCGGGCAGTCAGGGCTGGCTGCTCGCGGGCATCCAGCAGCTCAACACGCACTGAGCATGACCGACGGCCGGCGCCGCCGGATGCCCGGGCGAGCGCCGCCGCACTGCGACCGCTTGCCGCCCGGGTGTACGGTCGGGCACGGTCTGCCGACGATCCGACGTTACAATAGAAACCCGCGTGGGCGCCCGGCCTGCGCGGGTTTTTTCTTTCCCAGCCCGATGACCTTTGCCGCCAAGCCTTTTGCTGCTGCTGTCAATCACCTGCTCGCGCGCGAATCGTGGGCGCGCGACCGCCTGATTCCGTATGCGGGCAAGACTGCCCGGATCGACGTGCCCCCCGTCACGCTCACGCTGCTGGTGCAGCCCGACGGCTACCTGTCGGCCGTCGACGCGCACGATGCGCAACAGGTCGACGTGTCGATCGCACTCGCGGGCGACACGGTCGCCGCGTTCCTGCAGGGCGGCCAGGCGGCGGTGATGAAGCACGTGAAGATCGACGGCGATGCGGAGTTCGCGACGCAGATCGCGAAGCTGGCCGAGCACCTGCGCTGGGAACCGGAGGAAGATCTCGCGAAGCTGGTCGGCGACGCGGCGGCACACCGGATCGCGACGGTCGTGCGCGACGCCGGCGCGCGCGCGCGACGCACCGGCCGCAACGTGCTCGATTCCGTCGCCGAGTACTGGCTCGACGAGAATCCGCAAGTCGTCCGGCGCACGGCGCTCGGCGGCTTCGACGCCGAACTGGCGCGCGCACGCGATGCGCTTGCGCGGGTCGAAAAGCGGGTCGAGCGACTCGAACAAAAAATCGGCGCGCGCACGGGTTCAGGCCCGCGCGGCGCGCACTGAGGGCCGCAGGGCATGCGCATTTTCCGTTTCATCAAGATTGTCTACACCGTCATCCGCTTTGGCCTCGACGAAGTGATGCTGTCCCGGATCGACGACCGTCGCGTGAAGCTGCTGCTGCGGATCACGACGATCGGCCGCCGCTACTCCGATCCGCCCGCCGTGCGGCTGCGTCACGCACTCGAAAGCCTCGGCCCGATCTTCGTGAAGTTCGGCCAGGTGCTGTCGACGCGTCGCGACCTGCTGTCGGTCGATTTCGCGAACGAACTCGCGAAGCTGCAGGACCAGGTGCCGCCGTTCGATTCGGCGGTCGCGATCGCGATCATCGAGAAGTCGCTCGGTGCGCCGGTCGACGAGCTGTTCGACGAATTCGAGCGCGAGCCGATCGCGAGCGCGTCGATCGCGCAGGTGCATTTCGCGAAACTCAAGCAGGGCTTGCACGCGGGCAAGGCCGTCGCCGTGAAGGTGCTGCGCCCGAACATGCTGTCCGTGATCGATTCGGATCTCGCGCTGATGCGCGACATCGCCATCTGGACCGAGCGCATGTGGGCCGATGGCCGGCGCCTGAAGCCGCGCGAGGTCGTCGCCGAATTCGACAAGTACCTGCACGACGAGCTCGACCTGATGCGCGAGGCCGCGAACGGCAGCCAGTTGCGCCGCAATTTCGCGGGCCTCGACCTGCTGCTCGTGCCCGAGATGTTCTGGGATTTCTCGACGTCGCAGGTGCTCGTGATGGAGCGCATGACCGGCGTGCCGATCAGCCAGGTCGAGACGCTGCGCTCGGCCGGCGTCGACATCAAGAAGCTCGCGCGCGAAGGCGTCGAGATCTTCTTCACGCAGGTGTTCCGCGACGGCTTCTTCCATGCGGACATGCACCCCGGCAACATCCAGGTGAGCCTCGACCCGAACACGTTCGGCCGCTACATCGCGCTCGATTTCGGGATCGTCGGCGCGCTGTCCGATTTCGACAAGAATTACCTCGCGCAGAACTTCCTCGCGTTCTTCAAGCGCGACTATCACCGCGTCGCGACGCTCCACCTCGAATCGGGCTGGGTGCCGCCCGAGACGCGCGTCGAGGAGCTCGAAAGCGCGATCCGCGCGGTGTGCGAGCCGTATTTCGACCGTGCGCTGAAGGACATCTCGCTCGGCCAGGTGCTGATGCGCCTGTTCTCGACGTCGCGCCGCTTCAACGTCGAGATCCAGCCGCAGCTCGTGCTGCTGCAGAAGACCATGCTGAACGTCGAAGGGCTCGGCCGCTCGCTCGACCCCGAACTCGACCTGTGGAAGACCGCGAAGCCTTACCTCGAGCGCTGGATGACCGAGCAGATCGGCCTGCGCGGCTGGTACGAGCGTTTCAAGGTCGAGGCGCCGCAGTGGAGCAAGACGCTGCCGCAACTGCCGCGCCTGATCCATCACGCGATGGCGGCGCGCCATGACGCGCCGCGTGCCGCGAGCGAGGACCTGATGCGTCAGGTCCTCGTCGAGCAGAAGCGTACCAACCGGCTGCTGCAGGCGCTGCTGATCTTCGGCCTCGCCGTCGGCGTCGGGGCGCTCGTCGCGCGCGTGCTGCTGGCGCTCGCGTACGGCGCATGACCGAAAGGAGCAGGGCGATGTCCGATCCGAAGCAACCGGCCGCACCGGCGGCCGCCGATTTCGCGACGCGCGACCCCGGCAACGCGTCGTTCTGGGACGAGCGTTTCGAGCGCGGCGTGACGCCGTGGGAATTCGGCGGCGTGCCGGACGGCTTTCGCGTGTTCGCGCACCGGCTCGAGCCGTGCGCGGTGCTGATTCCCGGCTGCGGCAGTGCGCAGGAGGCCGGGTGGCTCGCGCAGGCCGGCTGGCCCGTGCGTGCGATCGATTTTGCCGCGCAGGCGGTGGCTGCCGCGAAGGCGCGGCTCGGCGCGCATGCGGACGTCGTCGAGCAGGCCGATTTCTTCACGTACCGGCCGCCGTTCGACGTGCAGTGGGTGTACGAGCGCGCGTTCCTGTGCGCGCTGCCGCCGAGCCTGCGCGCCGACTATGCGGCACGGATGGCCGGGTTGCTGTCCACGGACGGATTGCTGGCCGGCTATTTCTTTCTGACGGCGAAACCGAAGGGGCCGCCGTTCGGGATCGAGCGTGCCGAACTCGACGCGCTGCTCGCGCCGCACTTCGAACTGATCGAGGATTTGCCCGTGACCGATTCGCTGCCGGTGTTCGAAGGGCACGAGCGCTGGCTCACGTGGCGCCGCCGCTGACGCCCGGGCGTCGAGGCCGTTGCCGGAGCGCGCCGAGGTTTCGGCTATAATTCAAGGTTTTGCAAGCCGTTTCCAGTTTCCGCGGGAAAAATATCATGCCGATCTACGCCTATCGATGCGAAGCGTGTGGTTTCGCGAAGGACGTGCTCCAGAAGATGAGCGACGCGCCGCTGTCGCAGTGCCCGGAATGCGGGAAGGATGCGTTTCGCAAGCAGGTCACTGCCGCGGGCTTCCAGCTGAAGGGTTCGGGTTGGTATGTCACCGATTTCCGCGGCGGCTCCGGCGGCGCCAGCGCACCGGCGACGACGTCGGGCGACGCGGCGCCGGCAGCCGCTGCGGCGGCCACGCCCGCATCGGATGCGCCGGCTGCATCGAGCAGTTCCGAAAGCACGACGACGAGTGCCGCGCCGGCCCCGGCCGCAGCGCCCGCCGCCGCCAGCAGTTGACCGTCGCGGCCCGGCCGGGCCGCGACCACCCCGCGCCGCCGGCGCGGTTCATTGACGGCAGATGATGAAAAAGACGACCCTGAAATCGGTGTTTCTGACCGGCCTGCTGGTTCTCGTCCCGCTCGCGATCACGCTGTGGGTGCTCGGTCTCATCATCGGCACGATGGACCAGACGCTGCTCCTGCTGCCCGAATCGTGGCAGCCCGAGCGGATGCTCGGCTTCCACCTGCCGGGGATCGGCGCGGTGCTGACGCTCGCGTTCATCTTCGTCGTCGGGCTGGCCACGCGGAATTTCATCGGCCAGAAGCTCGTCACCTGGTGGAATGCGGTCGTGCGCCACATCCCGGTCGTCGGGCCGATCTACACGAGCGTCAAGCAGGTATCGGATACGCTGCTGTCGAGCAGCGGCAACGCGTTCCGCAAGGCGCTGCTGATCGAATACCCGCGCCGCGGCTCGTATACGATCGCGTTTCTGACCGGCACGCCCGGCGGCGACGTGCTCAATCATCTGACGGAAGAATACGTGAGCGTATACATCCCGACGACGCCGAACCCGACGTCGGGCTTCTTCCTGATGCTGCCGAAGAGCGAAGTCATCGAACTCGACATGTCGGTCGATGCCGCGCTGAAGTACATCGTCTCGATGGGCGTCGTGGCGCCCCTGGCGCCGGCTCCGGCGCCCGCCCGCCGCCCCGTCGAGCCGCCGCTGTAAGTAAAGAATCATCGCCCGGGCCGCGCGTTGCGGCGCCCGTTGATCAAACCGAACGAAAGCAAACATCATGTCGATGCGTACTGAATACTGCGGTCTCGTGACCGAACACCTGCTGGGCCAAACCGTGTCGCTGTGCGGCTGGGTGCAGCGCCGCCGCGATCACGGCGGTGTGATCTTCATCGACCTGCGCGATCGTGAAGGCCTCGTGCAGGTGGTGTGCGACCCGGATCGCGCGGAGATGTTCGCGACCGCCGAAGGCGTGCGCAACGAGTTCTGCGTGCAGATCAAGGGCCTCGTGCGCAACCGTCCGGACGGCACGGTCAACGCCGGCCTGAAGAGCGGCAAGATCGAAGTGCTGTGCCACGAACTGAACGTGCTGAACGCGTCGGTCACGCCGCCGTTCCAGCTCGACGACGACAACCTGTCGGAAACGACGCGTCTCACGCACCGCGTGCTCGACCTGCGCCGTCCGCAGATGCAGCACAACCTGCGCCTGCGCTACCGCGTCGCGATCGAGGCGCGCAAGTACCTCGACGAGCAGGGCTTCATCGACATCGAAACGCCGATGCTGACGAAGAGCACGCCGGAAGGCGCGCGCGACTACCTCGTGCCGTCGCGCGTGAACGCGGGCCAGTTCTTCGCGCTGCCGCAGTCGCCGCAGCTGTTCAAGCAGCTGCTGATGGTCGCGAACTTCGACCGTTATTACCAGATCACCAAGTGCTTCCGCGACGAAGATCTCCGTGCCGACCGTCAGCCGGAATTCACGCAGATCGACTGCGAGACGTCGTTCCTCGGCGAGCAGGAAATCCGTGACCTGTTCGAAGACATGATCCGTCACATCTTCAAGACGACGATCGACGTCGAGCTCGACGCGACCTTCCCGGTGATGCCGTACTCGGAAGCGATGGCGCGTTTCGGCTCGGACAAGCCGGACCTGCGCGTGCAGCTCGAATTCACCGAGCTGACCGACGCGATGAAGGACGTCGACTTCAAGGTGTTCAGCACGCCGGCCAACGCGAAGGACGGCCGGGTCGCGGCGCTGCGCGTGCCGAAGGGCGGCGAGCTGTCGCGAGGCGACATCGACGGCTACACGGAATTCGTGCGCATCTACGGCGCAAAGGGCCTCGCCTGGATCAAGGTCAACGAGAAGGCGAAGGGCCGCGACGGCCTGCAGAGCCCGATCGTCAAGAACCTGCACGACGCGTCGATCGCGGCGATCCTCGAGCGCACCGGCGCTGAAGACGGCGACATCATCTTCTTCGCGGCCGACCGCGCGAAGGTCGTCAACGACAGCCTCGGCGCGCTGCGCCTGAAGATCGGCCATTCGGAATTCGGCAAGGCGAACGGCCTCGTCCAGGCCGGCTGGAAGCCGCTGTGGGTCGTCGATTTCCCGATGTTCGAATACGACGACGAAGATGCGCGCTACGTCGCTGCGCACCACCCGTTCACGAGCCCGAAGGACGAGCACCTCGAGTACCTCGAGACCGACCCGGGCCGCTGCCTCGCGAAGGCATACGACATGGTGCTGAACGGCTGGGAAATCGGCGGCGGCTCGGTGCGTATCCACCGCGAGGAAGTGCAGAGCAAGGTGTTCCGCGCGCTGAAGATCGGCGCGGAAGAGGCTCAGCTGAAGTTCGGCTTCCTGCTGGACGCGCTGCAGTACGGCGCGCCGCCGCACGGCGGTATCGCATTCGGCCTCGACCGCATCGTCACGATGATGGCCGGCGCCGACTCGATCCGTGATGTGATCGCGTTCCCGAAGACGCAGCGTGCGCAGGATCTGCTCACGCAGGCACCGAGCCCGGTCGACGAGCGTCAGCTGCGCGAACTGCACATCCGTCTGCGTCAGCCGGAACAGCCGAAGGCTTAACGTTGGGTGTAGTCCGCACCCAACGCACATGTGGTTGACTTGACTTCATTGAGGTTCTTATGCAAGTGACGCATCTTATTTTACGCAATTGGCGTAACTTCAAGGACGTCGACTGCGCTATCGGTGGGCGAACATTCATCATTGGCCCAAACGCATCGGGAAAGTCTAACTTTCTCGATGTATTCCGATTTCTCCGCGATATAGCGAACGATGGTTTGGCCAAGGCTGTTTCTGTCCGTGGCGGAATTTCTATGTTGCGATGTTTGAGTGCGCGAGCATACTCAAACATCGATATTCAGATTGCTATTTCGGATGAAAACGAGTCGTGGGTCTATCGACTTGTTATAAATAGAGATAATTTGCGTCGCCCGGTTGTTCGTGAGGAACGAGTTTTTCTAAATGATCGAGAAATTGTCCATCGTTTGCCTCCGCAAGACGAGGAGGATACCGAGCGACTGCGTTATACATCGCTTGAGCAGGTTGTTGCAAATCAAGAATTCCGCAAACTTGCGGAGTTTTTGAAAACTGTTTCGTACCAAAGTTTAGTGCCGCAAGTTGTTCGGGATGCGAAGGCGTTTTCGCCTGTGCCGGTGATAGACGATCCTTTCGGTCGAGATTTTTTGCTGAGAATATGGACAACCGAGAAGAAGATCAGAGAGTCGAGGCTTAAGAAGATCGGCGCGGCACTCAGGGTGGCCGTTCCTCAGTTGACTTCAATTACCGTTGATATGGACGAGGTCGGGTCCCCGCACTTGGTCGTCGGGTTTGAGCACTGGCGACCAAATGCGGCAAAGCAGACCGAAAGAGATCTGTCGGACGGGACACTGAGACTACTTGGGTTGCTGTGGACTTTTTTCGAGGGTGTTGGGCCGCTGTTGTTGGAAGAGCCGGAAATATCGCTGCATAAAGAGGTTGTTGTTAGGTTGCCGCAGATTATCGATAAAATCAACAGATCTCGAAAAATTCGGCGGCAGGTGATCATTAGTACCCATTCTGAAGAAATGCTGCGCGATCCTGGTATTGCTGCTGAGGAAACGTTGAGATTGGAGCCGGGGCAGAATGGGACAAAAGTGATTGCGGCGTCCGAGGTAGATAAGTCAATGATTAGCGCCGGTTTGACCGTTGCGGATGTGATTTTGCCGAAATCTGCCCCAAAAAATGTAAACCAACTGTCATTGGCATTTGAATGATTGTCAATTCTCTTGTTGAGGGGCCACTCGACGAGGCAGTGGCAAAGCGAATCGTGACATATGCCGGGCACCAAATTGGAGCGTGTTACGGTAGGAATGGTGTCGGATATATAAAGACAAAAATCAAAGGATTTAATCAGGCAGCCCAAGCCGCTCCTATTTTGACGTTGGTTGATCTGCGAGATACAGGTATGCGGTGTCCTAGTGAGGTGCGGGAGGCATGGATTCCGAATCAGCATCCGAGGATGGTATTTCGTCTTGTCGTGCAAGAGATCGAATCATGGCTCTTGGCTGATAGGAAAGGGATGGCAAAATTTCTTGGGGTTCCCGTTGCTAAGGTTCCTGATTCGGTCGAAGAGATCGAACAACCAAAAGTTGCACTCGTTAACGTTGCGCGGAAATCGAGAAGTAAAAAAGTAATCGAGTTACTGGTTCCGGAGAGCGGTTTGTCGGTTAGCGTTGGGCGGCAGTACGTCTCAGAAATGATCCGATTTGCTACAGACATATGGGATGTTGATGCGGCGCGAACAGAGTCGGCGAGCCTAGACGCATGTGTGAACCGTTTGGCGGCGCTTACCTAGGGCTCAGGTGGACGCAGATTGCGATGGTGTTACTCTGCTTGTTGTATGACAACGATGTCTAACCACGAGTGATGACGAAGCCGCCGAAAATCCCCGAATCCGTTCTCGTCGTGATCTACACGCCCGACCTCGATGTGCTGGTGATCAAGCGTGCCGACCAGCCCGATTTCTGGCAATCGGTGACCGGATCGAAGGACGCGCTCGACGAGCCGCTCGCGGTCACGGCCGCGCGCGAAGTGGCCGAGGAAACCGGCATCTCGGTCGGCACGCCGGACGTGCCGGCCACCGCGCTGGTCGACTGGCGCCACCGGATCGAATACACGATCTATCCGCAATACCTGCACCGCTATGCACCGGGCGTCACGCGCAACACCGAACACTGGTTCGGCCTGTGCGTGCCGCGTCGCGTCGACGTGACGCTGTCGCCGCGCGAGCATGTGGATCACGCATGGCTGCCGTTCCGCGAGGCGGCCGCGCGCTGCTTCTCGCCGTCGAACGCGGAGGCGATCCTGCAATTGCCCGTGCGCGTCGCACTCGCGCGCACGCCGCACGGCTCGTCCGCATGACTGCGGAGGCTCGCAAGCGCTTCGCGCAATTGCGGCAGATGTTCCTGCAGGAACGCGGCTCCGCGTCGCGGCTCGCGTTCACGGCGGGCAACACGGTGCGGCTGTGCGAAGGCGGCGGCGAATTCTTCCGGGCGCTGATCGAGCGGATCGATGCCGCGCGCGAGCAGGTGATGCTCGAAACCTATATCTTCTGCGACGATGCGGCCGGCCGGCCGGTGTCGGATGCGCTGATCCGCGCGGCGCAGCGCGGCGTGCGCGTGCGCGTGATCACCGACGGCGTCGGCACCGCGCGCCTGCCGCTGTTCGACACGTGGGCAGAGGCCGGCGTCGAGCACTGCATCTACAACCGTTTCCTGTTCGGCCGCTTCGGCTTCTCGCGCACGCACCGCAAGCTCGCGGTGATCGATCACGCGGCCGCGTTCTGCGGCGGCATCAACATCATCGACGACTACGCGCAAAACGGCACGACGCTGCCGTTTCCGCGCTGGGATTTCGCGGTCGAGATGGCGGGGCCGGCAGTGTCCGACGTGCGCGCCGCGTTCGAGCTGCAGTGGCACCGGATCCAGTTCGGCCACAAGCCGTACGAACAGTACGCGGCCGGGCTGCATGGCGGCGAAGCGTTCCCCGACATGTTCCGGCGCTGGATACGCAGCCACCGGTGGATCAAGGCCGGCGCGCTGCGGGTCGTGACGGAACCGAGCGTCGCGTTCGTCGCACGCGACAACGTCGTGAACCGCCGCGCGATCGAGAAGGCCTATCTCGCGGCGATCGGCCAGGCGCGCCAGCGGATCCTGGTCGCGAATCCGTATTTCATGCCCGGCCGCAAGCTGCGCCGTGCGCTGACGGGCGCCGCGCGACGCGGCGTCGACGTGCGGATCCTGATCGGCCGCAAGGAGTTCGCGGCGCTCGATACGGCCGTGCCGTTCCTCTATCACACGCTGCTGCGCGCGGGCGTGCGCGTCGCCGAATACGACAAGACGATGCTGCACGGCAAGGTGGCCGTGATCGACGACACCTGGGCGACGGTCGGCTCGTCGAATCTGGACGCGCTGAGCCTGATGCTGAACAATGAGGCGAACGTCGTGCTGGTGCGCTACGATTCGGTCACGAACGAACTGCGCGACGCGATCGCGGCCGCGTTCGCCGACGGCCGGGAGATCGACGCCGCGCGATTCGCCGCGCGCCCGCGCATCGAGCGTATGCTGAACTGGCTCGCCTATACCGTGTATCGCGTCGTGATGAAGGCGCTGACGGTCGGCAGTTACGACTGACGCGGACTAAGCATTCGCTTCAAAAATCTGTCCGCACGTTCGTGCGGAAAAGCCGCTCCGGTCCCGCCGGAATCGCGCAAAATAGCGGCTCGGTTAGACACCGGTTTCTAATAATTTCCTTGTTTCGCGAGCGGCCGCACTCAATAATAGTACGGCCGTTCGATTTTATTCGAACCCCCGAACGGTTACAGAAATAGCTATGCGAAAAGGCGAACAGACGCGTGCCGCGATACTTGAAGCTGCTTTGGACCTCGCCAGCCGTGACGGGCTGGAGGGGCTGACGATCGGCCTGCTGGCCGAGCGCATGCAGATGAGCAAGAGTGGCGTGTTCGCGCACTTCGGATCGCGCGAGGACCTGCAGGTCGAGGTCGTCCGCGAGTATCACCATCGTTTCGAAAACGAGGTGTTCTTTCCGAGCCTGCGCGAAGCGCGCGGCCTGCCGCGTCTGCGGGCGATGCTGGCGCGCTGGATCGAGAAGCGCATCCAGGAGGTGACGACCGGATGCATCTACATCAGCGGCGCAGTGGAGTACGACGACCGGCCGGACAGCCCCGTGCGCGAGCAGTTGATCGCGAGCGTGACGGCCTGGCGTGCCGCGTTGCTGCGCGCCATCTCGCAGGCGATGGAAGAGGGGCATCTGCGCACGGATACCGATCCGGACCTGATGCTCTTCGAGTTGTACAGCTTCACGCTCGGCCTGCATCACGACGCACGTTTCCTGCATTCGCCGGATGCCGTGCGCCTCACGTGGGCCGCGCTGGAAAAGACGATTGTTTCGTATCAGAGCGAGAGCCGTTAGCGGCGCGTGATCCGCCCGCCAGGAGCTCGAGCCGTTTTGCCCACCTTTGGAGAGAGTCATGGGACAGTACGCCGCGCCGCTGCGCGACATGCAATTCGTGTTGCACGAGCTTCTGAACGTCGAAGCCGAAGTCAAGCAAATGCCCAAGCATGCGGACCTCGACGCCGACACGATCAACCAGGTCCTCGAGGAGGCGGGCAAGTTCTGCTCCGAGGTACTGTTCCCGCTGAACCAGGTCGGCGACCGCGAAGGCTGCACGTATGAAGGCGACGGCGTCGTGAAGACCCCGACCGGCTTCAAGGAAGCCTACCGGCAATACGTCGAGGCCGGCTGGCCGGCGCTCGGCTGCGATCCGGACTACGGCGGCCAGGGCCTGCCCGCGTTCGTGAACAACGCGCTCTACGAGATGATGAACTCGGCGAACCAGGCATGGACGATGTATCCGGGCCTGTCGCACGGCGCGTACGAATGCCTGCACGCGCACGGCGCACCGGAACTGCAGAAGACCTACCTGCCGAAGCTCGTGACGGGCGAATGGACCGGCACGATGTGCCTGACCGAGCCGCACTGCGGCACCGACCTCGGCATCCTGCGCACCAAGGCCGAACCGAACGGCGACGGCTCGTACTCGATCAGCGGCACGAAGATCTTCATCTCGAGCGGCGAACACGACATGGCGGAGAACATCGTCCACCTCGTGCTCGCGCGCCTGCCGGACGCGCCGCAGGGCACGAAGGGCATCTCGCTGTTCATCGTGCCGAAGTTCATTCCCGACGCGGCGGGCGAGCCGGGCGAGCGCAACGGCATCAAGTGCGGCTCGATCGAGCACAAGATGGGCATCCACGGCAACTCGACCTGCGTGATGAACCTCGACAACGCGAAGGGCTGGATGGTCGGCGAGCCGAACAAGGGCTTGAACGCGATGTTCGTGATGATGAATGCAGCCCGTCTCGGCGTCGGCGCGCAGGGCCTCGGCCTCACGGAAGTCGCGTACCAGAATTCGCTCGCGTATGCGAAGGAGCGCCTGCAGATGCGCTCGCTGACGGGCCCGAAGGCGCCGGACAAGCCGGCCGACCCGATCATCGTGCACCCGGACGTGCGCCGCATGCTGCTCACGCAGAAGGCGTACGCGGAAGGCGCACGCGCGTTCACGTACTGGTCCGCGCTGCAGATCGACAAGGAACTGTCGCACGCCGACGAAGCGGTGCGCAAGGAAGCGGCCGACCTCGTCGCGCTGCTCACGCCGATCATCAAGGCGTTCCTGACCGACAACGCGTTCGAGTGCACGAACCACGCGATGCAGATCTACGGCGGCCATGGCTTCATCTCCGAGTGGGGCATGGAGCAATACGTGCGCGATGCACGGATCAACATGATCTACGAAGGCACGAACTCGATCCAGTCGCTCGACCTGCTGGGCCGCAAGGTGCTCGGCGACATGGGCGCGAAGCTGAAGAAGTTCGGCAAGCTCGTCACGGAATTCGCGGAAGCCGAAGGCGTGAAGCCGGAAATGGCCGAGTTCATCAACCCGCTCGCCGACATCGGCGACAAGGTGCAGAAGCTGACGATGGAAATCGGCATGAAGGCGATGCAGAACCCCGACGAAGTCGGCGCTGCCGCCGTGCCGTACCTGCGCACCGTCGGCCACCTGGTGTTCTCGTACTTCTGGGCGCGGATGGCGCGCCTCGCACTCGATAACGAAGCGTCGGGCGATCCGTTCTACAAGTCGAAGCTCGCGACGGCCCGCTTCTACTTCGCGCGCCTGCTGCCCGAAACGGCATCGACGATCCGCGCCGCGCGCGCCGGCTCGAAGACGCTGATGGAAGTCGACGAATCGCTGTTCTGACGCGAGTCCGGGCGGTGCGCTGCGTGCCGCCCGAACGCAACGGTTCCTGGTACTCACTTCTCCGTGCAGCCCTCACATCCCGCGCTGCACGACACTATCCGGAGACATCCCGTGAGCAATTTCCTGATTCGCAAGGTCGCCGTGCTGGGCGCCGGCGTGATGGGCGCGCAGATCGCCGCGCACCTCATCAACGCGCGCGTGCCGGTGCTGCTGTTCGACCTGCCGGCCAAGGACGGCCCGAAAAACGCGATCGCGCTGAAGGCGATCGAGAACCTGAAGAAGCTGTCGCCCGCGCCGTTCGGCGTGAAGGACGACGCGAAGTACCTCGAGGCAGCGAACTACGAAGACGACATCGCGAAGCTGGCCGAATGCGACGTCGTGATCGAGGCGATCGCCGAGCGGATGGACTGGAAGCACGACCTGTACAAGAAGGTCGCGCCGCACCTCGCGCCGAACGCGATCTTCGCGACCAACACGTCGGGCCTGTCGATCACGAAGCTGTCCGAAGGTTTCTCGGACGAGCTGAAGGCGCGCTTCTGCGGCGTGCACTTCTTCAACCCGCCGCGCTACATGCACCTCGTCGAGCTGATCCCGACCGCGCATACGCGCCCGGAGATCCTCGACCAGCTCGAGACGTTCCTGACGAGCATCGTCGGCAAGGGCGTCGTGCGCGCGAAGGACACGCCGAACTTCATCGCGAACCGCGTCGGCATCTTCTCGATCCTCGCGGTGATCACCGAGGCCGCGAAGTTCGGCCTGCGCTTCGACGAAGTCGACGATCTGACCGGCAGCCGCCTCGGCCGCGCGAAGTCGGCAACGTTCCGCACCGCGGACGTGGTCGGCCTCGACACGATGGCGCACGTGATCAAGACGATGCAGGACAACCTCGCCGACGATCCGTTCTTTCCGGTCTACCAGACGCCAGCCGTGCTCGCCGAACTGGTGAAGCAGGGCGCGCTCGGCCAGAAGACGGGCGCCGGTTTCTACAAGAAGGAAGGCAAGGCGATCAAGGTGCTCGACGCGAAGACGGGCACCTACGTCGATTCGGGCGCGAAGGCCGACGAAACCGTCGGCCGCATCCTGAAGCGTCCGCCGGCCGAGCGCCTGAAGCTGCTGCGCGAGACGGACCATCCGCACGCGCAGTTCCTGTGGTCGATCTTCCGCGACGTGTTCCACTACATCGGCGTGCATCTCGAGTCGATCGCCGACAACGCGCGCGACGTCGACCTCGCGATCCGCTGGGGCTTCGGCTGGAACGAAGGTCCGTTCGAAGGCTGGCAGGCCGCCGGCTGGAAGCAGGTCGCCGAGTGGGTGCAGGAAGACATCGCGGCCGGCAAGGCGCTCGCGAACGTGCCGCTGCCGACGTGGGTGCTCGAAGGCCCGGTTGCCGAGCAGGGCGGCGTGCACACGGCCGAAGGCTCATGGGCACCGGCGGCGCAGCGCTTCGTGCCGCGTTCGGACCTCGCCGTCTACAACAAGCAGGTGTTCCGCGCGCCGCTGCTCGGCGAAACCGGTGCCGATCCGAAGACCTACGGCAAGACGCTGTTCGAGACCGACGCGGTGCGCGCCTGGGTCGACGACCGGGCGGGCGAGGACGACGTCGTGATCGTGTCGTTCAAGTCGAAGATGAACACGATCGGACCGAGCGTGATCGACGGCCTCGTGCAGGCGATCGAACTCGCGGAGAAGGACTACAAGGGCGTGGTGATCTGGCAGCCGACGTCGCTGAAGCTCGGCACGCCGGGCGGCCCGTTCTCGGCCGGCGCGAACCTCGAAGAGGCGATGCCCGCGTTCATGATGGGCGGCGCGAAGGGCATCGAGCCGTTCGTGAAGAAGTTCCAGGAAGGCATGCTGCGCGTGAAGTACGCGAACGTGCCGGTCGTTGCAGCCGTGTCGGGCATCGCGCTCGGCGGCGGGTGCGAGCTGATGCTGCACAGCGCGAAGCGCGTCGTGCACGTCGAGAGCTACATCGGCCTCGTCGAAGTGGGCGTCGGCCTGGTGCCGGCGGGCGGCGGCCTGAAGGAAGCCGCGCTGCGCGCGGCGGATGCCGCAACGGCTGCGAATGCGACCACCGACATCCTGAAGTTCGTCACGAAGTCGTTCGAGAACGCGGCGATGGCGAAGGTGTCGGCGTCCGCGCACGATGCGCGTGCGATGGGCTACCTGAAGCCGTCCGACACGATCATCTTCAACGTGTTCGAACTGCTCGACACCGCGAAGAAGGAAGCGCGCGCGCTGGCCGCAAGCGGCTACCGCGCACCGCTGCGGGCGAAGGACGTGCCGGTCGCGGGCCGCTCGGCGATCGCGACGATCAAGGCGTCGCTCGTCAACATGCGTGACGGCCGCTTCATCAGCGAGCACGACTACCTGATCGCGAGCCGCATCGCCGAAGCGGTGTGCGGCGGCGACGTCGAAGCCGGCAGCCTCGTCGACGAGCAGTGGCTGCTCGCGCTCGAGCGCCGTGCGTTCGTCGAGCTGCTCGGCACGCAGAAGACGCAGGAACGGATCATGGGCATGTTGCAGACCGGCAAGCCGGTGCGTAACTGAGCGAGCGGACAGAGCGGACAAGGAGTCTGAAATGAGCAAACAATTGCAAGACGCATACATCGTCGCCGCCAGCCGCACGCCGATCGGCAAGGCCCCGCGCGGTGTATTCAAGAACACGCGCCCGGACGAGCTGCTGGTCCACGCGATCAGGTCGGCGGTCGCGCAGGTGCCCGGCTTCGACACGAAGCTGATCGAGGACGCGATCATCGGCTGCGCGATTCCGGAAGCCGAGCAGGGCCTGAACGTCGCGCGGATGGGCGCGCTGCTCGCGGGCCTGCCGCAGACGGTCGGCGGCGTGACGGTCAACCGCTTCTGCGCGTCGGGCATCACGGCACTCGCGATGGCGGCCGACCGCATCCGTGTCGGCGAGTCGGACGCGCTGCTCGCGGGCGGCTGCGAATCGATGAGCATGGTGCCGATGATGGGCAACAAGCCGTCGATGTCGCCGCACATCTTCGATCGCAACGAAGACTTCGGCATCGCATACGGGATGGGCCTGACGGCCGAGCGTGTCGCCGACCAGTGGAAGGTGAGCCGCGAGGACCAGGACGCGTTCTCGGTCGAGTCGCACCGGAAGGCGCTCGCCGCGCAGCAGGCCGGCGAGTTCAACGACGAGATCGCCGCGTACACGCTCACCGAGCGTTTCCCGAACCTCGCGACCGGCGAAGTCGACGTGAAGACGCGCGAGATCGCGCTCGACGAAGGCCCGCGCGCGGACACGTCGCTCGAAGGCCTCGCGAAGCTGCGCACGGTGTTCGCGAACAAGGGCTCGGTGACGGCCGGCAACAGCTCGCAGACGTCGGACGGCGCGGGCGCGCTGCTCGTCGTGTCGGAGAAGGTGCTCAAGGAATTCAACCTGACGCCGCTCGCGCGCTTCGTGAGCTTCGCGGTGCGCGGCGTGCCGCCGGAAATCATGGGCATCGGTCCGAAGGAAGCGATTCCGGCCGCGCTGAAGGCCGCGGGCCTGAAGCAGGACGATCTCGACTGGATCGAGCTGAACGAGGCGTTCGCCGCGCAATCGCTGGCGGTGATCCGCGATCTCGGCCTCGACCCGTCGAAGGTCAACCCGCTGGGCGGCGCGATCGCACTCGGCCACCCGCTCGGCGCGACCGGCGCGATCCGCGCGGCGACCGTCGTGCACGGCCTGCGCCGCCGCAACCTGAAGTACGGGATGGTCACGATGTGCGTCGGCACCGGCATGGGCGCCGCGGGCATCATCGAACGCCTGTAAGCGGGACGCGACGAAAAGCGACGACGGTGCGGGGGCCACGAGCTCGCGCACCGTTTTTTCATTCCGATAGAGGAAAGTCAAAGGAGACGGTTGTGGCCGAAATTCAAGTGGAACGCGCCGACGGCGTGATGACGATCACGATCGCGCGCCCGGCGAAGAAGAACGCGCTGACGGCGGCGATGTACCAGACGATGGCCGACGCACTCGCCGAAGCACAGGAAGACAAGGCGGTCCGCGTGATCCTGCTGCGCGGCGGCGACGGCAATTTCAGCTCGGGGAACGATCTCGAGGATTTCCTGAAGGCGCCGCCGAAGGACGAGAACGCGCCGGTGTTCCAGTTTCTCGCGCGGATCAGCGGTGCACCGAAGCCGATCGTGGCCGCGGTGCCGGGCATCGCGGTCGGCGTCGGCGTGACGATGCTGCTGCACTGCGATCTCGTCTATGCGGCCGACACCGCGACGTTCTCGCTGCCGTTCGCGCAGCTCGGGCTGTGCCCGGAAGCCGCATCGAGCGTGCTGCTGCCGCGCCTGGCCGGCCATCAGGTCGCCGCCGAGAAGCTGCTGCTCGGCGAGGCGTTCGATGCGCTGGAGGCGCACCGGATCGGGATCGTCAATCGCGTGCTGCCGGCCGCCGAACTCGACGCGTTCGCGGCGAAGCAGGCGGCGAAGCTCGCGGCGCTGCCGGCGTCGTCGCTGCGCGTGACGAAGGCGCTGCTGAAGGATACGGGCGGCGTGGCGACCGCCGCGCGGATGGCCGAAGAGGCAGGCCATTTCTCCGCGATGCTGCGTGCGCCCGAAGCGCGCGAGGCGATGGCCGCGTTCTTCGAGAAGCGCAAGCCGGATTTCAGTCAGTTCGACTGACACCCGGCACCCGTGCTTTGCCGCCCCGGATTTCTTCGCCGTCCGAGGCGGCCACGCTGGCCCCCGCGAGCCGCCGACCGCGCGGCTTCCGTTCGGTCTTCACGGCCGATGCGTCAATCGACGCGTCGGCTCGAACCTGCGCCGCTGCGCGTTCGCGCGGCGTTCCGCGTTCCCCTGCGCCGTTCTGCAGCCGCGCTGCACTCGCAACGCGCGTCGGTGTCGACGATGGCGTGATGCCGCGGCCGACATCTCTCATGGCGCGGTGCGGCGCCGTCATGTTTCCCGTTCCGCCATTGCCGCCCGCTATCCGCGGTGCTTGAGCGGCGACCCCCTATCCGTTGCGTCATAGGCCATCGCCGGCAATCGTGCGCGGGTGCCGGCGTCCCGACTCGCCCCGCTCGGCGGTTCCGGCTCACCTCGGCAAAGCTTGTCCGCCGTCAAGTTGCACTGCGGCAATTTTCCGTACAGTTCGCGCACAGGTCGCCGCGGCCGGATGCGTCGCGCGATGGCGGCGTACGGCCAGCAGTTCTTCTCAACGACAATCAGGCGAACGAACAATGATCGGACGAATCACCGGCGGAGCGCGTGCGGCGCCCGTCATCGGGCTGCTGGCGGCACTCGCCGGATGCAGCGACCTTCACGTGCTCGATCCGAAGGGTGCGGTGGGCGTCGCCGAGAAATCGCTGATTGCGACGGCGACGTGGGCGATGCTGGTCGTCGTCGTGCCGGTGATCCTGCTGACGCTTTACTTCGCGTGGCGCTACCGCGCGTCGAACCGCAACGCAACCTACGCGCCGAACTGGTCGCACTCGACCGCGATCGAAGTCGTGATCTGGACGGTGCCGACGCTGATCATCCTGTTCCTCGGCATCCTCACGTGGCGGACGACGCACGAGCTCGACCCGTACAAGCCGCTCGAATCGTTGGTCAAGCCGATCGATGTCGAGGTCGTCGCGCTCGACTGGAAGTGGCTGTTCATCTATCCGGAACTCGGCATCGCGTCGGTGAACCAGCTCGCGATTCCGGTGGGCACGCCGGTGAATTTCCGCATCACGTCGGACTCGGTGATGAACTCGTTCTTCATCCCGCAGCTCGGCAGCCAGGTCTATGCGATGGCCGGCATGCAGACGCGCCTGCACCTGATCGCCGACGAGGCGGGCAGCTACGCGGGCGTGTCCGCCAACTACAGCGGCCGCGGCTTCTCCGACATGAAGTTCCGCACGCTGGCCGAGCCGCGCGAGCAGTTCGACGCGTGGGTGCGGAAGGTGAAGGCGTCGTCCGACCGGCTCGACATGACCGCATACGGCGCGGTCGCGCAGCCGAGCGAGAAGGCGCCCGTGCGCTACTTCTCGTCGGTGGATCCGAAGCTCTTTCACAACATCATCGCGAAATACAACAACGGCCACGTCCTCGACCCGAAGGACGCCGCCTGCACGACGAAGGGGTAACGCATGTTCGGCAAACTCACACTATCGGCGATCCCGTTCGATCAGCCCATCATCATGGGGGCGAGCGCCTTCATGGGGCTCGTCGTGCTGGGCATCGTCGCCGCGCTGACGGTCACCGGCCGATGGAAATGGCTGTGGAGCGAATGGCTGACGTCCGTCGATCACAAGAAGATCGGCGTGATGTACCTGGTCGTCGCGGTGCTGATGCTGCTGCGCGGCTTCGCGGACGCCGTGATGATGCGCGTACAGCTCGCGCTCGCGTACAACGGCCCCGGCTACCTGCCGCCGCATCATTACGACCAGGTTTTCACCGCGCACGGCGTGATCATGATCTTCTTCATGGCGATGGCGCTGCTGGTGGCGTTCTTCAACCTGATCGTGCCGCTGCAGATCGGCGCGCGCGACGTCGCGTTCCCGTTCCTGAACTCGCTGAGCTTCTGGATGACGGCGATGGCCGCGATCCTGATGAACATCTCGCTCGTGATCGGCGAATTCGCGCAGACGGGCTGGCTCGCGTATCCGCCGCTGTCGGAGCTGCAGTTCAGCCCGGGCGTCGGCGTCGACTACTACCTGTGGGCGCTGCAGATTTCGGGCGTCGGCACGCTGATCACGGCGATCAATTTTTTCGTGACGATCATCAAGATGCGCGCGCCGGGCATGACGCTGATGAAGATGCCGGTGTTCACGTGGACCGCGCTGTGCTCGAACGTGCTGATCATGGCCACGTTCCCGATCCTGACGGTCGCGCTCGCGCTGCTGGGCCTCGACCGCTACCTCGACATGCACTTCTTCACGAACGATGCCGGCGGCAACGCGATGCTGTACCTGAACCTGATCTGGGCATGGGGGCATCCGGAGGTGTACATCCTCGTGCTGCCCGCGTTCGGCATCTATTCGGAAGTCATCGCCACGTTCGCGAAGAAGCCGTTGTTCGGCTACAGGACGATGGTCTATGCATCGTGCGTGATCATGGTGCTCGCGTTCCTCGTGTGGCTGCACCACTTCTTCACGATGGGCTCGGGTGCGAACGTGAACGCGTTTTTCGGCATCATGACGATGGTCATCGCGATTCCGACCGGTGTGAAGATCTTCAACTGGCTGTTTACGATGTACCGCGGACGCATCGAATTCACGGCGCCCGTGCTGTGGACGATCGGCTTCATGGTCACGTTCACGCTCGGCGGCATGACCGGCGTGATGATGGCGATTCCCGGCGCGGACTTCGTGCTGCACAACAGCCTGTTCCTGATCGCGCACTTCCACAACGCGATCATCGGTGGCGTCGTGTTCGGCTACTTCGCGGGCGTGCATTACTGGTTCCCGAAGGTGTTTGGTTTCCGGCTCGACGAGAAGTTCGGCAAGCGCGCGTTCTGGTGCTGGTTCCTCGGCTTCTACGCGTCGTTCGTGCCGCTGTACGTGCTCGGCTTCATGGGCATGACGCGGCGGCTCAACCACTACGACAACCCGGCCTGGCATCCGTGGCTGGTCGCCGCCGCGCTCGGCGTCGCGCTGATCGCGCTCGGCGTGCTGTGTCAGGTCGCATCGGTGTGGGTCGGCTGGCGCAATCGCAACCAGCCGCAGTATCGCGATGCGACGGGCGATCCGTGGAACGGCCGCACGCTCGAATGGGCGACGAGTTCGCCGCCCGCCGTCTACAACTTCGCGGTGATTCCGACCGTTCATGAACTCGACGAGCTCGCGTATCGCAAGGCGAAGGGCCTCGGGCTCGGCCTCGGCAAGAACGTCAGGTACCAGGACATCCACATGCCGTCGAACACGAGTGCGGGTTTCTTCGTCGGCCTCTTCAGCCTGATGCTCGGCTTCGCACTCGTCTGGCACATCTGGTGGCTCGCGATCGCCGCGCTCGTCGGCATCGTCGCGACGGTGGTGCTGTACAGCGCACGGGACAACGACGGCTATTACATTCCGGCGGATACCGTCCGCACGATCGAGGAACAACGCGCGGGCGTGCGGATCGGCACGCCGGCGCCGCAAGCCGAACTGGAGGCGAACTGATGTCGTATCAATCTCTCGCGGGCGCCGGCCATCAACCGGCGGCGCACCACCATCCGCCGTCGCATTCCGTGTTCGGCTTCTGGCTGTACCTGATGACCGACTGCGTGATCTTCGCGTCGCTGTTTGCGACGTTCGCGGTGCTCGGCCACCAGTTTGCGGGCGGGCCGACCGCGAAGGACCTGTTCGATATCCCGGGCGTCGCACTCGAGACCGCCGCGCTGCTGCTGTCCAGCATCACGTACGGCTTCGCGATGCTCGGCGCGCAGCGCCGCCGACGCGGCACCGTGTTCGTCTGGCTTGCGGTGACGTTCGTGCTCGGCGCCGCGTTTCTCGCGATGGAACTGCGCGAGTTCTCGCACCTGATCGCGCAAGGCGCGGGCCCGCAGCGCAGCGCGTTCCTGTCGGCGTTCTTCGCGCTGGTCGGCACGCACGGATTGCACGTGGCGGTGGGCCTGTTGTGGATGGTCGTGCTAGTGGTGCAGATCGCCCGTGGCCCCGGCATGACGGAACGCGACTTCCGGCGCCTCACCTGCCTGAGCCTCTTCTGGCACTTCCTCGACATCGTCTGGATCTGCGTGTTCTCCTTCGTCTATCTCGCGAGCGTGATCTAAATGGCTCATTCGGAACTCATCCACCACGATGAAGCGCACGGCACGGCCGGCGGCTACATCGTCGGTTTCGTGCTGTCGGTGCTGCTGACGGCCGCGTCGTTCGGCCTCGTGACGGGCGGCGTGCTGGCGCCGAGGGCGGCGCTCATCGCGCTCGCGGTGCTCGCGTTCGTGCAGATTCTCGTGCACCTCGCGTGCTTCCTGCACATGAACACGTCGTCCAGCCAGCGCTGGAACGTGATGGCGTTCAGCTACACGGTGCTCACCGCGCTGATCCTGATCTTCGGCACGCTGTGGGTGATGCACAACGTCAGCATGAACATGATGTCGCGTTGACCGGCCCGGGCCGTGGTTTGGCCCGCCCTTCCGCGCCGTGCCCGCCGCACGGCTTTTTTCCTTTCGGGCGCGCGGTTCGCGCGCCTTTGCGCATCATGATCAACAATGATTCCCAGACACCGGTTCGTGCCGACGAGCCGATCCCGCATCGCAAGGTCATCCGCGCGTGGCTCGTGCCGTTCGCCACGCGCGAGATCGTGCGCCCGATCGCGCTGCTCGTGCTCGACTACCTGCTGCTGTTCGCGGCGTTCGCCGGCGCGCTGCTGATTCCGTCGATCATCGGCAAGATCGTCTGCGGGATGGCCGCCGGCTTCATCACCGGGCGGCTCTTCATCATCGGGCACGACGCGTGTCACCAGAGCCTGACGCCCGATCGCCGGCTGAACCGCTGGCTCGGCCGCATCGCATTCCTGCCGTCGCTGACGCCATACAGCCTGTGGGAAGTCGGGCACAACGTCGTGCACCACGGTTATACGAACCTGAAGGGCTTCGACTTCGTGTGGGCGCCCCATACCCCGGCGGAATACGCCGCGCTGTCGCCGGCGCGCCGCTTGCTGGATCGCGTCTACCGAAGCGGCTGGGCGCCGGGGCTTTACTATCTCGTCGAGATCTGGTGGTTGCGGATGTATTTCCCGACCAGGACCTATATCGGTACGTCGCGGCCCGTGTTCCGGCGCGACTGCCTGCTGGTGACGGGCTTCGCGGCCGTGTGGATCGCCGCCGTCGTCTGGGTGGCGATCGCGACAGGGCAGCCCATCGCGCTGCTGCTCGCAACCGCCGTGCTCGTGCCGTTCCTGTTCTGGTGCTCGATGATCGGCTTCGTCGTGTATGTCCACCACACCGATCCGCGCATCGCGTGGCATGCGAACCGCGCGGAATGGTCGAATGCCGCGCCGTTCGTGTCGACCACGCTGCACCTGACGTTCCCGTTCGGTATCGGCGGCCTGCTGCACCACATCATGGAGCACACGGCGCATCACGTCGACATGAGCGTGCCGCTGTACCGGCTCAAGCCCGCGCAGGCGAAACTGGAGGACATGCTGCCCGGGCGGATCGTCGTGCAGCGCTTCAGCTGGCGCTGGTATTTCGCCACGGCGCGCCGCTGCAAGCTCTATGACACCGACCGCAAGCTCTGGACGGACTACCTCGGAAACCGGACGAGCGACGCGGCATGCGAGGCGCTCCCGCCGGCCGCCGCGGACGAACTGCCGGGCGCGGTTCCCGAACCGGCGGGCAAGGTGCCCGCCGCGAGCGCTCACGCGGTGCCGTAATCCACGTGGCCGGTTTCGCGGCAGAAGCTGACGAGCCGCAAACCGGCCGCCTTTGCGATCTCGATCGCGAGCGACGACGGCGCGGAGATGGTTGCGACCATCGGGATGCCGACCCGTGCGGCCTTGCGCACGAGCTCGTAGCTCGCGCGGCTCGACAGGAACACGAAGCCGTCGGTCGCGTCGGCGCGCGACAGCACGAGCGAGCCGATCAGCTTGTCCAGCGCGTTGTGGCGGCCGACGTCCTCGAACGCGATCCGGATCGCGCCTGTTGCGTCGCACCATGCGGCCGCATGCAGGCCGCCCGTGAGCTGCGTGAGCGCCTGGTGGGCCGGCAGCGCATGCGCCGCGCGCGCCAGCGCGTCGGGCGCGAGGCGCGCGAGAAAGCCCGTGTCCGGCACGCGTTCGGGCGCGAGGTCGAGCAGGTCGATGCTTTCGATTCCGCAGACGCCGCAGCCGGTGCGCCCCGCGAGCGCGCGGCGCCGGTCCTTCAGCGCGGCGAACGCCTGCTGGACGACTTCCAGATGGACTTCCGCGTGCGGCAACGGCGCGTCGGCGTGCAGGATCACCTCGATGTCCTTGATGTCGCTGCCGCGCGCGACGATCCCTTCCGAGATTGCGAAGCCGACCGCGAACGCTTCGAGGTCGCACGGCGTGCACATCATCACCGCGTGCGAGATGCCGTTGAAGACGAGTGCGACGGGCCATTCCTGGCCCACGTAGTCGTGCGCGGTTTCGACGGCGCCGCCGCGCGTGCGGCGCACGGACAGTTCGATCGCGCCGCGCGGTTCGGCGCGCAGTTCGTCGCGCAGTTCGTCGCGCAGTTCGTCGGATTCGGTCGGATTCACGAGCACTCCCGTTGATTCGACGCACGGCCGGCGGACTATCAATCGTGTCCGCCGCCCGCGCGCAGAGGTTCTAAAATACCCCAGGCAGGCCGGCCGCGCCGGCAACCGTCACGTCAGGTAACGACCATGGGACTCAGCGACGCTCCGTTGCTATTCAACTTCGAACACGATTCGTCGGAAAATTTCACGTACATCCCGATGATCGTGCGTTTCAACCTCGACCGCTTCGGTTTGCGGATTTCGCTCGAGCAATGGCAGTTGCTGCCGCTCGAGGACCGCAAGCTGCTCGCGCGCTTTCCGGCCGACGACGACACCGCGATCGAGCCCAACTTCGATCATGCGCTGTTCGAGATGCTGCGCACGCACGCCGATCTCGAACCGTCGTGGTTCCAGCCGGACGAGCAGCCGGCCTGGCGCGCCACCGACACGGTGCCGGAGTCGCTCGTGCAGCAGAGCGCGCTGGCCGGGTTGTCGGCGCCGGCGCTCGCGCAGTGGCAGCGGCTCGCGCCGTTCCAGCGCTATGTGCTGGTGAAGCTGTCGCGCAAACCGAAGCTGAATCACGATTTCCTGCCCGCGATGCGGGAGTTCGGGCTGACGGCCACGCACTGACTCGCTGCGTGCCGCACCGCAGCGCGGCGCTCGCCCGTCAGAGCGGCGGCAGTTGCCGCGGCTTGCGGTCCGGGCCGGTCGCGACGTACGTGAGCGTCGCTTCGGTGACCTTCACGATTTCGCCCATCAGGCGCATGCGCTGTGCATACACCTCGACGTCGACCGTGATCGACGTGTTGCCGGTGCGCATGATGGTCGCGTAGAAGCTCAGAAGATCGCCGACGAACACCGGCTGCTTGAACACGAACGAATTGACCGCGACCGTCGCGACGCGGCCATTTGCACGCTGGCTCGCGGGGATCGAACCTGCAATGTCGACCTGCGACATGATCCAGCCGCCGAACACGTCGCCGTGGACGTTCGCGTCGTGCGGTTGCGGGACGACGCGCAGCGCGGGCTGCTTTTGCGGAAGTTCGAGGGTCGAATCGGTCATGGCGGGGGCTTTCATCCTGTAATAAATTCGCCGCCGCGCGCAGGCTGGCCGGCAAGGCCGCCGGCAGCGGCGCGAAGCGGCTTCTGCGACAATACAACGTTCGCAAATTGTACGAGAAAGCGGGCGAGCCGGCCGCCGAGGCACGCGTCCGGCACCGCCGCCGATCCTTCCCCCCATGCGCCGATTTCCTGCTTCCGGCGAGCCCGCGCCGGCTTCGACCGGGCCCCGCAACGACTGGCAGACCATCCGGTCGCTGCTGCCGTACCTGACCACCTACAAATGGCGCGTCGCGCTCGCGCTCGCCTGCCTGATCGGTGCGAAGGTCGCGAACCTCGGCGTGCCGGTCGTGATGAAGCGCATCGTCGACCACCTGTCCTACGTGCAGCAGCTCACCGCGCTCGGCCGCGCCGAGCAGTCGGCCGGCATTGTGCTCGCGGGCGGCGTCGGCCTGCTGGTCGTCGCGTATGCGTTCGTGCGGCTGTCGACGTCGCTGTTTACCGAGCTGCGCGAGATCCTGTTCTCGAAGGTCACCGAGAGCGCGGTGCGCCAGCTCGCGCTGCAGGTGTTCCGGCACCTGCACGGGCTGTCGCTGCGGTTTCACCTGGAGCGCCAGACGGGCGGCATGTCGCGCGACATCGAGCGCGGCACGCGCGGCATCCAGCAACTGATTTCGTATTCGCTGTACAGCATCCTGCCGACGCTCGTCGAGGTCGGGCTCGTGCTCGGCTTCTTCGTGGTCAAGTACGAGGCCTATTACGCGTACGTGACGTTCGCGGCGCTGGTCACGTACATCGTGTTCACGGTGAAGGTCACCAACTGGCGCACGCACTTCCGCCGCACGATGAACGAACTCGATTCGCGCGCGAACGCGCGGGCGATCGATTCGCTGATCAACTACGAGACGGTGAAGTACTTCGGCAACGAGGAGTGGGAAGCGCAGCGCTACGACGAGAACCTGAAGCGCTACCGCAAGGCCGCGATCCGCTCGCAGAACTCGCTGTCGGTGCTGAACTTCGGCCAGCAGGCGATCATCGGCACGGGGCTCGTGTTCATCCTGTGGCGTGCGACGCAGGGCGTGCTCGCGGGCAAGCTGACGCTCGGCGATCTCGTGCTGATCAACACGTTCATGCTGCAGCTCTACATTCCGCTGAACTTTCTCGGCGTCGTCTATCGCGAGCTAAAGCAGAGCCTCACCGACATGGACCGGATGTTCGGGCTGCTGTCGGCCGCGAAGGAAGTCGCGGACCTGCCCGATGCACGGCCGCTCGCGGTGGCCGGCGCGCAGGTTCGCTTCGAGCACGTGAACTTCGCGTACGAGCCGGCGCGATCGATCCTGCACGACGTGTCGTTCACGATCGACGCGGGCACGACGACCGCGGTGGTCGGTCACAGCGGCTCGGGGAAGTCGACGCTGTCGCGCCTGCTGTTCCGCTTCTACGATCTCGACCGGCAGGCGGGCGGCGCGATCCGGATCGACGGCCAGGACATTCGCGACGTCACGCAGGATTCGCTGCGCGCATCGATCGGGATCGTGCCGCAGGACACCGTGCTGTTCAACGACTCGATCTACTACAACATCGCGTACGGCCGGCCGACCGCGACCCGCGACGAGGTGGTCGCGGCCGCGCGCGCCGCGCACATCCACGATTTCATCGAAAGCTTGCCGAAGGGCTATGACACGCCGGTCGGCGAGCGCGGGCTGAAGCTGTCGGGCGGCGAGAAGCAGCGCGTCGCGATCGCGCGTACGCTGCTGAAGGATCCGCCGATCCTGCTGTTCGACGAAGCGACGTCGGCGCTCGATTCGCGTTCGGAACGCGCGATCCAGCACGAGCTCGACCAGATCGCGCGGCATCGCACGACGCTCGTGATCGCGCACCGGCTGTCGACGGTCGTGCACGCGCAGCAGATCCTCGTGATGGATCACGGGCGGATCGTCGAACGCGGCACGCACGACGAACTCGTGCGCGCGGACGGGCTGTATGCGCAGATGTGGGCGCTGCAGCAGCAGCGCGCGGCGGCGGGCGGGGAAGAGGCCGAGGCCGCGTGAGCGGCGATGCTGCGCGCGGTGGCGCGCAGCGGGAAGGCGGCGGTCCGCCGCAAGGGCGCGCGGGCGGCGCAGCGGCACGACGCGGCGCCGTGCCGTCCGTCGTCCGGTCAGCCCGCGGCGCGCAGCCGCGCGTCGAGCTCGCCGAGCTGCGCGGGCGTGCCGACGTTCTCCCAGATGCCTTCGTAGAGTTCGCCGCTCGCGCGGCCGGCTTCGATCGTCGCGCGGAAGTACGGCGTCAGTGCGCGTCGCGTGCCGGGCGCGAGATCGCGGAACATCCGCGTGTCGTACAGGCCGATGCTGCCGAACGTGACGCGCTCGCCGCCGTCGAGCGACAGGCGCCCGTCGCCACCGAGCACGAAGTCGCCGGACGGATGGAACGGCGGATTCGGCACCATCACGAGATGCATCGCGGGCGCGTCGAGCGCCGACATGCGCGCGGCGGGGGCGGCGAGCTTCCCGTAATCGAATTCGGCGAACACGTCGCCGGCCACCGCGACGAACACCGTCGACCGCCCGTCGTGTTCCAGCAGCGGCAGCGCCTGAGCGATGCCGCCGGCGGTCTCCAGCGCTTCGCCTTCGGCCGAATACGCGAGCCGCACGCCCCAGCGCGAACCGTCGCCGAGCGCGGCCTCGATCCGTTCGCCGAGCCACGCATGGTTGATCACGATCGTCTCGATGCCCGCGCGTGCGAGCGCTTCGATCTGCCAGACGATCAGCGGCTTGCCGCCCGCTTCGAGCAGCGGCTTCGGGCGGGTGTCGGTCAGCGGGCGCATCCGTTCGCCGCGCCCGGCAGCGAAGATCATCGCCGTGGTCAGGGTGTCGCTCATGTTCGGCTGGGTATCAGGGCAGTCGGGACGGTCAGAACGTATAGCCGACGTCGGCCGGCGCGTTGCCCTCGAGTTCGTCGAGCAGCTTCGCGAACGGCACGAGCGGGCGGTAGCGCAGCGCGACCTTGCGCGCATACGCGAGGAAGCGCGGCAGGTCGTTCAGGTAGTGCGGCTTGCCGTCGCGGTAATTGATGCGCGCGAACAGGCCGAGGATCTTGATATGGCGCTGCAGCCCCATCCATTCGAGCTGGCGGTAGAACTCGCCGAAATCCGGATCGACCGGCAGGCCGGCCTTTTTCGCCTTTTCCCAGTAATACGCGAAGCAGTCGAGCTCGAACTCCTCGTCCCAGCTGATGAATGCGTCGCGCAGCAGCGACACGACGTCGTACGTCAGCGGCCCGTAGACGGCGTCCTGGAAGTCGAGCACGCCCGGATTCGGCTCGCAGACCATCAGGTTGCGCGGCATGAAGTCGCGCAGCATGAAACCCTGCGGCTGCGCGTACGCGCTGGCGACCAGCAGCGCGAAGGTGCGCTCGAGCGTGCCGCGCATCGCGTCGGTGACGGGCTTGCCGAGGTGGCGGCCGACGAACCATTCGGGCAGCAGCTCCATTTCGCGGCGCAGGAACGCTTCGTCGAACGGCGGCAGCACGTCGGGCTTCGACGTGAGCTGGAAGCGGATCAGCGCGTCGAGCGCGTCGCGCATCAGCGGCCGCGCGGCGGCCGGGTCGGCCGGATCGAGCACCGAGATGTACGGCGTGCGGCCGAGGTCCGTCACGAGCATGAAGCCCGCGTCGAAGTCGTGGGCCAGGATGTCCGGCACGTGATCGCCGGCCGCGGCGAGCAACTGCGCGACCTGGACGAACTCGCGGCACTTCTCGGGCGGCGGCGCGTCGACGGCGATCAGCGCGCCGCCAGGGCTCGTGGCCGACGCGACACGGAAATAACGGCGGAAACTGGCGTCCGACGACGCAGGCGCGAGAGTCGACAGGTCAAGGGCGTAGCGCCCGGCGAGCGGGCGCAGCCACGCGGTGAGTGCGTCGAGGCGGGCGTCGGGCTGGGATGCGGCGGATGGGGGCGTCATGAAACTCGGGGGAGGGGAGAACGTCTTGCCATATAATACCCCACGACTTTTTTGACGCGCCCCGCGTCAGCTTCCGCCGTACAGGCCCGCGGCCTGTCGCGCCGTCCGCCCGATCGCCTCCCCGGTTTGCGCTCAGCCGCAGTCGCGGTTCGACGGCGCGGCCCGCCGTGCGCGAGTGTGCCGTGAAGGCGCGGTTGACAAGGGGCGATTCGCCAAACGATAGATGCCGCCCAAACCGCTATTCCCGAATGTCTTCCCCGGTGACGGGGCGCCGCGCAAACGGCGGCTCGCGCTCGCGCTCCTGGCCGTGCCGGGCCTCGTGCCGGCCGTGTCGTACGCGCAGCTGTCGGGCGCGGCTGCGCAGCCGCAGCCGCTCGACTCGCCGTGGGATCTGCGTCTCGCACCCCAGCTCGAGGATCATCCGCTGAAGGACGGCGCGAAGCCCGCTGCCTTCGTGATCGCCGACCACACGAGCGGCACGGCCGAGCAGGACCTGGCCGCGAAGGGCTCGGCCGAGCTGCGGCGCGGCGACGCCGTCGTGAAGGCCGACGCGATCCACTACGATCAGGATACCGACATGGCCGATGCGTACGGCCAGGTCAAGGTGGTCAATGGCGGCACGTCGTTCGCGGGCCCCGAGGCGCATCTGAAGATCGAGGCGAACCAGGGCTTCATGACGGCGCCGAAGTACCACTTCAACGTGACGGGCGGGTCGGGCAGCGCGGAGCGCGTCGACATGGTCGACAACGAGCGCTCGGTGTTCGTCAACGGCACGTACACGGCGTGCCAGTGCTCGACGAACCCCGCGTGGTACATCAAGGGCAGCCGCTTCGACTTCGATACGGGCGCCGACGAAGGCACCGCGCGCAACGGCGTGCTGTTCTTCCAGGGTGTGCCGATCTTCGCGAGCCCGTGGCTGACGTTCCCGCTGTCGGGCGAGCGGCGCAGCGGCCTGTTGCCGCCGACGTTCTCGATGAACTCGAACAACGGCTTCGAGCTGTCGCTGCCGTACTACTTCAACATCGCGCCGAACCGCGACCTGACGCTTACGCCGCGCATCATCTCGCGGCGCGGCGTGATGACCGAAGCGACGTTCCGCTACCTGTCGCCGTCGTATTCGGGCACGTTTACGGCCAATTACCTGCCGGATGACCGGCTCGCGCACCGCAACCGCTACGCGATCTACTGGCAGCACCAGCAGAACTTCGGCGGCGGCTTCGGCGGCTACGTCTACTACAACAAGGTCTCGGACAACACGTATCCCGAAGATCTCGGTTCGTCGAACCAGTTCATCAACGGGACGCAGACGCTGTACCAGCAGGAGGCCGGCCTCACGTACAACAACGGCCCGTGGTCGGTGCTCGCACGCTACCAGCACTGGCAGACGCTGCCGCCGTCGATCGCGCCGTACAGCCGCGAGCCGCAGTTGAACGTGAAGTACACGAAGTACAACGTCGGCGGCTTCGACTTCGGCGCGGAAGCCGACTATTCGCGGTTCCGCATCACGACGGCCGATGCGACCGAAGGCGACCGGATCGTCTTCAACCCGTACATCGCATACGGCGTGTACGGCCCCGGCTACTTCGTCGTGCCGAAGGTCCAGTACCACTTCGCGTCGTACGACCTGAGCCACCTGTCGTCGGGCACGTCGAACAATCCGAAGCGCTTCACCGAGTCGATCCCGACCGTGAGCTTCGACTCGGGCCTGATCTTCGACCGCTCGGTGCGCCTGTTCGGGCAGGACTTCATCCAGACCCTCGAGCCGCGCCTGTACTACGTGTACACGCCGTATCGCGACCAGTCGAACGCGCCGCTGTTCGATACCGCGGAATCGGACTTCGGCCTCGCGGAGATCTACCAGCCGAACACGTTCGTCGGCAACGACCGGATCGCCGATGCGAACCGGATCACGGCCGGCCTCACGTCGCGCTTCATCGATCCGCGCACCGGCGACGAGCGTGCGCGCTTCGTGATCGCGCAGCAGTACTACTTCGCCGATCAGCGCGTCACGCTGAATTCGGTGCAGCCTGCGGCGCAGGCGCGCCACTCGGACCTGATCGTCGGCGCCGCGCTGAAGCTCGGCTCGGGCTTCATGTCGGAGACGGCGTTCCAGTACAACCAGAACAACAACCAGCTCGTGAAGTCGAGCATCGGTTTCGGCTACAGCCCGGGCGAGCGCCGCGTGATCAACGTCGGCTACCGCTATACGCGCGCCAACCCCACGCTCGACGGCCAGCCGATCAACCAGTTCCTGGTGTCGGCGCAATGGCCGCTCACGCGCCGCCTGTATGCGATCGGCCGTTTCAACTACGATCTGGCCGGCGATCGCGTGGTCGACGGTCTGCTCGGCTTACAATACGACGCGGATTGCTGGGCGCTCGGGGTCGGGGTGCAGCGGGCTGCGAACGGCATAAATTCGTCGGGACAGCAGAACTCGTCGACGCGCTTCATGATGCAGCTGACGCTCAAGGGCTTGTCGACCATCGACAACGGCCTCGTGTCCGCATTCCGCGCCGGGGTGCCGGGCTACACGCCGCTGCCGCCGCCGCCGCCGCCGATGTCCCGCTTCAGCAACTACGAGTAACGCAGGCTTGTCTGCACCGGTCAGCACGATTTCAATGGAGTATCAGTGGCAATGAAGAAATCCCTTCGTTTCGCGGCAGTCGTGTCCAGCCTCGCCGCGTCCGCCGCGCTGCTCGCCGCCGCGCCGGCCGCGGCGCAGGCGCTCGGTTCGCGAGGTGCGCAGCTCGCCGACGAAGTCGTCGCGGTCGTCAACAACGACGTGATCACGGGCCGCGAACTCGACCAGCGCGTCGGCCTGATCGCGCGCCGGCTGCAGCAGCAGAACGCGCCGGTGCCGCCGGCCGATCAGTTGCGTGCGCAGGTGCTGAACCAGATGGTGCTCGAGCGGATCCAGGTGCAGAAGGCCAAGGACGACGGGATCCGCATCGACGACGCGACCGTGCAGTCGACGCTGCAGCGTCTCGCGCAAGCGAACGGGATGACGCTCGAGCAGTACCGCGCGCGTCTGGAGTCGCAAGGCGTGCCCTGGAGCATCTTCACGAGCGATGCGCGTACCGAGCTGATGCTGTCGAAGCTGCGCGAGCGCGAGGTCGACGGCAAGATCACCGTGTCGGACGCCGAGGTCGCGAACTACATCGCGAGCCAGCGCGGGCCGAACGCGGCACAGCAGCAGGACCTGCGCTTCCAGCACATCTTCATCAAGGCGCCGACCAACGCGCCGCAGGCCGACATCGAAGCCGCGCAGAAGAAGGCCGACGCGTTGCTGCAGCAAGCGAAGTCGGGCGCCGATTTCGAGCGGCTCGCGAAGAACAACTCCGAAGCGAACGACGCGAAGAAGGGCGGCGACCTCGGCTTCAAGGCGCCGAGCGCGCTGCCGGCCGAAGTCGTCGATGCCGCGTCGAAGCTGCGCCCGGGCCAGGTCAACCCGACGCTGATCCGCGTGCCGGACGGCTTCGAGATCGTGCGTCTCGTCGACCGCCGCCAGAGCCAGGGCGCTTCCGCCGCGGCGCCGAAGATCGTCCAGACGCACGTGCGCCACATCCTGCTGCGCGTGGGCGAAGGCAAGTCGGAAGGGCAGGCGCGCCAGCAACTGGCCGACATCCGCAACCAGGTCGAGGCGGGCGGCGATTTCGCGAAGTTCGCGCGCACCTACTCGCAGGACGGTTCGGCGTCGCAGGGCGGCGATCTCGGCTGGATCAGCCCGGGCGAAACCGTGCCGGAATTCGAGCGTGCGATGAACAACCTGCAGGACGGCCAGATCAGCCAGCCGATTCGTACCGAGTACGGCTACCACCTGATCCAGGTGCTGAGCCGCCGCGAGGCGGAAGGCTCGGTGCAGCAGCAGATGGACATCGCGCGTCAGGCGATCGGCCAGCGCAAGGCCGAGCAGGCATATGCCGACTGGCTGCGCGAGCTGCGCGACTCGTCGTACGTGCAGTACAAGATCGGCGGCGCCGGCCCGGCGAACTGAACGAGCCTCCGATGACCACGCCCGCGCTGCAGATCGCGATCACGACCGGCGAACCCGCGGGCGTCGGCCCCGAGCTGACCGTGCAGGCGCTGCGAGATGCCGCGCAGCGCTGGCCCGACGCGCATTTCACCGTGCTCGGCGATGCGGCGCTGCTCGACGCACGCGCGGCGGCGGTCGGCGCGAACCCGGCAACGCTCGCCGGCGGGCAGGTGTCGGTCGCGCATCACGCGCTCGCCGCGCCCGTGCAGGCGGGCAAGCTGGACGCGGCGAACGGCCGGTACGTGCTCGACCTGCTCGACGCGGCGATCGACGGCGCGCTGGCAGGCCGGTACGACGCGATCGTTACCGCGCCGCTGCAGAAGAGCACGATCAACGATGCGGGCGTGCCGTTCACCGGCCATACCGAATACCTGGCCGAGCGCACGCATACGCCGCGTGTCGTGATGATGCTGGCGGGCACCGGCGCCAGGCCGCTGCGCGTCGCGCTCGCGACCACGCACCTGCCGCTGAAGGACGTGTCGGCCGCGCTGACGGTCGACGGGCTCGTCGAGACGCTCGCGATCATCGATCGCGACCTGCGGCGCGACTTCGGTCTCGCCGCGCCGCGCATCCTCGTGACGGGCCTGAACCCGCACGCGGGCGAGAACGGTTATCTCGGCCGCGAAGAGATCGACGTGATCGCGCCGGCGCTGGCCCGCGCGAATGCGCAGGGTATCGACGCGCGCGGCCCGTATCCGGCCGACACGCTGTTCCAGCCGCGCCATCTGGCCGATGCCGATTGTGTGCTCGCGATGTTCCATGACCAGGGGTTGCCCGTGCTGAAGTACGCGACGTTCGGCGAGGGCATCAACGTGACGCTCGGGCTGCCGATCATCCGCACGTCGGTCGATCACGGCACCGCGCTCGATCTGGCCGGTACGGGCCGCGCCGATCCGGGCAGCATGGTCGCCGCGCTCGATACGGCCGTCACGATGGCGCGCCATCGCCGTGCCGCCTGACGCGGCCCGACCTCACCCCATTCGCCGTATTTTTCGTTTTATTGAGTCGATGTCGAACAGCAGACAGCACCAAGGCCACTTCGCGCGCAAGCGCTTCGGGCAGAACTTCCTCGTCGATCACGGCGTGATCGATTCGATCGTGTCGACGATCGGTCCCGCGCGCGGCCAGCGCATGGTCGAGATCGGCCCCGGGCTCGGCGCGCTGACCGGGCCGCTGATCGAGCGTCTCGCGACGCCCGAGGCGCCGCTGCACGCGGTCGAGCTCGACCGCGACCTGATCGGGCGCCTGCAACAGCGCTTCGGCGCGCTGCTCGAACTGCACGCGGGCGACGCGCTCGCGTTCGACTTCGGTTCGCTCGCGGCGCCCGGCGACAAGCCGTCGCTGCGGATCGTCGGCAACCTGCCGTACAACATTTCCAGCCCGCTGCTGTTTCACCTGATGACGTTCGCCGATGTGGTCATCGACCAGCATTTCATGCTGCAGAACGAAGTCGTCGAGCGGATGGTCGCGGAGCCGGGCACGAAGGCGTTTTCGCGGCTGTCGGTGATGCTGCAGTACCGCTACGTGATGGAAAAGATGCTCGACGTGCCGCCGGAATCGTTCCAGCCGCCGCCGAAGGTCGATTCGGCGATCGTCCGGATGATTCCGTACGAACCGCACGAACTGCCGGACGTCGATCCGGTGCTGCTCGGCGAAATCGTCACCGCCGCGTTCTCGCAGCGCCGCAAGATGCTGCGCAATACGCTCGGCGACTATCGCGAGACGATCGATTTCGATGCGCTCGGCTTCGATCTCGCGCGCCGTGCGGAGGACGTGAGCGTGGCCGAATACGTCGGTGTCGCGCAGGCGCTCGCGGCGGTGCGCAACGCCGGGTAACGCGCATGGCGCGGGCCGGACCAACGGATGTCGCGACGAGGCTGCCCCGCAGGGCAGCTTTTTTTGCGCTCGTACCTTTCTTCGCATGTCCGGCTGCCGTCTGGTAGAGTTTCCGGTTCTGGAAAGTCCCCACAGGAGTACACAACATGCGTTTGCTGCATACGATGCTGCGAGTCGGCGATCTCGACCGCTCGATCAAGTTCTACACCGAATTGCTCGGCATGAAGCTGCTGCGTCGCGAGGATTATCCGGAAGGCAAGTTCACGCTCGCGTTCGTCGGCTACGAAGACGAAAGCACGGGCACCGTGATCGAGCTGACCCACAACTGGGACACGCCGTCCTACGATCTCGGCAACGGCTTCGGCCACCTGGCGGTGGCGGTGGAGGATGCCTACGCGGCTTGCGAGAAGATCAAGGCGCAAGGCGGCAAGGTCACGCGCGAAGCGGGGCCGATGAAGCACGGCACGACCGTGATCGCCTTCGTCGAGGATCCGGACGGCTACAAGATCGAGTTCATCCAGAAGAAGGCGCACTGAGCGCCGGATGAGCAGGCCGCGGCGCACGATGCGCGCGGCGGCGGTGCGAACGGGCGGTGCGGGGTGACCCGCATCGCCCGTTCGCGTTTGCAAACAAGACGTTGCGCGTTACAGCGACGGCAGCAGCTCGGGCGGGTGGTGCTTGAGCGTGTGCCGCGCTTCGCGGAACTCGGGGAAGATCGATTCGACGGTCTGCCAGAAGGCCGGGCTGTGGTTCATCTCGCGCAGGTGCGACAGTTCGTGCGCGACCACGTAGTCGACGATCGACATCGGGAAATGGATCAGCCGCCAGTTCAGGCGGATCTTGCCGTCGCTCGAGCAACTGCCCCAGCGCGTCGCGGCCGACGACAGCGCGTACATCGAATACGTGACGCCGAGCTTTTCCGCATAGACCGCGAGGCGTTCGCCGAAGATCCGCTTCGCCTCGCCCTGCAGCCAGCCCTGCACACGATCCTTGATCTGCTGCATGTCGGCCTGCGCGGGCAGCGGCAACGAGAGCCGCAGCGCATCGGCGTCGAACCCGACGGCGCCCGCGCCGAGCGCGATCGTCACCGTCTTGCCGAGATACGGAAGCTGCGCGCCGTCGCGCCAGTCGATCTGCGGCAGCGCGCGCTGCTCGGTGCGCGTCTTCCACTCCGCGAGCTTCGCGAAGATCCAGCGTTGCTTCTCGGAGATCGCGGCTTCGATATCGGCGAGCGTGACCCAGCGCGGCGCGGTGATCGACAACCCGCTGCCGTCGATCGTGAAGCCGATCGTGCGTCGCGCCGAACGCTTCAGGCGGTATTCGAGCACGCGGCTGTCGAGTGCGAACGTGCGCACGCGCGAACGGTCGGGCGCCGGGCCCGGATCGAGCGGTGCGACGGGCGCCGCCTCGGGCGCCGGCGGCGGCGTGGCGGGCGCAGACGGTGCGGCGGCCGGCCCGTCGAAGAGCGGCAGATCCATCTGGCGATGATCGAGAGCCACGACGGCTGGCCGTGGCCGCGGACGCTGTTTCATCAGTTCGCTTCTTTTTGACGTACGCAACGGCTGCAATCCGCGGGATTCAGACTCGCGCGGCATCGCGCGTGCCGGCATTGCCCGCCTGACGATACGCATCGGGATCGATACGGCGCATTTCCGCTTCGATCCATGCTTCGACCTGCGAGTTCAATGCATCGGGCGTCAGCCCGTCGACGGGAATCGGCTTGCCGATCGACACGGTAACGACGCCCGGGAATTTCATGAACGAGTTGCGCGGCCACACCCGTCCTGCATTGTGCGCGATCGGCACGACGGGCGTGCCGGTTTCGATCGCGAAACGCGCGCCGCCCGTCTTGTACTTGCCCTGCTTGCCGACCGGCGTGCGCGTGCCCTCGGGGAACATGATCATCCATGCGCCTTCCGACAGGCGCTTCTTGCCCTGGCGGATCACCGAGACGAACGCGTTCTTGCCTTCCTTGCGGTTGATGTTGACCATGTGCAGCATCCCGAGCGCCCAGCCGAAGAACGGCACGTACAGCAGCTCGCGCTTGAACACGTAGCAGAGCGGCTTCGGCATCAGCGCCGGAAACGCGAGCGTCTCCCACGCGGACTGGTGCTTCGACAGCAGCACGGCCGGGCCGTCGGGCAGGTTGTCCATCCCTTCGATCCGGTAGCGGATGCCGTTCAGCCAGCGCACGACCCACAGCGTCGACTTGCACCAGCCGGCCGCCATCCAGTAGCGCGCATCGGGGCGCATGAACGGGAACGCGATGAAGCACGCGGTGGCGTACGGCACCGTGTACAGGATGAAGTAGATCAGCAGCAGCAGGGAGCGGACGAAGCGCATCGGCGTGAGTCTGGCGTTGGGGAGGATGCGCGCGGCAGCCGCATCACTCGTGTTCGTGTGAAAGGAAATCGAGCGCAAATGCGCGCAGGTCGTCGTGGACCTTCGTGCCGGGCGGCAGATTGCCGGCGGCGAGCGTCTTCTTGCCCTTGCCGGTCAGCACGAGGTGCGGCTGGAAGCCGACCGCGACACCGGCCTGCAGGTCGCGCAGCGAATCGCCGACGGCCGGCGTGTGACCGGGATCGATCTCGAAGCGCTCGGCGATCATCTGCATCATGCCGGGCTTCGGCTTGCGGCAGTCGCAGTGATCCTCGGCCGTATGCGGGCAGAAGAACACCGCGTCGATGCGCGCGCCGACCGCGGCCGCCGCGCGATGCATCTTCAGGTGCATCTCGTTGAGCGCGGCCATGTCGAACAGCCCGCGACCGATGCCGGACTGGTTGGTCGCGACGACCACGCGATAGCCCGCGTGGTTGAGCCGGGCGATCGCCTCGAGGCTGCCGGGCAGCGCGATCCATTCGTCGGGCGTCTTGATGAACGCATCCGAATCGACGTTGATCACGCCGTCCCGGTCGAGGACGACGAGTTTTCGGGTGGGGCTGGTCGGCATCGTGCGGCCCTTATGCGGCGAGCTTCGAGATGTCGGCGACGCAGTTCATCTGCTGGTGCAGCGCCGACAGCAGCGCGAGACGGTTCGCTCGCAGCGCGGGATCGTCAGCGTTGACCATCACGTCGTTGAAGAAGGTGTCGACCGGCGCGCGCAGCGCGGCGAGCGCCGACAGCGCGCCCGTATACGCACGCGCCTCGAGCTGCGACTGCACGTGCGGCGTCACGGCCGCGAGCTGTTCGTGCAGCGCCTTCTCGGCGGCTTCGACGAGCAGCGCCGGCTGCACCGCGCCGTTCACGCCGCCTTCCGACTTCTTCAGGATGTTCGAGATCCGCTTGTTCGCGGCCGCGAGCGCTTCGGCTTCCACGAGAAGCGTGAATTCGCGCACCGCGTCCAGGCGTGCGACGAGATCGTCGACGCGCGTCGGGTTCAGGCTCAGTACCGCGTCGACTTCGCCGGCCGAATAGCCGCGCTCGCGCAGCAGGCCGCGCAGGCGATCCATGAAGAACGCGAAGATCGCATCGGTCGCTTCGGCGACGCCCGGCACGCCTTCGAAGCGCGCGTGGGCCGTGCGCAGCAGCGACACGAGATCGAGCGGCAACTGCTTCTCGAGCAGCAGGCGCAGCACGCCGAGCGCATGGCGGCGCAGCGCGAACGGATCCTTCTCGCCGGTCGGCGCGAGGCCGATGCCCCAGATGCCGACGATCGTCTCGAGCTTGTCGGCGAGCGCGACGGCGGTCGATACGGGCGTGGTCGGCAGCGCGTCGCCGGAGAAGCGCGGCTGGTAGTGCTCGGCGCACGCGAGCGCGACGTCGTCGGCTTCGCCGTCGTGGCGCGCGTAGTACGTGCCCATCGTGCCCTGCAGTTCCGGGAATTCGCCGACCATGTCGGTCAGCAGGTCGGCCTTCGCGAGGCGCGCGGCGCGCTTCGCGTGCGCGGCGTCGGCGCCGATCGCGGGTGCGATCTCGCCGGCCAGCGCCTCGAGGCGCTCGACCCGCGCGAGCGCCGAACCGAGCTTGTTGTGATAGACGACGTTCGCGAGCAGCGGCACGCGGTCGGCGAGCGGCTTCTTCTTGTCCTGCTCGAAGAAGAACTTCGCATCGGCGAGGCGCGGGCGCACGACGCGCTCGTTGCCTTCGATGATCTCGCCCGGCGTCTTCGTCTCGATGTTCGACACGATCAGGAAACGCGAGCGCAGCTTGCCGCCGACGTCGGTCAGCGCGAAATACTTCTGGTTCGTCTGCATCGTGAGGATCAGGCATTCCTGCGGCACCTGCAGGAATTCGTCCTCGAAGCGGCATGGATAGACGACCGGCCATTCGACCAGCGACGTCACTTCGTCGAGCAGCGCTTCGGGCATCACGACCGTGTCGCCGTTCGCGTGCTCGTTCAGTTGCGTGCGGATCGTTTCGCGGCGATCGGCGAAGTGCGCGATCACGCGGCCCTTGTCGCGCAGCGTGTCGGCGTAGGCGCGCGCATGCTGGATCGCGACGAGGCCGTCGGACAGGAAGCGGTGGCCGAGCGTGGTGTCGCCGGCGTCGATGCCGAACGCGGTGACGGGCACGATGCGATCGTCGTGCAGCACCGTCAGGCGATGCACGGGGCGCACGAATTTCACGTCGGAGCCGTCCGGGCGCTGGTAGGTCATGAACTTCGGGATCGGCAGCTTCGCGAGCGTTTCGTCGAGCGCGGCCTGCAGGCCGTCGGCGAGCGTCGCGCCGGCTGCCGAATAGTTGATGAAGAACGCTTCGGCCTTGCCGTCCTGCGCGCGCTCGAGATCGGCGATCGACAGGTTCGGGTGGCCGAGCGCCGCGAGCTTCTTCGCGAGCGGGGCCGTCGGCTTGCCTTCGGCGTCGAGCGCAACCGATACGGGCAGGACCTTTTCGCGGACCTGCTTGTCAGGTGCGACGGCGCGCACGTTCTGCACGACGACGGCGAGGCGGCGCGGCGTGGCGTAGCGTTCGAACACGAGTTCGCCTTCGACGAGGTCGCGCGCCGCGAGGCGTTGCGCGAGACCTTCGGCGAATGCGTCGCCGAGGCGCGCGAGGGCCTTCGGCGGCAGCTCTTCGGTCAGCAGTTCGACGAGCAGGGGAGCGGGATGATTGTGCGTCATGTTTGGAAGAAATCTCGTCTCGTCAGTCTTGGTCGATCTTGCGTTCGACCTTGAGCGGCGGTGCCCATGCCGGCTGCGCGGCGTCCTGGGCGTCGGTGGTGAGGCCCGGCACGCCCGGCGGGTTGCCGAGCATCGGGAAGCCGAGCTTCTCGCGCGAGTCGTAATAAGCCTGCGCGACGAGACGCGACAGCGCGCGGATGCGGCCGATGTACGCCGCGCGCTCGGTCACCGAGATCGCACCGCGCGCATCGAGCAGGTTGAACGTGTGGCCGGCCTTCAGCACGAGTTCGTACGCGGGCAGCGCGAGCTGCGCTTCGATCATCCGCTTCGCTTCCGCTTCATAGCTGTTGAAGAACGTGAACAGCAGGTCGACGTTCGCGTGCTCGAAGTTGTAGGTCGACTGCTCGACCTCGTTCTGGTGGTAGACGTCGCCATACGACAGGCGGCGCAGCTCGGGGCCGTTCGGGCCGTGCTCCTCCCACTCGGTCCACACGAGGTCGTACACGTTCTCGACCTTCTGCAGGTACATCGCGAGGCGCTCGAGGCCGTACGTGATTTCGCCGAGCACGGGTTTGCATTCGAGGCCGCCGACCTCCTGGAAATACGTGAACTGCGTGACTTCCATCCCGTTCAGCCACACTTCCCAGCCGAGGCCCCATGCGCCGAGCGTCGGGTTTTCCCAGTCGTCCTCGACGAAGCGCACGTCGTTCTGCTTCAGGTCGAAGCCGAGCGCTTCGAGCGAGCCGAGGTACAGGTCGAGGATGTTCTCCGGCGCCGGCTTGAGCACGACCTGGTACTGGTAGTAGTGCTGCAGGCGGTTCGGGTTCTCGCCGTAGCGGCCGTCCTTCGGGCGGCGCGACGGCTGCACGTATGCGGCGCGCCACGGCTCGGGGCCGACCGCACGCAGGAACGTGTGGACGTGCGACGTGCCCGCGCCGACTTCCATGTCGATGGGCTGGAGCAGGGCGCAACCCTGCTTGTCCCAGTAGGACTGCAGCGTCAGGATGATTTGCTGAAACGTAAGCATGAAGAGCCTTCGAGGCGCTGGCGCTCCGTTGCGGCCGCGCTCCGGGCAGGGCCCCGAGGGTCGGCTCGCGCGGCGGCGCGGCTTGTTAGTGTGCTGAAACGCGTAATTTTACCGGATCGGCGACCGGATGCGGCCGGAACGCTGGCGAGGCCGCTGCCGGCCCGCTTCCTGCGGCCTGCGCAAGCGTGGCCCCATGCGCTCCGCGCGGGCGCATATGACCCGTCGCGACGCGCGTGTCGCGCCGCTTCGCGCGGGCGTTAAGATGCGCGTATTGCGGCTCGCGCGACGCGTGCCGCGTCACCGCTTGCAGGCTCCGACCGCATGGACGACCCGACCGACATCCTCATTCCGCTGCTTCCGCCGTTCCTCGCGCTGCTCCGGCAGGCCGCCGATGCGCAGGCGCGCGGCGAGCGCGCCGCGCACGATCTGTGGCTCGCCGCAGCCGCCCATCTGCATGCGGTCGACGCCGATGCGCTCGCGCAGCTCACATCGACGCTCGTCGCGCGGCAGCGCCCGGCCGACGCGCTCGCGCTCGCCGAATGCGCGGCGCGCGTGCGGCCGGGCGCGGCCGCGCACTTCAATCACGGCTACGCGCTGCAGATGGCCGGCCGTCACGCGGACGCGGTCGCGCCGTACCGCGCGGCGCTGGCGGCCGATGCCGGCTGGCCGTCGCTGCGCAACAACCTCGCGATCGCGCTGCGGCTGTCGGGCGGCGATCGCGCGGAGGAGATCGCGCTGCTCGACGCGGCCGTGAACGCCGATCCGCGCGACGTGCAGGCATGGATCAACCTCGTCGTCGCGCGGCTCGCGACGCACGACCTCGACGGCGCGCTCGCGTGCGCCGCACGGCTCGCCGACCTCGCGCCCGACAACGCGCTCGCGATGAACAACGTCGCGATGGCGATGAAGGAGGCGCAGCGCTGGGACGACGCCGAGCGTTACGCGGCGCGTGCGTGCGAGCTGGCGCCCGACGACGCGTCGTTCCGTTTCAACCTCGCGATCATCCAGCTCGTGCGCGGCAACCACGCGGCCGGCTGGCGCGGCCACGAGGCGCGCTGGGACGGTGCCGGCGAACTGCGCGGCCGCCGGCCGGCGCTGCCGGGCCCGCGCTGGCAGGGTGAGCCGCTCGCGGGCAAGACGCTGCTCGTATGGGGCGAGCAGGGGCTCGGCGACGTGCTGCAGTTCTGCCGCTTCGTCACGCCGCTCGCCGAGCGCGTGCATCGCGAGGGCGGCCGGCTCGCGTGGAATACGTTCCCGCAGGTGGGCACGCTGATGCAGCGCAGCCTGGGCGCGCAGGCGGACGCGTTCGGCGCGGGCGGCGGCGTCGACGCGCTGCCCGCATTCGATTACGAAGTGCCGCTGATCGGCCTGCCGCTGATGCTGGGCATGGAAGCGTCGACGCTCGCGTCGTCGGTGCCGTACCTGCGGGCCGATCCCGATGCGCGCGATGCGTGGCGCGCGCGGCTCGCGGGCGAGCGCCGGCTGAAGGTCGGGCTCGTGTGGACGGGGAGTGCGGGCCACCAGCGCAATCCGTTCCGGCGCGTCGGGCTCGAGCGTTATGCCGACGCGTTCCGCGGGATCGACGGCGTCGCGTTTTATTCGCTGCAGCCGGGCGCGGATGCGGATGTCGCGGCGGCGCGTGCAGCCGGCTTCGCGATCGCGGACTTCACGGCGGAACTGAAGAGCTTCGACGATACGGCCGCGTTCATCGGCGCGCTGGATCTCGTGATCACCGTGTGCACGTCGGTTGCGCACTTGTCGGGCGCGCTCGGTGCGCGCACCTGGGTGCTGCTCGACGTGAATCCGCACTGGCCGTGGCTGCTCGAACGCAAGGACAGCCCGTGGTATCCGACCGCGACGCTGTACCGGCAGCGGACGTTCGGCGCGTGGGAGCCGGTGATGGAGGAGGTGAGCCGCGATCTGTGGAGCCTGGCCGCGCAGCCGGCTCAATCGGACCGATCGGCCCGGCAGGCCTGAGCGGCCGACCGCGTTGCGGTCGCGGGCCGCGTCGCGCGGCGGCGGCCTCCATGCAGCGCGCGGCGGCCGCCTGTTGCGTCATGCGTGCCGGTCGTCGTCGGGCTTCGGGCCGTTGCGCCGGCGCAGCCCCGGCCCGAACGTGAAGCCGAACGCAAGCAGCACGAACGACACCGCGAGCACGATGTTGTTGCCGCTCGTCACGTACGGCGTGAAGCCGCTCGTGCCTTCGATCCGCACGTCGAGCGAGCCGATCGTGAACGGCTTCAACTGGCCGAGCACGCGCCCGTGCGCGTCGATCGCGGCCGTCATCCCGGTATTGGTCGAGCGCAGCATCGGCCGGCCCGTTTCGAGCGAGCGCATCCGCGCGATCTGCAGGTGCTGGTCGAGCGCGATCGTGTCGCCGAACCATGCGAGGTTCGTCACGTTGACGAGCACGCCGGGCGGCTGCGGGTTGTCGCGGATCGTTGCGGCGATTTCCTCGCCGAACAGATCCTCGTAGCAGATGTCGGCCATCACGGGCTGGTTGTGCACGAGGAACGGCTTCTGCACCGGCGCGCCGCGCGCGAAATCGCCGAGCGGCATCTTCATCAGGTCGACGAACCACCGGAAGCCCCACGGAATGAATTCGCCGAAGGGCACGAGGTGGTGCTTGTCGTAGTGATAGATGTCGCGCGAGTTCGGCGTCACGCCGTACAGGCTGTTCGTATAGTCGACGTAGCGGCCCTCCTCGGTCACCGACGCGCCGACCGCGCCGAACAGCACGGCCGAACCGGTCGTGTCGCTGAACTTGCGGATCGCGACGGCGAACGGCTCGGGCAGCTCCTGGATCATCACTGCGATCGCGGTCTCGGGCGTGACGATCAGGTCGGCCGGCTTCTCGACGATCATCTGCTGGTACATCTTGATCGCCGCGTCGATGCCTTCCTGCTCGAACTTGATGTCCTGCTTCACGTTGCCCTGCAGCAGCCGCACGGTGAGCGGCGCGTTCGCGGGCACGGTCCACGTGACCTGCGACAGCCCGAGGCCGGCCGCGACGAGCGCGACGGCGACGCCGGCCGGCGCGGCGATGCGCACGCGCGCGTTGCCGCCGGCGCCGCTTTCACGCGCGGGCGACGGGCGCGCGGCGGCGAGCGCCTGCACGACCAGCGCGGCGAACAGCGCGAGCACCCACGCGATCCCGTACACGCCGACGATCGGCGCGAAGCCCGCGAACGGGCCGTCGACCTGCGGGTAGCCGCTCGCGAGCCACGGGAAGCCGGTGAGCAGCGTGCCGCGCAGCCATTCGCCGAAGGCCCACGCGCTCGCGAACGCGAACGCGCCGTGCCAGGTCGGCGAGAACGGCCGCGGGTCGGGCGCGCGGCGATGCCATGCATGGCCCGCGCAGAACGACCACAGCCCGGCCGAGAACGCCGGGTACAGCGACAGGTACAGCGAGAACAGCACGAGCGCACCGCCCGCGAGCGGCGCAGCCATCTCGCCGTATACGTGCATGCTGATGTAAAGCCACCAGACGCCGCTGATGAAGTTGCCGAAGCCGAACGCGCCGCCCGTGAGCGCGGCGCCGCGCCAGCTCGACGTGCGCGTCAGTTGCGCGAAAAACCAGACGAATACGGCGAGCTGCAGCCAGCCGCCGTGCGGCATCGGTGCGAAGCTGAGCGTATTGGCCGCGCCGGCGAGCAGCGCGGCCGGGTAGTGCCAGCGCGGCAGCGCGCGGCCGGGTGCCGGCGCGAGAAGGCCGCCAGCCGGGCGGGACGGGATCGGATCGTCCATGTGAAGCGGAAGTGGGCGAGCGGTTGAAGGAGACGCGGCTGGCGCGGGACGGTCAGTCCTCGTGCGAGGTGTCGGCGCGACGGCTGGCGAGCGGGTTGCGGCGTACCAGCAGTACATGAACCTGGCGCGCATCGCCGCGCTGGATCTCGAACACGAGGTTGCCGAGCTGCAGCTTCTCGCCGCGGTGCGGCACGCGTCCGAAATGATGGGTGATCAGGCCGCCGATCGTATCGACTTCGTCGTCGGGGAAATCGGTGCCGAACGCCTCGTTGAACTGTTCGATCTCGGTAAGCGCGCGCACGCGGTAGCGGCCGTCCGGCCCCGCGATGATGTTGCCGGCTTCCTCGTCGAAGTCGTATTCGTCCTCGATGTCGCCGACGATCTGCTCGAGGACGTCCTCGATCGTGATCAGGCCCGCGACGCCGCCGTATTCGTCGACGACGATCGCGAGGTGGTTGCGGTTCACGCGGAAGTCGTGCAGCAGCACGTTCAGGCGCTTCGATTCGGGAATGAACACGGCCGGGCGCAGCATCCCGCGCACGTCGAACTCTTCTTCGGCGTAGAAGCGCAGCAGATCCTTCGCGAGCAGCACGCCGATCACGTTGTCGCGGTTCTCCTCGAACACGGGGTAGCGCGAGTGCGCCTTTTCGAGGACGAACGGGATGAAATCCTCGGGTTTGTCGGCGATGTTGATCGCGTCCATCTGCGCGCGCGGCACCATGATGTCTCGCGCGCACAGGTCGGATACCTGGAACACGCCTTCGATCATCGACAGCGAATCGGCGTCGATCAGGTTGCGTTCGTGGGCGTCCTGGAGGATTTCCAGCAGCTCGCCGCGGGATTCGGGCTCGGGCGAGATGAAGTCGGTCAGGCGCTCGAGGAGCGAGCGCTTTTCTTGCGGTTTGTCGGTTGGCTTACGACTGGGATACGAATCGTTCATGGTGGTGCGCCCGGGTCGTGCCGGGGCGCGCTGTCACGGAGTAGGCAAGGATACACCAAGGGCACGACGCGACCGTGTCACCCCGGCCGTGCGGCCAGGGTGCGCAGCCCGCGCGGGCCTGCTCGCGGACGGCCGCGCCGGGCGCGGCATCGTCCTCGTGTCCATCCTATCCCAGAAAAGGGCGGCGGCGCAGCAGCGGCAAAAAACGGGTGCGGGAAGGGCGGGTGCGGCGCGCAAGGGCGACCGGCCGGCCGGTCGGTACCGGGGCGGCATTCTGCCGCATGCGATCGCGCCAGGCGCGCGGCTCAGAACCGCATGCCGGTCGAGCAGCCGCCGGCGGCCGCGCCGTTGGTCGCGGCGCCACCGCAGCCGAGTATTCCGCAGCCGGACAGCGCGACGCTCGCGGCGACGATCAGCGCGGCGACCTTGCAGCGCGACCAGTGTGACGGTTTCATCGGCAGGAACCTCGTTCGAATGCGCAGGGAGCGCGGTTTCGCGCCGCGGCAAGCCGGGCGTCGCGTTTGCGTCACCGGCATCGCGCAAGCAGCCCTTCCAGCGCGCGATCGGGGATGCCGCTCGCGCGCAGCGCGTCGACCGTGCGGCTCACGTAGTCGAGCGTCGTGCCGTAGCGGCCGGCCGCGCAGCCGAACACTTCCTTCACGACGGCGTCGGACAGCTTGCCCGTATAGGTCGGCGCGTCGCGGCGCATCACGAACGCGAGCGCGTTCACGCGCTCGCCGTTCTCGAGCGAGCACGGCAGCCACGCGGGCCGGTACGAACCCATCGGCATCTCGCGCTTCCACAGCGTCTCGAGGTGCGGCTGCGCGGTCGGGCCCGCGAGCCGGAACGCGATGCCCGAGCACGAGCCGCCGCGATCGAGCGCGAGCACGAGGCCCGGACGTTCGGGCGTGCCGCGGTTCACGCGCGACCACAGGTAGAGCCCGCGATGGTAGCCGTGCACCTTGCCGCGCACGGCGGCGACGGTCGGCAACCCCGGGTTCCAGATCAGCGAGCCATAGCCGAACAGCCAGAGGTCCTGCCGGCCGTCCCAGTCGCGCATCGTGTGCGCGAGCGACGCCGCGAGCTCGTCTTCCGTCAGAAGCCGCCCGTCGCCGATCGACGGCGGGTAGGCGGGCGGGAGCATCGCGGCGTTGCGCATCGTGCGGCCGGCTTACTGGTACGGGTTCGGGAAGCCCAGCTTCGCGAGGATGTCGACTTCGAGCGCTTCCATTTCGGCCGCGTCCTCGTCGCTCGTCTCGTGGTCGTAGCCCTGCGCGTGCAGCGCGCCGTGCACCAGCAGGTGCGCGTAGTGGGCCGTGAGCGGCTTGCCCTGGTCGTGCGCTTCCTGCTCGACGACCGGGCAGCACAGCACGAGGTCGCCGATCACGGTGCCGTCGGGCGCCGCGTCGTACGCGAAGGTCAGCACGTTGGTCGGGTAGTCCTTGTGGCGGTAGCCGGCGTTCAGCGTGCGGCCTTCGTTTTCGCCGACGAAGCGCACGGTGAGCTGCGCGCTGGCGAACAGCGCCGGCTCGATCCATTCGGCGATCAGCTTGCGCTTGGGCAGCGTCTTGCGCACGTCGCTCGTGATTTCGTCGCCGTATTGCACGGACAGGTCGAGTTCCGGCTCGCGCAGCGCGCCTTCGATTTCGTCTTCGCGCGGCGCGGGCTCGGCGCCCACGTGCAGCGTCACGCTGTCGTAGTGCTCGGGCTGCAGCGCCAGCTTCGCGCGCATCTCCGGATCGTTGTGCTGCGCGACGATCGCGACGGCCGCGTCCCCCGAGCTGCCCGACAGGTCGAACATCAGGCTGCGGCCGTCCGGGAAGTCGATTCGCAGCCCCAGTGCGTTGACGGTCCGGGCCTTGCCCTTCGCATCGAACAGCGAAAGACGGGGGGATTCGGGCGCGGCGGACTGGGTGCGGCCGGACTTGCGAGAACGGGAGGATTTCATGACACGTGGGGCGATTGGAACGCGTTGAGGATACACCAAACGGCCGATCGCGCCCGAATTCGCGCGGGCGAAAAAAGGCCCGGCGCGCCGTCTGGCGGGCCGGGCCGGCAGGCCGGGGCAGCGCGCGGGCGCCGCCGGTCAGCCGTCCTGATGCTGCGCGTGGAACTCGTCGTATGCCTCGACGATGCGCGCGACGAGCGGATGGCGCACGACGTCCGCGCTCGTGAAACGCGTGAGCGCGATGCCGCGCACGCCGCTCAGCACCTGCTGCGCCTCGACGAGGCCGCTCTTGTGGCCGCGCGGCAGGTCGACCTGGCTCGTGTCGCCGGTCACGACCGCCTTCGAGCCGAAGCCGATCCGCGTGAGGAACATCTTCATCTGCTCGGGCGTGGTGTTCTGCGCCTCGTCGAGGATGATGAACGCGTGGTTCAGCGTGCGGCCGCGCATGTATGCGAGCGGCGCGATCTCGATCATCTGGCGCTCGAACATCTTCGCGGTCTTGTCGAAGCCGAGCAGGTCGTACAGCGCGTCGTACAGCGGACGCAGGTACGGGTCGACCTTCTGCGCGAGATCGCCCGGCAGGAAGCCGAGCCGCTCGCCGGCCTCGACGGCCGGGCGCGTCAGCACGATCCGCTTGACCTGGTCGCGCTCGAGCGCGTCGACCGCGCACGCGACCGCGAGGTAGGTCTTGCCGGTGCCGGCCGGCCCGATGCCGAGCGTGACGTCGTGCGACAGGATCTGCTTCAGGTATTCGCGCTGCGCGGGCGTGCGGCCGCGCAGGTCGGCGCGCCGCGTGTAGAGCTTCGGCCCCTGCTCTTCGAGCGCCTCGTCGTCGAGCTGCACGACAGGCTCGTCGAACGGATGGTCGGGGTCGCCGCGAAAGCGCACGTCGAGCGTGTTCTCGCGGCCGTTGCCGGCGGTGTGGCGCACTTCGACCAGCGCGAGCTGGATGTCGTCGACCGACAGCGGATCGCGCGCGCGGTTGTAGAAGTTATCGAGCGCCGCGAGCGCGAGCTTGGCGCCGCGCCCGCGGATCGTGATCCGGTGGCCGCGCCGCGCGAGCGTCACGTCGAGCGCCTGTTCGATCTGCCGCAGGTTTTCGTCGAGCGGGCCGCAGAGATTGGCGAGGCGCGCGTTGTCGTCGCGCGGCGCGATGAATTCCAGGGGGTGGGCGGGCTTCAAAGTGGCGTCGGGCTCCGGTGATGCGTCGGTCAGTGGGTGGCCGCGCTCGCGTCGTCGCTGACGAGCACGAGCTCGCCGCGCAGCGAATGCGGGTACGCATGGTTGATCTTCACGTCGATCATCTGGCCGATCAGGCGCGGGTGCGACGCGAGCGGCGCCGGGAAATTCACGACCCGGTTGTTCTCGGTACGGCCCGCGAGTTCGTTCGGATCCTTGCGCGACGGGCCCTCGACGAGGATCCGCTCGACCTTCCCGACCATCGACTGGCTGATGCGCGCGACGTTCTCCTCGATGGTCGCCTGCAGATGTTGCAGGCGTTTGAGCTTCACTTCGCGCGGCGTGTCGTCGTGCAGGTTGGCGGCCGGCGTGCCGGGGCGCGGGCTGTAGATGAACGAGAAGCTCGTGTCGTAGCTCATGTCGTGCACGAGCGCCATCATCTTGTCGAAATCCTCCTCGGTCTCGCCGGGGAAGCCGACGATCATGTCGGTCGACAGCGACAGGTCGGGGCGGATCGCGCGCAGCTTGCGGATCACCGATTTGTACTCGAGCACCGTGTAGCCGCGCTTCATCGCCATCAGGATGCGGTCGGAACCGTGCTGGACGGGCAGGTGCAGGTGGCTCACGAGCTTCGGCACCTTCGCGTAGGTGTCGATCAGCCGCTGCGTGAATTCCTTCGGGTGCGACGTCGTGTAGCGGATCCGCTCGATGCCGGGGATGTCGGCGACGTATTCGATCAGCGTCGCGAAATCGGCGATCTCGGATGCGCCGGCCGTCAGCGCGCCGCGATACGCGTTCACGTTCTGGCCGAGCAGCGTGACTTCGCGCACGCCCTGGTCGGCGAGGCCGGCCACTTCGGTCAGCACGTCGTCGAGCGGGCGCGACACTTCGTCGCCGCGCGTGTACGGCACCACGCAGTAGCTGCAGTACTTCGAGCAGCCTTCCATGATCGACACGAACGCGCTCGGCCCCTCGACGCGCGCGGGCGGCAGGTGGTCGAACTTCTCGATCTCGGGGAACGTGATGTCGACCTGCGCGCGGCCGCTCGCGCGGCGCGCGTCGATCATCTGCGGCAGGCGGTGCAGCGTCTGCGGGCCGAACACGAGGTCGACGTACGGCGCGCGCGACACGATCGATGCACCTTCCTGGCTCGCGACGCAGCCGCCGACGCCGATCAGCAGGCCGGGCTTCGCTTCCTTCAGCTCGCGCACGCGGCCGAGATCGGAGAACACCTTCTCCTGCGCCTTTTCACGCACCGAGCACGTGTTGAACAGGATGACGTCCGCGTCTTCGGGGTTGTCGGTCTTTTCGAGGCCTTCGGCCGCATTGAGCACGTCCACCATCTTGTCCGAGTCGTACTCGTTCATCTGGCAGCCGAAGGTCTTTACGTAAACTTTCTTGGTCATGGGGATTCGCCGTTCGCAGTGGTTGACCTGGGGGCGTCGTCAAGGGTGAATCGGGACGGCCGTGCGCTGCACGCAGGTTGCGCGCGTCGAGTATGAAAGGCCGTCGGGAAAGCATTCCATTATAGCTTTTCGCGCTGCGCCGGATGGCCGGCGGGTTGCGGCCGCGCGACGTCGGTCGTCAGGTTCCGACCCTTGAGCGGCGGTGCACCGGCCGTCAGCGGCATGCGTGCAGCAGGTCGTCGAGAGCGGCTTCCTCGCGCGCGAAGCGTTCGGCGAGAAAGTCGAGCAGCACGCGCACGCGCGGCGCCATGTAGCGCTTGCTGTGATAGATCGCGTGCAGCGGCGCGTCCTGGTGGCGCCAGTCGGGCAGCAGCACGCGCAGCCGGCCCGCGCGCACGTCGTCGGCGATGTCCCACAGCGATTTCAACGCTATGCCGTGGCCGCGCAGCGTCCATTCGCGCGTGAGGCCGCCGTCGTTGGTCTCGAACGCGGTCGCGACCGGCACCCTGTGGATCTGCACCTCGTCGCCGCGCGTGAAGTGCCAGACGTTCATCGGCCCGGACGCGATCGTGATCACGTTGCACGGAAAGCGGGCCAGATCGTGCGGGTCGGTCGGCATGCCGTGGCGCTCGACGAACGACGGCGCCGCGCACAGCACGCGCCGGTTCGTCGCGAGACGGCGGGCGATCAGTGCGCCGTCGGGCGGCGCGGCGAAGCGGATCGCGAGGTCGATTTCGTCCTGCCACAGGTTCGACGACGAATCGGACGCCGTCAGCGAGAACGTGACGTCGGGATGGCGTGTCGTGAATTCGTCGAGCCAGTCGAGCAACTGGTTGCGGCCGAAATCGGACGTCGACGACAGCCGCACCTTGCCGCCGACGACGTTGCGGCCTTCCTGCAGCATCGCGTCCGCGTCGTCGAGCGCCTGCAGCGCCTGGCGGCAGCAGTTCAGGTACAGCCGGCCCTCGTCGGTGAGCCGCAACTGCCGCGTCGAGCGTTCGAAGAGCCGCGTCGCGGTCTTCGCCTCGAGCTTCGCGAGGCGCGCGCTCGCGGCGGCCGGCGTGAGGTTCAGCTTGCGCCCGGCCGCGGACAGGCTGCCCAGTTCCGCCGCCTCGACGAACAGCCGGATATCGCCCAGTCGATCCATTCGATTTTCCAGAATTTTTTGAAAATGGTTCAAATGCCACGCCAATTATCAAATATAGGCGTCTTCGGGACAATGCGCGCACATCCCGCTTCTTGTGCGGTGCGGCACCGACCGGGCGCCGCGTCCGCCGCCTTCCGGAGAACGTCATGCCCATTCCGTTACTGGCGCTCGCGATCAGCGCCTTCGCCATCGGCACCACCGAATTCATCATCATGGGCCTGCTGCCCGAAGTCGCGCACGATCTCGCCGTCTCGCTGCCGTTGGCCGGCCTGCTCGTCACCGGATACGCGCTCGGCGTCGCGGCCGGCGCGCCGCTGCTCGCGGTGCTGACGAGCCGCATGCCGCGCAAGGCCGCGCTGCAGTTGCTGATGGCGATCTTCATCGTCGGCAACGTGCTGTGCGCCACCGCGTCCGGCTACGCGATGCTGATGGTCGCGCGCGTCGTCACGTCGTTCGCGCACGGGTCGTTCTTCGGGATCGGCGCGGTGGTCGCCGCGTCGCTCGTGCCGGCCGACAAGCGGGCGAGCGCGATCGCGCTGATGTTCACGGGGCTCACGCTGTCGAACGTGCTCGGCGTGCCGTTCGGCACGTTCGTCGGCCAGCTGCTCGGCTGGCGCGCGTCGTTCTGGATCGTCGCCGCGCTCGGCGTGCTGGCGCTCGGCGGCGTGGCCGCGCTCGTGCCGAACCGCCACGACAGCGGGCCGGTCGGTCTCGGCCACGAGGTGCGCGTGCTGAAGGAGCCGCAGGTGTGGCTCGCGCTGCTGATGACCGTGCTCGGCTTCGGCGGCGTGTTCGTCGTGTTCACGTATATCGCGCCGATTCTCGAGACGGTGTCGGGCTACTCGCCGCGCTCGGTCGCGCTGATCCTCGTGCTGTTCGGCGCGGGGCTGACGATCGGCAATACGATCGGCGGCAAGCTTGCCGACCGCGCGCTGATGCCGTCGCTGATCGCGATCCTCGTCGCGCTGATGGCCGTGATGGCCGTATTCGCAAAAACCAGCCACCTGCCGGTCGCGGCCGCCGTCACCGTGTTCGTGTGGGGGATCGCCGCGTTCGCGACAGTGCCGCCGCTGCAGGCGCGCGTGGTCGAGAAGGCCGCGAGCGCGCCGCATCTCGCGTCGACGCTCAATATCGGTGCGTTCAACGTCGGCAATGCAGGCGGCGCGTGGCTCGGGGGCCTCGCGCTGGAACACGGCTTCGCGCTCGATACGCTGCCGTGGGTCGCCGTCGCGGTGACGTTCGCGGCGCTCGTCGTCACGTGGCTTGCAATGCGGCTCGACGCGCGGGCGCCGGCCCGCGGCGCGGCGCCGGCGGCGCAATGAGCGGCGCGATAGTGGCGTGACGGCGACGCCATAGCGGCAGGAAAAGGTTCGCGAGAAACGCATTCCTCCGCGATGCTGATAACGGTGTGAAGATAACTTCGTTTGCCCGCGCAAGGCCGGGTGATAGCGTCTCGATACGCGCCGTTGCAGGCGCAACCCGATTTCGATCCCGGCTTACCCCATACGCAGGGCCGCGCGGCGGCCCGGAGGCAATGCTATGTCTTCATCCCTGGCGCTGGTGCGCGACGTGTCTTCCTTCGAGTCCGGCAACGCCGCCGACGCGCGGGCATCCGCATCGCTCGATGTCCTCGAACAGGTCGTCGGCGTGAACCTCGCGCGCTTGCGCGCCGAGCGGCAGTTGTCGCTCGATGCGCTCGCGCGGCTGTCCGGCGTGTCGCGCGCGATGCTCGCGCAGATCGAGTCGGCGCGCAGCGTGCCGTCGATCAAGGTGCTTTGCAAGATCGCCGCGGCGCTGAAGGTGTCGGTCGCCGCATTCCTGCGCCGCCATGCGGTGAACGGCTTCGAGCACCTGGCGGCCGAGCGCGCGTCGCGCGTCGTCAGCTCGAACGGCCGTTTTTCGGCGCGCGCGCTGTACCCGGAAGGCGAGCCGGCCGCGGCCGAATTCCACGAGCTGCGGATCGCGCCGCTGCATACGGAGCCCGGTACGCGCCGCGCGCCCGGCACGACGGTCAATCTGGTCGTCAGCGAAGGCACGCTCGAAGTCAGCGTGCACGACCGCCGCCAGTTGCTCGCGACCGGCGACGCGATCGTGTTCGATGCCGACCAGCCGTACAGCCTGCGCAACCCGGGCGACAGCGAAGCGCGCGCGTTCCGCGTGACGGTGAGTCCTGAAGTGCCGCCGCGCTGGCTCGTGCCCGAGGCGGCGCACGCGGCCGGCTGATCGTGCGGGTTGCACGGAACGGTTGACGTCCCCGTCTGGGGCGGGATCGCAGCGCGGCCGTTTGGACGATGTCGTTAGACGGAGTCGTCAGTAAGGTTTTAGATGTTGTTGGCTGCGCGACGTGCGCGGCTGTTGTATGCTTGGCCCGCCGTCGATGGGCAGCCCCCATCCGGCAATCAGTGCGTCTTCAGGGCGGGGCGAAATTCCCCACCGGCGGTAGGCTGGCGTAAGTCGGCGAGCCCGCGAGCGCCCGCGCAACCGCGCGGGGTCAGCAGATCTGGTCGAATGCCAGAGCCGACGGTCACAGTCCGGATGAGAGAAGATGTGCAGATAGTCATGTCCGCCAGGGCCGCTTCGCGACGCGCGCGAAGCGGGTTGTCGTTCTGTCTGTTTGCAATGCCCTGAAACGTTTTTCGCCCAAATCGTAATTGCGAGGAGCGTTTCACATGTCCTTGATGTCCGTTTCGTCGGCACCCGCCGACGCCTTTGCCGATCTCCCGTTGCTGGATTCCGAACCGGTGCCGCCGCGCATCGCCGCTGCGCTCGAAGCGATGCGTGCTGGCCGCGCGGTCGTGCTGCAGGACGACCACGACCGCGAGAACGAGGCCGACCTGATCGTCGCCGCCGAGCGCATCACGCCCGAGACGATGGCGCTGCTGATCCGCGAGTGCAGCGGCATCGTGTGCCTGTGCCTGACCGACGACACAGTGCGCGCGCTCGAGCTGCCGCCGATGGTGCAGACCAACGAGAGCCGCAACGGCACCGCGTTCACTGTCTCGATCGAGGCGCGCGACGGCGTGCATACGGGCGTATCGGCGGCCGACCGCGTGACGACGATCCGCGCGGCGATTGCAGACAACGCGAAGCCGCACGACATCGTGCGTCCCGGCCACGTGTTTCCGCTGCGTGCGCAACCGGGCGGCGTGCTTGCGCGCCGCGGTCACACCGAAGGCACGGTCGACCTGTCGATCCTGGCGGGCCTGAAGCCGGCCGGCGTGCTGTGCGAGCTGATGAATCCGGACGGCACGATGACGCGCGGCGACGACGTCGAGCGTTTCGCGAAACAGCACGGGCTGCCGATGCTGACGATCGCGGAACTCGTCGAATTCCGCGAGGCGCTGGCCGTTGCGCGCGAGCGCTGCTGCGAGCCGGCCTGAGCGAGGAGGGAGCGGGCGCGTTCGCGCCCCTGCCTGATACGGCGTGCGTGAACCGGCGCACGCCGGGCCGGCCTGATCCGGCCTGTATAAAAGTCAGGACTGCACGTCGCCGAATTCGCCGCGCATGCCGGCTTCGACGAGCGCCGGCAGTTCGTCCATCTTGCGCATGATCCGCGTGATGCCCATCGCGCGCAGCGCGTCCGCGTAGTTGTCGGGGATGTGGCTCGCGCCGACGAACGCGATCGTCTTCATCCCCGCCGCACGCGCGGCATTCAACCCCGATACGCTGTCCTCGACGACGATGCAGCGCGCCGGCGCCACGCCGAGCGTCTGCGCCGCATGCAGGTAGACGTCGGGGTAGGGTTTCGGCCGCGACACCTGCTCGGAACTGAACACGCGCTCGCCGAAGATCTCGGTGAGCGATGCGCGCTTCAGCGAGTTGCGCACGCGCACGAGCCGGCTGTTCGACACGACGGCGGCCGGCAGGCTGACCTTCAGCAGTGCGTCGCGCACGCCGGTGATCGGCGCGAGCGATTGCGCCAGCGCGATCTCGATGTTGTGCTCGATGGTCTCGATGAAGTCGGCGGGCATCTCGAGCCCGAAGCGGGATTCGAGCCCCGACAGGAAACGCGACGTCTGCTGGCCGAACGCCGACTTCGCGGCGGCTTCGAAATCGATGTGCGGGAAGGTGGCGGTCAGCGTGTCGAGCAGCACGCGGTCGGCGATGACTTCGCTGTCGACGAGCACGCCGTCGCAGTCGCAGATGAGGTGATCGAGCATGATGGTGAAAAAGCGGGATATCGGCGACGCCGATCGATTCGCCATCATACGTGCTTTCACGCGCATGCCGCGCGACGTTTCGGCAAATCTGCCCGATGCGGCCGTGCCGTCGCAGCATTTCGTACAGGTGTGCTGCCGATGGTGCGACGGCGGCGGCCCGCTTGCACGGGCCGCCATCGCTTGCGTCACATCTCGATCACGCGCCCCGTTTTCCACGACGTCATCGCGGCCTCGGCCAGCTCGAGCGCGGCGAGCCCGTCGTCGATCGTCGTCCTGACCGGCGTGCCGTCGCGCAGCGCGTCGACGAAGTGCGCGATCTCGGCCGAATACGCATGCCGGTAGCGCTCGAGGAAGAACGGCTCCGGCACGTCCGTCGCGATGCCGCCGGCCAGCCACGCGCTCACCTCGGTCGGCCGCACGTTGCCGGCCTGCAGCATCCCGTTGCTGCCGAGCAGCTCGAAGCGCTGATCGTAGCCGTAGGCCGCGCGCCGCGACGTGTTGATCTGGCACAGCAGCCCGCGCCGCGTGCGGATCGTGACGGCGGTCGAATCGAGGTCGCCGGCATCGAGCACGGCCGGGTCGGTCAGGCAACTGCCGGTCGCGTGCAGCGTCTGCGCTTCGTCGCCGAGGATCCAGCGGAACACGTCGAAGTCGTGGATCAGCATGTCTTTGAAGATGCCGCCCGAGCTGCGGATGTAGTCGACGGGCGGCGCGCCCGGGTCGCGGCTCGTGACGACCAGCATCTCCGGCGCGCCGATCTCGCCGCGTTCGACGCGCGCCTTCAGCGCGGCGAAGGTCGGGTCGAAGCGGCGCTGGAACCCGATCATGCAGGTCACGCCGGTGCGCCGCACGACGTCAGCGCATGCGCGCGAGCGCTCGACGCTCAGGTCGACCGGCTTCTCGCAGAACACGGCCTTGCCCGCGTTCGCCGCCGCGACGATCAGGTCCGCATGCGTGTCGGTGCTCGACGCGATCACGACCGCCTGCACGGTTGCGTCGCCGAGCGCGCGATCGATATCCGCGACCTGCGCGCCGTGTGCGCGTGCGAGCGCTTCGGCCGACGGCGCATGCCGGTCGATCACGTATTTCAGTTTCGCGCCCGGATGGCGCGCGAGATTCGCCGCATGGATCTTGCCGATTCTTCCCGCGCCGAACAAAGCGAATTCGATCATCCTGTTCTCCTGTTCCGTTGAGTCCGTGGTCTTCTTCCTGTCTGGCCCGCGCGTATCGCGCATGGCGTCATGCGTGCCGGTCGCCGCGCCGGCCGCGTACCGCGGCGACGCTCAGCAATCCGCCAGTTCGCGCCGCACGTATTCGACGCTCGCGCGCAGCCGGTCTTCGATGTCGTCGGCTTCGGCGATTTCGTTCGCGAACGGCTCGAACGAGAACGCGCCGCGGTAGCTGCGCGCGAGCAGTTCGCGCAACTGCCGGATGTTGCCGAGCCGGTCGGCGCCGCCGACCAGCACGCGATGGCCGTCGCGCATCCGGTCGACCGGCAGGTCGTCTTCGTCGACGCCAGAGATGTGCACGAGGCCCGTCAGGTTCGGGAAGAAGATGTCCTCGCCCGACAGGTGATGGTGGAACGTGTCGTGCACGAGCCGGAAGACCTGTTCGCCGGCCGCGGCGTAGATGCCTTTCACCGCATCGGACTTGCGGCGCAGCGCGCACTCCTCGAAACCGAGCGGCTCGATGAAGCCGAGCAGGCCGCGCGCTTCGAGGATCGGCTTGAGCGCCTTCAGCGCCTTCACGAGATCCGCATGGCGCGCGTCCGCACCGCGCGTGTCGCCGCGGCTGTTGGTCGGGCACAGCACCAGCGCACGCGCGCCGCACTGCGCCGCGTAGTCGGCCAGCACGGTCGCTTCGTCCGCGCGCTCGGCGTTCCATTGCTCGAAGCGCTGCAGCGCGTTGATCGTCAGGATCGTCACGCCGCCGGATTCGGCCGTCGCGCGCACGGCGGCAGCCGGCGTGCCGTCGACGATCTCGACGCCGTCGAGATCGTTGCGGATCTCGATCGCGTCGATGCCGAGGCGCCGGCACAGCGCGACATAGCGGTCGAGCGGCAGGCGCGGCGCGCTCATCCGGTTCAGCGAAAAGTGGAATGCTTGCGTCATCGTTCTGTCCTTGTGTGTCGAGTAGGGCGGGGTCCGAATCAGGGGCCGGGGCGGGCGGTGCCGCCGGCCGGCGGGTTTGCCGGCGGCGCTGCGAGCGCGTGCCACGTGTCGCGCAGCCAGTGTGCGCACGCGACGTTGTTGTCGAAGATCGAATAGCGTGCGCCGCCGCCGTAATCGGGAAACGGGATGAACTCGCAACTGATCTGCTCGAGCCGCGCCGGCCGCGCGTGAACCTGCGATTGCAGCAACTGGCGTAGCGCGGCTTTCCACGTGTCGAGCGCCGCCGCGTGCCAATCGCCGTGGTATGCACCCGGTGCCGGCATGACGAACGGGTACTGGATGCCGCGGCCAGGTCTGCCGTCCGCGCGGCGCATCCAGCGGTTCTCCGGATTGTTCGGGATCACGCTGCGCGCATGCGCATGCCGGACCCAGCCGCGCGCGATCCAGTCGGCGTAGATGGCGGCCGGCGATGCAGGGTCGAGCACGAGGCTGCCGCTGTCGACCCGTTCGCGAATGCCCGATGCGTCGAGTTCGGCGCGATTGCCGATCTTGAACAGCAGGTGCGAATGATCGAGCGTGATCCGGAACGGCGCACCGGCCTGCTCGACATGCCGCGCGACACGCGCGACGCGCGTGAAATCCTCGCTCCACATGTCGACATGTACTTCGAAGCTCGGCAGGCAGCCGACCGGCTCGCCGCGTTCGTACGTACGCAGGTAGAAATCGGCGACTTCGCGGTCCGACAGCGGATGGCCGTCCGCGTGATGCGCGTAGAGCTGGCAGTTGAGCACCGTGCTGCCGAACCGCGCGCCGGCATCGACGATTTCGGCGACATGCGCTTCGTCATGGCCCGCGCGCCAGATGCTGCCGATCACGCGAATCGGCAGCGCATGGCGTTCGACCAGCGCGAAATACGGCGACAGATCTTCGCCGCGCGCCGGGTTCTTTTCGATGTAGTCGAACATGCCGGCATTGGCGACCATCCGGAAGCGTTCGGCGGGCGCGGGCAACGGCAGGCCGTCGTGTTCGAGCACGCCGTCGAGGTTCACGCCGATGAGGATCGGTTCAGCCATCGTCTCCTGTCCGTTGTTGTCGTGGGGATGGCTGCTCAATGTACGGATGCGCCGCGCGGGCTGCATGACAAACGTTGACGAAAAATCGCCAATGCGCCGGTCGATTTTTTCGGCACGCGCGTGCGCCGCGAGGCGCGGCGACATTCAGGGCTGCAGGTAGGCGCTCGTCCTCACGTTCGCCGCACAGAACACGCGGAATTCGACCGGGTCGCCGGGCGGCGGCTGTTCGACGATCCCGCACGCATGCAGCACGTGCTGCAGCGCGGAAATCGCCTGTCCGTCGGGATCCTGGTCGATCGCGAGATCCATCGCGCCGGCTTCGATGAAGCTGCGGTGCTCGTCGAGCATCTCGTGCCCGATCCAGACCACGCGCCCGGTCGCGCCGGCCTTGCGCAGCGCCGCTTCGATGCCGGCCGAGCCGGCGCCGCTGTTGTAGATCGCGACCACGTCGTCGTGTGCCTGCAGTGCCTTCGTCACCGCGCGGTAGCAGCGGTCGTCCTGGTCGAGCGTCTCGACCGGCTCGCCGTCGCAGCGCAGCGCGGCGAACGCGTCGGCAAGCTGGTCGCGGCAGCCGGCCATCCGGTCGGCGTGCGCGCGGTAGCCCATGCGCCCGCCGAGCAGCAGCACGCGGCCGGGGCGTGCCGCCAGGCGGCCGACGTAGTAGCCGGCCGTGCGTCCGGCGCGGTAGTTGTCGATGCCCGCGTAGTGCACGCGATCGATGCCGCCGATGTCGGTGACCATCGTGACGACGGTTTCGCCGCGCGCGATCGCGCCGGCCAGTGCATCGCGCACGCGGGCGGTGTCGCGTGCCGTGACGATCAGCGCCGCGCGCCGGTATGCGGGCCGTTCGATCAGCGCGGCGGCGCGTTCGTCGTCCGCGGCGGGCAGGATCGTCCGGTGCACGACCACGCGCCGGTCGAGCATCTGCAGCGAGCGCTGCAGCGCCTGCTGCAGCCGCCGGAAGAACGGCGCGTCGGTGTCCGGCAGCAGCACGTCGACGTGGATCAGCCCGTGCCGCGTGTCGGGCAGTTGCCGCGGCACGCCGAGCTGCCGCGCCGCCGCGACCACGCGCTCGCGCGCCTGCGCCGACACGCTGCCGCGCTCGTTCAGCACGCGGTCGACGGTGGTCGTGCTGACGCCCGCGAGCGCCGCGATCTCGTCGAAGCGCGCGGTGCGCTTGCGCCAGCGCGGCCCGGATTCACCTGCCATGGTCGTCTCCATCGTTGTGGTCGCCATCATCGGGGGCGTGGCGCTGCCAGGAACGCTAAAACGATGGCGAAATTTCGTCAACGTTTCGATTGAGCGGGGGCGGCCGGTCGCCTAATTTTGGTTCCATGGGGAAGCGCTTGCCGCGCTTCCCGCGCACAAGCAAACCAGGGAGACACGAGTGGTCCATACCGACGACCAGGCGCACGATCGCACGGCGGCGCGCCGTCAGGAATACAGAATGATCGGCGGCGCCGGCGAGCGCGCGCACGCGGCTGGGCTCGTCAACGCCGAGTGGTACCGGTGCGCGGTGCCGCGGCCGCTGATGAAGCAGTTGATGCAGCGCGGCGACGCGCGTGCGATCCGCGACACACTGATCTGGTACGCGGCGATCGCGGCCAGCGGCGCGCTCGCGTGGCTTGCCTGGCGTGCGCATTCGGCGTGGGCCATTCCCGCGTTCTTCGTGTACGGCACGCTCTATTGCAGTCCGGCCGACTCGCGCTGGCACGAATGCGGGCACGGCACCGCGTTTCGCACGCGCTGGATGAACGACGCGCTGTACCAGGTCGCGTCGTTCCAGGTGTTCCGCCGCGCGACGGCGTGGCGCTGGAGCCATGCGCGTCATCACACCGACACGCTGGTCGTCGGGCGCGATCCGGAAATCGCCGCGCCGAAGCCGACCGACTGGCTCGCGCTCGCGCTGAACGTCGTCGCGCTGAAGCATGTGGCCGGCGAACTGCGCAAGATGATCGCGGCCGCGTTCACCGGCCGGCTCGACGACGAGGAGCGCACCTACGTGCCCGAGTCGGAATGGCCGAAGGTCGTGCGCGAGGCGCGCATCCATCTGGCGGTCTATGCGCTCGTGGCCGGTGCGTCGCTGTACTGGCACACGCTCCTGCCGCTGCTCTACATCGGCTTGCCGAGCCTCTACGGCGCGTGGCTGTACCTGTACTTCGGCCTCACGCAGCACGCAGGCATGCCCGAGAACGTGCTCGATCACCGGCGCAATTGCCGCACCGTGATGATGAATCCGGTGTTCCGCTTCCTGTACTGGAACATGAACTACCACGTCGAGCACCACATGTTCCCGATGGTGCCGTTTCACGCGCTGCCGAAGCTGCACGAGGCCGTGAAGGCCGACATGCCGCCGCCATACTGCAGCACGCTCGCCGCGTATGCGGAGATCGTGCCGGCGCTGGTCCGGCAGACGCGCGACCCGTCCCATTACGTCGTGCGGCCGGTGCCGGACACGGCGCGCGCATGACCGGCATCGAACAACCCGATCAAGGAGACACGCATCATGACGCAATGGATCGACACCGGCGCGCTCGACGACATCGACGATGAAGACGTCGCGCGCTTCGATCACGCAGGCCGCACGTACGCGATCTACCGGATCGACGGCCAGGTTTATGCAAGCGACGGCCTGTGCACGCACGAGAACGTGCATCTCGCGGACGGGCTCGTGATGGGCCATGTGATCGAATGCCCGAAGCACAACGGCCGCTTCGACGTGCGCGACGGCCGGCCGCTGTCAGCGCCCGCATGCGAGAAGCTGCGCACGTACCGCGCGAAGATCGAGGGCGGCCGCATCCTGATCGAGGTGTGATGCGATGACGAACCACCGTGTGATGGCGATCGTCGGCGCGGGCCATGCGGGCGGCCGCGCGGCGCAGGTGCTGCGCGAGTCCGGCTGGCGCGGTCGCATCGTGCTGATCGGCGCGGAGGCGCACCTGCCGTACGAACGGCCGCCGTTGTCGAAGGGCGTGCTGACGGGCGAGCGCAGCGCGGCGCAGTGCCGCTTGCGCGATCCGGGCGCATGGGCGGCCGACGGCATCGAGCCGGTCGTCGCGACGGTCGAGCGCATCGATCCGCACGCACGCGAAGTGCGCGTGTCCGGCGGCCGGGTGTTCGGCTACGACGCGCTGCTGCTCGCGACCGGCGCTCGCGCGCGCCGCCTCGCGATTCCGGGCGCGGCGCTCGACGGCGTGTTTGCATTGCGCACGCTCGACGACGCGGCGGCACTCGGCGCGCGGCTCGTGTCCGGCGCGCGGATCGTGCTGATCGGCGGCGGCTTCATTGGTCTCGAAGTCGCGGCGTCGGCGCGGCTGCGCGGCTGCCGCGCGACCGTGCTCGACGCCGCGCCGCGTCTGCTTGGGCGCGCGGTACCGGAGTCGATCGCGGCGCGCGTGCAGGCGCTTCACGAGGAGCATGGCGTGGCGATCCGCGTGAACCGGAAGCCCGTTGCGATCGAGCGGATCTCGGGCGGCGCGCTGGCAGTCGTGCTCGACGACGGCGACACGCTGATCGCCGATACGGTCGTGGCCGGCATCGGCATCGAACCGGCCGACGAACTGGCGCGCGACGCGGGCCTCGCGGTCGATCGCGGCATCGTCGTGAACGCGCGGCTCGAGACGTCGGCGCGCGGCATCTATGCGGCCGGCGACGTCGCGGTGTTTCCGAGTGCGTTGTCGGGGCGACCGGTCCGGCAGGAGACATGGCACGGCGCCGAGACCCAGGCGCGCGCCGCCGCGCGCAACATGCTCGGCGCCGACGAACCGTATCGAGAGATGCCGTGGTTCTGGTCGGATCAGTACGACGCACAGTTGCAGGTGGCCGGAGAGCCGGCGCTCGGCGAATGGTCGGTCGCGCGCAGGCTCGACGGCGACGCCGAAATCCATTTCCATTTCGATGGTGGCGGACGGCTCGTCGCGGCGAGCGGCTTCGGCCGCGCGTCCGGATTCGCCAAGGAGATGAAGCTGGCGAGGGCGCTGGTCGAACGCGGCGCCGCGGTGGCGCCCGCGGCGGTCGCCGACGCGAACCTGAAGCTGAAATCGCTGTTGCCGGCGTCCGCCGGCGGGTAGGCGGAACGTGCAATGAAAAACAGCCCGCGGCCTTCCGGCACGCGGGCTGTGTTGCTTCGTCGGTGCGACGGGCCGCGTCAGTGCGGCACGTGCAGTTGCAGATAGAGCGCGGCAGCGAGCGAGCCGCCGATCAGCGGGCCGACCACCGGGATCCACGCATAGCGCCAGTCGCTGTCGCGCTTGCCGGGAATCGGCAGCAGCGCATGCATGAGGCGCGGCGCGAGGTCGCGCGCGGGGCTCATCGCATAGCCGGTCGGGCCGCCGAGGGAGATGCCGATGCCGAGCACGAGCAGGCCGACGGGCAGCGCGTCGAGCGCGCCGAGGCCGACCTGCGGCGACGCGAGATACAGCACGCCGAGGATCAGCACGAACGTGCAGATCGCCTCGGTCAGCACGTTGTGCCGGACGCTGCGGATCGCGGGCGCCGTGCAGAACACCGCGAGCTTCAGGTCCGCATCGGCTTCCTTCGCGAAGTGCTGGCGATACGCGAGCCACACGAGCAGTGCGCCCGCCATCCCGCCGAGCATCTGCGCGAGGATGTAGCCGCCGACTTTCGACCACGCGAACTTGCCCGCGAGCGCGAGGCTGATCGTCACGACCGGGTTCAGGTGCGCGCCGCTGAACGACGCGGTCACGTAGACGGCGACGAATACGGCCATCGCCCAGCCCCACACGATCACGATCAGGTCTGCGCCCTTGCCCTTGGTCTTCGCAAGCAGCACGTTTGCGACCGCGCCGTTGCCGAGCAGCACGAGGATTGCTGTGCCGATGAATTCTGCAATATAAGGTGACATGGTTGTCTCTCGTATGTCGCGGCGGACTCGCGCGCCGCGCGGTCCGCCGGTGTTGTTGTATTTCGTCTGGATGGCTGACGATTACTGGGTGTCGTCGGCCCACGCCTTCGCGGCGCGCACCGCACGCTGCCAGCCGGCCATGCAGCGTTCGACCTGCTCCTTCGGCATCGTCGGCGAGAAGCGGCGATCGAGCTGCCACTGGTCGCGCACTTCGTCGAGGTTCTTCCAGTAGCCGATCGCGAGGCCCGCGAGATACGCCGCGCCGAGCGCGGTCGTCTCGGTGATCTGCGGGCGCACCGCGTCGACGCCGAGCAGGTCGGCCTGGAACTGCATCAGCAGGTCGTTCGCGCTCGCGCCGCCGTCGACGCGCAGCTCGCCGATGCTGATGCCCGAATCGGCTTCCATCGCGGCCAGCACGTCGAGCGACTGGTACGCGATCGAATCGAGCGCCGCACGCGCGAGATGCGCGGCCGTCGTGCCGCGCGTGACGCCGAACACCGAACCGCGCGCCCGCGGGTTCCAGTGCGGTGCGCCGAGGCCGGCGAACGCGGGCACGAGATAGACGCCGTCGGTGTGCGGCACGCTCGCGGCGAGCGCTTCGATTTCAGCGGCCGTCTTGATGATGCCTACGCCGTCGCGCAGCCATTGCACGACCGCACCCGCGATGAAGATGCTGCCTTCGAGCGCGTACTGCACGTCGTCGCCGATCTGCCATGCGATCGTCGTGACGAGGTTGTTCTTCGACTCGATCGGCTTGTCGCCGGTGTTCATCATCAGGAAGCAGCCGGTGCCGTAGGTGTTCTTCACCATGCCCGACGTCGTGCACATCTGGCCGAACAGCGCCGCGTGCTGGTCGCCGGCGATGCCCGCGAGCGGGATCTTCGACGCAAATACGGTGGTTTTCGTATGGCCGTAGATTTCCGACGACGCCTTCACTTCCGGCAGCATGCTGCGCGGGATGTCGAGCAATTCGAGCAGCTCGCTGTCCCACTCGCGCGTATGGATGTTGAACAGCATCGTGCGCGACGCGTTCGTCACGTCGGTCACGTGCAGTTCGTGCTTCGTGAAGTTCCACACGAGCCAGCTGTCGACGGTGCCGAACGCGAGTTTGCCCTGGCGTGCCTTGTCGCGTGCGCCCGGCACGTTGTCGAGGATCCAGCGGATCTTCGTCGCGGAGAAGTACGAATCGATCGGCAGGCCGGTCTTTGCGCGCACCTTCGCTTCGAGGCCCTGCTTCTTCAGCGAGTCGCAGAAGTCGGCCGTGCGGCGATCCTGCCAGACGATCGCGTTGTAGACGGGCTGGCCCGTCTCGCGATCCCAGACGATCGTCGTCTCGCGCTGGTTGGTGATGCCGATGGCCGCGATCGACGTGCCGTTCAGGCCCGTGCGCGTGACGGCTTCGGCGGCGACGCCGGCTTGCGTCGACCAGATTTCCTGAGGGTCGTGCTCGACCCAGCCGGGTTGCGGGTAGATCTGTTCGAATTCCTTCTGGGCGATCGACACGATATTGCCCTGGCGATCGAACAGCATCGCGCGGGAACTCGTGGTGCCCTGGTCAAGCGCGAGGATGTACTGGTCCTGCATGTCTCTCATCTCCATCCGTGGATTGGCTTAGTTGTGATGCGCGCCGCATGGTGGGCGGCGCGTCGTTGAGTCAACTTCGGTCAGACAACTGCAACTGCTTTCGGATCAGGCGTGCGGCGCATGCGCGGCGGCGAACCACGCGTCGACCGCGGCCGTCACGGCATCGAGCGTGCCAGGCGCGACGTGCAGGCCGAGCTTCGAGCGGCGCCACAGCACGTCCTGCGCGCAGGTCGCCCATTCGGCATCGCGCAGGTAGCGCAGTTCGGCGTCGTAGATGCCCGGCGCGATTTCGGTGCCGAGATCGGCGAGCGACTTCGCGTCGTCGACCACGCGTTCCGCACGCGTGCCGTAGGCGCGCGCATAACGACGGGCGAGTGCGGCCGGCAGCCACGGATGACGTTTTGCGAACGTGTCGGCGAATACGTCGAACTTCGCGTTCGCGATGTCGCCGCCCGGCAGCGCGACGCCGGCCGTCCAGGTTTTCGCGTCGCGGCCGAGCGCGCGGCACAGCATGTCGCCGGCTTCTTCCGCGAGCTTGCGGAACGTCGTGATCTTGCCGCCGAACACCGACAGCAGCGGCGCACCCGCGCCGTCGTCCAGCTCGAGGCGGTAGTCGCGCGTGACGGCCGATGCATTCGCCGCGTTCTCGTCTTCCAGCAGCGGGCGCACGCCCGAATAGGTCCAGTGCACGTCGGCCGGCGAGATCTTGCGCTTGAAGTAGCGGTTGATCGAATCGCACAGGTACTGCGTCTCGTCGCGATCGATCGCGACCTTCGCGGGATCGTTCGTGTATTCGACGTCGGTCGTGCCGATCAGCGTGAAGTCGTGTTCGTACGGAATCGCGAAGATGATCCGCTTGTCCGGGTTCTGGAAGATGTACGCGTGATCGTGATCGAACAGGCGGCGCGTGATGATGTGGCTGCCCTTCACGAGCCGCACGCTGTGCTGCGCGCCGCGGCCGAGCGCGCCGTGCAGCACGTCGCCGACCCACGGGCCGGCCGCGTTCGCGATCGCGCGCGCATGCACGACGCGGATCGAACCGTCGGCGTGCTGCAGCCGTGCTTCCCATTCGTCGCCGCGGCGTTCGGCGGATACCAGCTTCGTGCGCGTCAGGATCTCGGCGCCGCGCTCCTTCGCATCCATCGCGTTCAGCACGACGAGGCGCGCGTCGTCGACCCAGCCGTCCGAATACACGAAGCCGCGCTTGATCGAGTCGATCAGCGGCGCGCCGGCCGCATGGCGGCGCATGTCGATGCCGCGCGAGCCGGGCAGCAGTTCGCGTTTCGCGAGGTGATCGTAGAGGAACAGGCCGATGCGGATCAGCCAGGCCGGACGCAGGTTCGGCATGTGCGGCATCACGAAGCGCAGCGGCCACATGATGTGCGGCGCCGCGCGCAGCAGCGTTTCGCGCTCCTGCAGCGCCTTGCGCACGAGCCCGAACTCGTTGTACTCGAGATAGCGCAGGCCGCCGTGAATCAGCTTCGTGCTGGACGACGACGTATGCGACGCGAGATCGTCCTGCTCGCAGAGCATGACCGACAGGCCGCGGCCGGCCGCATCGCGCGCGATCCCCGCGCCGTTGATGCCGCCGCCGACGACGAGCAGATCGTAGCGATTCGGTTGGGTCACCTGCTGTCCTTATCGTCTGATGGAAATTGGCGAACACGAAATGTTCGAATTCGAAATTTAACGAACGAAATCGAAAAAGTAAAGTTCGAAAAAGCGGGGCCAGTAGCGCGCGGCGCGATCCCGGACGATACTGGCGCAATCGACCGTTTTGCGAGGTGAATCATGCGTATTGGGATGTGGGCCGGCGTGTGCGCCGTCCTTCTGGCCGGGTGCAGCGCCGGCACGCCGCCGCTTGCCGGCAACTGGCGGGCGCCGTCGTTCGCCGACCTGCAGACATCGTGCGGCGGCACCGCGCGCGACTGGGGCGCGGACGCGCAGCCGGTCTACTCGACGCTGTATGACGCGTACGTGGCGAAACGGTATCGCGGGCTGACCGAAGCGAACTATTGTGCGTTCGTAAACGAACTTTCGACGCACTATGCGGCGCCCGACGCGGCGGCGCGCGCCGGCTGGATCGCGTATTTCAACGGTGCGCGCGCGCAGGCCATCAGCTGGCGGGCGGCGGTCGATCCGACGCTGCGCGGCGGCTGAAGCCGGCTGCGGCCCGGGTGAGGCGAACCGGCGGGGGAAGCGGAAACGACCGCGCGGCCGGGAGTCGGTCCGGCCGCGCGGTCAGGTCAGGAACAGCGAGGTTTCACGAATAGCGGTACTTGATGGATCGCAGCGCGGCGTCGCCGGTCTCGGTCACGCAGTATTTGCGCCCCGAGCCGAGTCCTTCAAGGCGGACGAGCTGCTGTTCGAGCAGTGTGTCCAGTTCATCCCGATCCATGTCGCGCTGGTCAGGCGCGTCCTTTACAAGCAATAGCGTGGCGAATTCATGCGGACTCAGCATCGTTCTCTCCATGGCAACCGGTCTGCCCGCGCGGCCGGCGCAAACGCCGACGCACGATACCCCGCGGGGTGTATGGCTTGGGGGGAAAAGCTGCATTCGCCGGCCCTGCGATTCGCACCCGCCCTGGCACAGGCGGATCTGCGAACGGGCCGGGGAACTGGAGTCTAGTCGAGCGCGCGGGCAACGACAAATCGTGCCCCGTTAATTTTCCGTTTGACAGAAGGATGCACCGCAAGCGGTCCGCTCGCGGCGCCAACTTCTTGATTTCACTTGAAGTTTCGGGTGCGGTGCAGCATCGCCGGCACCTTCGCAAGCATCATTCCGCGACGTACACCTGGGTGCCGGCGGCGGCCACCGTGTCGGCCATCTCGGGCGGCAGCGGCTTGTCGGTGAAAAGCGCGTGCACCTGGCTCAGGTGGCCCTGGCGCACCAGCGCCGGGCGGCCGACCTTCGAATGGTCGGTCACGAGGTAGACCGTGCGCGCATGCTGCATGATCGCCTCGGCGACACGCACCTCGCGCGTGTCGAAGTCGCGCAGTGTGCCGTCGGCCTCGATCGCCGACGTGCCGATGATCGCGTAGTCGACCTTGAACTGGCGGATGAAGTCGATCGCGAGTTCGCCGACGATACCCTTGTCCCACGGCCGCACGATGCCGCCCGTGATCAGCACCTCGCAGTCGGGGTAGCCGCTCATCATCGACGCGACGTTCAGGTTGTTCGTGATCACGTGCAGCCCGTGGTGGCGGTTCAGCGCGCGCGCGACTTCCTCGGTCGTCGTGCCGAGGTTGATGAACAGCGACGCCTGGTCGGGGATGTGCGAAGCCGCGAGCGCCGCGATGCGCCGCTTCTCGTCGTGGAACATCCGCTGGCGCGCCGTATACGACACGTTCTCCGAGCTGGTCGGCAGGCTCGCGCCGCCGTGGTAGCGGCGCAGCAGGTTCAGGTCGGCGAGCCAGTTCACGTCGCGGCGGATCGTCTGCGGCGTCACCGCGAAGTGCGCGGCGAGATCGTCGACGGTCACGAAGCCGTCGCGCTGCACCCATTCGAGCAGTTCCTGCTGGCGCGCGTTGAGGGTGAGGCGGGGATCTCGGGTCATGGCTCGATGGTCGTGTCGTGAGACGGAGCGGGTATTGTAAGGGCGGCAACGCCGTTCGGCCGGCCTGGCCGGCACGGCCGCGTGAAATTCATGCGGAAATCGCATGGATTCATGTGACAAATGAATTTGTGCGATTGCGCTGATCGCGCTGCAATGGCGGACTGCCCGCGCACGCGGGCACGCGTTCGGCGCGTTCATTCAGCTTTCGACGAGGTGGCACCGATGACTGGCTTCAACTGGCACAACCCGTATCCGACGACCCGCATCCCGGTATTCGCGCGCAACGTCGTGTCGACGTCGCATCCGCTCGCCGCGCAGGCCGGGCTGCGGATGCTGTGGAAAGGCGGCAACGCGGTCGACGCGGCGCTGGCCGCCGCGGCCGCGATTACCGTCGTCGAGCCCGTGTCCTGCGGGCTCGGCGGCGACGCGTTCGCGCTCGTGTGGGACGGCGAGCGGCTGTCCGGGCTGAACGCGTCGGGCGTCGCGCCGGCCGCGTGGAACGTCGACTATTTCCGCAAGCGCCACGGCGAGGATGCGCACGGCATCGCGAACAAGCCGATGCGCGGCTGGGATACCGTCACCGTGCCGGGCGTGATCGCGGGCTGGGAGGCGCTGCACGCGAAGTTCGGCTCGCTGCCGTTCGCGGATCTGCTCGAGCCGGCGATCGAGATCGCGGAGCGCGGTTATGCGGTGCCGCCGATCGTCGCGCACAAGTGGGCGGCGGCGGTGCCTGCGCTGCAGGGCCTGCCGGGTTTCGCGGAGACCTTCATGCCGCGCGGCCGTGCGCCGCTCGTCGGCGAACGCGTGTGCCTGCCGGGCCATGCGCAGACGCTGCGCACGCTCGCGAAGGACGGCGCCCGTGCGTTCTATGAAGGCGCGCTCGCCGGGCGCATCGCCGCGTTCGCCCGCGACGGCGGCGGCGCGCTGACCGAAGCCGACCTGCGCGCGTACCGACCGGAGTGGGTCGAGCCGATCGGCAAGCGCTTCGGCCGTCACACGATTCACGAGATCCCGCCGAACGGGCAGGGCATTGCCGCGCTGATCGCGCTCGGGATCGCCGAGCATGCGGGCGTGACCGAATGGCCGCTCGATTCGGTCGACTCGCAGCATCTGCAGATCGAGGCGATGAAGCTCGCATTCGCGGACGTCTATCGCTACGTGGCCGATCCGCGCGCGATGGAAGTCACGCCCGAGCAGATGCTCGACGATGCGTATCTCGCCGAACGCGCGAAGCAGATCGATCCCGCGCGTGCGACGCACTTCGGCGCCGGCCGGCCGCATTCGGGCGGCACGATCTACCTGTCGGCGGCCGACGAGCGCGGGATGATGGTGAGCTTTATCCAGTCGAACTACATGGGCTTCGGCTCGGGGCTCGTGGTGCCGGGCACCGGCATTGCGCTGCAGAATCGCGGGCATGGCTTCTCGATGGATCCGGCTTCGCCGAACGTCGTCGCGGGCGGCAAGCGGCCGTTCCACACGATCATCCCGGCGTTCGTGACCGAGCAGGTCGACGGCCGCACCGAGGCCGTGATGAGCTTCGGCGTGATGGGCGGCGACATGCAGCCGCAAGGCCATCTGCAGACCATCGTGCGGATGCTCGGCCATGGGCAGCAGCCGCAGGCCGCATGCGATGCGCCGCGCTGGAAGGTCAACCGCGACTTCACGCTCGACGTCGAATCGACGATGAATCGCGCGACGGTCGACGCGCTGGCCGCACGCGGCCATACGATCAAGTCGATCGACGATCCTTACATGGATTTCGGTTCGGGGCAGTTCATCTGGCGTCTCGATCGCGACGATCGCGAGCGCGGCTACGTGGCTGCGAGCGACAGCCGGCGCGACGGTCTGGCGGCCGGCTTCTGACGGTTCGCCTCAATTTCATGCGCTCGACGGGCGGCCGAACGGCCGCCCGTTTCGTTTCGTTTGATGCGGCCGTACTGCTGAACGGCTGCAAGCAGTTCGAAGGACTCGTCTAACGAACGGCAACAGACGCCGTGGAACTGCGCCTGTCCGGTATGGTCAGTGCTCTGGAGCACGAACGTCAAAGTCCGGCTAAGATGCCAGGATGGTTCGGCCGGACCAATTCACTAGAAACGCATGTAATACGCCGCCTGCGGGACGGTCGGCGCCTGTGCCAAGGCATGGGCCGGCCCCCGCGCGACGACTGGGAGCGCACCACCATGGACACTAAAACGACGCATGTCATGCCGTGGCGAATCGAGGACATCGACCTGAACCGGATCGATCGTCAGCGTGCCGCCGCGAACGAGGATCTGCTGCTGCTGCTGTGCGCGTCGTCGTTCATCGAAAGCGGCTCGGATCTCTACACGAGCAATCTGAGCGAATTCTTCAACGACGATCCTGAAGTATCCGAGTGGCTCAACAATGCATGGGAGCACGAAGAATTGCAGCACGGCCGCGCGCTGAAGGCGTACATCGCGCACGTATGGCCCGAGTTCGACTGGGATACCGCCTTCGCGAATTTCTTCGCCGAGTATTCGAAGACCTGCAAGGTCGAGGCATTCGAGAAGACCCGCGCGCTCGAGATGGTCGCGCGCTGCGTCGTCGAGACGGGCACGGCCACGCTCTATCGTGCGATCAACGAATGCTCCGACGAGCCCGTGCTGAAGGAAATCACCGACAACATCCGCACGGACGAAGTGCGTCACTACAAGCACTTCTTCAAATTCTTCAAGAAGTACAACAAGCTCGAAGGCAATGGCCGGCTCGCGGTGCTCGGCGCGCTGGCGCGCCGCGTGATGGAAATCAAGAACGAGGATTCCGAGATCGCGCTGCGCCACGTGTTCGCGGTTCGTTATCCGGATCGCGTCGGCGACAGCCAGTACAACCGCGAGCGCGCCGCGCGCATCAGTACGCTCGTGCGGCGCAACCTGTCGGCCGACATGTGCGTGAAGATGCTGCTCAAGCCGCTCGACCTGCCCGCGAGGATCCAGCCGGGCGTCCATTATCCGCTCACGAAGATCACGCGGCACGTATTCCTGCGCTGATCGCCGCGGCCCGGCCCGGCTGGCGTATGCTGCCGCATCGTCATCCGATCTTGATCCGCACCGGGGCCACGCCACCATGACCGATACCCATCGCCACGCGCTCGAACAATGGACGTTCGACGCGTGGCCGCCGGCCGTCGTATCGCTGTTCGACGGCACCGCGCTCGAGCGTCATGCCGATATCGCCGCATCGCTGATCGTCGCGACCGACGATGGGCAGTTGCGCACGACGCTGCTTGGCGTCGGCGAGATCTATGCGCACGATGCGCACACGCTGCTGCTGGCGCTATGGCCGCAATCGCGTGCGGCGCGCGCGCTCGCGCAACGGCGCGCGGCCGCGTTGACGCTCGTCGCCGACGGCGCATTCTTTCAGGCGCAATTGAGGATCGAGCCGCTCGAAGGCGACTTCGGCGGACTGGCCGGATTCGCTGCGACGATCGCGCACGGCGATGCGCAGCGGGTCGGTTATGCGCGTCTCGCGACAGGCGTCACGTTCACGCTGGAAGGGGAGCGCGCCGCGGTGCTCGCGCGCTGGCAACGCCAGGTCGAGCACCTGCGGCGCGCGGCCGCGCGGCTTCAGTGACCGCGCTGGCCGCTGCGCGACGAACGGTTGCGGTTCGGGTGCGCGGCGTTGCCGCTCGCGGGGCGCGCGCTGTTGCCGCCGCCCGCCGGGCGTCCGCCGCTGCCGCCGGCGCCGCCTTGCGTGCGCGGCTTCGCGGCCTTCTGCTGCGATGCCTTCGGTTGCGCGTTGCCGTCGCGTTTCGCGGCCGGCTGGCCTGAGCCGCCTGCGCGCGGCTGGCGATTGCCGCCGCCGCCGCCACCACCGCCGCGAGGTTGCTGCTGCCCGCGGCGCTGCTGGATCGGCTCCGGCTTCGCGTTCGGATCGGGTTCGAAGCCCGCGATCACTTCCTGCGGAATCTCGCGCTTGATCAGTCGCTCGATGTCGCGCAGCAGTTGCTTCTCGTCGACGCACACGAGCGACACGGCTTCACCGGTCGCGCCCGCGCGGCCCGTGCGGCCGATCCGGTGCACGTAATCCTCGGGCACGTTCGGCAGGTCGAAGTTGACGACGTGCGGCAACTGGTCGATGTCGATCCCGCGCGCGGCGATATCGGTCGCGACGAGCACCTGCAGCGTGCTGTTCTTGAACTCGGCAAGCGCGCGCGTGCGGGCCGACTGGCTCTTGTTGCCGTGGATCGCCATCGCGCTGATGCCGTCCTTCGTCAACTGTTCGGCGAGCCGGTTCGCGCCGTGCTTGGTGCGCGTGAACACGAGCACCTGGAACCAGTTGTGTTCGCGGATCAGGTGCGTGAGCAGCTCGCGCTTGCGGTCGCGGTCGACCGGGTGGATCTTCTGCGCGACGCTCTCGGCGGTCGTGTTGCGGCGCGCGACCTCGATCAGCGCGGGCGAGTCGAGCAGGCTGTCGGCAAGCGCCTTGATCTCGTCGGAGAAGGTCGCCGAGAACAGCAGGTTCTGGCGCTGCGGCGGCAACTTCGCGAGCACGCGCTTGATGTCGTGGATGAAGCCCATGTCGAGCATCCGGTCGGCTTCGTCGAGCACGAGGATGTCGAGATTCGACAGGTCGATCGTCTTCTGCTGCATGTGGTCGAGCAGGCGCCCCGGCGTCGCGACGACGATGTCGACGCCGCGCTTGAGCGCATCGATCTGCGGATTGATGCTGACGCCGCCGAACATCACGGTCGAGCGCAGCTTCAGGTACTTGCTGTAGGCACGGACGCTTTCCTCGACCTGCGCGGCGAGTTCGCGCGTCGGCGTGAGGATCAGCGCGCGCACCGCGCGCTTCGCGCCGCGATGCTCGGCGTAGAACGTGTGCAGGCGCTGCAGGATCGGCAGCGTGAAGCCGGCGGTCTTGCCGGTGCCTGTTTGTGCGCCGGCGAGCAGGTCGCCGCCGCCGAGCACGGCGGGGATCGCCTGCTGCTGGATCGGAGTCGGCGACGTGTAGCCGAGCTCGTTGACCGCCTTGACAAGCGGTTCGGCCAGGCCGAGAGATTCGAAAGACATAGATACCACTCTTGAGTTTTATGATCGGCGACACCTCGCGCGGCCCGCGCGGGGACTGGCGTCGCAAAAAGCAAAGGGGCGCGGAACGCAGGTCGCTCACCTGTTGCGGCGAGATCGGCGTACCGTTGTTGCCCCACGACATCCGGATATACGTTACAACGGCTGCGACTTCCTGGTTCGACAGCGACTGCGCGAACGGCGGCATGCCGTACGGACGCGGATTCTTGAACGTGCTCGGCGGATAGCCACCGTTCAGCACCATGCGGATCGGGTTGACCGCCGATTCCATCATGATCGAGTGGTTGCCCGCGAGCGGCGGATATGCCGGCGGCTTGCCCGCGCCGGTTTCGGCGTGGCAGGTCGCGCAGTTGTCGGCGTAGATCTTCTTGCCCTGGTCGAACAGCGCATTGCCGAACTGCTTCGACGGCTCGTACTGCATGTTCTTCGGCGCTTCAGCCTTCTGCGGGATCGACTTCAGGTACGTCGACATCGCGCGCGTATCTTCGTCGGTCATGTACTGCAGGCTGTTGTGGACCACGTCCGCCATCGGGCCGAACACCGCACCCTTCTGCGACACGCCGGCCTGCAGCAGGTCGGACAGCTCCTGCACGTGCCAGTCGCCGAGGCCGAGTTCCTTGTCGTTCGTCAGCGACGGCGCATACCAGTTCTGCAGCGGGATCAGGCCGCCTGCGAACGCCGACGAGCTCACCGGGCCGCCCATCATGTTGATCGACGTGTGGCACATCGAGCAGTGGCCGAGGCCTTCGACGAGGTAGGCGCCGCGGTTCCATTCGACCGACTTCGTCGGATCCGGCTTGTACTCGCCTTCCTTGAAGAACAGCGTGCGCCAGCCGATCAGCAGGTTGCGGTTGTTGAACGGGAACTTCAGTTCGTGCGGACGGCTCGGCACCGACACCGGCGCGACCGAGCGCAGGTACGCGAAGATCGCGTCCGAATCCGCGCGCGTGACCTTCGTGTAGCTCGCGAACGGGAAGCCCGGGTACAGCAGGCTGCCGTCCTTCGAGCGACCCGTGTGCATCGCGCGGTAGAAGTCGTCCGAGGTCCACTTGCCGATGCCGTCCTTGTCGTCCGGCGTGATGTTCGGCGTGTACATCGTGCCGAACGGCGTCGCCATCGGCAGGCCGCCCGCGAACGACTTGCCGCCGCGCACGGTGTGGCACGCGATACAGTCGCCGACGCGCGCGAGGTATTCGCCCTTCTTGATCAGCGCGGCCTGGTCGGCCGGCGTGGCCGCGACGGCGGCAGCGCCGTGCAGCGTGTCGTTGCCCGGCCACAGGACCGGCACGAGGGCGGCAGCCGCGACGATCGCGACAGCCGAGAGTGCAAACAGGGACTTGCGTTTCATTGTGTCTGTCTCCCTTGCCTTATTGCGGTTCGCTGCCGCAGGCGAGCGGAGTCTTCATCGAGCGCGCCGGGGCCGGCACGGGGTTGGCGGGCGCCGGTTGCGCGGCGAGCCATGCGGTCACGGCCGTCACGTCTTCGTCGGAAAGCTTCGCTGCGATGTCGTGCATGCAGTCCGGTGCCTTTGCGTGGCGGTTGCCCGAGCGCCATGCGCCGAGCTGTGCGCTCAGGTAATCGGCGTGCAGGCCGACGAGGCCCGGGATCGCCGGCTGCATGCCGGTCAGCGTCGCGCCATGGCAGGCCACGCAGGCCGGCAGCTTGCGGGACGGGTCGCCTTGCGTGACGAGCTGCTTGCCGCGCGCGAGCGTCGCGGCCGGCAGCGTCGGCTTCGCCGGCGCCGGGTACGGCGGGCGTTCGGCCGAGAAGTGCTCGGCGATTTCGCGCAGGTAGTCGTCGTTCAGGTACGTCAGCAGGTAGTTCATCGGCGGGTACTTGCGCCGGCCATCACGGAAGTTGACGAGCTGGTTGTACAGGTACTCGGCCGGCTTGCCGGCAAGACGCGGGAAGTAGTCGTTGTCCGTGCCCTGGCCGTGGACGCCGTGGCATGCGGTACAGCCGCGCACGCGCTCGGCCATCGTATCGGGTGCCTTGAGCGGCGCCTGCTGGGCGTGCGCTTGCTCCGTGGGCTTGGTCTGCGCTTGGGCAGCGCTCATAAGGCCCGCTCCGCCGATCAACAGAACGGCGAGCAGCGGACGGAAGAGGCGTCTTGAAGACACACGAGACTCCATGATTATTCGTCGGGGACCTTGTCCGGGCTACGATCGGCTCGGCGCATGGACGGCAGGACAGCCGGGCTGCTGCGACGCGGCATTCTATCATCGATGGGTAATGACGGCTATTTGGCAAAAGGACAGCGGTTCCTGTCTGTTTACGACTTGCGACAATTTGACGCGTATTGCACAGCGGCGAAGTGAACCGGCGTGCGCTTTCGCCATCGAAGACCGTACACTCGCGACTCGCGCGGCGCCGCCTCCGCCGCAGGTCCAGTCATTTCTCCCGTTTCCGGATTCATCGATGACGCTTTCTACCGTGCCGTTGCCTCGTTCCCGTTGTCTGTCCCGTTGCCGCCGCGCCGCCGGCCGGCCTTTTCCGGGAGGATGTGCACGATGAAGTTCGACAGCTTGTGGATCGGGCAGGTCACGCTCGCGGCGCTGATGGACGCCGCGTTCGCGATGGCGGTCGGCTCGGCGCTGCTCAAGGCGTGGCTCGGCAAGGACGGCGCGCGGCCGGTCGTCTCGCCTTCGCATCCCGCGTGGTTGCGCGCACAACATTCCCTGGTCGCGGCGGCGCTGACGCTCGTGCTCGCGGATCTCGGCTGGCTGGTCTACGAGGCCGCGACGATGAGCGGCGCGGGGCTCGGCGGCGCGTTCGCCGCGATTCCCGTCGTGCTGATGCAGACGCACGCGGGCTTCGCGTGGAGCGTCGCGTTCGCCGGCGCGGTGGTGCTCGCGATCGTCGCGCTGGCGAAGCCGGAGGGCCCGGGCGCGCACGCGGTGCTGTGGCTCGCGGTGATCGTGGTCGCGGCCGGCAAGGCATCGCTCGGCCATGCGGCCGATACGGGCGCGCTGTCCGCGGCGGTCGGCGTGCAGACGCTGCACCTGCTCGCGACGGCCGTGTGGGGCGGCCTCGTGCTCGCGGGCGGGCTCGCGGTGCTGCCGGCGCTCGGTTCTTCGGTCGCACGCGGCGCGCTGATCCGCATCGGCCAGCAACTGTCGCGTACGTCGATCATCGCGGTCGTATTCTTGCTCGGGACGGGCATGCTCAATGCGCTGCGCGGGCTCGGCGGCTCGCTCGCGCCGCTCGACGGCAGCACGTGGGGGCGCGTGTTGCTGCTGAAGCTGCTGCTCGTCGCGCTCGCGCTCGTGCTCGGCGGCCTGAACCGCTTCTCGGCGCTGCCGCGGCTGCGCCGCACCGCGTCGACCGAGGATGCGCACACGTTCCGCAACATCCTGCATCTCGAAGGGATGACGATGATCGGCGTGTTCGTCGCGGCCGCCGTGCTGTCGTTCAGCGTGCCGGGGTTCGCGGCGCTCGGTTGACGGCGGGTTCCGCATGGCGCGACGCAAGCCCGCGGGCGCGGGCGCGTGCGCGGCACGTGCCGCTCGTCGCGCCGCTCACGTAAAAGCGACCGCCTGTCGGGCAGCCGTTTCGAAGTCGATGCGTATCGCGCGGGCCGCAGCCGCGCGCGATACGCAGCGTGCTCACCACTCGGCGACGCTGCCGTCCGCGTGGCGCCACACCGGGTTGCGCCAGCGGTGGCCCGTTTTCGCCATCTCGCGCACCTTCTCCTCGTTGACGTCGATGCCGAGCCCCGGGCCCTGCGGGATCGCGACGAAGCCGTCCTCGTAGCGGAACACCTCGGGATTGCGCAGGTAGTCGAGCAGGTCGTTGCCCTGGTTGTAGTGAATGCCGAGGCTTTGTTCCTGGATGAATGCGTTGTAGCTGACCGCATCGAGCTGCAGACATGCGGCGAGCGCGATCGGGCCGAGCGGGCAGTGCAGTGCGAGCGCGACGTCGTAGCTCTCCGCGAGCGTCGCGATCTTGCGGCACTCGGTGATGCCGCCCGCGTGCGACGCGTCGGGCTGGATGATGTCCACGTAGCCGCCCGCGAGGATGTGCTTGAAGTCCCAGCGCGAGTACAGCCGTTCGCCGAGCGCGATCGGCGTGTTGGTCTGGTTGACGATGTCGCGCAGCGCCTCGGCGTTCTCCGACAGCACGGGTTCCTCGATGAACATCAGCTTGTACGGGTCGAGCTCCTTCGCGAGCACCTTCGCCATCGGCTTGTGCACGCGGCCGTGGAAGTCGACGCCGATCCCGACGTGCGGGCCGACCGCGTCGCGCACGGCCGCGACGTTCGCGATCACCTGCTCGACCTTGTCGTAGGTGTCGACGATCTGCAGTTCCTCGGAACCATTCATCTTCACGGCCTTGAAGCCGCGCTCGACGACCGCGCGCGCATTGTTCGCGACGTCGCTCGGCCGGTCGCCGCCGATCCACGAATACACCTTGATGCGATCGCGCACCTGGCCGCCGAGCAGCGCGTGCACCGGCACGCCGTGATGCTTGCCCTTGATGTCCCAAAGCGCCTGGTCGACGCCCGCGATTGCGCTCATCATGATCGGGCCGCCGCGGTAGAAGCCCGCGCGGTACATCACCTGCCAGTGATCCTCGATCAGCAGCGGGTCGCGGCCGACGAGGTAGTCGGCCAGTTCCTGCACCGCGGCCTCGACCGTATGCGCGCGGCCTTCGACGATCGGCTCGCCCCAGCCGACGATGCCCTCGTCGGTTTCGATCTTGAGGAACAGCCAGCGCGGCGGGACGACGAAAGTTTCGAGGCGGGTGATTTTCACGATACGAGTCTCCATGGTTGGCCGGCGCGGGCGCACGGGCGCGGCGCGCGGTCGCGTGCTTTCGCGATTATCCTAGCGTAGTCGGATAAAAAATAGTATTAATAGCACTATTGTGCAGATAGTGGGCAGCCGGCACGCGGGCCCAACGGAGAACGATCATTCAACACGACCTGCATGGACAGACGGCCTTCCGGCTGGCGACGGCGATCCTGCGCGGCGACTATCCGCCCGAATCGCTGCTGCCGAGGGAGCCCGACCTGATGGAGCTGTACGGCGTGAGCCGTACGGTGATGCGCGAGGCGCTGCGCACGCTGACGTCGAAGGGGCTGGTCGAATCGCGGCCGAAGGTCGGCACGCGCGTGCGGCCGCGCCACGCATGGAACCTGCTCGACGCCGACCTGCTCGACTGGTACGCGCGCGTTGCGCCGCCGCTCGCGTTCGCGCTGAAGCTGCAGGAGATGCGCGAGATGATCGAGCCGTACGCGGCCGCGCTTGCCGCGCGCGCGCATACGCCGGAAGCGTTCGATGCGATCGAGGACGCGGCGCGCGCGATGGCTGCCGCGCGCAACGTCGACGAATGGGTGCGCGCCGACCTGCGCTTTCACCTGAGCGTGCTCGCGGCCGGCGGCAACGAACTGCTGGTGCCGCTCGGCGCGCTGATCGACCGCACGCTCGAGGCGCAACTGCATCTGAATGCGCGCCGCGCGGACGTGTACAACGCGTCGCTCGCCGAGCACACGACCGTCAGCGACGCGATCCGCGTGCGCGATGAGGACGGCGCACGCCGCGCGATGGCGGCGCTGCTCGCGGTGACGCGCGCGCGGATCGAGATGTCGTGACGGGCGGGGGCCGGCGGTGCGGCGTCGTCAGGCGTTCGCGCAACCGCCCGGCTTGTGGATGCGCTGCGTCGACGCAGGATACTTCGCGAGCAGGCTTGCCGGACGCCGCGGGCGCACGACCAGGTCGCCGCCGCAGTTCGGGCAGCGACCTTTCAGCACGTCGTCGGCGCAGGTCGCGCAGAACGGCTCGCCGCCCGCGTGCACTCGAAGGTGCAGATGCGCGCATCCGCCGAATCGGGCGGCAGGTCCTTGTCGCAGCATTCGCAGCCGGGGCGCAGTTCGAGCATGACGGTTTTCCTTGATTGGGGAGGTTCGGGACGGGCGCCGCCGGACATTGCGCGCGGCGCATGCGCGCGCTACCGTACCCGCTTGAATCGGCCTGGCCAACGGCGTCCGTCCGGGCGCCGTCGACGCGCACGGGCCACACCGGGAGACGACCATGCTTTATCGCGGAAGCTGTCACTGTGGAGACGTGAAGTTCGAAGTGGAAGGCGACTTGCAGGGCGTGATGGCGTGCAACTGCTCGATCTGCCAGCGCAAGGGCGCGCTGATGTGGTTCGTGCCGCGCGACCACATGAAGCTCCTCACGCCCGACGAGAATCTCGCGACCTACCTGTTCAACAAGCACGCGATCAGGCATCGCTTCTGCAAGCGCTGCGGGATGCATCCGTTCGCCGAGGGCGTTCATCCGAACGGCACCGCGATGGCCGCGATCAACGTGCGCTGCCTCGAGGATATCGACCTCGACGCGCTGCCCGTCACGCACTATGACGGCCGCTCGCACTGAGCGGCGTGCCGTCGCGTGAACGTATGTGCCGCGGTCAGGAAGGTTGCGCCGACGCGGTGCCCGGCGCGGGCATTTCCGCCTGCGGCGCGGGGTCCGCGGCGTGCGTGCCGGTGGCGGCCGGGCGTTCGATCAGCGGCGCGAGCGCCGGCGCCATCGACTTCAGCAACTGCACGGCCATCGCGCTCGTGAAGTCGTAGCGCGCCGCGTACGGTTCGTGCGCGGTTGCCGTCAGGACCCCGAAGAACCGGTCGCCGATCACGAACACGAACGTGCCGCTGCGGTTTACCTTGCGCGACTCGATCAGCCGCGCGCCGCGCGCATAGATGTTGAAGCGCTGGTCGCCCGTCCCCGTCTTGCCGTATACCTCGAGCGTCTTGCCGTCGGGCAGCGTGAAGCCGCCCGCGAGGCGGCGCGCGGTGCCGCTGAGCACGACGTCGCGCAGCAGCGTGTGCGCCACGTTGACGATTTCCGGCGACAGCATCGGCTGCGGCTGCGCGGCCGCGCGCACGAAGCGCGTTTCGTACGGCGTGCCCTTCGCGAAGTCGAGCCGCGTGATCGTCTCGGTCGGCGCTTTCTGGCCGCCGTTCGCGATCAGGCCGATCAGTTTCGCGAGCGCGTCGGGCTGGTCGCCCGATGCGCCGATCGCGGCCGCGTAGGACGGCGTGACTTCCGCGAACGGGTAGCCGAGCGCGCGCCACGACTTCGTGATCTCCGCGTACGCGCGCAGCTCGACCATGCGGCGGATGCGGCGGTCCTGGGTCGCGTGGTAGCGCGTCTTGTACAGCCACGAATACGTGTAGAAACGCGCATCGCGGCTCTCGCGCTGGACCTCGCCGAGCGACGCGCTCGGGTGCGCGCGCAGGTAGTTGAGCGTCCACAGCGCGAGCGGGTGCACGCTCGCGATATAGCCGCGATCGTTGAGGTTGAACCGGTCGATCGCGTATTTCGCGTAGAGCGCGGCGAGATCGTCGTCGGGCAGCGTCGCGGCCGGCGTGCCCTTCAGTTGCGCGCGCATCTGCGCATCGAACCACGCGAGCGATTCGTTCGGCGCGACGCTGCGCAGCACCGTCGCGATCTTCGGCGGCGACTTGCGCACGTCCTTCAGCATCAGCGCGAGTGCGTCGTCGGGTGCCTTGCCCGCATAGCGCGTGTAGTAGCGCTTCACGTAGACCTGGCTTTCGCCGTCGACGAACTGCTGCAGGTAATGCCGGCGCTGTTCGGGATCGCCGAGCCACGACGACGACGGGCCGGCCGCCTGCAGCGTCTCGTAGTGGACGATGTCGCGCATCAGCCGCACGAACACGAGGTTGACCGAATGCTCGAACGCAGTGTGCAGCGTCAGGATGCGGCCGTTGTCCGACTTCTCGAAGTTCGAGAACACCTGCGCGCCGCCGCCCGTGTAGAACACGTCGGGGCTCGCCGAATACTTGCGTTCGACGGCCGCGTCGAGCATCGCCTGCAGCGAGCGGTCGCGCGTATGCGACAGATAGTCGAGCGCCCAGCGCGACAGCGCGTCGACCGGGTCGGGTTTCACGCGCGCAAGCTCCGCGTTCGACAGGTTCGCATAGCGCGCGTGCAGATCGGAAACGATCTGCAGGTACGTGATCAGCGTGCGCAGTTTCGCGGTCGAGCCGAGGTTGATGCGGCCGCCGCGATTCACGTCGAACGGCTCATTCACGCTGTCGGTCTGTACGCGCAGCATGTTCGCGCCGTTGCGGCGTTCGTACAGCGTGAAGCTGTACGTGAGATGCGACGGGTCGTCCTTCGGCGCGAGCATCTCGTAGCCATAGAGGCCGGCGGCCTGCGCGCCGTCGCGCGTCGATGCCTTCGCGAGCCGCTCGGCGACGGCGCGCTGCACGCCGTTGTCGAGCGTGCTGGTCGCCTCCAGGTCGAGCAGGTCGAGCTGGTAGACGTCGCTGATGCCGAGTGCCGACAGCAGCGACGCGCGCGCGGACGACACCGCCTTGCGCGACACGAACGATTGCACCTGCGCGGCGGCAGGCGGCGCGCTGCGTTCGATCTGCGCGGACAGCGCGGCATCGCGCAATGCAGGCGAGATCACGCCGCCGTTCGACAGCAGCCGCAGGTAGCTGTCGGTCAGCCGCTGCAGCGCCGGATAGCCGCGGTTGAGGAAGTACGACGGCGCGCGCTGCGCGATGATCAGCGACAGCACCTCGCGGAACGTCTTGCCCTGTTCGTCGACGTTGTCGCCGGTCGTCGGCGCGGACAGGATCCGGTTCACGTCGTTGAAGTCGCGGCCGTACCAGGCGGCGAGACCGTCGCCGATGCCGGTGATTTCGCCGATATGCGGCCGCGCGGCGAGCGGCACCGAGTTCAGGTAGCGCACGACGATCGTGCGGCGCGCGAGCATCGTCTGCGGGCCGTTCAGATACGCGCGGACCGACGCCGACGCGATCTGCCGCAGCTTCTCGGGCGGCGTCGCGGTGCGGCCTTCGGGCGAATGGCGGAACTTCTCGATCTGGGTCGCGAGCGTGCTGCCGCCCGGGCGCGCCTGGTGACGGTTGACGACGTGCAGCGCCTGGTCGGCGAGCGCGCGGCTGAAGCGCCCCCAGTCGATCGCCGGGTTGCGGTTCGGTTCGTTCGCGTCGAGCAGGTAGCGATCCTCGATGAACAGCAGCGAATCGACGACCACGCGCGGCACCGTGTCGAAGTCGGCATAGACGCGCTGCGGGAACACGGTCGCGAACAGCGGCGCGCCGGTCGAATCGAATAGCATCAGGCCCGTCTGGTCCTTTTCTTCGTAAGGGAGGAACAACCCGCGCTCGCCGAGCGACAGCATCCGTTGCGAATCGCGCGCCTGTTTGCCGACGACGAAACCGCGCGCGAGCAGCCGCTCCTGGAACGACGGAATCATCGCGTAGCCGAGGCGCTGGTCGTAGGGGCCGTTCGCGGGGAAGCGGATGTGATCGCTCGGGCCCGTTTCGACCGTGTAGCCGACATCGCGGGTGAGCTCGGACAGGTAGCGCGCCTGCAGCCGGGACGTTTCGATCTCGGTCTGCACGAGCCGCGCGATTATCGCGAGCGCGATCAGCAGCGCGGCCAGCAAAGACCATTTGACCCACGTCCAGACCGATGCGAGACCGGTCACGCGCGGCAGGATACGATTAAGCGGCCGATTCATGGCGGCGTCTCCCTGAGGGCACAGGCTGTCCGGCCGCACCCCATTAAGGATTAGTGTAGTCCTCAACCGCGGGCTGCCAAGGGCGGTTCACTACCGAGATGCGCCGATGCAACGCGCGTGCCTGTGACGCGCGGCGACCGGCGTTGCGATGCGATGGCGCACGCCGTCGCGGCGAAACGTTTGCGCGTGCCGTGCCTAAGCGTCCGCGCGACAACGGTTTCGGCGGGCAGGCCCGGGTGGCCGGGCAGGGGCGCTGCACCGGTTTCGTGCGGTGCGGCATCGCGGCAAATCGGGCCGGATCCTGTTCGCGAAATCGCGGCCGGCGCATGGCGACGCTACGGGTTTCCGCGATAGCCGTGCACGCCGGCAGAGGGTAGGATCGCCGGATCTGCGGCGCATTTTCGCTTTCGCCGGGAGTCCCATGCCGATCCATCCCGTCGCGCTCGTTTGCACGGCCATCCTCGGGCTGCTGCTGTTCGGGCTCGGACTTGTCGTGTCCGTCACGCGCTTCCGGTGCACCACCGGATCCGGGTGTGCGCCCGATCCGACGAACGGGTTGCACAAGATCGTGCGCGCGCACGGCAACACGGCCGAATACGCGCCGTTTCTCGCGGTGCTGTTTCTCTATTTCGGCGCACACGATCCGTCGCGCGCGATCCTGTCGCTGATCGTCGCGGCGACTGCATGCCGTTGCCTGCTCGTGATCGGATTGCTCGCGTGGCCGACGATGGCCAGGCCGAATCCCGTGCGTTTCATCGGCGCGATCGGCACGTATCTGTGCGGCGCCGCGCTGTGCATCGCGCTGGTCGTCTGAGCGGCGGCGCGACGTATCGCCAGGTCGCGGCAGGGCTCGACTGCTTCCTGTCGAAGCGCACCGATGTGTATCTGACCGCCGTCTGCCGGTGCGCGTCTGGCGCCGACTCGACGGGGCGGGCGACGGCGGCCGCCGCGAGCGGTGATATGCTCGCGGGACGCCCGCGACCGACGGGCGGTTTCCGATTGCCCGTGCGCGGCCACGCTGCCGCGTGGCGCGGCGTTTCCGAGGGAAGAACCGACATCATGAGCCGCAAATTCATTCTGAAGGGCGACACGACCGACCACGGCGGCGTGGTGCTCGAAGGGATCGCCAATTCGTCGTTCGACGGACGCGAACTCGCCTATCTCGGCGCGCCCGTGTTCTGCGCCACGTGCAAGACGACAGGTGTGATCGTGTCGGACGGCGGCGAGCGGACGATGACCGTGATGGGCAAGGTCGTCGCGCTCGAACACGACCTGTGCCAGTGCCAGTGCACGCCGCAACCGAAACTGATCCCGTCGCAGGGCACGGGGACGATCTCGGGGTAAAACCCGCCGCGCGGCACGGCGCACGGCGGCCTGCCGTCAGACGCTGCCTTCCGTCTCGATCACGAGGATGCGCGCTTCGCCGAGCGGATGCGCGACGTGCTCGGTGCCGACCGTCGCGTGGAAGACGTCGCCGGTTTCGAGCACCGTCGCGTGCTCGATGCCTGCTACGCGATAGCGCATCTCGACGCGACCGTCGAGCACCGCGAACACTTCGTCGCCGTCGTTCACATGCCATCGATACGGCTGGTCGGTCCAGTGCAGGCGGACCGTGATGCCGTTCAGGTTCGCGATGTCGAGCGCGCCCCACGGGCGGTCCGCGGTGAATGCCGCGCTGCGGATGATGTTCATCGATATGTTCTCCGGCGCGAATGCGCGTCGTCTTCCCGTCAATTCTCCTGCATCCGCATTCAGCGCGACATCGCGCGCAGCGCCTGCTCGATTGTCTGCTTGCGTTTCGCAAAGCTGGCCGCCGAACGTTCGGTGACGCGCTTCACGACCGATGCCGGCGCGGTGTCGGGCGAGCCGGCGTTGAACGGCGGCGCAGGCGCGTATTCGAGCTGAAGCTGGATCGCCTGCGCCTCTTCATCGCCGGCCAACTCCGCGGCGATCGTCAGCGCGAAGTCGATACCGGCCGTCACGCCGCCGCCGGTGATCAGGTTGCCGTCGCGCACGACGCGCTCGCGCACGGGCACCGCACCCAGCGGTTCGAGCAGCGTGTGGAACGCCCAGTGCGTCGTCGCACGCCGACCGCGCAGCAGGCCGGCCACGCCGAGCAGCAGCGCGCCCGTGCAGACCGACGTCACGTAGCGCGCGGTAGCCGCGCGCTGCTGCACGAACGCGATCGTTTCGGCGTCGAGCAGCAGGTCGTTGATCCCGATGCCGCCCGGCACGCAGATCACGTCGAGCGGCGGGCAGTCGTCGAACGTGCAGGTCGGCGCGAGCGCGAGGCCGCTGCTCGACGCGACTGTGTCGCGCGACTTCCAGACCAGGTGGACGGCCGCGTCGGGCAGCGACGCGAGCACGTCGTGCGGGCCGGTGAGATCGAGTTGCTGGACGCCGGGAAACACGAGAAGGCCGATATGCAGGGTCATGCGAAGACTCCGGGTGGAAGAGGAACGCGCCGTTGCCGGCACACGATGGACAGACCGATTCTAGGCGCGTAGTGTTTGGCGAAATTGCCATATCGCCCACGTTTTCAGCCAATCGCCATGCCTGCCGCCCCGCGCTCGATCCTGGTCCTTGCATTTCCCCGTGCACAATTGCTCGACGTGTCGGGGCCGCTGCAGGTGTTCGCGTCCGTCAACGAACTCGCGCTTGAGCGCGGGCAGCCGGCGCCGTATGCGCCGCGTGTCGTCGCGGCCGACGCCGGGCCCGTCGAGACGTCGTCGGGCCTCGTCGTGATGGCCGAGTCGCTGCGCTCGGCCGCGCGCCGTCCCGATACGGTGATCGTCGCGGGCGGCAAGGGCGTGCACGCGGCATCGCAGGATGCCCGGCTGGTGCGCTGGGTGCGGCAGCAGGCGGAGCGTGCGCGGCGCGTTGCGTCGGTCTGCACCGGTGCGTTCCTGCTCGCCGAGGCTGGCCTGCTCGACGGACGGCGTGCGGTTACGCACTGGGCGCGCTGCGACGAATTCGCGGCGCGCTACCCGAACGTGCGCGTCGAAGCCGATCCGATCTTCATCCGCGAGGGCGCGCTGTGGACGTCGGCCGGCGTGACGGCCGGCATCGATCTCGCGCTCGCGCTGGTCGAGGAGGATCTCGGCCGCGCGACCGCGCTCGACGCCGCGCGCGAACTCGTCGTGTTCCTCAAGCGTCCGGGCGGACAGGCGCAGTTCAGCGCGATGCTGTCGATGCAGCGCACCGACGACCGGTTCGGCGAACTGCATGCGTGGATGGCCGAGCACCTGACGGCCGACCTGTCGGTGCCCGCGCTGGCCGAGCGCGTGCGCATGAGCGAACGCAGCTTCGTGCGCCACTATCGTGCGGGAACCGGCCGCACGCCCGCGCGCGCGGTCGAGCAGATCCGCGTCGAGGCCGCGCAGCGCCTGCTCGGCGAAACGACTTGGCCCGTCAAGCGGATCGCCGCGCGGTGCGGATTCGGTTCGGAGGAGACGTTGCGGCGCAGCTTCGTGCGTGTGCTGGGCGTGTCGCCGCAGGCGTATCGGGAGCGGTTCGTGCGGTAACGCGCGGCGCGCGATCGGGGCCGGAGCGGTTGTCGTGTGGAACTGAACGAAAACCGATCATTTTCCAGTGCGAAATTCCAAGACTATTCAGGGTTGGAGAACAATGGTCGGGGGCTTGTGTCGCGCCCGCCGCGCGCTCTATTCTGTTCCGTTGGCGATTCGAAGGGGGGCAGCATGGACCGAATCCAGGCAATGGAAGTTTTTACCCGTGTGGTCGACGCGAACAGCTTTACGCGCGCGGCCGACACGCTCGCGATGCCGCGCGCGTCGGTGACGACCATCATCCAGAATCTCGAGGCGCTGCTCGGCGTGCGCCTGATGCACCGGACGACGCGCCGGCTGTCGTTGACGCCGGAAGGTGCCGCGTACTACGAGCATTGCATGAAGATCATCGCGGAGATCGCGGAAGCCGACGCGAGCTTCCAGACCGGCAACCGCAAGCCGAGCGGCGTGCTGCGCGTCCACATGCCGAGTTCGCTCGGGCGGCGCATCGTGCTGCCGTCGCTGTCGATTTTCCGGCAGCGTTATCCGGACATCACGCTCGAGCTGGGGCTTTCCGACCGCTACGTGGATCCGGTCGAGGAGGGCATCGACTGCATGATCCGGGTCGGGCCGCTCGAGGATTCGTCGATGGTTGCGCGGCGCATCGGGATGCTGAAGCGCGTGACCTGCGCGTCGCCCGATTACGTCGCGCGTCACGGCGAGCCGCACGAGATTGCCGATCTTGCCGAACATCATGCGGTGAATTTCCGTTCGAGCCACGGCGCGCGTGCGATTCCGTGGGTGTTCATGATCGACGGCAAGCCGGTCGAGGTGCGGATGAGCGGGAGCGTCACGGTCAACGATTCGGATGCCTACGTGACGTGCGGGCTCGAAGGGTTCGGGATGATCCAGCCGACGCTGTTCATGGTGCTGCCGAACCTGCTCGACGGATCGCTGGTCGAGGTGCTGCCGGACTGCAATCCGAAGCCGAAGCCGATTTCGATCGTCTATCCGCACAACCGGCATTTGTCGCAGAAGGTGCGAGTGTTCGCCGACTGGATCGCGGAGGTGTTCGAGTCGACACCGGCGCTGGAAGGCGGGGAGAACTGGCGCGGGAAGGTGCGCGGGCAGTTGCCGGAGGAGCGGCGCGGGACGGTGGCGGCGTAACGAGCCGGGACGCGGCGGTTTCGGCCGTTGTGTCCGCGAAGCGGGGGCCGTCGGTGCCGGGGCGCGTGAAATGCCGCATGCCGGCGGGAGGCGGCGCGAGAGGATCGCGAATCGGATGAGCCAAATGAAAAAGCCGCTGTTCCTTGCGGAACAGCGGCTTTTTTTACAACTGGTGGCGAATCAGGGACTCGAACCCCGGACCTGCGGATTATGATTCCGTCGCTCTAACCGACTGAGCTAATTCGCCGAAGAAATGAATTATGGAGATGGGCCGTCTGGCTGTCAACACCTTTTTTCGTCTTCCCCGAAAAAAGTTGCCGATGATCCGTACCGGCCTCGTCGCAGGGCGGTTGCCGGTCACCGGAACGCGCCCGGCAACCGCCCATGCCTCGACATCAATCCTGCGCGTAGATATTCGAGTCCTTCGTCTCCTTGACGAACAGCAGGCCGATCACGAACGTGGCCAGCGCGATCACGATCGGATACCAGAGCCCCGAATAGATGTTGCCCTTCGCCGCGACGATCGCGAATGCGGTCGCCGGCAGGAAGCCGCCGAACCAGCCGTTGCCGATGTGGTACGGCAGCGACATCGACGTATAGCGGATCCGCGTCGGGAACATCTCGACCAGCATCGCGGCGATCGGCCCGTAGACCATCGTCACGTAGATTACGAGGATCGTCAGGATCACGATCGTCATCGGCCAGTTGAGCTGCGCCGGGTCGGCCTTCGCCGGGTAGCCGGCCCCCTTCAGCGTCGACGCGAGCGTCTTGTCGAACGCCGCGCCCTGTGCCTTCGCGTCGGCCGCCTTGCCGTCGTACGCCGGGATCACCGTATCGCCGACCTTGATTTCGGCCATCGTGCCGGCCGGTGCCGCGACGTTCTCGTAGTTCAGGCCGGCCTTCGCGAGCGCGCTCTTCGCGATGTCGCACGAGTTCGTGAACTTCGACGTGCCCACCGGGTTGAACTGGAACGAGCAGGTGGCCGGATCGGCGACGACGGTGATCGGCGCCTTCTGCGTGGCGATCTCGAGCTGCGGGTTCGCGTAGTGCGTGAGCGCCTTGAACAGCGGGAAGTAGGTCAGCGCCGCGATCAGGCAGCCCGCGAGGATGATCGGCTTGCGGCCGATCTTGTCCGACAGCGACCCGAAGAACAGGAAGAACGGCGTGCCGATCAGGAGCGCGATCGCGATCAGGATGTTCGCGCTTGCGCCGTCGACCTTCAGCGTCTGCGTGAGGAAGAACAGCGCGTAGAACTGGCCCGTGTACCACACGACGGCCTGGCCGGCGGTCAGGCCGACGAGCGCGAGGATCACGATCTTCAGGTTCTTCCACTGGCCGAACGCTTCGGTCAGCGGCGCCTTCGACGTCTTGCCTTCCGCCTTGATGCGCAGGAACACCGGCGATTCGTTCAGCTGCAGCCGGATCCACACCGACACCGCCAGCAGCGCGATCGATGCGACGAACGGCACGCGCCAGCCCCAGTTGCCGAACGCTTCCTCGCCGATGAACGTGCGCACGCCGAGGATCACGAGCAGCGACAGGAACAGGCCGAGCGTCGCGGTCGTCTGGATCCACGCGGTGTAGAAGCCGCGCCGGTTCGCCGGCGCATGCTCGGCGACATAGGTCGCCGCGCCGCCGTACTCGCCGCCGAGCGCGAGGCCCTGCAGGAGCCGCATCGCGATGAAGATCACCGGCGCGGCGATGCCGATCGACGCATAGCCGGGCAGGAAACCGACCACGAACGTCGAGAGGCCCATGATCACGATCGTCACGAGGAACGTGTGCTTGCGTCCGACCATGTCGCCGAGCCGGCCGAACACGATCGCGCCGAACGGCCGCACCGCGAAGCCGGCCGCGAAGCCGAGCAGCGTGAAGATGAATGCGGCGGTCGGATTGACGCCGGAGAAGAAGCTCTTGCTGATGTAGGCCGCGAGTGAGCCGGCCAGGTAAAAGTCGTACCACTCGAACACGGTCCCGAGCGACGACGCGAAGATCACCTTTTTCTCTTCGCCCGTCATCGGCGCGTGCGAAATTTGCCCGCCTAACGTTGCCATGAATCGTCTCCAAGTCCCTTGATATAGATATGCGGCCGCCTTGGGTGGGCGGGCCTGTCGACGATTATTGGCACGGAAACTTACGGCGCACTGACTCGCGCGCACAAAACGACTGCGCGTTAACCCGTGCCGAATCGGGTGCTTCGCGTGACGATCGTGATGCGAACGTCCGGCAAAACGCCGGTTTCGGCACGATCGCGGCGCGTTGCCGCGGTGCGCGTCAGGGTTAATCCGGAGCGGTTTCCGCCAGCGGCAGGCTGACGCGCACGAGCGTGCCGACGAGGCGCGGCGCCTGCTGGTAGACGTGATCGTCGAGCGTCAGCGTGCCGCCGTGCTGCGTGGCGATCTCTCGCACGATCGCGAGCCCGAGGCCGCTGCCGTCGCCTTCGCGGCCGAGGATCCGGTAGAAGCGCTCGACGACGCGCTCGCGTTCCGCGGCCGGGATGCCGGGCCCCGTGTCCTCGACTTCGAGATGCGCGAGCCGCGCCGCGCGATCGGCGCGCACGCGCACCGTGATCCGGCCGCCTTCCGGCGTGTAGCGGATCGCGTTGTCGATCAGGTTGCCGAGCATCTCGCGCAGCATCACCGGGTTGCCGTCGACATCGAGCGGCGCGTCGTCCGGCGGGCCTTCGTAGCCGAGATCCATCCGCTTCGCGAGCGCGGCCTGCACCCAGTCGCGCACCGCGCGCCGCGCGAGCGCGGCGATCTCGACCGGCTCGAACGTGAGCCCGCTCGCGCGGTTCTCGGCGCGCGCGAGCGCAAGCAGTTGCGTGACGAGCCGCGCGGCCTGCTCGGAGCTCGTCGCGATCTGCTCGAGCGAGCGCTGCACGTCGGGCGGGACGGGGTGGCGCAGCGCGAATTCGGCCTGCGTGCGCAGGCCCGCGAGCGGCGTCTTCATCTGGTGCGCGGCGTCGGCGATGAAGCGCTTTTGCAGCGCCATGTTCTGTTCGAGACGCGCGAGCAGGTCGTTGAACGACGTGACGAGCGGCTCGATCTCGGGCGGCGCGCGCTGCGCCTCGACGGGCGACAGGTCGTCGGGCCGCCGCGCGCGGATGTGCGCCTGCAGCGCGTTGAGCGGCGCGAGCCCGCGCGACAGCCCGAACCAGACGAGCAGGATCGCGAGCGGCAGGATCACGAATTGCGGCAGGATCACGCCCTTGATGATGTCGTTCGCGAGCGCGTTGCGCTTGTCGAGCGTCTCGCCGACCTGCACGAGCACGGGCTGCGTGCCGTTCGCCTGCGGCAGCGCGACCGTCGTATACGCGACGCGCACGTCGTTGCCGCGCAGCAGGTCGTCGCGAAACACGACGACGCCCGGCGGCGGGCGGTCCTCGTCGCGCGGCAGCGGCATGTCGGCTTCGCCCGCGACCAGCTCGCCGCGCGCGCCGAGCACCTGGAAGTAAACGCTGTCGACGTTGTCCGCGCGCAGGAAGTCGCGCGTCTGCTCCGGCAGCGTCAGCTCGGCGACGCCGTTCACCGGGTGGATCTGGCGTGCAAGCACGTATGCGTTGGTCTCGAGCGCGCGGTCGAACGGGCCGTTCGCGATCGTCTTCGCGACGAGATAGGTGACGGCGATGCTCATCGGCCACAGCAGCAGCAGCGGCGCGAGCATCCAGTCGAGGATTTCGCCGAACAGCGAGCGCGGGCGCGGCGCCTCGGGCGCATCGGTTTCGTCGGGCGGCGCGAACGGGTTCTCGTAGCGCGCGTCGCGCGCATCGTCGGCGGCCGACGACGGCGCGCCGGTCGGGTGGCGGGAATGGGCCGGCGTGGCCATCGCGGCGACGCGCGGCTTCAGCGCAGCGGCGTGCCGGCCGTCGCGGGCTGGGGCGCTGTGGTGTCGGCCGGCGCGGCGGGCGCGGCCTTTTCGAGGCAATAGCCGAGGCCGCGCACGGTCGAGATCCGGACGCCGCTCGGTTCGATCTTCTTGCGCAGCCGGTGCACGTAGACTTCGATCGCGTTGTTGCTGACTTCCTCGCCCCATTCGCACAGATGGTCGACGAGCTGCTCCTTCGATACGAGCCGGCCGATCCGCTGCAGCAGCACCTCGAGCAGGCCGAGTTCGCGCGCGGACAGATCGAGCACGTGATCGTTCGCGTACGCGATGCGGCCGACCTGGTCGAACGCGAGCGAGCCGTGCCGCACGACGGTCGGGCCGCCGCCCGCGCCGCGCCGGGTCAGTGCGCGCACGCGCGCTTCGAGTTCGTTGAGTGCGAACGGCTTGGCCATGTAATCGTCCGCGCCGAGATCGAGGCCCTTCACGCGCTCGTCGACGCTGTCGGCGGCGGTCAGGATCAGCACGGGGAGGTTGGAATTGCGGGCGCGCAGGCGCTTGAGCACGTCGAGCCCGGACATTTTCGGCAGTCCGAGATCGAGGATCAGCAGGTCGAATGTCTGCATCGACAGCGCCGTATCGGCATCGACGCCGTTCTTCACGTGGTCGACCGCATAGCCCGATTGGCGGAGTGACCGGGTGAGGCCGTCCGCGAGTATGCTGTCGTCTTCGGCGATGAGAATTCGCATGTTGCTGACCGATGGCCGGCAGGGTGTTCGCGCCGGCGCGGCTGTCTCCGAAGTTATTCGTGTACAACGCCCTGCATTGCGGGCTTGCATAAAACACTGTTTTTTTATACAGTGTCTGCATTCGTGGGCGGCGCTTGAAAGCGGGCGCGCCTTTAACAGACGCTGCTCATCATAGCAAAGGACGATTCATGGAAGAAAGCAAGAAGGGCTCCGGGATGACCGCCGAGAAGAGCAAGGCGCTGGCGGCCGCACTCGCGCAGATCGAAAAGCAGTTCGGCAAGGGGTCGATCATGCGGATGGGCGACGGCGAGGTGGCCGAGGACATCCAGGTCGTCTCCACGGGTTCGCTGGGGCTCGACATCGCGCTCGGCGTCGGCGGCCTGCCGCGCGGTCGGGTGGTCGAGATCTACGGTCCGGAATCGTCCGGTAAAACCACGCTCACGCTGCAGGTGATCGCCGAACTGCAGAAGATCGGCGGCACGGCCGCGTTCATCGACGCCGAGCACGCACTCGACGTCCAGTACGCGGCGAAGCTCGGCGTGAACGTGCCGGAACTGCTGATCTCGCAGCCGGACACCGGCGAGCAGGCGCTGGAAATCACCGATGCGCTGGTGCGCTCGGGCTCGATCGACATGATCGTCATCGACTCGGTCGCGGCGCTCGTGCCGAAGGCCGAAATCGAAGGCGAGATGGGCGATTCGCTGCCGGGCCTGCAGGCCCGCCTGATGTCGCAGGCGCTGCGCAAGCTGACCGGCACGATCAAGCGCACGAACTGCCTCGTGATCTTCATCAACCAGATTCGTATGAAGATCGGCGTGATGTTCGGCAACCCGGAAACCACGACGGGCGGCAACGCGCTGAAGTTCTATGCGTCGGTGCGTCTCGACATCCGCCGGATCGGCTCGATCAAGAAGAACGACGAAGTGATCGGCAACGAAACCCGCGTGAAGGTCGTCAAGAACAAGGTATCGCCGCCGTTCCGCGAAGCGATCTTCGACATCCTGTACGGCGAGGGCATCTCGCGCCAGGGCGAGATCATCGACCTCGGCGTGCAGGCGAAGATCGTCGACAAGGCAGGCGCCTGGTACAGCTACAACGGCGAGAAGATCGGCCAGGGCAAGGACAACGCGCGTGAATTCCTGCGTGAGAATCCGGAAATCGCCCGCGAGATCGAGAACCGCATCCGCGAATCGCTCGGCGTCGTCGCAATGCCCGATGGCGTAGGCAACGAAGCCGAGGCGATGGACGAAGAAGAGTGATGGTCGGGCGCCGAGGTCAGGCTGGCGAGCCGGAGGAGAGCGACGCGCCCGAAATGGCGGGTCGCTCCGGCCGGCGAGCCGGATCCTCGGGCGCCGACCGGCGGGTCGCTGGCAGCAACGCCGCGAACCGCACCGCGACGAGGGCATCTGACGATGCCCTCGTTTCGTTTGAGATAACCGCGCCGGACGATCCGTTCGATGACGATGAATCGTTCGACGCGCACGACCGGTCCCGCCGTCGTGTGTCCGGCGTCAGCTTCCCGGGCGATCGCGCATCCGATGCGTCGGCACCTGCCAGGGAAGATGTCTATACGCGCAGCAGCCAGCATCCGCGCCGCACGCGCCGTGCGTCCGGCGCTGCTTCAAGCGCTGCCTCCGGCGACGATCCGGGCGCCGGCAAACGCAAGTCGTCGAAGCCGCCGCGTTCGTTGAAGGGCCGCGCGCTCGGCTATCTGTCCAGGCGCGAATACAGCCGCACGGAACTCGCGCGCAAGCTCGCGCCGTATGTCGGCGAAGACGAGTCCGTCGAACCGGTGCTCGATGCGCTGGAGAAGGAAGGCTGGCTGTCCGACGCGCGTTTCGCCGAGAGCCTCGTGCATCGGCGTGCGTCGCGCGTCGGTGTCGCGCGCATCGTCAGCGAGCTGAAGCGTCATGCGGTCGGCGACACGCTCGTCGAGGAAGTGAACGCGCAGCTGCGCGAGACCGAATGGGCGCGCGCGCAGGCGGTCTGGCGCAAGAAATTCGGTGCATTGCCGCAAACGCCGGCCGAGCGGGCGAAGCAGGCGCGCTTTCTCGCCGCGCGCGGCTTCTCGAGCGCGACCATCGTGAAGTTGCTGAAGGTCGGCGACGATTTCCCGATCGACGATTGAGCGCTCCGGTCGCGCGCGCGGCGCGCGATTTTGCTGCAACGCAACCGCTCCCGGACAGGCGGGAATACCCGCCGTCGCGTCAAACTGTCTCACATACCCAATATGCTAAAATCCGTGGGTTTTCCTCTTCGGCCTCAACCTCCAGCATGCCGCTATCCGAGCCCGTGCCCCGTCAGTTGCGACATCGACGCGCAATCCGAGCGGAAGCTTACGAGCGCGGCGACGGCTTGTGGGACATCGAAGCCTGCCTGACCGACCACAAGCCGCGCGATGTCGCGCTTGCGTCGGGCATCCGGCCCCAGGGCCTGCCGATCCACGAACTCTGGCTGCGCGTGACTATCGATCGTGAACTCAATGTCGTCGACGCCGAAGCGTCTTCGGAATGGGTGCCCTATCCCGGTCAGTGTCAATCCGCCCCTCCCGCCTATCGGGCCCTCATCGGGCTCAATCTCTTCCGCCACTTCCGCCGCGATGCGAACCGATTGCTGTCCGGTGTCGCAGGCTGCTCCCATCTCACCGAACTGTGCGCCGTGCTGCCGACGGCAGCGATCCAGGCGTTCGCCGGTGACGTGTGGAACGTGCGCGAGGAGGGCGGCGAAGGGCCGGATCACGACGGCGTGCGCGACGAACCGCCTTTCCAGCTCGGCCGCTGCCGTGCGCTGCGGTTCGACGGCGAGGTCGTGCGGCAGTACTACCCGCGCTGGTATGGCGCGAGCCGGCCGGACGTGCCTGTCGACGACATGCCCGTCAGGGACGGCACGAAGGAATGAACGGAAATCATTCGAAGAAGCGTCTAAGCGACTTTTCATCCAACTCTCAGACTGAAGGGAATCACGCATGAAGATTCACGAGTACCAGGGTAAGGAAATCCTGCGGAAATTCGGAGTCGCGGTACCGCGCGGCAAGCCGGCGTTCTCGGTGGACGAGGCCGTCAAGGTGGCAGAAGAGCTGGGCGGCCCGGTGTGGGTCGTCAAGGCTCAGATTCACGCGGGTGGCCGTGGCAAGGGCGGCGGCGTGAAGGTCGCGAAGTCGATCGAGCAGGTGCGCGAATACGCGAACCAGATCCTCGGCATGCAGCTCGTCACGCACCAGACCGGTCCGGAAGGCCAGAAGGTCAACCGCCTGATGATCGAAGAAGGCGCCGACATCAAGCAGGAACTGTATGTCAGCCTCGTCGTCGACCGCATCTCGCAGAAGATCGTGCTGATGGGTTCGAGCGAAGGCGGCATGGACATCGAAGAAGTCGCCGAAAAGCACCCGGAACTGATCCACAAGGTCATCGTCGAGCCGTCGACGGGCCTGCTGGACGCCCAGGCCGACGACCTCGCCGCGAAGATCGGCGTGCCGGCCGCGTCGATTCCGCAAGCGCGCGCGATCCTGCAAGGCCTGTACAAGGCATTCTGGGAAACCGACGCGTCGCTGGCTGAAATCAACCCGCTGAACGTCTCCGGCGACGGCAAGGTCATCGCACTCGACGCGAAGTTCAACTTCGACTCGAACGCGCTGTTCCGTCATCCGGAAATCGTCGCGTACCGCGATCTGGACGAAGAAGATCCGGCTGAAATCGAAGCGTCGAAGTTCGATCTCGCGTACATCTCGCTCGACGGCAACATCGGCTGTCTCGTGAACGGCGCGGGCCTGGCAATGGCGACGATGGACACCATCAAGCTGTTCGGCGGCGAGCCGGCGAACTTCCTGGACGTCGGCGGAGGAGCTACGACCGAGAAGGTCACGGAAGCGTTCAAGCTGATGCTGAAGAACCCGGACCTGAAGGCGATCCTCGTGAACATCTTCGGCGGCATCATGCGCTGCGACGTGATCGCGGAAGGCGTGATCGCCGGTTCGAAGGCCGTGAACCTGAAGGTGCCGCTCGTCGTGCGCATGAAGGGCACGAACGAGGACCTCGGCAAGAAGATGCTGGCCGACTCGGGCCTGCCGATCATCTCGGCGGACAGCATGGAAGAAGCTGCGCAGAAGGTCGTCGCGGCTGCCGCAGGCAAGTAACGCTATCGAATACGCATGGCGGCGCGGCAGATACGCGACGCCAATCGAACAGAGGTCAAAATACATGTCGATTCTGATCAACAAGGACACGAAGGTCATCACGCAGGGCATCACCGGCAAAACCGGTCAGTTCCATACGCGCGCCTGCCGTGAATATGCAAACGGCCGCGAAGCATTCGTCGCGGGCGTGAACCCGAAGAAGGCCGGCGAAGATTTCGAAGGCATTCCGATCTACGCAAGCGTCAAGGAAGCGAAGGAAGAAACCGGCGCGACCGTGTCGGTCATCTACGTTCCGCCGGCAGGCGCAGCCGCTGCGATCTGGGAAGCGGTCGAAGCCGATCTGGATCTCGCGATCTGCATCACGGAAGGCATCCCCGTGCGCGACATGATCGAAGTGAAGGACCGCATGCGCCGCGAAGGCCGCAAGACGCTGCTGCTCGGGCCGAACTGCCCGGGCACGATCACGCCGGACGAACTGAAGATCGGCATCATGCCGGGTCACATCCACCGCAAGGGCCGCATCGGCGTCGTGTCGCGTTCGGGCACGCTGACGTATGAAGCCGTTGCACAGCTGACGGCACTTGGCCTCGGCCAGTCGTCGGCAGTCGGCATCGGCGGCGACCCGATCAACGGTCTGAAGCACATCGACGTGATGAAGATGTTCAACGACGATCCGGATACGGACGCGGTCGTGATGATCGGCGAAATCGGCGGTCCGGACGAAGCCAATGCGGCCGAGTGGATCAAGGCCAACATGAAGAAGCCGGTCGTCGGCTTCATCGCTGGCGTGACGGCGCCTCCGGGCAAGCGCATGGGCCACGCCGGCGCGCTGATCTCGGGCGGTGCGGATACGGCCGAAGCGAAGCTGGAAATCATGGAAGCGTGCGGCATCACCGTCACGCGCAACCCGTCGGAAATGGGCCGTCTGCTGAAGGCAGCGCTGTAATATTTCCGCCTGGGTTTGTCCTGCAGAAAACGCCGGCTTTGCCGGCGTTTTTTGTTATGCTCGCGCAATGAATTCGTAAGCACCGGGCATGCATCGCGCATGTGCCGGCGATGAACCGGGTCGCCCGCCGGGTGGCCATATCCTGCACATCCCCCCATGCTCGAATTCCTGACGTCGCTGCACTGGGGTGCCGTTCTCCAGATCGTCATCATCGACATCCTGCTCGGCGGCGACAACGCGGTCGTGATCGCGCTCGCGTGCCGCAACCTGCCGGCGAACCAGCGGCTGCGCGGCGTCGTCTGGGGCACCGCGGGGGCGATCCTGCTGCGCGTCGCGCTGATCACGTTCGCGGTCGCGCTGCTCGACGTGCCGTTCCTGAAGATCGGCGGCGGGCTTCTGCTGCTGTGGATCGGCGTCAAGCTGATGGCGCCGGCCGCCGACGCGCACGATCACATCAAGCCGGCCGACCGGCTGTGGGACGCCGTGAAGACGATCGTGATCGCCGATGCGGTGATGAGCCTCGACAACGTGATCGCGATCGCCGGCGCGGCCGAGCAGGCCGATCCGTCGCACCGGATCGCGCTCGTGATCTTCGGGCTCGTCGTCAGCGTGCCGATCATCGTGTGGGGCAGCACGCTGGTGCTGAAAATGCTCGACCGCTTCCCCATCATCGTGACGCTTGGCGCCGCGCTGCTCGGCTGGATCGCGGGCGGGCTGATCGTGAACGACCCGGTCGGCGATCGCTGGCCGGTGCTCGACACGCCACCCGCGATCTACGGTGCGAGCATGGCCGGCGCGCTGTTCGTTGTGGCGGCCGGTTACGCGCTCAGACGCCGCCGCGGCGCACCGGGCACGCACTGACGTTGGCCGTCCGGCCGACTGCCGGAATCGCGGCCCGCTGGCTACGATCGAGACGCCTGCCTTTACCGGCAGGCGTTTTTCGTTTCCGGAGCCTGCCATGTTCGAAGCCTTTTCCGTTTCACTGTTCCGTCGCGTTGCCGCCGATCTGCGGCGCGCGAACCGGCCGTCGCCGCGCTGGCGGCCGGCCGGCTTCACGCTGATCGAGCTGATGATCGTGCTGGCGATCGTCGGCGTCGTCGCGGCCTATGCGATTCCCGCGTACCAGGATTACCTTGCCCGTTCGCGCGTCGGCGAGGGGCTCGCGCTCGCGTCGTCCGCGCGGCTCGCGGTCGCCGACAACGCGGCGAGCGGCGCGAGCCTCGACGGCGGCTACAGCCCGCCGGCCGCGACCCGCAACGTCGAATCGGTTGCCGTCGACGGCGAGACCGGCCAGATCACGGTCGCGTTCACGACCCGCGTCGCCTCGGCCGGCACGAATACGCTGGTACTCGTGCCATCCGCGCCCGACAAGGCCGATGCGCCCACCGCGCGCGTGGCGCTCAAAAAGGGCGCGATGCAGGCCGGTGCGATTGCGTGGGAGTGCTTCGCCGCCGGCAAGGATGCGTCGTCGCTGCCGGCGCCGGGGGCCGGGCCGCTGCCGGGCACCGCCGCGACGCTGCCTGCGAAATATGCGCCCGCGGAGTGTCGCGCGTAGCGCCCGCGGAGGAGGAGGGCGGCGGCGCGCGTGGTACGCCGGCCGTCGCTTCGGCCGGCCGGGCCGATCGCGCCGAGTCGGGTGGCCGAGCGACGGCCCCGCACAGAGGGGGGAAAGTTTTGTATAGTGCGCCGGTTGCTGACATCCGGTTCGCTCATGCCTTCTACTTTTTCCCGTTCGTTGTCGCTCGTTGCGCTGGCTGTCGCCCTGATCGTGCCGTACGCGATCACGAATCACACGTATCCGATTCCGACCTTCTATTCCGAATTTTCCGCGCTGGTGCTGTATCTGCTGGTGGGGCTGTCGGTCGTCCTGCTCGTACGGACGAGCCGAGCGGCCGAGCCGTTTGCCGCGCCGGCCGCGTTCGTCGTGCCGCTCGGGTTCGCCGCGGTGCTGATCGCGCAGGTCGCGCTGATGTCGCTCAAGGTGCCGTCGATGAACTGGCTGGCGCTCGGCTATCTCGCCGCCGCGCTGGTCGCGATGCAGGCCGGCTACGCGCTCGCGCGCGACGGGTTGGCCGAAACCGTCTCGCGGATGATGGCCGGTGCGCTGCTCGTCGGCGGCGTGTTCGCGGTCGGAACGCAGATCGTGCAGTTGTTTCACCTCGAGTCGGCCGTATCGCCGTTCGTCGTGATGTACAACATCGCGGTCGATCGCCGCCCGTACGGCAACATGGCGCAGGCGAACCATCTGGCCACCTACATCGCGTTCGCGCTCGCGGGCGCGCTGTATCTCGTGCAGACGCGCCGGCTCGCGGTGTGGGCGTGGTTCGTGCTGTCGATCGTACTGTCGGTCGGTCTCGCGCTGACGGTGTCGCGCGGGCCCTGGCTGCAGGTCGCGGTGATGGTCGTCGCGGGCTTCTGGATGGCGTGGCTCGAATCGCGCCGTGCGCCGGGCAATACGCGTGCGTGGCTGATGCCGGTCGTGCTCGCGGTTGCGTTCATCGCGGTGAACGTCGCGGTGCGCTGGGCCAACGTGCACTATCACCTGAATCTCGCGGAATCGGCGGCCGACCGGATGCGCGATGCGGGGCAGATCGCGCCGCGCCTCGCACTGTGGAAGTACGGGCTCGCGATGTTCCGCGAGCATCCGCTGCTCGGCGTCGGCTGGGGTGAATTCCCGTCGCACCAGTTTGCGCTCGTGCGCACGCTCGGCGGCGTCGAGATCGCGAACAACTCGCACGACATCTTCATCGACCTGCTCGCGAAGTCGGGTCTCGCCGGCCTTGGCGTGCTCGCCGTCACGCTCGTGATGTGGTTCGTGCGTGCGCTGCGCGCGCCGCAGTCGAGCACGCGCGTGTTCGGCTTCGCGCTGATCGGCATCCTGCTGATGCATGCGCTCGTCGAGTATCCGCAGCAGTACATGTTCTTCCTGCTGCCGGCGATGTTCGTGATCGGGCTGCTCGACGTGAAGCCGCTGCGCATCCTGCCGGGCCGCGCGGCGTTCGGGCTGTTCGCGGTGCTGTCGTTCGGCGGCGTGCTGGCGGCGGTGCCCGTGCTGCGCGACTACCAGCGCGCGGAAGTGCTGTATTACGGCAGCGACCCGGCCGCGCAGTATCGCGATGCGCCGTCGCTGCTGTTCGGCGCGTGGGGCGATTACGGCGCGGCGACGCTGCTGACGATTTCGCCGGAAGACTTGCCGGCCAAGCTCGCCGCCCATGAGCGCGCGATCGCGCTGCTGCCCGGCGAGACGGTGCTGCGCCGCTATGCAGCGCTGCAGGCGCTGGCGGGCCGCGAGGCCGACGCGCTCGATACTGTCGCGCGCCTGCATGTGTTTGCGAAGGAGCTGAAGGACTGGCCGCAGCAACTGGCCCTGCTGTACAAGCTGTGCGACCAGCAGCCGGCGCTGAAGGCGTTCAAGGCGGCCGTTGTCGCGAAGTACGGGGAAGTGCCGGCCGATGCGGCCGACGACTCGGACGACGACGACTCGGATTAAAACGCGCAGCGGCCGCCGGAACGGGGAATTCCGGCGTTTGCCGCGTCGTGGCGCACGACAGGGGCCGCCGTCGGACAGATCGGCCCTGCGTGAACCGCGTGAATTCGGCCAGGTATCGATTACCTCGCGAATGGCGTGGATTCCGGCCGAGGGCGCGTCGATTCGCGTCAACCATTGTCAAATCGGCGCCGCTGGCCGCGTGGCGCGTGCACAATGCGCGCAAGCGCTCGCGAGCCGGCCCGCATGTGGCACGGGGCCCGGCGTGAGCGCGGGCCACCCCGGCTATCCGGGCTCCGCCAGGCAGGATCGCGGCCGAGCATCGATCGGCCATGCGGCCGTAACGGGGCGCCGGTCCGATGGCCGCGGCGCAGTGCGACGCACGTGATGCGGGAGCGAGGTTTTCCGGTACGCGCGCGTTCGTCCAGAACAGTGATGAAGAACGATATTCGACCATGGCCATTCGCTCGACCTACCTGATCCTGCCCGCCGTCGCGATGCTGTTTTCCGGCTGCGCGATGCTGTCGTCGTCGCAGGAAAGCAAGCTGACCTGCCACATTCCGCGTGCCGTCTATCCGGACACCGCGAAGCCGCTCACGCGTCCGGCGACCGTGCTCGTGCGCGCGCTGATGACGACGTCCGGCGAAGCGCAGAACGTCACCGTGACGACGAGCAGCCGCAATGCGGCCGCCGATCGTGCGGCCGTCGACGCGATGACGCACGCGACCTGCATGCAGACGGGCGCGACCGCGAATCCGTTCCTGCTGACCCAGCCGTTCGTGTTCGAGCCGCGACGCGGCGAGTGATGCGCGGATGGTGCGCCCTGCGCGCCGCTTTCCGTCGGGTATTGTCTCTGTCCGGCCGCGCCGTTTCGCGCGGCCGTCGAAAGTCGATACGCGCGGCCGTTGCGCCGCGCATGCCCGATATTCAGTGCTGCGGCATCAGGTTCGCGCCGTGGCAGGCCTGTTCGGCCGAATTGCGCAGCCCGAGCATCGTGAATCCGTTGCGCTCCTGGCGAATCAGTGCATAGCGCCGCGTGACGGTTTCCCCGCTCTTGCCCGTCAGATCCAGTTCGACCTGAAAGCGCTCGTTGCTGTCCGAGCAGCCGCGCACGGGGCCGTACGCGAAGCCTGTATCGGGCGCCTTGCTTGCCGCGTTGAACGCCTGCCGGGCTTTCAGCGCGGCCGCTGCGGCGGCGGGCTCGCTCCATTCGCGCGCAAGCGCATCGTCCACCTTCAGCCATTCGTCGACGAAATCGCGGCCGTTGAGCGCCGCGGGCTGCACGCGTTGCACGGTGTCGCCTTCGACGCGGTAGCGGAAGATGCCCGGCCGAGTCATGACTTCGCTGTCGAGCGAGCCGACCGTCGTGCGCAGCTCGAAGCCGTCGGGGCGCACCTTGAACCGGATGGCGTCGTCGTCGATCACGTAGCCGTGTTCGGTATGGAACAGCGTGCGTTGCGCGGTCGAGCCGTTTGCCGGTGCGACCACGTCGGCGCCGAACCGGCTCCAGCGAGATGAGCACCACGGTGTGCCGTGCACGACCGCGACCTGGCCGCCAGGCAGCGCCGAGAACCAGAAGCCGCCGCCGTAGGCGCCGCCGATGTCCTTGTAATCGTCGGCCTGCCAGCGCAGCACGCGCCGCCAGCCGCCGTTTTCCCATGCGTACGCGGTGAGCAGGTTGTCGTCGCCGCACGCGATGTCGAAGCCGGCGCGCACGAAGAGAAGCGGGCGGGACGCGCCGCCGCGTTCGACGTCGACGTCCGGGTTGCGGCCGAACGCCGATTCGCCGTTTTTCGGTGCTGCCGATTGGGTCGATTGAGCCGGCACGCCGAGCGCGGCCGCGAGCGTGCGTTTCAGTGCAGCCGGTTCGACGTGTTCGTCGTTGCACGCAAGCCGCGCGTCGATCGCGCCGACGAGCGCCTGCTTGTATGCGCGAAGCGCGTCGCGCAGCGGCGGCGAGACATCGACGTTGCCCCCACCGTCGCCTTGCGGATTGCGGACCTGCTGCACGCGGCGCTGCGCATCGATTGCCGCGCGCGCGGCGGTGTCGGCGGCGGGGCAGGTGCCGACGGCCGACGCGGTTGCCGGCGGCAGGGAAAGCGCGCACAGCAGCGGCGCGGCGTACTTCAGCGTGTTGTTCTTCATCGATGACTTGTTGTTCTGATTCTTTATCGTTCGAACGGGGAATCGTTACGGCCGACGATTCTCCGTGAACTGCGCGCACGTGCGCAGCGGCGGGCGCTTCAACCTGCCGCGTCTTCCGCCTTCCAGTCCCCCGACTTCCCGCCGCGCTTTTCCCGTACGCTCACCTCGGTGATCACCATCCCGCGATCGACGGCCTTGCACATGTCGTAGACGGTCAGCAGCCCGACCTGCACGGCGGTCAGCGCTTCCATCTCGACGCCGGTCCGGCCGAACGTCTCGACCTGCGCGACGCAGTGCACGCCCGGCAGCGCGTCATCGAGTTCGAAGTCGACGGCCACGCGCGTCAGCGCGAGCGGGTGGCACAGCGGAATGAGGTCGGCCGTGCGCTTTGCGCCCTGGATGGCCGCGATGCGCGCGACGCCGAGCACGTCGCCTTTCTTCGCCTTGCCGTCGCGGATCAGCGCGAACGTGGCCGGCAGCATCCGGATCGTGCCGCGCGCGATCGCGATGCGTTGGGTTTCCTGCTTGCCGCCGACGTCGACCATGTGCGCATGGCCGGCGGCATCGAAATGGGTGAGTCCTGACATGTCATGCTCCGTCTCAACGGGCGCTTATCATAGCAGTGGCGTTCGCGTCGCCGGGGGCGCAGATGACGCATGCGCGGCACGAGACAGTCGCGCATGCGCCGGTACAATGACCCGAATATTCAGACCAAACGCCGCGATGCGCGCCCGGCGCGCGGGACGGCGTCGTTTTCATCCTGCCATGCGTGTCAAACAGTTGCTCGCCGTGTCGCTGTCGGTCGCGCTCGCGTTGCCGCCGAGCGGCCATGCGCAGAGCGCGTCCGCGCCACCGCTCGAGGCGGCGGCCGGCGATTCCCCGTCGATTTCCACCGTGCCGTCCGGCATCGCGACCGGCGTATTCGGCACGTACGGCGGCGCGGAGAGCCGGTTTTCGGGCGCGGGCGGCGCGTCGGCGCCGGCCGCGAGCCTGCGCGCGCCGTTGCGCGCACTCGAGCTGCCCGACCTCGGCGACGGCTCCGGCGGTTCGCTGACGCCGCGTGCCGAGCGCCGGCTCGGCGAGCGCGTGATGCGCGAAGTGCGGCGCGATCCCGATTATCTCGACGACTGGCTCGTGCGCGACTACCTGAACGCGATGGCGGCGCGCCTCGCGGCCGCGGCGGCCGCGCGCTACATCGGCGGCTACATGCCGGACTTCGACCTGTTCCCGGTGCGCGATCCGCAGATCAACGCGTTCTCGATGCCGGGCGGCTTCATCGGGATCAACAGCGGGCTCGTGGTCACGACGCAGACGGAATCGGAGCTCGCGTCGGTGGTCGGCCACGAGATGGGCCACGTGCTGCAGCGGCACATCGCGCGGATGATCGGCGCGAGCGAGAAGAGCGGCTACACGGCGCTCGCGACGATGCTGCTCGGCGTGCTGGCCGGCGTGCTCGCGAGAAGCGGCGATCTCGGTAGCGCGATCGCGATGGGCGGGCAGGCGTACGCGGTGGACAACCAGTTGCGCTTCTCGCGTTCGGCCGAGCGCGAGGCCGATCGCGTCGGCTTCCAGCTGCTCGCGGGCGCGGGCTACGACCCGTACGGGATGCCGGGTTTCTTCGAGCGGCTCGAACGCGCGTCGATGGGCGATGCGGGCGTGCCGGCCTATGCGCGCACGCACCCGCTGACCGGCGAACGGATCGCCGACATGGAGGATCGCGCGCGCCGCGCGCCGTACCGGCAGCCGCGCCAGTCGGCCGAGTACGGATTCGTGCGCGCGCGGCTGCGCGTCCTGCAGAACCGCGCGCCGACCGACATCTCGGCCGAGGCGCGCCGGATGCAGCTCGAGATCGACGATCGCACGGCGCCGAACGTCGCGGCGAACTGGTACGGCATCGCGCTCGCGAACACGCTGCTCGGCCAGTACGACGCGGCGGACAAGGCGCTCGCTTCGGCGCGCGGCGCGTTCGATGCGCGCGAGCGGCGCGAGGGCGACCCGGCGACGAGTTCGCCGAGCCTCGACGTGCTGGCCGCCGACATCGCGCGCCGTGCGGGCCGGACCGACGACGCGGTGCGGCTCGCGGCGCTCGCGCAGCGGCGCTGGCCGGCGTCGCACGCGGCGATCGTCGCGCACCTGCAGGCGCTGATCGCCGCGCGCCGCTTCGCCGAGGCGCAGGCGCTCGCACGCGCGCAGGCGCAGGCCGATCCCGAGCAGCCGGACTGGTGGGACTACCTCGCGAAGGCGAGCGACGGCAAGGGCGACGTGCTCGCGCGGCGCCGCGCGCTCGCGGAGAAACTTGCACTCGATGGCGCATGGCCGTCGGCGATCCGCCAGTTGAAGGAAGCGCGCGATGCGAAGGACGTGTCGTTCTACGAGCAGTCGATCATCGGCGCGCGGCTGCTGGAATTCGAGGCGCGCTACAAGGAAGAGCGCGACGACGAGAAGAACGGCCGCGGGTAGCGGCCGGCGCGCGGCGAACGCGGGAAGGGCGGGTGCGGGTCAGTTGCCGTTGTCGGCCGCGTCGCGTGCCTGTCGCGCCGGACTCGCGACGTAGCCGAACCGCGCGGGCACGTCCGCGCAGACGATGGTGCCGAGCGGCAGCGCGCGGCCGTCACGCCAGCGCAGCACGGGCGGCGCGGCGTCGAAATCCGCATGATCGGCGAACAGCCCGAGATCGTGGTCGTGCAGCGCTGCGATGCGCGGCGGCGCGCCTGCGTCGCGAAACAGCACGCCGCCCCCATCGTCGAGCCATGCTTCGTCCGGTTCGAACGCGGCGCCCGTCTGGTCGGTGAGCGTGAGCTGTCCGTCGCGCTCGGCGAGCCGGACGACCCACGGCGTATAGGCGAGCTCGACGTATACGCGCTGCGGCCCGTTCTGGAAGAACCACCGGCCCCGCGCGTCGCATTCGTAGTTGCGGCCGATGAACGCGTTCAGCGCCGCATGCCGGATCGGCGAGCCGAGCTCGCCGGCCGCCTGCGCCGCGTCGTCGCGCAGCCGCCATTCGCCGCGCCGGTCGAGCAGCAGCCAGCCGGTGCAGTGCGGCACGTTCGGCCATTTGGCGAGCGCCTGCCTGACGATGTCATCCATGGTCGACGAATTTCGAGCAATAGCCGAACACCCGCGCCGACAGCCAGTCGAGACGGCCGGGGAACGGCCCGGTCATGAATCCCGCGTGCCCGCCGGCCTCGGGCTGGTCGAGCTCGACGGCCGGCGATACGTCGGCCGGGCCCGGCAGTGCCGATTCGGGCAGGAACGGGTCGTTGCGGGCGTTGAGGATCAGCGTCGGCACGTCGATCGCGGGCAGCAGCGGCCGCGTCGTCGCCTTCGTCCAGTAGTCGTCGGCGTCGGCGAAACCGTGCAGCGGCGCGGTCACCGCCTCGTCGAAGTCGCGCATCGTCACGGCCTCCAGCATCGCGTCGCGGTCGAACAACCCCGGATACTGGTCGAGCTTCGCGAGTGCCTTGCGCTTGAGCGTCTTCAGGAAGCTGCGCGTATAGATCATCGCGAACCCCTGCGACAGCGCGCGGCCGCCCGCATGCACGTCGATCGGCGTCGAGATCGCGGCGGCCGCCCGCAGGATCGACGTGTCGCTGCGATGCTCGCCGAGCCAGCGCAGCAGCACGTTGCCGCCGAGCGACACGCCGGCCGCGACCAGCGGCCCGCGATGCTGCGCGGCGAGCCGGCGCAGGATCCAGTCGACCTCGGCGCTATCGGCGAGATGGTAGAAGCGCGGCTGGCGGTTGATCTCGCCGCTGCAACTGCGAAAGTGCGGCACGACGGCGTGCCAGCCCTTTGCGCGCGCGGCGGCCATCATCTCGAGCGCGTAGTGCGAGCCGGAACTGCCTTCGAGTCCGTGGAACAGCACGAACAGCGGCGCATCGGGCGGCGGCGCCGCACTGTCGAGATGGGCGACCCAGTCGAGATCGATGAAGTCGTGATCGGGGGTTTCCCATCGCTCTCGTCGGTAGGCGACGGCCGGTCGTCGCGCGAACAGCGCGGGCACGATGGTTTGCGCATGGCTGTTCGGCAGCCAGCGTGGTGCGCGATAGCGCAGTGTGTCGTCGTCCGGGGCCGGGGCCCCGGCGAGCGGCGAGGTGGGCGGAGAAGCCGTACTCATGATCGCCCCGCGTATGCGTTGCTTCGTCTTTTCGTCAGTGCAGCGGGCCCTGCCCATGACGGATCTTCGCGGCGAACTGCCCGGCCGCTTGTTCGGGAATCGGGCTTGCGTGGATGTGCGCGATGCGCCACTCGCCGCGTTCGTGAATCATCACGTACGTGGCGAAAACCATGTCGGGTTCGGCCGTCAGGTCGGCCTGCTGATGCGCTTCGGCGATCGTGTAGACGACCGTGCCGAGGCTGTCGTAGACGCGGATGTCGAGCGGTTCGATCGTCACCGGGCGCGTCGCGAGCCGGTTGGCGAGCCCGCTGCGGATCTGGTCGAGGCCGTGCAGATGCTCGCCGTCCGCCCACACGCAGCTGGCGAAATCCTCGTCGATCCACAACGCCAGCAGCGCGTCGAGATTGGCATCGGCGACGGCCTGGTAGTAGGCGTTCAGCGTATCGGCAGCGGCTTCGAAGAGGCGGGCAAAACGTGGCATCGGGGTTGTCTCTCGCGCGCGTCGCGCGCCGTATTCAGCACGGCGGCCCGGATGGGGCCGCCGCACACCGGTGAATCGGATTGCCCGGCGCGCCGTGCGACGCTGCCGGCCAGGGTCAGCGCTGCCCGACGAGCATGCCGCGCAAATCGCCGAATACCTGCTCGGGACCGAGTTCGCGCAGGCACTTCAGGTGGCCGAGCGGGCACTCGCGTTCGAAGCAGGGACTGCATTCGAGATGCAGCCATTGTACCTTCGCCAGGTCCGACAGCGGAGGGGTGTGGCGCGGATCGGTCGATCCGTACAGTGCGACGAGCGGCCGGCGCAGCGCGGCGGCGACGTGCATCAGCCCCGAATCGTTGGTGACGACCGCGTTCGCACGCGCGATCAGCGCGCACGCCTCGGACAGCGACGTTTGCCCGCACAGGTTGCGCACGTTCGGCGCGTGGTCGGCGATCGCCTGCGCGGCCGCGGCGTCCTTCTGCGAGCCGAGCGCGACGATCTGCGTATACGGGAACGACTGGTGCACGATCGTCGCGAGCGACGCGAAGTGCTCGGGCGGCCAGCGCTTGGCCGGGCCGTATTCGGCGCCCGGGCAGAACACGACGAGCGGCTTGCGCGTATCGAGATTGAAACGCGCGGACACGCGCGCCGTCTCGTTCAGGTCGGCGTCGAGGCGCGGCGCGGGCAGCGTCTTCATCGATTCGGGCAGCTTCGCGCCCGGCGCGTACGCGAGCGCCGCGTAGTGGGTCGTCATCGGCGGCCGCTCGCCCGACTTGTCGGGGTTCGTGTGCCGCACGTTCAACAGCCCGTAGCGGTGCTCGCCCGTGTAGCCGATCCGCAGCGGAATGTTCGCGAGCCACGGGATCACCGCGGACTTCAGCGAATTCGGCAGCACGTACGCCGCGTCGTAGCCGACGTCGCGCAGGTCGCTCGCGAGCTGCCAGCGGCGCAGCAGTTGCAGCTTGCCGTGCGCGAGATCGGTCGCGTAGACATCGTGGATCTCGGGCATCCGCTCGAGCACGGGCGCGACCCACGAGGGCGCGACGGCATCGATCGCGATGCGGGGATGGAGCTTCTTCAGCAGCGCAAAGAGCGGCTGCGCCATCAATGCGTCACCGATCCAGTTCGGTGCGATAACCAGCGCTCGACGCATCAGGTGGACTTCCGATGTCGTAATGAAGCACGGCGCGCGGGCGCCGCGTTCGGGTTGCCAGAATGGAGAAGGGCGGCGCGCCGGGCATCCGGTTGCGCCGCCTCGCGAGCGGCGGGCCCGCGGGCCCGGCCGCCCGGGCTCAGTGGCCCTTGACGACCTCGCCGTCGCGCAGCTTGTAGCGCGTGCCGCAGTATGGGCAGCGCGCTTCGCCGTGCGAGACGTCGATGAACACGCGCGGGTGCGCGCTCCAGCGCGCCATGGCCGGGTTCGGGCAGTAGGCGGGAAGATCCTTGGCCGTCAGCTCGACCAGCGGCATTTCCTTGATTTCACTCATGAGACTTTCTCTTATCACTCTTTTGTGGGGCGGTCGGTGGCGCGGCGCGCTCAGACCTTCGTCAGCCAGTGCGCGTACTTCGCGTTCTTGCCCGACACGATATCGAAAAACGCCGACTGGAGCTTTTCCGTGACGGGGCCGCGCGCGCCGCTGCCGATCGTGCGGTTGTCGAGCTCGCGGATCGGCGTGACTTCGGCGGCCGTGCCGGTGAAGAACGCTTCGTCGGCCGTGTAGACCTCGTCGCGCGTGATGCGCTTCTCGATCACCTCGATGCCGGCGTCCTTCGCGAGCGTGATGACCGTGTCGCGCGTGATGCCGTCGAGGCACGACGACAGGTCGGGCGTGTACAGCTTGCCGTTGTTCACGAGGAAGAAGTTCTCGCCGGAGCCTTCCGACACATAGCCGTCGACGTCGAGCAGCAGCGCCTCGTCGTAGCCGTCGGCCGTCGCTTCCTGGTTCGCCAGGATCGAGTTCACGTACCAGCCCGACGCCTTCGCGCGCACCATCGACACGTTCACGTGGTGGCGAGTGAACGACGACGTCTTCACGCGGATACCCTTCGCGAGGCCTTCCTCGCCGAGGTACGCGCCCCACGGCCACGCGGCGATCGCGACGTGGATCGTGTTGCCCTTCGCCGACACGCCGAGCTTTTCCGAGCCGACCCAGATGATCGGGCGCAGGTAGCACGACTCGAGCTTGTTCTCGCGCACGACTTCGAGTTGCGCGGCTTCGAGCGTTTCCCGGTCGAACGGCACGTCCATCTGGAAGATCTTCGCCGAATTCAGCAGACGTTTCGTGTGCTCGCGCAGGCGGAAGATCGCGGTGCTGCCGTCGGCCGTCTTGTACGCGCGCACGCCCTCGAAGACGCCCATGCCGTAGTGCAGCGTATGGGTCAGGACGTGGATCTTGGCGTCGCGCCAGTCGATCAGCTTGCCGTCCATCCAGATCTTGCCGTCGCGGTCGGCCATTGACATAGGATTCTCCTGGGATGCGGTTGTATGCAGCGTTGAGCCGGAAAGACGCTTATTTTAGCGTCATTTGGCGACGATCCGGTCGGCCGGCGCGGGGCCGGCGCTATAATCGCCCGGTACCGATTCCAATAACGACGGGTCGTGCCGGCAGGAGGCGCCGGCGTCCCGACGAACCGCCCGCTGCGGCCCGCTTTCCCATGCTTGCTCGATTGTCCGCCACCGACCGTTTCGCGCTGATCCAGGGCGCGCGCGACTATTCCCCGACGCTGATGGCGATCCTGTCCTGGGGGCTCGTCACCGGCATCGCGATGAGCAAGTCGGTGATGACGCTCGGGCAGGCGAGCGCGATGTCGCTGCTCGTCTACGCGGGCTCGTCGCAGCTCGCGGTGCTGCCGCTCCTCGCCGCGAAGCTGCCGATCTGGACCGTGCTGCTCACGGCCGCGATGGTCAACACGCGCTTCGTGATCTTCAGCGCCGGTCTTGCTCCCCATTTTTCCTACCTGCCGCTGTGGCGGCGCCTCGCGATCGGCTATTTCAATGGCGACGTGATCTACCTGCTGTTCCAGAAACAGGGCTTCGCGAACGGCCACGTGCCGGGCAAGGAAGCGTATTTCTGGGGGATGGCGCTGGCGAGCTGGGCGTCGTGGCAGGTGTCGTCGCTGGCGGGCATCCTGCTGGCGAGCTTCTTTCCCGCGAGCTGGGGGCTGGAACTGGCCGGCACGCTCGCGCTGATCCCGATCATGGTGTCGGCGGTCGCGAACCGCTCGACGCTCGCGGCCGTCGCGGTCGCGGGCATCGTGTCGCTCGTCGCGTTCGACCTGCCGTACCGGCTCGCTCTGCCGCTCGCGGTGCTCGCCGCGCTCGCGGCCGGCAGCACGGCCGATTTCTTCGTCGAGCGGGCCGACTGGCGGCGCATCCGCACCGAAACCGTGCACGAGAAGGAGGTCGAATGAGCGCGACCGAGATCTGGATCGTCATCATCGGGATGACGATCGTCACGGCCGTCACGCGTGCGCTGTTCCTGATCGGCGGCGAGCGCACCGTGCTGCCCGAACGCGCGCAGCGCGCGCTGCGCTATGCGCCGGCCGCCGCGCTCGTTGCCGTCGTGCTGCCCGACGTGCTCGAAACGCCGGCCGGGCTGTCGTTCGCGCTGTCCAACCATCCGTTCTACGCGGCGCTCGCCGGCCTCGGCTGGTTTTTATGGCGGCGCAGCATGCTTGGCACGATCGTCGTCGGGATGCTCGTGTTCACCGCGCTGCGCCTGATCTTCTGATGGGCCGCCGTTCCGGCCCGCCGGGCGTCGGCCGCGTGCGCGCGGGTATTGCTGCATTGCGGCAATGGGGCCGTTGCCGCGCGCGATCCCAAATAGGCGGAATTCGCCGCCGCACGGGGCAGTCTGACGGGTGGATCGGCTAGAATGCCCGTTCAAGATTTTTTACCCGTGCGCGTCATGCGAACCGCCAGCCACGGCCGCATCCGGCGCCCTTTCGCGGCAGCCCGCGCACGTCCAGCGTGAACCCCTTTCCCCATCCACTACTTCAATCTGTTCAACATGAGCCAAGTCAAGCGTCTTACCGACCTGATCGCCGCCGGCCAGCTCGCCGGCAAGCGGGTGTTCATCCGCGCCGACCTGAACGTCCCGCAGGACGATCACGGCGACATCACCGAGGACACGCGCGTGCGCGCGTCCGTGCCGGCCATCCAGGCCGCGCTCGACGCCGGCGCGGCCGTGATGGTCACGTCGCACCTCGGCCGTCCGACCGAAGGCGAATTCAAGCCGGAAGACTCGCTCGCGCCGGTCGCGAAGCGCCTCGCCGAGCTGCTCGGCCGCGACGTGCCGCTCGTGTCGAACTGGGTCGAGAACGGCGTGAACGTCGCACCGGGCCAGGTCGTGCTGCTCGAGAACTGCCGCGTGAACAAGGGCGAGAAGAAGAATTCGGACGAGCTCGCGCAAAAGATGGCGAAGCTCTGCGACGTGTACGTGAACGACGCGTTCGGCACCGCGCACCGCGCGGAAGCGACCACGCACGGGATCGCGAAGTACGCGCCGGTCGCGTGCGCGGGCCCGCTGCTGGCCGCCGAACTCGACGCGCTCGGCAAGGCGCTCGGCAACCCGGCGCGTCCGCTGGTGGCGATCGTCGCCGGCTCGAAGGTGTCGACCAAGCTGACGATCCTGAAGTCGCTGGCCGGCAAGGTCGACCAGCTGATCGTCGGCGGCGGCATCGCGAACACGTTCATGCTCGCGGCCGGCCTGTCGATCGGCAAGTCGCTCGCGGAAGCCGACCTCGTCAACGAGGCGAAGGCGATCATCGACGAAGCGCGCGAGCGCGGCGCGTCGGTGCCGATCCCGACCGACGTCGTGACGGCCAAGGAATTCTCGCCGACGGCCGCGGCCACGGTGAAGCAGGTCGCCGACATCGAAGCGGACGACATGATCCTCGACATCGGCCCCGATACGGCCAAGGCGCTCGCGAGCCAGCTCGAGAAGGCCGGCACGATCGTGTGGAACGGCCCGGTCGGCGTGTTCGAGTTCGACCAGTTCGGCAACGGCACCAAGACACTTGCCGAAGCGATCGCCAAATCGTCCGCGTTCTCGATCGCGGGCGGCGGCGACACGCTCGCGGCCATCGCGAAGTACGGCATCCACGACCAGGTCAGCTACATCTCGACGGGCGGCGGCGCCTTCCTCGAGTTCCTCGAGGGGAAGAAGCTGCCGGCGGTGGAAGTGCTCGAAACGCGGGCGGCCTGAGCGTGGCGGCGCGCGCAGGGGTGACGAAGGCCGCGCGCTCCGCGAAAGCGGAGCAGCCGGCCGGCGCGGGCAAGCGCAAACGCGCGCCCGCGCGGGCGAACACCGCCCCGCGCGCACCGGCGGCCGCCGGCGACGCGGCCGTGCAGCACCACGAGATTCAGAACAAAGCGATGCCGGGCGCAAGCACCGGCACGCCCTCCGGAACGGCCGCCGCTGGGCCCGCCGTGTCCGGCTCTCGCAGCGTTTCACCCAGCGCATCCACCTTGATCCAGATGAGGAGTTTCATGCAGCGCGCCACCAAGATAGTCGCCACGATCGGCCCGGCTTCCAGTTCGCCGGAGATTCTGCTGCAGATGATGCAGGCGGGCCTCGACGTCGTGCGGCTCAATTTTTCGCACGGCACGGCCGACGATCACCGCCAGCGCGCCGAGATGGTGCGCGAGGCCGCCCGCAAGGTCGGCCGCGAGATTGCGATCATGGCCGACCTCCAGGGCCCGAAGATCCGCGTCGGCAAGTTCGAGAACGGCAAGACCACGCTCGTGCCCGGCCAACCGTTCATCCTCGACGCGGCCTGCGAGCTCGGCAACGACGAGCGGGTCGGCCTCGACTACAAGGAACTGCCGCGCGACCTGAAGCCGGGCGACCTGCTGCTGCTGAACGACGGCCTGATCGTGCTGACCGTCGAGCGCGTGCTCGGCGACGAGATCCACACGATCGTCAAGGTGGGCGGCGAGCTGTCGAACAACAAGGGGATCAACCGCCAGGGCGGCGGCCTGTCGGCCCCTGCGCTGACCGCGAAGGACATGGAAGACATCCGCACCGCGATGTCGCTCGGCGCGGACCTGGTGGCGGTGTCGTTCCCGAAGAACGCGACCGACATGGAAATGGCGCGCCAGCTCGCGAACATCGCGGGCGCGCCGTACGGCATCAAGCCGAAGATGATCGCGAAGATCGAGCGCGCGGAGGCGATTCCGGCGCTGCAGAGCATTCTCGACGCGTCCGACGGCATCATGGTCGCGCGCGGCGACCTCGCGGTGGAAGTGGGCAACGCGGCCGTGCCTGCGCTGCAGAAGCGGATGATCCGGATGGCGCGCGAGTCGAACAAGCTCGTGATCACCGCGACGCAGATGATGGAATCGATGATCTACGCGCCGGTGCCGACCCGCGCGGAAGTGTCGGACGTCGCGAACGCGGTGCTCGACGGCACCGACGCGGTGATGCTGTCGGCCGAGACGGCCGCCGGCAAGTACCCGGTCGTCACGATCGAGACGATGGCGGCCGTGTGCGTCGAGGCGGAAAAGTCGGAACACGTCGAGCTGGACAAGGATTTCCTCGACCGCACGTTCACGCGGATCGACCAGTCGATCGCGATGGGCGCGCTGTTCACCGCGTACCACCTGGGCGCGAAGGCGATCATCGCGCTGACCGAATCGGGCGCGACCGCGCTGTGGATGTCGCGTCACTACACGCACGTGCCGATCTTCGCGCTGACGCCGCGCGTCGGCAGCGAGCGCACGATGGCGCTGTACCGCAACGTGACGCCGCTGCACGTCGACTTCAACAGCGACCGCGACTCGGCGCTGCAGGCGGCGCTCGAGCTCGTCGTCAAGCAGGGCTACGTGCAGCACGGCGACATGGTCGTGCTGACCGTCGGCGAACCGATGGGGCAGGCGGGCGGCACCAACACGCTGAAGATCGTGCGCGTCGGCGAGCACTATTGAGTCGAGCATTCGCCGGGCGCCTTGCCGGCGACCCGGGTCGATCGAACTCGATCCGGCACCGTTTTTCGCGCTAAAGCCGCGCGGGGTCCGAAGCCCCGCGCGGCTTTTTTTCTCTTTTTTGCCCGCATTGTGCCGTGCGAACGTAACAAATTGCGAGTGGGCGCCACCGGGCGGTCGGAATCGGAGGCGCTTCGCGATAAAATGCGGCTATTCGACGCTCAGCCGCGCCGCGCCGCCCCGGTTTGAACGAGGGCGGGTGCCGCGCCGGCGTCAGGGCGCACCGGTTTTCATTCAAGGAGTTCCACAATGCCTCTCGTATCAATGCGTCAATTGCTGGATCACGCGGCAGAGCACGGTTACGGCCTGCCGGCCTTCAACGTGAACAACCTGGAGCAGGTCCAGGCGATCATGGCGGCAGCGGACCAGGTCGGCGCGCCCGTGATCATGCAGGCATCGGCCGGCGCGCGTAAGTACGCGGGCGAGCCGTTCCTGCGCCACCTGATCGAAGCGGCGGTCGAGTCGTATCCGCACATCCCGGTCGTGATGCACCAGGATCACGGCCAGTCGCCGGCGGTCTGCATGGGCGCGATCCGCAGCGGCTTCACGAGCGTGATGATGGACGGTTCGCTCGAAGCCGACGGCAAGACGGTCGCGTCGTACGAGTACAACGTCGACGTGTCGCGCAAGGTCGTCGAGATGGCGCACTCGATCGGCGTGACGGTCGAAGCCGAACTCGGCGTGCTCGGCTCGCTCGAGACGATGAAGGGCGACAAGGAAGACGGCCACGGCGCGGAAGGCACGATGACCCGCGAGCAGCTGCTGACCGATCCGGAGCAGGCGGCCGATTTCGTGAAGCTCACGCAGTGCGATGCGCTTGCGATCGCGATCGGCACGTCGCACGGCGCGTACAAGTTCTCGAAGAAGCCGACGGGCGACATCCTGTCGATCCAGCGCATCAAGGAAATCCACGCGCGCATCCCGAACACGCACCTCGTGATGCACGGTTCGTCGTCGGTGCCGCAGGAGCTGCTGGAAGAAATCCGCCAGTTCGGCGGCGACATGAAGGAAACCTACGGCGTGCCGGTCGAGGAAATCCAGGAAGGCATCAAGCACGGCGTGCGCAAGATCAACATCGACACCGACCTGCGTCTTGCGATCACCGGCGCGATCCGCCGCTACCTGTTCGAGAACCCGGGCAAGTTCGATCCGCGCGACTACCTGAAGCCCGCGCGCGAAGCGGCGAAGCAGGTCTGTGTCGACCGCTACCTCGCGTTCGGCTGCGAAGGCCAGGCCGCGAAGATCAAGCCGGTGTCGCTCGACAAGATCGCCGAGCAGTACAAGTCCGGCGCGCTCGCGCAGGTCGTACGCTGAGACTGTAGTACGATTGCCCCGCCCGATTCTTCTGCAAGGCAGGGGCGGGCAGCCAGGCCGGATGTGATCCGGCCCCAGGCAGCCGTTCCGTCCGGCCGAACGAGGGCCGGCCGGCAACCGCCCGGGCACTGCCCGGCCGGTTCGCCGACGTATTGCAAGACCGCCGTTCCCGCCTGCCGCGGGGAACGGCGTTTCCCTTTTTGTTTGGCTCCTTATCTGCGAAAAGACGATGTCTACCCTTTACGAATCCACGCTCCGCTCGCTGCCGCTCCTCGGTCGCGGCAAGGTCCGCGATAACTACGCGGTCGGCAACGACAAGCTCCTGATCGTCACGACCGACCGCCTGTCGGCATTCGACGTGGTGATGGGCGAGCCGATTCCGAACAAGGGCCGCGTGCTGAATCAGATGGCGAACTTCTGGTTCGACAAGCTCGCGCACATCGTGCCGAACCACCTGACGGGCGACGCGCCGGAAGCGGTCGTCGCGGCCGACGAGGTCGAGCAGGTGACGGGCCGCGGCGTGGTCGTCAAGCGCCTCGAGCCGATCATGATCGAAGCGGTCGTGCGCGGCTACCTGGCCGGCAGCGGCTGGAAGGAATACCAGGCGTCGGGCGCCGTGTGCGGCGTGCAGCTGCCGGAAGGCCTGCAGAACGCGCAGAAGCTGCCCGAGCCGATCTTCACGCCGGCCGCGAAGGCCGAGATGGGCGAGCACGACGAGAACATCACGTTCGAGGAAACCGAGCGCCGCATCGGTACCGAACTGGCCGCGACGATCCGCGACATCTCGATCAGGCTGTACAAGGAAGCGGCCGACTACGCGGCGACGCGCGGCATCATCATCGCCGATACGAAGTTCGAATTCGGCCTCGACAACCACGGCAAGCTGTACCTGATGGACGAAGTGCTGACGGCCGATTCGTCGCGCTTCTGGCCGGCCGACCAGTACCAGGTCGGCACGAACCCGCCGTCGTTCGACAAGCAGTTCGTGCGCGACTGGCTCGAGGCGCAGCCGTGGGGCAAGACGGCGCCGGCGCCGGCGCTGCCGGCCGACGTCGTCGAAAAGACGGCCGCGAAGTACCAGGAAGCGCTCGAGCGCATCACGGGCCAGTCGCTCGCCTGAGCAAGGAAACGACAAATGAGCGAAGTCCAAACCGCCCACACGCACAGCGCGCCGCTCGTTGGTGTGCTGATGGGTTCGAGTTCCGACTGGGACGTGATGAAGCACGCGGTAGCGATCCTGCAGGAATTCGGCGTGCCGTACGAAGCGAAGGTCGTGTCCGCGCACCGGATGCCCGACGAGATGTTCGACTATGCGGAGAAGGCGCGCGAGCGCGGGCTGCGCGCGATCATCGCGGGCGCCGGCGGCGCCGCGCACCTGCCCGGCATGCTGGCCGCGAAAACCACGGTGCCGGTGCTCGGCGTGCCGGTCGCGAGCAAGTACCTGAAGGGTGTCGATTCGCTGCACTCGATCGTGCAGATGCCGAAGGGCGTGCCCGTCGCGACGTTCGCGATCGGCGAGGCCGGTGCCGCGAATGCCGCGCTGTTCGCGGTGTCGATCCTGTCCGGCACGTCGGTCGACTACGCGAACCGGCTCGCCGCGTTCCGCGTGCGCCAGAACGAAGCCGCGCACGCGATGGTGCTGCCGCCGCTGGAATGACGGCGCACCGGCGGCCGCGCGTCGCGGCTGCCTGATTCTTCCCACTGCGGCGGGCAGCGCCCGCCGCGACCGACCACTGACATGACCGCAACTCCTGATTCCGTTTCCCCGATCCTGCCCGGCGCGTGGCTGGGCATGGTCGGCGGTGGCCAGCTCGGCCGCATGTTCTGCTTTGCCGCCCAGTCGATGGGCTATCGCGTCGCCGTGCTTGATCCCGATCCGACGAGCCCCGCCGGCGCGGTCGCCGACCGCCATCTGCGCGCGGCCTACGACGACGAAGCCGCGCTCGCCGAACTGGCCGACCTGTGCGACGCGGTGTCGACGGAGTTCGAGAACGTGCCGGCCGCGAGCCTCGATTTCCTCGCGCGCACGACGTTCGTCGCGCCGGCCGGCCGCTGCGTCGCGGTCGCGCAGGACCGGATCGCGGAGAAGCGCTTCATCGAGGCGTCGGGCGTACCGGTCGCGCCGCACGTCGTGATCGAATCGTCGGCGGCGCTCGCCGCGCTCGACGATGCCGCGCTCGACGCGGTGCTGCCGGGCATCCTGAAGACGGCACGCCTCGGCTACGACGGCAAGGGCCAGGTGCGCGTGCGCTCCGCGCAGGAAGCGCGCGACGCGCATGCGGCGCTCGGCGGCGTGCCGTGCGTGCTCGAGAAACGCCTGCCGCTGAAATACGAAGTGTCGGCGCTGATCGCGCGCGGCGCGGACGGCCGCTCGGCCGCGTTTCCGCTCGCGCAGAACACGCACCACAACGGCATCCTCGCGCTGACGGTGGTGCCCGCGCCGGCCGCCGATGCCGCGCGCGTCGAAGAGGCGCAGCAGGCGGCCGTGCGGATCGCCGATACGCTCGGCTACGTCGGCGTGCTGTGCGTCGAATTCTTCGTGCTGGAAGACGGCTCGTTCGTCGCGAACGAGATGGCGCCGCGCCCGCACAACTCCGGCCACTACACGGTCGATGCGTGCGCAACGAGCCAGTTCGAGCAGCAGGTGCGCGCGATGACGCGCATGCCGCTCGGCAACCCGCGCCAGCATTCGCCGGCCGCGATGCTGAACATCCTCGGCGACGTGTGGTTCCCGAACGGTGCCGCGGCCGATGCCGTCACGCCGCCGTGGGACACGGTCGCGGCGATGCCGGCTGCGCACCTGCACCTGTACGGCAAGGAAGACGCGCGCGTCGGCCGCAAGATGGGGCACGTGAACTTCACGGCCCCGACGCGCGACGAAGCCGTCGCCGCGGCCACTGCGTGCGCACAGTTGCTGCGCGTGCCGCTCGACTGAGGCGCCAGCCGATGTCCATCGATCTCCCGAACTCCGTGACGCCCGCGCAGATCGACGCGGCCGCCGCGCTGCTCGACGCGGGGCAACTCGTCGCGTTCCCGACCGAAACCGTCTACGGGCTCGGCGGCGACGCGGCGAATCCCGAGGCCGTCGCGCGCATCTACGCGGCGAAAGGGCGGCCGGCGAACCATCCGGTGATCGTGCACCTGCCGCCCGGCGGCGATCCGGGCTACTGGGCCGACGACCTGCCCGACGATGCGCGGAAGCTGATCGATGCGTTCTGGCCCGGTCCGCTGACGCTGATCCTGAAGCGCCATGCGCGCATTCCGGACGCCGTGAGCGGCGGGCAGGATTCGGTCGGGCTGCGCTGCCCGTCGCATCCGGTCGCGCAGGCGCTGCTGGCCGCGTTCAGCGCGCGGCGCGGCGGCCACGGCGGCGTTGCCGCGCCGTCCGCGAACCGGTTCGGCCATGTGAGCCCGACGACCGCGCAGCATGTACGCGACGAATTCGGCGACACCGTGCATGTGCTCGACGGCGGCGCATCCGAAGTCGGCATCGAATCGACGATCCTCGATCTGTCGCGCGGCTTCCCGGCGCTGCTGCGCCCGGGCCACGTGACGCCGCAGCAGATCGCCGACGTGCTCGGCCGTGCGCCGCGGCTGCCGGACGGCAGCGACGCGACCGCGCCGCGTGCGTCCGGCACGCTGAAGGCGCATTACGCGCCGCGCACGCCGCTCGCGCTGCTGCCGTTCGATGCGCTCGAGCCGCTGCTCGCGGCCGCGCAAACCGACGGCGAGCGCGTCGCGCTCGTCGCTCGCGCGTCGCGCGCGGGACGCTGGGCGCAGGCCGACGGCGTGCATTTCGTCGCGGCGCCGGAAGATCCGCAGGCCTATGCGCGCGACCTGTACGGGATGCTGCGTGAGCTCGACCGCGCGCAGGTCGCGCGCATTCTCGTCGAGAAGTTGCCCGAGACCGTCGAATGGATCGCCGTCAACGATCGCCTCGGTCGTGCTGCGGCCGCGTTCGAAGCACAGGGGTGAGCGCGGCAGCGCGGCACGTGCCGACGCCGTAGGTCGCTCGCCGACGAGCATGCATTGTGCGACGCGTCGGGATCGGAAAAACAAACGCCCGACCGGTGAACCCGGTCGGGCGTTTTCGCTTATGTTCGCGTTCGCTGGCGCGAAGCATCCGCCGTCCGGTCCGCAGCAGCTGCGCGGACCGGACGCGGGGCTTACTTGCCGACGCCGGTCGCCGCGATCTGCTTCTCGACGAACTGTGCGATCAGCTGACCCATGTGCGTCGACGGGTGGACCGTGTCGGCGAACATGTAGGTCTGGTCCGCGTTCGCGGTCGTGTAGGTCTGCGGCGAGCAGAACAGCGACGAGCCGAATGCGGTCGGCATCGGCGCGCCGAACGCCCTCGCCGCGTTGATCATCGCCTGCAGGTTGCACGCGGTGCCGGTGTTCGACACCGTGAAGCCGTTCGCCTGGAAATTGGCCGTGATGCCATCCTGCCACGTGAAAATATCGAGCAGCGTGTACTTGGTCGTGTCGACCTTGAGCGCCTGCAGCGTCGCGACGAGTGTCTGATTGAACAGCCCCGACAGCTGCGTGAACGCCGCCTGCGTGCCGCCTGCCACGGCCAGTGGCGTGCCGCCGATGTCCGGCATGTTCGACACGAACACGTGCGTGCCGCCTGCCCCGACGATCTGCTGGACGATGCCTGCGTACTGCTGCGCGGCGAGCCCGATCGCCTGGGCCGCCGCGAGCTGCGCGGCCGGCGTGTTGCCCTGCGCCTGCGCGACTGCCGCTTGATAGAAGATGTCGTTCGCGCCGCCGTTGAGCAGCACGATCTGGCCCGTGTTGAAGCTGCCGTGCTGCGACAGGTACTGCTTGACCTGGTCGGCGATCGGCATCGTCGTCGCCTGCGCGTAGTCGGAATTCGGCACGCTCGCGTCCGCGTGGCCGATGCCCGGCTGCAGCGTGACGCGCGCGCCGCCCTGCGCGTAGCCGAGGCCGCCCGTGGCCTGCAGCGGAATGCCGAAGCCGCCCTGGTTCGCGGGCTGCAGCGTGTCGCCGTAGTAGGTCGCGACGAGCTGCGTCCACACCTGGCCCGGGTTGGTCGTGAAGCGGCCGCCGCCGAAGCCGAGCTTGATCTGCGAATAGGTGCCGGCGTCGGACAGGCTGTCGCCGAACGACACGACCTGCATCTTCACGCCGGAAGGCGGCGTATTCGACGCGCTGCTGTTGTTGTCGTCACCGCCGCCGCACGCGGCGAGCAGCGCGAGCGCGGCGCCCGCGATCGCGACCTGGGCGGTGCGCAGCAGGCGTTGCCGGATATGCGACGGGAATTGTTGTTGTGACTGCATCGTTCGATCTCCTCGTAGATATGGCCTGATGTGTTTCTCATCTGCCGCGTGCCTGCTCGGAACCGGGCTGCGCGGCGGCCGTTGGCTGAAACGGTTATTGGTCACGCGCGGCCGCAAGCGGCACGGTGCGCGGATCCTGGTTGGCGGCCTCGACGATCTGCGCATGATAAGCGCTCGCCCACTCGGGCGGGCCGAAAATCGCGCGCAGCTTGTTGCGCCATCCATCGACGCGCACCGCGTCGGCCGCCATCGACACCCACTCGTGGAACGTCGCGACGAGCGGGTTGTTCGAGCCGAGCCGCTCGACGATCCCGTACTGCGGCGGGTCGTCCGGCGTTTCCTCGACATAGCTGCCGAACAGGCGATCCCAGATCACCAGGACGCCTGCGTAATTGCGGTCGATGTAGCGCGGGTTGCGCGCATGGTGCGCGCGGTGGATCGACGGCGTGTTGAGCACGTACTCGAGCCAGCCGAGCTTGCCGATCGCCTGCGTGTGCACGAAGAACTGGAACGCGAGGTTGATCAGCACGATGCCGACGACCTGTTGCGGCGGAAAGCCGGCGAACGCGAGCGGCAGCCAGAACACCCACATGCCCGCGACGGGGTACATCAGGCTCTGGCGGAACGCGGTCGAGAAATTCATCCGCTCGGACGAGTGGTGCACGACGTGCGCGGCCCACAGCCAGCGCACGCGATGGCTCGCGCGATGGAACACGTAGTAGAGGAAGTCCTGCGCGACGAACAGCACCGCGAACGACAGCCAGCCGTCGTGCCACGTGAACAGGCGATAGTGCCGGTAGCAGTACGCATAGACGGGGATCACGAAGAGCCACGCGATCTTGTCCGCGCCCTGGTGCATCAGCGCGAGCGCTGCATTGCACAGCGTGTCGCGCCACGCATAGACATGGTCCTGCGCACGTGTGCGGGCGAGGTGCCAGGCTTCCCATGCGATGCAGAGCAGGAAGACGGGCGCCAGCGCGAGCAGAAGCAATTCGACGTCGAATCGCATGGGCGTGTCTCCTCCTTTCCCCTGCAAGCCGTGAGGCCGGGCGCGTGGCCCGTTGTAGATATCGGTCAGGCCAACAGCCTACGCAATCGCCACGCGCTAGGCGAGGGGGCAGCGTAGAGGGTTCCCTCTGAGGACAGGGTTTCTACGGAAACCGTGCGGCGCGGGGCCGGGCGGTGCGGCCCCGTTTTACGGGCATGGCTGGCGTGCGGCGCATCGCGCGCCGGTGATGGCGTCCGTTTCAAACCGCGAACGGCGGGATTCCGTGGGCGGGGCGGCGGCAGGCCGCGCGGGCGGCCCGTCTGGGCTGCCCGTTGCGCGGTGCCGCCCCGTAGCCAACGCACGCCGACGCCGACCGAGGGGCGGGGATGCGCCGCGTCGCGGCGCGCGAGCCGTCAGTGCGCGCCCGCGTAGATCCATTCGAGCAGCGAGTCGTGCGCGGCGCGCGCGCCTTCCGCATGATCGTTGTTGATGAAGCTGACGACGATATAGCTCTGGCCGTCGGCGCCGGCGACGTAGCCGGCGATCGCGCGCACGTCGCGCAGCATGCCGGTCTTGATGTGCGCGTTGCCGAGCACGCCGGCGTTGGTGAGGCGGTTCTTCATCGTGCCGTCGATGCCGGCGATCGGCAGCGAATCGACGAACGCCTGCGCGACCGGGCTGGCATTCGCTGCCTGCAGCAGCGCGGCGAGCGACAGCGCGCTCACGTGCTCTTCGCGCGACAGCCCCGAGCCGTTTTCGAGCGCGAGGTCCGGCATCGCGATGCCGTTCTTCTGCAGGAACGCCTGGATCGCGCGGCTCGACTGCTCGGGCGTCGCGGGCGGCTTGCCGCTGACCGCGCCGATCGTCAGGAACAGGTTGCGCGCCATCACGTTGTTGCTGAACTTGTTGATGTCGTAGACGATGCTGCCGAGCACCGGGCTGTGATGCACGGCGACGGGCCGCGCGGTGGTCGGCACCTTGCCTTCGCTCACGGGCCCCGCGATCGTGCCGCCGTCCTGCCGCCACAGCGCGAGGAAGCCGCGCGCGAAGAACGTCGTGTGATCGAGGATCGCGAGGTTGGTGGTGCGCGCGCCGCAGCGCAGCGGATAGTCGCCGGCGAACGACGCCGTCATCATCCCGGCGCCGGCCGTCAGCGTCGGGCGCGCGGCCGCGGCGGCCGCGCTGCACGAGCCCGTGCCTTCGACCAGCTGGTTGTCGATCGACAGGTCCGCGAGCGGCGGCAGCACGTCGACGGCCACCTTGCCGTCGTCGCCCGGCGTGACCGTGAACGACACGGCCTTGAACGCGTACAGCAGCGGATCGGGGCCGACGTTGTACGGCGCGCTCACGTCGTCGTCGAACGACGGCAGGTCGCGCGTCGATGCCGCGAAATAGCTCTTGTCGAGCACGAGGCCGCCGGCCACGCGCTTGATGCCGGCCTTGCGGATCTTGTCGACGAGGTCGATCAGCTCTTCGGGCACGAGCTTCGGATCGCCGGTGCCCTTGATGTACAGGTTGCCCTGCAGCGTGCCGTCGGGGTCGACCGTGCCGTCCGTGTAGGCGGTCGTGCGCCAGCGGAAGTCGGGGCCGAGGATCGACAGGCCCGAGAAGGTCGTGACGAGCTTCATCGTCGACGCCGGCAGCATTGGCCGGCTCGCATTCCACGCGATCAGCGGTTCCGGGTCGCCGACGCGCTCGACGACGACGCTCATCGCCGACGCCGGCACCTTCGCGCGCTGCAGCGCGACGAGCACGGATGCCGGCAGGCCGGCCGCACGCGCGGCGGGCGACACGACGGCGGTCTTGCGCGCTTCCTTGTGGAATTTCTTGCGGGCTTGCGCGGGCGGCGCGAAGGCCAGCGCGGTGCAGGTGGCGATGACGGCGGCTGCGCGCAGGCAGACTTGAGCGCGGGGGGCGAACCGGGCGGAAAGGGCGGAAATCGGCATGGACGAATACGGGTAAGCAGGGGCTCGGGCGGCGCGTGCGTCGCGCGCAAGCGCACATTGTAGAGACAAGTGGGCAAATGCCCGCCGAAATCGCGTGTCGTGCCGCATTGAGGCATCACTTTGCGGCGGGCATGCCGCGCACGCGATTCGCGGCGCTACAATGATCGGCGTGTTTCACCCGACCCATGGATGCCTGTCCCGATGCGGATTCTGCTTGTCGAAGACGACCGAATGATTGCCGAGGGCGTGCGCAAGGCGCTGCGCTCGGACGGCTTTGCGGTCGACTGGGTGCAGGACGGCGACGCGGCGCTCACGGCGCTCGGCGGCGAGACGTACGACCTGCTGCTGCTCGACCTCGGCCTGCCGAAGCGCGACGGCATCGACGTGCTGCGCACGCTGCGCGCACGCGGGTTGTCGCTGCCCGTGCTGATCGTCACCGCGCGCGACGCCATCGCCGATCGCGTGAAGGGGCTCGACGCGGGCGCCGACGATTACCTCGTCAAGCCGTTCGACCTCGACGAACTCGGCGCGCGGATGCGCGCGCTGATCCGCCGCCAGGCCGGGCGCAGCGAGTCGCTGATCCGCCACGGCGCGCTGACGCTCGATCCCGCTTCGCACCAGGTGACGCTCGACGGCGCGCCCGTCGCGCTGTCCGCGCGCGAGTTCGCGCTGCTCGAGGCGCTGCTCGCGCGCCCCGGCGCGGTGCTGTCGAAGAGCCAGCTCGAGGAAAAGATGTACGGCTGGGGCGAGGAGATCGGCAGCAACACGGTCGAGGTCTACATCCACGCACTGCGCAAGAAGCTCGGCTCGGACCTGATTCGCAACGTGCGCGGGCTCGGCTACATGGTCGTCAAGGAAAGCTGACGCGTGAGGTCGATTCGTCATCAATTGCTGATCTGGCTGCTCGCGATCGTCGTCGCCGGCGTCGGCCTCGCCGGCTGGCTGATCTACCGGCAGGCGCTCGCCGAGGCGAACGAGCTGTTCGACTACCAGCTGCAGGAAATCGCCGCGGCGCTGCCGTCCGAGCCGTTCTCGCAGGTGTTCGGCTCGCGGACCAACGGCGACGAAGGCATCGTGATCCAGATCTGGAACCGCAACGGCGTGCTGATGTACTTCTCGCATCCGCGCGCGCCGATCGCGCCGCGCGCGGAGCTCGGCTTCTCGACCGAGCGCACCGATCGCGGCGAATGGCGCGTGTACGGCGCGATCGTCGGCGACAACGTCGTGCAGCTCGCGCAGCCGCTGTCGGTGCGCAACCGGCTCGCGGCGAACGTCGCGCTGCGCACGTTGTGGCCGCTGATCGTGCTGCTGCCGTTCCTCGGCGCGGCCGTGTGGGTGATCGTCGGGCGCGGGCTGGCGCCGCTCGGCCGCGTGACGCGCGCGGTCGAGGCGCGCCGGCCGGAAGCGCTCGATCCGCTGCCCGACGAGCGCCTGCCGCTCGAGGTGCAGCCGCTCGTGCGCGCGCTGAACGGGCTGCTCGCGCGGCTGTCGGCCGCGCTCGACACGCAGAAGGCGTTCGTGGCCGATGCCGCGCACGAACTGCGCACGCCGCTCGCGGCCGTGCAGATCCAGGCGCAGCTCGTCGCCCGCGCGAAGGACGACGCGTCGCGCCGCGAGGCGGTCGCGGATCTCCAGGACGGCGTCACGCGCGCGACGCGCCTCGCGGAGCAGTTGCTCGCGCTCGCCCGCGCCGAGCCGGACGGCGCGACGATGCGCGAGCCGGTCGACCTGCAGGCGCTGCTGGCCGAATGCGTGGCCGCGCATGCGCCGCTCGCGCAGCGGCGCGACATCGATCTCGGCTTCGAGGAGACACGCGCGGCGAGCGTCGTCGCGGACGTCGGCGCACTGCGCGTGATGTTCGGCAACCTGCTCGACAACGCGGTGAAGTACACGCCGGACGGCGGCCGCATCGACGTGTCGCTGACCTCCGACGCGGCCGGCCGCGCGTGCGTCCAGATCGGCGACAGCGGGCCCGGCATCCCTGCCGACGAGCGCGAGCGCGTGTTCGACCGCTTCTACCGCGACAGCTCCGCGCGGGCGCGTGCCGACTTGTCGGGCAGCGGGCTCGGGCTCGCGATCGTCAAGCGCGTGGCGGCGCAGCAGGGCGCGACGGTGTCGCTCGGCGACGCGGCCGCGGGCGGCCTGCTCGTCAGCGTCGTGTTCCGCGACGCCGAGATGCCGGCCGAGGCGCCGCAGCAGTCCGAATCCGTGTGAAGAACGCTGTCGGACGGGCCTTGCCGGCCCGCTTAAGCGCCGCTTAAGGCTGATTAAGCCTCCTTTAAGTCAGGGTCGTTACGCTGCGTCCTAACAAAGAGGAGGTCCAACGATGAACACCCGATTCCTTGCGCGCGGCGCCGTCGCGGTCGCCGTGGCGGCCGCCCTGTCGGCCGGTTACTTTGCCGGCACCCGCCGCGCCGATCCGCAGATCATCACGCCCGCGCAGGCCGCCGCGCTGATGCCGGCCGAAGCGGCCGCGAAGACCGGCATCCCCGATTTCTCCGGGCTTGTCGAGACCTACGGCCCGGCGGTCGTGAACATCAGCGCGAAGCACGTCGTGAAGCAGGTGGCGCGGCGCGTGCCGCAGCCGCAGCTGCCGGTCGATCCGAGCGACCCGTTCTACCAGTTCTTCAAGCACTTCTACGGCCAGGTGCCGGGCATGGGCGGCGATGCGCAGCCGGACGACCAGCCGAGCGCGAGCCTCGGTTCCGGGTTCGTGATCAGTTCCGACGGGTACATCCTCACCAATGCGCACGTGGTCGACGGCGCGAACGTCGTCACGGTCAGGCTGACCGACAAGCGCGAATACAAGGCGAAGGTCGTCGGCTCGGACAAGCAGTCCGACGTCGCGGTGCTGAAGATCGACGCGAGTGGGCTGCCGACCGTGAAGATCGGCGATCCGGCGCAGAGCAAGGTCGGCCAGTGGGTCGTCGCGATCGGTTCGCCGTACGGCTTCGACAACACGGTCACGTCGGGGATCATCAGCGCGAAGTCGCGCGCGCTGCCGGACGAGAACTACACGCCGTTCATCCAGACCGACGTGCCGGTGAACCCCGGCAACTCGGGCGGCCCGCTGTTCAACCTGCAGGGCGAGGTGATCGGCATCAACTCGATGATCTACTCGCAGACGGGCGGCTTCCAGGGCTTGTCGTTCGCGATCCCGATCAACGAGGCGATCAAGGTGAAGGACGAGCTCGTGAAGACGGGCCACGTGAGCCGCGGCCGCCTCGGCGTCGCCGTGCAGGGGCTGAACCAGACGCTCGCGAGCTCGTTCGGGCTGCAGAAGCCGGACGGCGCGCTCGTCAGCTCCGTCGATTCGAACGGCCCGGCCGCGAAGGCGGGCCTGCAGCCGGGGGACGTGATCCTGTCGGTCAACGGCTCGCCGGTCGCCGATTCGACGTCGCTGCCCGCGCAGATCGCTAACCTGAAGCCGGGTTCGAAGGCCGACCTGCAGATCTGGCGCGACAAGTCGAAGAAGTCGATCAGCGTGACGCTCGGCGCGATGGCCGATGCGAAACTCGCGTCGAACGACGGCGGGCCGGTCGAGCAGGGCCGCCTGGGCGTCGCGGTGCGCCCGCTGTCGCCACAGGAGCGCAGCGCCAGCAACCTGTCGCACGGGCTGATCGTGCAGCAGGCCGGCGGGCCGGCCGCCAACGCGGGCATCCAGCCCGGCGACGTGATCCTCGCGGTCAACGGCCGCCCGGTCACGAGCCCCGAGCAGTTGCGCGACGCGGTGAAGGGCGCGGGCAACAGTCTTGCTCTGCTGATCCAGCGCGATAATGCACAGATCTTCGTGCCGGTCGACCTGAGCTGACCGGCGACGGCCGACGGCCGGCCAGGCCGGCCGCGGCGGGCGCCGCCGTCCGACCCCGTGGCGTGGTGCCCCGTATGTGTTCCGACCCAAAGGAGAGAGCCATGCAATATCTACGCAACGTGTCCCGATTTGCCGTCGCCGCGGCGTTGGCCGCCGGCCTCGCAGCCGGCGCGACCGGCGCGTACGCGCAATCGGACGGCTTGCCCGCCGCGCGCCAGCAGGGCGACGTCACCTTCGTGTCCGGCGGCATCGGGCTGGACGAATCGACGGCGTTCCAGCGCAACGAGGCGAAGTGGCCGCTGGCGCTGCGCTTCACCGGCAAGGGCGGCGAATTCCTGGCCGACGTCCATGTGCGGATCGTCGACGGCAAGGGTGCAGAAGTGCTGAAAACCGACACGCGCGGGCCGTATATGCTCGTGCAGGTGCCGCCGGGGCGCTATACGGTGCAGGCGTCGTACCAGGGTAGCGACGAATCCCGTACCGTCACGGTCGGCGCGAAGGGCGGCGCGAAAGCCGCGTTCCAGTGGAGCGCGCAGTAGCCGGCCGCACGCGGCCCCCGCCCGGGTTGCGCAATCGGACGAAGTTTCGCCCATAATGAAAGCCACGGCATTCGTGCCGTGGCTTTTTTCGTTTCCTGTCACCGGCCTGCCTGCCGGGCCGCCCGAAGGAGAAACGATGTCAGACGCCGCCGCCCCTCACCTTGAAATCGTGCCGAACCGCCATCGCGTGCGCGTGATCCACCGCGGCATCACGTATGCCGATTCGCACGGCGTGCTGACCGTGCGGGAAGCGGGGCTGCCGGACGTCCATTACCTGCCGCGCGGCGACGTCAACATGCGCCGGCTCGTGAAGTCGGGCGTGACGAGCGCCTGCCCGTTCAGGGGCGAAGCCGTGCATTTCGACTTGCAGACGGAAGACGGCGTGATCGAGAACGCCGCATGGAGTTACGAGGAACCGAAGGCGGCCGTTGCCGCGCTTGCGCACTACGTCGCCTTCGATGTCGCACGGATCGACAGTCTCGTCGAGACGTCCTGATGCGGCGCGCGTTCATCGGGGAGACATCATGGAACTGAACGACACGTTACGCGTCCCGCTCGCGCCGCCTGTCGTGCGGGAGGCCTTCGAGGATCCCGCATTGCTGCGGGCGAGCTTCGACCATTGCGAATCGTTCGTGAAGCTCGCGCACGGCGAGTTCGCGCTGACGATCACGGTGCCGCTCGGCCCGCTGCGCGCACACTACGACGTGCGTGCGCATGCGGCCGGCGAGCAGGGCGACGCGGAAGGGCGGCCGCGCCGCGTGATCAATTTCAAGGCGCGGGCCGACGGCCTCGGCGCGCTGCGCGGCCAGGTCGAACTGGTGCTGCTGCCCGATGACGATGCGAACGCCACAAGCATCGAGTACGTCGTCTGGGCGACGGCGAGCGGGCCGCTCGCCGAGTTGCCGGCGCGGCAGATCGAGAATGCGCTGCGCGAGTGGACCGACGATTTCTTCCGCGAGTTCTGCGCGGTCGTGCAGGCGAAGCACGGCCTCGCGCCGAATCGCGCGAACCCGGCCGCACAGCGGCGCCAGCATGTGTTCCTGCGGCCGGCGTCGCTGATGGCCGCGACGAAGCGTCCGCTGCCGCCGCACGTTGGCGGCGCGCCGACCGGGCGTGCGGCCAGCGTGCTTCATCATCGCGGTGCCGGCACGGTGCCCGTCTGGGCATGGGCGGCGATGATCGTGTTCGTCGCGCTGCTGCTTTATGCGGCGCGCTGGATCAACGGCGGCTGAGCGGCAGAGCGGCCGAGCACCGCCGGTTTCGCTTCACGGCCCGCCCACCCCCGGGCGCGCGGCGGGCATTACTGCCTCGCAACGGCATCGGCTCCGGCTCCGGCGCCGCGGAATTCCCTTCGATACGCAGACGGCGACGTGCCGAGCGCGCCCGCGAAATGCTGGCGCAGCGACACGCTCGACCCGTAGCCGGCCGCCTGCGCGATCGCGTCGATCGATTGTCCGGTGGTTTCCAGCAGATGCTGCGCGCGCGCGAGCCGCTCGGCCTGCAGCCACGCGGTGACGGTCGTGCCGGTCGCCTGGCGGAAGTGGCGCGTGAACGTGCGCCGGCTCATCAGCACGCGTTCGGCGAGCGAATCGACGCTGTGCGCGGCGTCGAGGTGCGCGCGCACCCAGTCGAGCAGGCCCGCGAGCCGCGCATCGCGCGGGTGCGCGGCGACGGGCTGCGGCACGTACTGGGCCTGCCCGCCCTGGCGGTGCGGCGGGATCACGAGGCGGCGCGCGATCCGGTTCGCGGCATCCGAGCCGAAGCGCCGCCGCACGACGTGCAGGCAGCAGTCGAGCCCCGCGGCCGTGCCGGCCGACGTCATCAGGTTGCCGTCGTCCACGTACAGCACGTCGGGATCGAGCTTCACGCGCGGAAAGCGTTGCGCGAAGTCGTCGGCCCACGCCCAGTGCGTGGTGGCCGGGCGGCCGTCGAGCAGGCCGGCCGCGGCGAGCACGTACGCGCCGAGGCACAGCCCGACGAGTTGCGCGCCGCGTGCGGCGACCGCGCGCACCGCGTCGAGCAGTTCGTCGGGCGGCGCTTCGTCCGGGTCGCGCCACGCCGGCACGATGACGATGTCCGCGTCGTCGAGTGCGTCGAGCCCGTACGGCGCGGTGATCGTGAAGCCGCCCGTCGTCGCGAGCGGGCCGCGCTCGGCCGAGCAGACGCGAAACTCGAACGCCGGCGACGCGGCCGCGTCGCGTTCCTTGCCGAACACGACGGACGGCACCGACAGGTGGAACGGGCTGATGCCGTCGTATGCGATCACGGCGACGACGGTCGGGGCGGGTGACGCGACGGCGGTCATGACGGGCTCCGGAATGGCAATGGCCCAATTTTATCGAAGAATGGCTATCGGGCCACTGTCCGCGCGTGCGAGGCGGCCCGACAATGCATCGCATCGCGCCGCTGGCCGTCCCGTTCCGGGGCGGGGCCGCGCGTCAGGACCAGGAGCCATCCATGTCGAACACCGCCTCGCATACCACTTCCCGCCGCGCGCTGATCGTGATCGACGTCCAGAACGAATACGTGACGGGCAACCTGCCGATCGAGTATCCGCCGCTCGACGTGTCGCTCGCGAACATTGGCCGCGCGATCGACGCCGCGCATGCGGCCGGCGTGCCCGTGATCGTCGTCCAGCATGTCGCGCCGGCCGGCGCGCCGATCTTCGCGCCCGGTACCGACGGCGTCGCGCTGCACGCGGTCGTCGCCGGCCGCCCGTACGCGCACCTGATCGAGAAGGCGCAGGCGAGCTCGTTCGCCGGGACCGATCTTGCCGCATGGCTCGACGCGCACGGGATCGACACGCTCGCGGTGGCCGGCTACATGACGCACAACTGCAATGCGTCGACGGTCTATCACGCGGCGCACGCGGGACTGAACGTCGAGTACCTCGAGGATGCGACGGGCGCGTTGCCGTACGAGAACGAAGCGGGCGCGGCGAGCGCCGAAGAGATTCACCGCGCGTACACGGTGGTGTTCCAGTCGAATTTCGCGGCCGTGATGTCGACCGACGCGTGGATCGCCGGGCTGGCCGGCGCGCCGATGCCGAAGCGCGATTCGGTGGCCGCGTCGAACCGGCGGGCTCGCGCGGATCGCGCGAAGGCGGCCTGAGCCGGCCGGGGAGACGGAGGCGGGCAGTGCATTGCCGCGACTGTTGCACGGCCCGGCCCGGCTCGCCGATCGATGACAATCAAACGGCGCGCGGGCACCCGCCGTGCCGTCAGTCTCTTTCCTTCAGCATCGCCGGGCTGTAGCGCAGCATGTCGAAGCAGCCGTCGACGAGCTTTTCCGCATGCTGCTCGGCGTCGATCTCGTCGGGCAGCATCAGCATGTCGCGCACGAAGCCGCTGACGAGCGTGTGCAGCATCAGCGTCGCGCGCCACGTATCGAGCCGCTCGGGCAGCAGCTTGAGCCGCACGGCGACCGCGAGATCGGCGTCGATCATGTGCAGCGCCTCGCTCATCCCCGCGCGGTTGCGCTGCAGCAGCGGCTCCATGTCCGCGACGTATTCGCACTTCATGAACAGGATGCTGAACACGCGCCGCAACTGCGAGTCGCGCTGCACGCCGAGCAGGCACCAGATCAGGATCTTGCGGATCTTCTCGAGCGGATTGCCGCCCGGTGCGTCGAGCGGCATCCGCTTCAGCTCGTCGATCGGCAGGAACACGCGGTCGAACATCGCGTCGAACAGCTCGCTCTTGTTCGCAAAATGCCAGTAGATCGCGCCGCGCGTGACGCCGGCGTGCTGGGCGATGTCCGCGAGCGACGTGTGCGACACGCCCTTCTCGAAGAACACGTGTTCGGCGGCATCGAGAATGCGATTGCGCGTCTCGAGCGCCTCCTCCTTGGTACGTCTGACCATGTGCAGGCCTGATTGGATCGATCGTAGGTGAATATAGGGTCCGCAACCCTCTTTGCCGTCATGCGGATTGGCTATGCTTGCGACTGGTAATAATTCGTAAGACTGGACGGTCTGCGCGACACAAACGGGCTTTTTACATACATTCGTGAATGTATATACAATACCACCCTACGATCGAATGACCCAAGTGGCAATCAGTTAATATCCCACTCTGCTGATTCCCGCCCTAGTACCAGTCCGCAGTTCGCTGCATCCCGTCGGCATGGAGGTTTCGTGCCGACGTGCCGTATCCAGCAGTCCAGTAATTCAGGTGTTCGATCTGCGCCGCGAGGCGCATCCGTGTTGCGCTCCCGTCGGGTGCTGCACTTATTCCATTGGTTACACACAGAGGTCGCTCCATGCGCGTCGAACGGGTTCCATACCGCTTGATCACTGTCGCGGCAGCCGCGGTTTTCCTGGCTGCATGCGGAAAAAAAGAATCGGCACCGCCACCGCAAACGCCGGAAGTCGGCGTCGTCACCGTCCAGCCGCAAGCCGTACCGGTCTTCAGCGAGCTGCCGGGCCGCACCAGCGCGTTCCTCGTCGCGCAAGTCCGCGCGCGGGTCGACGGCATCGTGCTGCGCCGTGAATTCACCGAAGGCACCGACGTCAAGGCCGGCCAGCGTCTCTACAAGATCGATCCGGCGCCGTATATCGCCGCGCTGAACAGCGCGAAGGCGACGCTCGCGAAGGCGCAGGCGAACCTCGCCACGCAGAACGCGCTGGTCGCGCGCTACAAGGTGCTGGTGGCCGCGAACGCGGTCAGCAAGCAGGACTACGACAACGCGGTGGCCACGCAAGGGCAGGCCGCGGCGGACGTCGCGTCCGGCAAGGCGGCGGTCGACACCGCGCAGATCAACCTCGGCTACACGGACGTGGTCTCGCCGATCACGGGCCGCGTCGGCATTTCGCAAGTGACGCCGGGCGCGTACGTGCAGGCGAGCCAGGCGACGCTGATGTCGACGGTGCAGCAGCTCGACCCGGTGTATGTCGACCTCACGCAGTCGAGCCTCGACGGCCTGAAGCTGCGCCAGGACGTGCAGAGCGGCCGCCTGAAGACGAGCGGCCCGGGCGCGGCGAAGGTGTCGCTGATCCTCGAGGACGGCAAGACCTATGCGGAGCCGGGCAAGCTGCAGTTCTCGGACGTGACGGTCGACCAGGCCACCGGCTCGGTGACGATCCGTGCGGTCTTCCCGAACCCGGGCAAGGTGCTGCTGCCGGGGATGTTCGTGCGCGCTCGGATCGAGCAAGGCGTGAACGAGAACGCGTTCCTGGTGCCGCAGATCGGCGTCACGCATGACCAGAAGGGCCAGGCGATCGCGATGGTGGTGAACGCCGGCAACAAGGTCGAGCCGCGTCCGCTGAAGACGACGGGCATGCAGGGCCAGAACTGGATCGTCGAAGGCGGTCTGCAAGCGGGCGATCACGTGATCGTGCAGGGCGGCGAGAAGGTACGCCCGGGTGCGACCGTGAAGTCGGTGCCGGCGCAGCTCGCACCGGCGGCCAGTGCCGCATCGGGCGCCGCCGCCGCAACCGCCGCACCGGCTGCCGCCGGTTCCGGCGCCGCCGCATCGGGCGCCGCGCCGGCGAGTGCTGCCGCTGCTTCGAGCGCGCAATAACAGGGAGCCTGTTTCATGGCAAAGTTTTTTATCGATCGCCCGATCTTCGCGTGGGTGATCGCCATCATCCTGATGCTGGCCGGCATCGCGGCGATCTTCACGCTGCCGATCTCGCAGTATCCGACGATCGCGCCGCCGTCGATCCAGATCACCGCGAACTACCCGGGCGCTTCCGCGAAAACGGTGGAAGACACGGTGACGCAGGTGATCGAGCAGCAGATGAGCGGTCTCGACAACTTCCTGTACATGTCGTCGACGAGTGACGACTCGGGCAACGCGACGATCACGCTGACCTTCGCGCCGGGCACCAACGCCGACATCGCGCAGGTCCAGGTGCAGAACAAGCTGTCGCTCGCGACGCCGGTTCTGCCGCAGGTCGTGCAGCAGCTCGGCCTGTCGGTGACGAAGTCGAGCAGCAGCTTCCTGCTGGTGCTCGCCTTCAACTCCGAAGACGGCAGCATGAACAAGTACGACCTCGCGAACTTCGTGGCGTCGCACGTGAAGGATCCGATCAGCCGGTTGAACGGCGTCGGTACCGTCACGCTGTTCGGCTCGCAGTACGCGATGCGGATCTGGCTCGACCCGAACCGCCTGACGAACTACGGCCTCACGCCGGTCGACGTGAGCTCCGCGATCACCGCGCAGAACGTGCAGGTCGCGGGCGGCCAGATCGGCGGCACGCCGGCGAAGCCGGGCACCGTGCTGCAGGCGACGATCACCGAATCGACGCTGCTGCAGACGCCCGAGCAGTTCGGCAACATCCTGCTGAAGGTCAACCAGGACGGCTCGCAGGTGCGCCTGAAGGACGTCGCGCAGATCGGCCTCGGCGGTGAAAACTACAACTTCGACACGAAGTACAACGGTCAGCCGACCGCGGCACTCGGTATCCAGCTCGCGACCAACGCGAACGCGCTCGCGACCGCGAAGGCCGTGCGCGCGAAGATCGACGAGCTGGCGCCGTTCTTCCCGCACGGCCTCGTCGTGAAGTATCCGTACGACACGACGCCGTTCGTGAAGCTGTCGATCGAGGAAGTGGTCAAGACGCTGCTCGAAGGTATCGTGCTGGTGTTCCTCGTGATGTATCTGTTCCTGCAGAACCTGCGGGCGACGATCATCCCGACGATCGCGGTGCCGGTCGTGCTGCTCGGCACGTTCGCGATCATGTCGCTGGTGGGCTTCTCGATCAACACGCTGTCGATGTTCGGCCTCGTGCTCGCGATCGGCCTGCTGGTCGACGATGCGATCGTGGTGGTCGAGAACGTCGAGCGCGTGATGGCGGAAGAGGGCCTGTCACCGAAGGAGGCGACCCGCAAGGCGATGGGCCAGATCACCGGCGCACTCGTCGGCGTGGCGCTCGTGCTGTCGGCGGTGTTCGTGCCGGTCGCGTTCTCCGGCGGGTCGGTCGGCGCGATCTATCGCCAGTTCTCGCTGACGATCGTGTCGGCGATGGTGCTGTCGGTGCTCGTCGCGTTGATTCTGACGCCGGCGCTGTGCGCGACGATCCTGAAGCCGATCCCGCAAGGGCATCACGAAGAGAAGAAGGGCTTCTTCGGCTGGTTCAACCGCACGTTCAACAACAGCCGCGACAAGTACCACGTCGGCGTGCACCACGTGATCAAGCGTTCGGGCCGCTGGCTCATCATCTACCTGGTCGTGATCGTCGCGGTTGGCCTGCTGTTCGTGCGCCTGCCGAAGTCGTTCCTGCCCGATGAAGACCAGGGCCTGATGTTCGTGATCGTGCAGACGCCGTCGGGTTCGACGCAGGAAACGACCGCGAAGACGCTCGCGAACATTTCCGACTACCTGCTGAAGGACGAGAAGGAAATCGTCGAATCGGCGTTCACGGTGAACGGCTTCAGCTTCGCGGGCCGCGGCCAGAACTCGGGTCTCGTGTTCATACGCCTGAAGGACTACTCGCAGCGTCAGCATGCGAACCAGAAGGTGCAGGCGCTGATCGGCCGGATGTTCGGGCGCTACGCGGGCTACAAGGACGCGATCGTGATCCCGTTCAACCCGCCGTCGATCCCCGAACTCGGTACGGCCGCCGGCTTCGACTTCGAGCTGACGGACAACGCCGGTCTCGGCCACGACGCGCTGATGGCCGCGCGTAACCAGCTGCTCGGGATGGCCTCGAAGGATCCGACGCTGCAGGGCGTGCGCCCGAACGGCCTGAACGACACGCCGCAGTACAAGGTCGACATCGACCGCGAGAAGGCGAATGCGCTCGGCGTGACGGCGGATGCGATCGACCAGACGTTCTCGATCGCATGGGCGTCGAAGTACGTGAACAACTTCCTCGACACCGACGGCCGGATCAAGAAGGTCTACGTGCAGGCCGACGCACCGTTCCGGATGACGCCGGAGGACATGAACATCTGGTACGTGCGCAACGGGTCGGGCGGGATGGTGCCGTTCAGCGCGTTCGCGACCGGTCACTGGACCTACGGTTCGCCGAAGCTCGAGCGCTATAACGGTATCTCGGCGATGGAAATCCAGGGTCAGGCGGCACCGGGCAAGTCGACCGGTCAGGCGATGACCGCGATGGAAGGGCTCGCGAAGAAGCTGCCGGTCGGTATCGGCTATTCGTGGACCGGCCTGTCGTTCCAGGAAATCCAGTCCGGTTCGCAGGCGCCGATCCTGTACGCGATCTCGATCCTCGTCGTGTTCCTGTGTCTCGCGGCGCTGTATGAAAGCTGGTCGATCCCGTTCTCGGTGATCATGGTCGTGCCGCTCGGCGTGATCGGTGCACTGCTCGCGGCGACGATGCGCGGCCTCGAGAACGACGTGTTCTTCCAGGTCGGCCTGCTGACCACCGTGGGCCTGTCCGCGAAGAACGCGATCCTGATCGTCGAGTTTGCGCGCGAGCTGCAGGAGTCGGAGAAGATGGGGCCGATCGAGGCCGCGCTGGAAGCGGCGCGCCTGCGGCTGCGTCCGATCCTGATGACGTCGCTCGCGTTCATTCTCGGCGTGATGCCGCTCGCGATCAGCAACGGCGCGGGTTCGGCGAGCCAGCACGCGATCGGTACGGGCGTGATCGGCGGGATGATCACGGCGACGTTCCTCGCGATCTTCATGATCCCGATGTTCTTCGTGAAGATCCGCGCGATCTTCAGCGGCGAGAAGGAAGATGTCGACGAGGCGCTGCGTCTTGCGCAGGATCACATGCACGAGGCGGAGAAGGGCGGCCACGGCGACGACGAGAAGAAGGGACAGTGATGATGCAAAAACACGCTTTGACTGCAATCGCGGTCGCGCTCTTTGCCACGGGCTGCACGATGGCGCCGCATTACAAACGGCCCGACGCACCCGTCGCACAGGCGTACCCGGCCGGCGGCGTCTACGCGACGCAGCCGGGCGCTGCCGGCGCGCGCAGCGCGAACGGCCAGGCGGCGACCGCCATCGGCTGGCGCGAGTTCTTCGTCGATCCGCGCCTGCAGCGGCTGATCGAGATCGCGCTGAAGAACAACCGCGACCTGCGCGTGTCGGTGCTGAACATCGAGGCGGCGCGCGCGCAGTACCAGATCACGCGCGCGGGCCTGTTCCCGACGCTCGACGGCACCGGTACGGGCAGCATCCAGCGCGTACCGCAGGGCTTGTCGACGACCGGTGCGCCGTACATCTCGCGCAGCTACAACGTCGGGCTTTCCGCGTCGTGGGAACTCGACCTGTTCGGCCGCGTGCAGAGCCTGAAGGACCAGGCGCTCGCGCAGTACCTGTCGACCGCGTACGCACGGCAGGCGTCGGAAATCTCGCTGGTGTCGCAGGTGGCTGACCAGTACCTGACGCTGCTGTCGACCGACGATTTGCTGAAGGTCACGGAAAACACGCTGAAGACCGCGCAGGCGTCGTACGACCTGACGAAGCTGCAGTTCGACAACGGCACGGGCTCCGAGCTCGATCTGCGTCAGGCGCAGACGGTGGTCGAGACGGCGCTCGCGAACCAGCAGGCGCAGGCGCGTGCGCGTGCGCAGGCGCTGAACGCGCTGGTGCTGCTGATCGGCGAGCCGCTGCCGGACGACCTGCCGCCGGGCATGCCGCTCGACGCGCAGAACCTGCTGACGGACGTGCCGGCCGGGTTGCCGTCGGACCTGCTGACGCGTCGTCCGGACGTGATGCAGGCCGAGCAGACGCTGCTGGCCGCGAACGCGAACATCGGCGCGGCACGCGCGGCGTTCTTCCCGAAGATCTCGTTGACCGCGGCATTCGGCACCGCGAGCCCGACGCTCGGCGGCCTGTTCAAGGCCGGTACGGCGGCGTGGTCGTTTGCGCCGAGTATTGCGCTGCCGATCTTCGAGGGCGGTTCGAACATCGCCAATCTCGATCTCGCGCACGTGCAGAAGCGCATCGAGATCGCGAACTACGAGAAGGCGATCCAGTCGGCATTCCGCGAAGTGTCGGACGGGCTGGCTGCACGCGGCACGTACGATCAGCAGATCGCCGCGCTCGAACGCAACGAGCACGCGCAGCAGCGCCGCTTCGACCTGTCGGACCTGCGTTACAAGAACGGCGTCGACAGCTACCTGTCGGTGCTGACCGCGCAGACGGATTTGTACTCGGCGCAGCAGACGCTCATCAGCGCGCGTCTCGCGCGCTGGACGAACCTGGTCGACCTGTACCGCGCACTGGGCGGCGGCTGGACCCAGCGCGCCGGCGAGACGCCGCGCGCGCCGGATGAGCCGGTCGACTACGACAAGGCGGCAGCGCCGGCGCCCGCGTCGTCGGCGGCAACGAACGGGTAAGCGCGAAGCAGGGCGGGAGCGGGCGACCGCTCCTGTCCGTCGAACCGGCGGTATGTGGAAACGACAACGCCACGGACGAAAGTCCGTGGCGTTTTTCGTTACCGCGTTGCGCCGTCGTCCGGTGCGGCGCGATCAGTGGCGCACGTCGGCGGGCCGCCCGTCGAAGTCGTGCCCTGCGCGGCGGATGTCGCACTTCGCATCCTTTTCGCCTTTCACGCCGTTGAACACGATGTTCAGGATCACGGACGTTACCGATGCCAGCAGGATGCCGCTGTGCAGGATCGGTGCGAGCGCGGGCGGCAGCTTCGAGAAGAAGTGCGGCGACACGACCGGCACGAGGCCCATGCCGACGCTCACGGCGACGATGAACAGGTTGTGGCTGTTGTTCACGAAGTCGACCTTCGACAGCACCTTGATGCCGTTCGCGGCCACCATCCCGAACATCACGATGCCCGCGCCGCCGAGCACGAACGGCGGCACCGACGCGACGACCTGCGCCATCTTCGGGAACAGGCCGAGCATCACGAGGATCACGCCGCCCGTCGCGCACACGAACCGGCTCTTCACACCCGTCACGCCGATCAGGCCGACGTTCTGCGAGAACGACGTATGCGGGAACGAGTTGAAGATGCCGCCGATCAGCGTGCCGAGGCCGTCGACGCGCAGGCCGCGTACCAGGCGCTCCTGGTCGACCGGACGATCGACCATGTCGCCGACCGCGAGGAACATGCCGGTCGATTCGATGAACGTGACGAACATCACCGTGACCATCGTCGCGATCGACAGCGGGTCGAAGTGCGGCCAGCCGAAGTGGAACGGCATCACGAAGCCGACCCACGGCGCGAGCGACACGCCTTCGGTGTTCACGCGGCCGAGGATGAACGCGATCACGAAGCCGGCGACGATGCCGAGCAGTACCGAGATGTTCGCGATGAAACCGCGGCCGAACTTGTTGATCAGCAGGATCAGCGTCAGCACGAGCAGCGACAGGCCGAGATAGACCGGGCTGCCGTATTCGGGATTGCCGACGCCGCCGGCGGCCCAGTTGATGCCGACTTCCATCAGCGACAGCCCGATCACGGCAATCACGGTGCCGACCACCACCGGCGGGAAAAACCGCAACAGCTTGCCGATCGTCGGCGCCAGCACGATGCCGATGATGCCGGCCGCGATGGTCGAGCCGAAGATGTCGAGAATGCCGAGGCCGGGGTTCGTGCCGATCGCGATCATCGGGCCGACGGCCGCGAACGTGCAGCCCATGATGACAGGCAGGCGGATCCCGAAGATCCACAGGCCCAGCGTCTGGATCAGCGTGGCGATGCCGCACGAAAACAGATCGGCGCTGATCAGGAACGCGATCTGGTCTTTCGGCAGCTTGAGCGCGCCGCCGACGATAAGCGGCACGGCGACGGCGCCGGCGTACATGACGAGGACGTGTTGCAGACCAAGCGTTACCAGCTTGCCGGTCGGCAGCACCTCATCGCACGGATGGACCGTGTTCGATTGCATCTGTCTCACTCCATGATCTTGTTTTCGGGGTGATACGAAGTTATGCGGAATGAATCCGTGCAACAAGAGCACTGGGTACTATTCCGTTCTTTGCTGGTTCGATATGCCATTTCGGCATGAAACAGGGTGTCGATCATCGGGAAACTGCCGCAGGAGTGAGGTTCCCCGGTTTTATAGCCCTTCAAAATAGCGCCGGCCCCCATGTCAAATATCGGCCGCTTTATGGTGTGTATCGGCGCGGCCGCATAGTGGCAAAAAGGGGTGTCGGAAAACCGCGCCGGGTTAACCCGCGAACGGCCGCTTTTGCGCGCAAGGTGCAGCCCGGCGAAACCCGGCTGCCGACCGCGGCTTCCGTGCATCGCATGGCGCTGCGGTGAGCGCAAAAGCCGGGGCGAGTATCGCGATCCCGTTATCATCGACATCCGTTCATTCGAATTCACCGTCACGTCATGCGCCTGCTCGGAATCGACCTCGGCACCGGCTCCGTCAAACTCGTCACGCTCGATGCCGACGGCGTCGAGCGTGCGGTCGCGAGCGAACCCTATACGTTGTCGTCGCCGCGGCCCGGCTGGGCCGAGATCGCGCCCGATGCCTGGTGGCAGGCGCTCGTGCGCGCGGCCGCGCGGCTGCCGGCCGGCGAGCGCGCGCAGGTCGCGGCGATCGGCTTCTCGGGCCAGATGCATGGCGTCGTGCTGATCGATGCGGCCGGGCAGCCGGTGCGGCCCGCGCTGCTGTGGCCCGACACGCGCGCGGTGCGCGAAGCGGACGCGTCCGATTGGTCCGTTGCCGGAATGCCCGTCGCCGGATTGCCCGTCGCCCCGAACCCGGTCGCGCCGGGCATGGCAGGCCCGCTGTTGCGCTGGCTGGCCGCGCACGAGCCCGATGCGCTGCGCGCCGCGCGCTGGGCCGTGCAGCCGAAGGACTGGTTGCGCATCGCGCTCGGCGGCGACGTCGCGGCCGATCCGAGCGATGCGTGCGCGACCGCGCTCGCGACGCCCGACGGCGCATGGGATACGGCATTGATCGACGCGCTCGGCCTGCCGGCCGACCGGTTCGCGCCGGTCCATGCGTCGACTGCGCGCAGCGGTACGCTCGGTGCGCAGGCGGCCGCGGCGCTCGGTCTGCCGGCCGGCGTGCCGCTGGCGACGGGCGCGGCCGACACCGCATGCGCGGCGCTCGGCAGCGGGCTCGCCGCGGCCGGCGACGCGCTGCTGACGACGGGCAGCGGCGGCCAGATCGTCGTGCTCGCGGATACGCTGCCGCCCGCGCGGCGCGGGCTGCATCGCTATCGCGCGGCAGCCGGCGGCGGTTATTACACGATGGCCGCGATGCAGAACGTCGGGCTCGCGCTCGAAGCCGTGCGCGGCTGGCTCGGTTATTCGGGATGGGCGGATGCGTATGACGACGCGTTCGCGCAACCGGCGTCGGAACGGCTGTGCTTCCTGCCCTACCTGACCGGCGAGCGTTCGCCGTGGATGAACCCCGATGCGCGCGGCGGCTGGCTCGGCCTCGGGCTCGGCGACACGCGCGGCGCGATGATGCGTGCCGCGTTCGAAGGCGTCGCGTTCGCGTTGCGCGCGGGGCTCGATGCAATTCGCGATGCGGATCGTCGCGACCCGGTGACGACGCTGCGTCTCGCGGGCGGCGGCTCGGTCGATCCGCGCTGGCGCCAGTTGCTCGCCGACGCGCTCGGCGCGTCGCTGCACGCGATCGATTGCCCGAACGCCGCGACGCGCGGCGCCGCGCTGCTCGCGGGCGTCGCGATCGGACACTGGCGGGAAGATGCGTTGCACGCGCTGGCGCCGGCTGCGTCGCCGGTCGCCGCGCCGCGCGACGACCGCCTGCTGGCCGCGCGCCACGCACGCTTCATCGATCTGTATACGCGCACGGATGCATGGTTCACGACGGGCGTTTAAACTCGGACACTTGTTCTTTTGCGTCAGCGATGACGCATCGTGGCAAGCCGGCGACCGTTTCCCGCTCGCGGTGTGCGGCGGGACCGGCCATCATGGCGAGCACGAGATGCTTTTGCCGTGTCACGCGATGTCGCGCGGCATGGTTTCGACAGCTTTGAACGGGGCCCGGTGCGAATGGGACCTGCGTAAGCGCCGAAGCGCCGCCCCGGGCAACCTAATTGACAGACAGGAGTGACACGATGAAAACGAAAGCCGCGATTGCATGGAAGGCGGGTGCGCCGCTGACGATCGAGGAAGTCGATCTCGAAGGGCCGCGCGCAGGCGAAGTGCTGATCGAAGTGAAGGCGACCGGCATCTGCCACACCGACTACTACACGCTGTCGGGTGCCGATCCGGAAGGGATCTTCCCAGCGATCCTCGGCCATGAAGGCGCGGGCGTGGTGGTCGACGTCGGCCCCGGCGTCGGCACCGTGCGCAAGGGCGACCACGTGATTCCGCTCTACACGCCGGAATGCCGCGAGTGCAAGTTCTGCCTGTCGCGCAAGACCAACCTGTGCCAGAAGATCCGCGCGACGCAGGGCAAGGGCCTGATGCCCGACGCGACGTCGCGTTTCTCGCTCGACGGCAAGCCGCTGTTCCACTACATGGGCACGTCGACGTTCTCGAACTACATCGTCGTGCCGGAGATCGCGGTCGCGAAGGTGCGCGAGGACGCGCCGTTCGACAAGATCTGCTACATCGGCTGCGGCGTGACGACGGGCGTTGGCGCGGTCGTCTATTCGGCGAAGGTCGAGGCCGGTGCGAACGTCGTCGTGTTCGGCCTCGGCGGGATCGGCCTGAACGTGATCCAGGGCGCGAAGATGGTCGGCGCGGACAAGATCATCGGCGTCGACATCAACCCGAAGCGCGTCGAGCTCGCGAAGAAGTTCGGGATGACGCACTTCATCAACCCGAACGAAGTCGAGAACGTCGTCGACCACATCGTGCAGCTGACCGACGGCGGCGCCGACTACTCGTTCGAATGCGTCGGCAACGTGAAGCTGATGCGCCAGGCGCTCGAGTGCACGCACAAGGGCTGGGGCCAGTCGTTCATCATCGGTGTGGCCGCAGCCGGCGAGGAAATCAGCACGCGTCCGTTCCAGCTCGTGACGGGTCGCGAGTGGAAGGGCTCGGCGTTCGGCGGCGCGCGCGGCCGCACCGACGTGCCGAAGATCGTCGACTGGTACATGGAAGGCAAGATCAACATCGACGACCTGATCACGCACACGCTGCCGCTCGAGCGGATCAACGAAGGCTTCGACCTGATGAAGGCCGGCGAGTCGATCCGCTCGGTCGTGCTGTACTGACCGGGAGCGCACCGTCATGCTCGAACTCGTTTCCTCGCATGCGTGCCACGGCGGCGAGCAGCGCTTCTACCGCCACGATTCGGCGGCGATCGGCCTGCCGATGAAGTTCTCGGTGTACCTGCCGCCGCAGGCCGCGCACGGCCGCGTGCCGGCGCTGTTCTACCTCGCGGGGCTGACCTGCACCGACGAGACGTTCGCGATCAAGGCCGGCGCGCAGCAATACGCGGCGCAGCACGGCGTCGCGCTCGTGATGCCCGACACGAGCCCGCGCGGTGCGGGCGTGCCGGGCGAGACCGATGCGTGGGACTTCGGTGTCGGCGCGGGCTTCTACGTCGATGCGACCGAGGCGCCGTGGTCCACGCATTACCGGATGGAGTCGTACGTGACGGGCGAGCTGCGCGAGCTCGTCGCGGCCGAGCTGCCGATCGACGGCGCGCGGCTCGGGATCTTCGGGCACTCGATGGGCGGACACGGCGCGCTGACGCTCGCGCTGCGTCATCCCGGCCTGTACCGGTCGGTGTCGGCGTTCGCGCCGATCGCCGCGCCGACGCGCTGCCCGTGGGGCGAGAAGGCGTTCTCGGGTTATCTCGGCGACGATCGCGACGCGTGGAACGCACACGACGCAAGCGAGCTCGTCGCGCGCGCCGATGCGCCGAAGTTCGCGGACGGCATCCTGATCGACCAGGGCCTCGCCGATCAATTCCTCGCGAACCAGCTGAACCCCGACGTGTTCGAAGCCGCGTGCGCAAAGGCCGGCCAGCCGCTGACGCTGCGCCGTCATCCGGGCTACGACCACGGGTATTACTTCATCTCGACGTTCATCGCCGATCACATCGCGCATCACGCGCGCGTGCTCTCACGATGAACGGGGAGCGAAGCAGGTAACGCACGCATCGCCGCACGCGATTGCGGGCGCATAAAAAAAACGCCGGCGCTGCCCTCGGGCACGCCGGCGTTTTCATTGGCATCGGGCGGCGATCCGTCGGGCGGCGATCAGTGGCGCCGCAACAGGCTCGCGCCGTACACGAGCGCCGACAGCGCGGTGATCCAGAAGCTCGTCGGCCAGTCGGTGTGATAGGCAAGCGTGATGCCGGCCCACGCCTCGAACAGCGCGAACAGCGCGGCGAGCAGCACGCCCGTCGACAGCCGCGTCGACACGTTCTGCGCGGCCGCGGCCGGCCCGACCAGCAGCGTGAACACGAGCAGCACGCCGACGATCTGCGTCGCGGCGGCCACTGCGAGCGCGCACACCGCGAGGAACAGCATCGACACCGTGCGCAGCGACACGCCCTTGGCTTCGGCCAGTTCGGGCTGCAGCGACGCGAACAGCAGCGGCCGCGCGATCAGCGCGAGCGCGATCAGGCTCACCGCGCCGATGCCGGCCAGCACCGCGAGCGTGTCGTGGCTGACCGCGAGCACGTTGCCGAACAGCAGTGCGGTCACCTGCGTCGCGAACGACGTATAGAAATGCAGGAACAGCAGGCCGAAGCCGAGCGCGCCCGACAGGATCACGCCGATCGCGACGTCGCGGCCCGCGAGCCGTTCGCCGAGCGCGCCCATCCCGATCCCGGCTGCGAGCGTGAAGCCGACCATCCCCCAGATCGGCGAGATGCCGAGCAGCACCGCGCCCGTCGCGCCGGTGAAGCCGACGTGCGACAGCGCATGGCCGGCGAAGGTCTGCCCGCGCAGCACCAGGAAGTAGCCGACGATGCCCGCGAGCACCGCGACGATGCCCGACGCCGCGAAGGCGTTGATCATGAAGTCGTATTCAAACATCGTGCGAATGCCCGGGATGAGCGTGTCCGTGGTGGTGATGGCCGTGTCCGCCGCCGCCGTGCGAGTGGCCGTCGTCGTCCTCGTGTTCGTGGTCGTGCTTCTCGATCTCGACGTCGCCCGACATCACGAAGATCTTGCCGTTCACGCGCATCACGTCGATCGGCGATCCGTAGAGCCGCGACAGCACGGGCTTCGTGATCACCTCGTCGACGGTGCCGAGCGCCGCGACGCCGTTGCCGAGATACAGCACGCGGTCGAGCGCGTTCAGCAGCGGATTCAGTTCGTGTGCGGAGAACAGCACGGTGATGCCGAGCTCGCGCTGCACGTTGCGCACGAGTTCGACCACGCCGCGCTGGTGGTTCGGGTCGAGGCTGATCAGCGGCTCGTCGAGCAGCAGCAGCTTCGGATTGCCGAGCAGGCACTGCGCGAGCAGCAGGCGCTGCCGCTCGCCGCCCGACAGCTCCGACAGCGGCCGGCGCGCGAGCGTCGGGCCGCCGACGAGGTCGAGCACGCGGTCGACCTCGCGGCGTGTCGCCGCATTCGTGTGCGGCAGCCCCCAGCGGTGGCCGTCGGCGGCCATCGCGACGAAGTCGTAGCCGCGCATCCGGCGGTTCGCGAGGCCGCTCCTGATCTGCGGCATGTAGCCGATCGACGCGTTGCCGCGCACGACCGGCACGCCGCCGACGGACAGCGTGCCGGCCGAGACGGGCACGAGGCCGAGCACGGCGCGCATCAGCGTCGTCTTGCCCGCGCCGTTCGGCCCGAGCACGCCGACGAATTCGCCGGGTTCGATCGAGAAGCTGACGTCGCGCAGGATCGTGCGTCCGCCCAGTTCGAGCGTGACGCGATCGACTGCGAGTGCGTGGGGAGTGGCGGTCATGTCGTTGCAGTCGCTTATTTCTTGCCGGCCGAAAGCGCGCTGGAGAGCGCATCGAGCTGGCCGGCCATCCATTGCTGGAAGGTCTTGCCGGCCGGCTGCGTCTCGGTGACGCTGACGGCCGGCACGCCGCCGTCGCGCGCGATCTTCAGCATGCGCCTGGTCATCGGCGCTTCGGCCTGGCTGTTGTAGATCAGCACGCGCACCTGCTTCTTGCGCAGGTCGTTCTCGAACGCGGCGACGTCCTGCGCGCTCGCCTCGGTGTCGTTCATCGTCGCGAGCTGGAAGCGCTGGTTGCGCATGTCGAGCCCGATCGCGTCGGACATGTAGCCGAACACGGGCTCGGTGGCCGTCACCGGCACGCCCTTGTACTGCGCGCGCAGCGCGGCGACCTTGTCGTCGACGGGCTTCAGCGACGCGACGAACTTCTGCAGGTTCGCGTCGTAGTCGGCCTTGTTCGCCGGATCGGCGCGGCCGAGCTCGGCCGCGATTGCGCGCGCGGCGGCCGGCATCGTCGCCGGGTCGTACCACAGGTGCGGGTTGTCGCCGGCCTTCTTGCCGACCAGATCGGCGACGACGATCGTCGCGCGCTTCGCCTGCTTCGATGCGCCGAGCAGCTTGCCCATCCACGGATCGTAGTCGGCGCCGTTGTAGATCACGACCTGCGCGTGCTGGAGCGCGCGGGCGGTCTTCGGGCTTGCTTCGAACAGGTGCGGATCCTGTTCGGGATTGCTGAGGATGCTGGTTACCGCGACGTGGCGGCCGCCGATCTGCGACGCGACATCGCCATAGAAATTCTCGGCGGCGACGACGTTGACGGTCACGGCCTGCGCGAACGCGGGCGCCGCGAGCGACAGCGCGGCGGCAGCGGCGGCAAACCAGCGGACAGGCGACAGGGCGCGCCGCGGCGCGCGCTTCAAGGCAATGGACATGAAACTCCTCGTTGGAAAGGCGGCACATGCGCCGCGCGATGCGGCGTCAGCGTTGCGCGGGCTTGCGCTTGCAGTGGCCGCACAGGCCGCTCAGCTCGACGACCTGGTGGTGGACTTCGAAACCGTGCGCGGGCTCGCTCGCGGACAACTGCTTCGCGAGGTCGCCGCCGGGAATCTCGACGGTGTCGCCGCACGAATCGCAGATCAGGAACTGGCCTTCGTGCGGCACGCCGATCTCGCAGCACGCGAAGAACGCGTTCTTCGATTCGATCCGGTGGATGAAACCGTGCTCGACGAGGAAATCCAGCGCGCGATAGACGGTCGTGGGCGGCACGCGGCCGCGCTGCGGTTCGAGCTCGGCGAGCAGGTCGTACGCGCCGATCGGGCGCTGCGCGGCCAGCACGCGTTCGTAGACCTGGCGGCGCAGCGGCGTCCACGCGAGCCCGTGCTCGGCGGCGAATGCGTCGGCCCGGGACAGCCGGGCGTCAATGGACGATGAGGTAGCCATGGCGTGAAGCAGGCAGTCAAACAGAGTACGGCGATGATATAACGTATCGCCGCGCCGTGCAGCGCGAATTCCCCATTCCGTCTACGCTCCGTCCCCTTCATCGCCGATCCGGCCGCACCGCACCGCGCGCGCCGCGCCTTGCCGGGCGTGCGCCGCGGGCCGGCGCGATGCGCCGTCGTGCCGCAGCGCGTCATAGAAAGCCGTCACGTTGCCTTGACAGCGCGAATCGCGTATCCGATCATTCGATCAATAACAGAGCAATTGATCGGTCTGCGAGCGTTCGCTCACCTCGTGACCGTCGTACAGCAGAACGAACCGGAGACAGCCAGTGAGACTGGAAGACAAGGTCGCGATCCTGACGGGCGCGGCAAGCGGCATCGGCGAGGCGGTCGCGCAACGCTATCTGGACGAGGGCGCGCGCTGCGTGCTCGTCGACGTGAAGCCGGCAGGCGGCTCGCTTGCGCGGCTCATCGAAGCGAACCCCGGCCGCGCGGTGGCCGTCACCGCGGACGTCACGCGCCGCGACGACATCGAGCGGATCGTCGCCACCGCCGTCGAGCGCTTCGGCGGCGTCGACATCCTGTTCAACAACGCGGCGCTGTTCGACATGCGCCCGATCCTCGACGAATCGTGGGACGTGTTCGACCGGCTGTTCGCGGTCAACGTGAAAGGGCTGTTCTTCCTGATGCAGGCCGTCGCGCAGCGGATGGTCGAGCAGGGGCGCGGCGGCAAGATCGTCAATATGTCGTCGCAGGCCGGCCGTCGCGGCGAGGCGCTCGTTTCGCACTACTGCGCGACCAAGGCCGCGGTGATCAGCTATACGCAGTCGGCTGCGCTCGCGCTCGCGCCGCACCGGATCAACGTGAACGGGATCGCGCCGGGCGTCGTCGACACGCCGATGTGGGAGCAGGTCGACGCGCTGTTCGCGCGCTACGAGAACCGGCCGCTCGGCGAGAAGAAGCGGCTGGTCGGCGAAGCCGTGCCGCTCGGCCGCATGGGCGTGCCGGGCGACCTGACGGGCGCCGCGCTGTTCCTCGCGTCGGCCGACGCCGACTACATCACCGCCCAGACGCTGAACGTCGACGGCGGCAACTGGATGAGCTGACGTGGCACCGCTCGCACGCGCAACCTGCCGGCCGGCCTTTGACGACGCGGCATCGCCGCACGCCGCGGCTGCCGTCGAACGAGGGCACGCCTGATGGCCGCGATCGTCGTCGCCGGCGAACTGCTCGCCGAATTCGTCGCCGCCGAGCGCGGCCAGGGTTTCGACGCGCCGGGCCTGTTCGCCGGACCGTTTCCGAGCGGCGCGCCCGCGATCTTTGCCGATCAGGCCGCACGGCTCGGCGCGCGCGTCGCGTATGCGGGCTGCGTCGGCCGCGACGCGTTCGGCGACGCGATCGTCGCGCGGCTCGAACGCGACGGTGTCGATGTCGCGCGCATCCGCCGCGTCGCGCGCCCGACCGGCACCGCGTTCGTCGCGTATCGCGACGACGGTTCGCGCAGCTTCGTCTTCAGTCTTTCCACCAGCGCGGCCGCGTGTGTCGATGCGTCCGACGTCGATACGGCGATGTTCGACGGCTGCCGCTACTTCCATGTGATGGGCTCGTCGCTGACGAGCGAATCGGCGATCGCGGCGGTCCAGCGCGGCGTGATCGAGGCCGCGCGCGCCGGCGCGAAGGTATCGTTCGATCCGAACGTGCGCCCCGAGATGCTGAGCTTCCGTCCGATGCGTGCGGCACTCGACGAAATGCTCGCCGCCTGCCACCTGTTCCTGCCGAGCGAAGCCGACCTGCCGTTCTTCTGCGGGCCGCAGCCGGCCGAGCGCGCGATTGCGGGCCTGCTCGCGACGCATCCGCTGCTCGAGCGCGTCGTGCTGAAGCGCGGCTCGGAAGGCAGCGTCGCGTTCGACCGCGCGAGCCGTGCCGAAGTGCCGGCGTTTCCGGTCGACGAAATCGACCCGACCGGCGCCGGCGACTGCTTCGGCGGCACGCTGGTCGCGAGCCTTGTCGCGGGCATGCCGATCGAGGTCGCGCTGCGCCGCGCGAACGCGGCAGGCGCGATCGCGGTCACGCGGCGCGGCCCGATGGAAGGCAACAGCAGTGCGGCCGAGATCGACCGCTTTCTGACCGAACGAGGTGTGGCATGCCCGGCCTGACGACCGTCGCAGAACGCCCGCGCACCGCGCACGCGGACGCCGTGCTGCGGATGATCTTCGACGCGAACCGCGCGGACGCGCAGCGCGGTATCTATTCGATCTGCAGCGCGCACCGGCTGGTGCTGGAGGCCGCGTGCGAAGCCGCGCGCGCGGACGGCTCGCCGCTGTTGATCGAGGCGACCTGCAACCAGGTGAACCATCTCGGCGGCTATACGGGCATGACGCCCGCCGATTTCCGCTGCGACGTCGATGCGATCGCCGCGCGCTGCGGGCTCGCGCCGTCGGCGCTCGTGCTCGGCGGCGACCATCTCGGCCCGAACCCGTGGCGGCACCGCCGCGCGGCTGACGCGATGCGCGAGGCCGGCGCGATGGTCGCCGCGTATGTCGAAGCCGGTTTCGAAAAGATCCACCTCGATGCGAGCATGGCGTGCGCGGACGATCCGGCGCGGCTCGACGACCGCACGATCGCCGCACGCGCGGCCGAACTGTGCCGCGTGGCGGAACACGCGGCGGCGCGCGCCGGTGTCGCGCCCGTCTACGTGATCGGCACCGAGGTGCCGACGCCGGGCGGCGAGGTCAGCGGCAATCCGGGCGATGCGACCGGCGCGGCGATCGCGCGGATCGCGGTCACGCGCAGCGACAGCATCGCGGCGACGCTCGACGCGCACCGCCGCGCGTTCGCGTCGGCCGGGCTCGACGACGCGTGGACGCGCGTCGTCGCGATCGTCGCGCAGCCGGGTGTCGACTTCGACGATCGCCACGTGCTCGACTACGACAGCGCCAAGGCAGCGTCACTCGGCGCGAGTATCCTGCATACACCGCGCCTCGTGTTCGAGGCGCATTCGACCGATTACCAGACCGAGGGCGCGCTCGCCGCGCTCGTGCGCGACCACTTCGCGGTGTTGAAGGTCGGCCCCGCGCTGACGTTCGCGCTGCGCGAGGCGCTGTTCGCGCTGACGTTCATCGAGGATGCGCTGATCGACGACGTCTTGCAGCGCTCGCGGTTGCGCGACGTGGTCGATGCCGCGATGCGCGCGCAGCCCGAGCACTGGGCGCCGTACTACCGCGGCGACGAAACCGAGCAGCGGCTCGCGCGCCAGTTCAGCTACAGCGACCGGATTCGCTACTACTGGCTGCAGCCGGCCGTCGCGGCCGCGGTCGAGCAGCTGTTCGGCAACCTCGCGCGGCAGCCGGTGCCCGAGACGCTCGTCGCGCAGTGGCTGCCGGATGTCTACGCGGCGTGCCGCGCGGGCGGGCTCGCGAAGGAGCCGCGCGCGTGGGTGCGCCACCGGATACGCGACGTGATCGCGCACTATGCGCGCGCGTGCGGAATGCAGCGGCCGGCGTGACGGGCCGCGAAGGAAACGCAAGACCGACGACACATCGAACAATCACAGGAGACATGCCATGCAACGAAAGATGCTCGACGCCGCCGCACGCTGCTTCGCCGGAGCCGCGCTCGCGACGGCCGCCTGCGCCGCGTCCGCCGGCACGCTGACGATCGCGACGCTGAACAACCCCGACATGATCGAGCTGAAGAAACTGTCGCCGGCGTTCGAGAAGGCGAACCCCGACATCAAGCTGAACTGGGTGATCCTCGAGGAAAACGTGCTGCGCCAGCGCGCGACGACCGACATCACGACCGGCAGCGGCCAGTTCGACGTGATGGCGATCGGCACCTACGAGACGCCGCAGTGGGGCAAGCGCGGCTGGCTCGCGCCGATCACGGGCCTGCCCGCCGACTACGACCTGAACGACATCGTGAAGACCGCGCGCGACAGCCTGTCGTACAACGGCCAGCTCTATGCGCTGCCGTTCTACGTCGAAAGCTCGATGACGTTCTACCGCAAGGACCTGTTCGCGGCGAAGGGGCTGAAGATGCCCGACCAGCCGACCTACGACCAGATCGCCGAGTTCGCGGACAAGCTCACCGACAAGTCGAAGGGCACCTACGGGATCTGCCTGCGCGGCAAGGCCGGCTGGGGCGAGAACATGGCGTTCGTGTCGACGGTCGTGAACACGTTCGGCGGGCGCTGGTTCGACGAGAACTGGAACGCGCAGCTCACGTCGCCCGAATGGAAGAAGGCGATCACGTTCTACGTGAACCTGCTGAAGAAGGACGGCCCGCCGGGAGCGAGCTCGAACGGCTTCAACGAGAACCTGACGCTGACCGCGTCGGGCAAGTGCGCGATGTGGATCGACGCGACGGTCGCGGCCGGGATGCTCTATAACAAGCAGCAGTCGCAGGTCGCCGACAAGATCGGCTTCGCGCCCGCGCCGGTCGCCGCCACGCCGAAGGGCTCGCACTGGCTGTGGGCGTGGGCGCTGGCCGTGCCGAAGACGTCGAAGCAGCAGGATGCCGCGCGCAAGTTCATCGCGTGGGCGACGTCGAGGCAGTACATCGAGATGGTCGGCAAGGACGAGGGCTGGGCGTCGGTGCCGCCGGGCACGCGCGCGTCGACCTATCAGCGCCCCGAGTACAAGGCCGCCGCGCCGTTCTCGGACTTCGTGCTGAAGGCGATCGAGACGGCCGACCCGAACGATCCGTCGCTGAAGAAGGTGCCGTACACGGGCGTGCAGTACGTCGGGATTCCTGAATTCCAGTCGTTCGGCACGGTGGTCGGCCAGTCGATCGCGGGTGCGGTTGCAGGGCAGATGACGGTCGACCAGGCGCTCGCCGCCGGGCAGGCCGCCGCCGACCGCGCGGTACGGCAGGCCGGCTACAAGAAGTAACGCGCAAGCAGTCGCGTGGCCCGCGCCGTGCGCCGTCGCGCGCGGTGCGGGCCGGCGAAGCCGAAAGGCGGGCAGGCCGTTCGCGCCCGCGCATCAACCGGAGGGACCCCGATCATGCGTCACCTGCGTCTTCCCCTGAGTCACGCGCCGTCGGTCGGCGACGCGTCGTTGCCGCCAGGCGCGCCGCGCCGCGCGCGCGGCGGCGCGAGCTGGCTCGTCTCGCCGTCCGTCGCGGTGCTGCTGCTGTGGATGTCGATTCCGCTCGCGATGACGATCTGGTATTCGTTCTCGCGCTACAACCTGCTGAACCCGGACGTGAAGGGTTTCGCGGGGCTCGACAACTACCGCTTCCTCGCGACCGATCCGTCGTTCCTGCCGGCGATCTGGCACACGCTCGTGCTGATCGGCGCGGTGCTCGCGATCACGGTGATCGGCGGCGTGCTGATGTCCGTGCTGTTCGACCGCAAGTTCTACGGGCAGGGCATCGCGCGGCTGCTCGCGATCGCGCCGTTCTTCGTGATGCCCACGGTATCCGCGCTGATCTGGAAGAACATGATCCTGCACCCGGTGTACGGGCTCGTCGCGAACGCGATGCGCGCGTTCGGGATGACGCCGATCGACTGGTTCGCCGATTACCCGCTCACCGCGGTGATCATCATCGTCGCATGGCAATGGCTGCCGTTCGCGTTCCTGATCCTGTTCACCGCGATCCAGTCGCTCGACCAGGAACAGAAGGAAGCCGCGCGCATCGACGGCGCGGGCCCGATCGCGATGTTCTTCTACATCACGCTGCCGCACCTGAAGCGCGCGATCGCCGTGGTCGTGATGATGGAGACGATTTTCCTGCTGTCGATCTTCGCGGAGATCTACACGACGACCGGCGGCGGCCCCGGCGACGCGACCACCAACCTGTCTTACCTGATCTATGCGCTCGGCCTGCAGCAGTTCGACGTCGGCCTCGCGTCCGCGGGCGGCATCATCGCCGTCGTGGTCGCGAACGTCGTGTCGTTCTTCCTCGTGCGGATGCTCGCGCGCAACCTGAAGGGGGAGTACGAGAAATGAGCGACCTGACCTTCGAAGGCCGGCGCGCGCCGGCCGTGTTCGACCTCGTGCGGCGCGCAATGCCCGGCGCGCTCGCGTGGCTGATCGCGCTGCTGCTGTTCTTCCCGATCTTCTGGATGGCGATCACCGCGTTCAAGACCGAGCAGCAGGCATACGCATCGTCGCTGTTCTTCATGCCGACGCTCGACAGCTTCCGCGAGGTGTTCGCGCGCAGCAACTACTTCTCGTTCGCGTGGAATTCGGTGCTGATCTCGGCGGGCGTCACGGTGATCTCGCTGCTGTTCGCGGTGCCGGCCGCCTATGCGATGGCGTTCTTCCCGAACCGCCGCACGCAGAAGGTGCTGCTGTGGATGCTGTCGACGAAGATGATGCCGTCGGTCGGCGTGCTCGTGCCGATCTACCTGCTGTGGAAGAACGCGGGGCTGCTCGACACGGTGTCGGGCCTGGTGATCGTCTACACGCTGATCAACCTGCCGATCGCGGTGTGGATGACCTTCACGTACTTCAACGAGATCCCGAAGGACATCCTGGAAGCCGGCCGCATCGACGGCGCGTCGACGTGGCAGGAGATCGTCTACCTGCTGATGCCGATGGCGCTGCCGGGGCTTGCGTCGACCGCGCTGCTGCTCGTGATCCTGTCGTGGAACGAGGCGTTCTGGAGCATCAACCTGTCGAGCTCGAACGCGGCGCCGCTGACCGTGTTCATCGCGTCGTACTCGAGCCCCGAGGGGCTGTTCTGGGCGAAGCTGTCCGCAGCGTCGCTGCTCGCGGTCGCGCCGATCCTGATCGTCGGCTGGCTGTCGCAGAAGCAGCTCGTGCGCGGGCTCACGTTCGGAGCGGTCAAGTGAGCGCGGCGGGCCAAGGTGCGAACGTGCTGATCTGCGATTGCGACGGCGTGCTGATCGACAGCGAGGCCGTCGCCGCCGACGTGATCGTGCGCGAACTCGACATGCGCTGGCCGGGCGTCGATGCGCGTCCGGCCGTGATGCCGCTGCTCGGGCTGCGCATCGAGCGCGTGCTGGCGGGTGCGAGCGACGCCGTCGGACGCACGCTGTCGGCCGACGACGTCGACGCGATCCGCCGCGCGGTCGAGGCGGCCGCCGTCAATGCGCCGATGGTCGAAGGCATCGACGCGGCGCTCGGCGCGATTCAGTTGACGACGGCCTGCGCGAGCAACAGCTACCGCGCATACGTCGAGGCGGCGCTTGCGCGCACGGGCCTCGCGCGCTTCTTCGGCGAACGGCTGTTCTGCGCGGATTCCGTCGCGCGGCCGAAGCCGGCGCCGGACGTGTATCTCGCGGCCGCGCGCACGCTCGGCGTCGCGCCAGCGCAATGCCTCGTCGTCGAGGACAGCGTGACCGGCATCACCGCGGCGGCCGCGGCCGGCATGACCGTGCTCGGCTTCGTCGGCGGCGGGCATGCGTCGGCCGCGCAGATCGACGCGCTGCGCGGCATCGGCGCGCGTCACGTATTCGACGACATGCACGAGCTGCCCGGCTACGTCGCGCGCTGGCAGGCGACGGGCGCGGTGCTGCCGAACTAGCAACGATTGCGCGCCGCGTACCACGCGGCGCATCACGAACGAACGGAGACAGATCATGGCAAGCGTGCTCCTGCGCAACATCGCGAAGCGCTACGACGAAACCGAAGTGCTGCGCAACGTGAACCTCGACATCGCCGACGGCGAATTCGTCGTGTTCGTCGGCCCGAGCGGCTGCGGCAAATCCACGCTGATGCGGATGATCGCGGGCCTCGAGGATATTTCGAGCGGCGACCTGCTGATCGACGGCGCGAAGGTCAACGACGTGCCGAGCGCGAAGCGCGGCATCGCGATGGTGTTCCAGTCGTATGCGCTGTACCCGCACATGACGCTGTACGACAACATGGCGTTCGGCCTCAAGCTCGCGGGCGCGAAGAAGCCGGAGATCGACCAGGCCGTGAAGCAGGCCGCGAAGATCCTGCACATCGATCACCTGCTCGATCGCAAGCCGAAGCAGCTGTCGGGCGGCCAGCGGCAGCGCGTCGCGATCGGCCGCGCGATCACGCGCAAGCCGAAGGTGTTCCTGTTCGACGAGCCGCTGTCGAACCTCGACGCAGCGCTGCGCGTGAAGATGCGGCTGGAGTTCGCGCGGCTGCACGACGAGCTGAAGACGACGATGATCTACGTGACGCACGACCAGGTCGAGGCGATGACGCTCGCGGACAAGATCGTCGTGCTGTCGGGCGGCGCGGTGCAGCAGGTCGGCACGCCGAACGCGCTGTATCACGCGCCGGCGAACCAGTTCGTCGCGGGCTTCATCGGTTCGCCGAAGATGAACTTCCTGAAGGGTGCGGTCGAATCGGTCGACGCGGGCGGTGTGCTCGTGCGCTTCGACAGTGGCGAGACGCAGTACGTCGCGGTCGAAGCGGCCGGGCTGCAGCGTGGCGCTGCGGTGACGGTCGGCGTGCGACCGGAGCACCTGCTGGTGGGCACGGCGGCCACGGGCGTCGCCGCGCGGACGATGGCCGTCGAGTCGCTCGGCGATGCCGCGTATCTGTACGCGGAGTCGGCGGTCGCGCCGGACGGGCTGATCGCGCGGATTCCGCCGCTCGACACGTATCGCAGCGGCGAGGCGCTGCACGTGCACGCGCAGGCCGAGCACTGCCATCTGTTCGACGAGCACGGGCAGGCGTTTCGCCGGCTCGGCGTGCACGCGAAGGCCGCGTGACGGCCGTGATCGGTCAGAAGCGCAGGTTTGCGGCCATGAAGTCGACGAACGCGCGCAGCTTCGGCGTCGGATGGCGGCCCGACGGCCACAGCACGTAGATCGGCGTGCAACTCGCGACGTGTTCGTCGAGCACCGCGCACAGCGTGCCGTCGTCGAGCGTGGCGCGCACGAAGAACTCGGGCAGGCACGCGATGCCGAGCCCGCGCAGCGCGAAGCACAGGCGCGCTTCCGCGCTGTTGCTGACCATCGAGACGGGCACTTCGGGCGGCGTGCCCGAGCGCGGCACGCGCAGCGGCCAGGTTTCGAGCTTGCCGCTGCTCGGAAAGCGGTAGTGCAGGCAGCGGTGCAGCGCGAGATCGACCGGTGTGCGCGGCGTGCCGTGCCGGGCGAGGTAGTCGGGCGACGCGACGAGGTGCTGGCGGAAATGGCGGAGCAGCCGCGACGACAGCCGTGAATCCGACGGCTGGCCAGTGCGCAGCACCGCGTCGAACCCTTCGTCGACGACGTCGACGAGCCGGTCGCTGAAATCGATATCGAGTTCGATTTCCGGGTACTCGGCCATGAAATCGGCGAGCACCGGCAGCAGCAGCGTGCCGATCGTCGGCAGGCTCACGCGCAGGCGTCCGCGCGGCGCTTCGGCGCTGTGCGTCAGTTCCTGTTCGGCAGCTTCTATCTCGGCGATCACGCGCCGGCACCGTTCGAGAAACCGCGTGCCTTCGGCCGTCAGCGTGATGCTGCGCGTGCTGCGGTGAAACAGCCGCACGTTCAGGCGCGCCTCGAGCCGCGCGATGCGCTTGCCGATCGCCGACGCCGACAGCCCGAGTGCGCGGCCGGCCGCGACGAAACTGCGCGTTTCCGCGACCTGAACGAACACGACGAAACCGCCGAGATTTTCCATGCAAGTTCCCGATTGCGGACGCCAGCGTCCGGATTGTCCGGAACTCTAACCCGGTTTTTCTTCTTGCGTCGGCTCCCTACGATGAACGTTCGTTCACTGTCGAGAGGTCACGCCATGTCATCCCTGCCTGTCACCGTTTCCCGTGCCGAACCGGACGCCGCGCTGCGCCGCCGGCTCGACGACGCGCTCGATCGCGCGCTCGCCGACGAGCGCATCGTCGGCGCGGTCGTGCTGGTCGCGCGCGACGGCGAGCTGCGCCATGCGCGCGCCGTCGGGCTCGCCGATCGCGAAGCCGGTACGCCGATGCGGGAAGACGTGCTGTTCCGGCTCGCGTCGGTCACGAAGCCGGTCGTGACGGCTGCCGCGATGCGGCTGGTCGCGGCGGGGCGCATCGCGCTCGACGAACCCGTCGCGCGCTGGTTGCCCGAATTCCGCCCGGCGCTGCCCGACGGCGCACCCGCCGCGATCACGTTGCGTCATCTGCTGTCGCATACGGCCGGCCTCGGCTACCGCTTCCTCGAAGCCGACGGCGACGGCCCGTATGCACGTGCCGGCGTGTCCGACGGGATGGATCGCGCGGGCATCTCGCTCGCCGAGAACGTGCGGCGCATCGCCGGCGTGCCGCTGCAGTTCGCGCCCGGCACGTCGTGGGGCTATTCGCTGGCGACCGACGTGGTTGGCGCGCTGATCGAGGCGGTCGACGGCCGGCCGCTCGCCGAGGCGGTGGCCGTGCTCGTCACGACGCCGCTCGGGATGACCGACACCGCGTTCGTCGCGTACGACGCCGCGCGCGTCGCGACGCCTTACGTGAGCACGCCGGGCGCGCCGCGGCGGATGGCGGACACCGATCTCGTGCCGGTATTCGACGGCACGATCGGTATCCGCTTCGAGCCGGCGCGCGTGTTCGATCGCGACGCGTGGCCGTCGGGCGGCGCGGGGATGGTCGGCACCGCGCGCGATTGCGTGACGCTGCTCGACGCGCTGCGCACCGGCCGCGACGGCTGGCTCGAACGCGCGTGGATCGACGAGATGGCGCGCATCCAGCCGGGCGCGCACGAGCTGCCGGATGCACCGGGTTTCGGCTTCGGGCTCGGCTTTTCGGTGCTGCACGATCCGGCGGCCGCGCAGTCGCCGGAGTCGGTCGGCACCTGGCGCTGGGGCGGCGCGTACGGGCATGCGTGGTTCGTCGACCGCGCGGCCGGGCTGACGGTCGTCGCGCTGACCAACACGCTGTACGAGGGCATGTACGGGCGCATCGTGACCGACGTGCGCGATGCGGTCTACGGCATCGATACCGGGAGCCGGGCATGAGCGACTGCACGTCGATCGACGACGAGGTTTCCGTCGGGCCGGTGCAGGCGCGCGAGCACCTGCCGATCGCGAACCTGCTGGCACTCGCGACGGCCGCCTTCATCACGATCCTCACCGAGGCATTGCCGGCCGGCCTGTTGCCGCTGATGAGCGCCGACCTGCGCGTGCCCGACGCGCTGATCGGCCAGCTCGTGACCGTGTATGCGCTCGGCTCGATCGTCGCGGCGATTCCGCTCGTCGCCGCGACGCGCGCGATGCGCCGGCGCCGCCTGCTGCTCGCGGCGCTGGCCGGCTTCGTCGTGTCGAATGCGCTGACCGCCGCATCGCCGTACTACGCACTCACGCTCGCCGCGCGCTTCGTCGCGGGCATGTCGGCCGGGCTGCTGTGGGCGCTGCTGGCCGGCTATGCGAGCCGGATGGTCGACGCGTCGCTGCGCGGCCGCGCGATCGCGGTCGCGATGCTCGGCGCGCCGGTCGCGATGTCGATCGGCATTCCGGCCGGCACCGCGCTGGGCGCGGCGCTCGGCTGGCGCGTCGCGTTCGCGTTGATCACGCTCGCGGCGCTCGCGCTGATCGGCTGGATCCGCTGGCGCGTGCCCGATTACCCGGGGCAGCAGGCCGGCGCGCGCGAACCGGTGCTCGGCGTGATGACGCTGCCCGGCGTGCGGCCGGTGCTGACCGTGATGTTCGCGTACGTGCTCGCGCACAACATGCTGTACACGTACGTCGCGCCGTTTCTCGCGGGCGTGCGGATGGGTGCGCAGGTCGATGTGGTGCTGTTGGTGTTCGGCATCGCGTCGCTGGTCGGCATCGCGCTGACGGGCGCGTGGATCGGTGCCGCGCAACGGCGTCTTACGCTTGCCAGTATCGCGCTGTTCGCGCTCGCGGCGGCGATGCTCGGCGCCGGATCGGGGATGGCGATCGTCTATGCCGGCGTGGCGCTGTGGGGGCTCGCGTTCGGCGGCGCGCCGACGCTGTTCCAGACGGCTGCCGCGAACGCGGCGGGGGAGTCGGCCGACGTCGCGCAGTCGATGCTCGTGACGGTGTGGAATCTCGCGATCGCCGGTGGCGGCATCGCGGGCGGGATGCTGCTCGGCGCAACCGGCGCCGGCGCGATTCCGTGGGTGCTCGTGGCGCTGCTGGCGGCCGCGTGGATCGGCGCGTGGCGCGCGCGCCGGCATGCGTTTCCGGCGCCGCGCGCGGCCTGAGCGTCCGGCTGCGGCGTCAGTCCGCCTTTGCGTCGAGCGCGGCGCGCGCGCAGGTTTCGTCGGTGACGAGCCCCGACAGCCAGCCGCCGCGCAGCGCGGCGATCACCGCGTCGCGTTTCTTCGGGCCGCCCGCGAACGCGATCGTCGGGCGCTTCGGCGGCGTGGCGAGCGACACGCTCGTCACGCGCGCGCTGGTCGACACGTCGATCAGCTTACCGTGCGCGTCGATCGGCATGCCGAGCAGTTCGGCCACCGCGCCGAGCGCGGTCATCTCGTCGAGCTCCTGTTCGGTGATGAAGCCGTCGTCGTAGAGCGGGCAGTGCGGGCCGGTGTTGCCGATCCCGATGAACGCGACGTCGGCCTTGCCCGACAGCGCCTCGACGATCCGGTACAGCCGGTGGTTGCACCACTGCGCGCGTTCCGCGGCGCTGTCGGCGAACAGCGGCGCGGGCAGCAGGAAGTGCTTGCTGCCGGTCTTCTCGGAGATGTACTGCGCGACGTCGTAGCGGTTCGACGAACCGTCGGCCGCGATCGCGCCGACCATCGATACGAGCCGGTGCTGCGGGCGGTCGATCTGCGCGATCTGCGCGACCGCGGCCTTCAGCGTCCGGCCGCTGCTGACGGCGATCACCATCGGCCGCGTCTCGCCCAGGTAGCGCTCCATCACCTGCGCGCCGGCGACCGCGAGCTTGCGGTCGATCGCTTCGGGCGCATCGGCATCGACGGGCACGACTTCGCACATCGCGAGGCCGTAGCGTTTCGACAATTGCGCGCCGAGATCGAGGCAGTCGGCGAGCTGGTGGTCGACGCGCACGCGGATCAGGTTCTTCTCGACCGCGAACGCGACGAGGCGCTGCGCGACCGGGCGCGACACCTGCAGCTTTTCGGCGATTTCGTTCTGCGTGTCGCCCGCGACGTAATAGAGCCACGCGGCACGCGTGGCGAGATCGAGTTTTTCTGAGGACTTGGACACGATAGCGATTCGGTTCGGATCTGGGGGCCGCCCCGCGGGCCGGCCGGCGGGCCGCGCGACGGCATCCACTGTACCGCATGTGTTGCGCGCGGCCGACGGCCGGTGCGCGCCGCCGCGACGGGGCTTACGCGAGCCGCGTGCGCGACGGTTCGTACAGCGGGCGCACGTGGCGGTACAGCGCGCGGAACGCGTCGAGGCGTTCGCGCAGCAGCGCATGGCGGGCCGCGTCCGGCGCGTATTCGGCGCGCACCGGCGGCTTGGTCAGTACCGTCTGCGGATCGCCGCCGACGGCCAGCCAGCCGAGCCGCGCCGCGCCGAGCGCGGCGCCCGTTTCGCCGCCGCCGATCTGGCGCGTGCGCACGTTCAGCGCATCGGCGATCAGTTGCGCCCAGAACGCGCTGCGCGCGCCGCCGCCGATCAGCGACAGCTGGTCGGTTTCGACGCCGGCCGCATGCAGCGCGTCGAGGCCGTCGGCGAGGCCGAGCGTCACGCCTTCGAGCACTGCGTAGCCGAGATGCGCGCGTTCGGTCGCGTGCGTCATCCCGAAAAACACGCCCTGCGCATACGGATCGTTGTGCGGCGTGCGTTCGCCGGACAGGTAGGGCAGGAACAGCGGCGCCGTCGCAAGCGCGTCGGCGTCGAGCGCCTCGACTTCGGCGAGCAGCGCGGGCTCGTCGGTGCCCGTCAGCTTGCAGACCCAGCGCAGGCAGCTCGCGGCCGACAGCACGACGCTCATCAATTGCCAGCGATCGGGAATCGCATGGCAGAACGCATGCACGGCCGACGCGGGATTCGGCATGAAGCGGTCGCCGACCACGCTCAGCACGCCCGACGTGCCGAGCGACACGAAGCCGTCGCCCGCATGGATCGCGCCGATGCCGAGTGCGCTCGTCGCATTGTCGCCGCCGCCGCCGGCCACCACGACGGCCTCCGACAGCCCGAGCTCGCGCGCGACATCGGCGCGCAGCGTGCCGGACGGCGCATTGCCTTCGACGATGCGCGGCATCTGGTCGCGCGTCATCCCGCACGCGGCGAGCAGCGCGTCGGACCAGTCGCGGCGCGCGACGTCGAGCCACAGCGTGCCGGCCGCGTCCGACGGGTCGGACACCTTCGCGCCGGTCAGCCGGAATCGCAGGTAGTCCTTCGGCATCAGCACGCATGCGGTTGCCGCGAACACGTCGGGTTCGTGCTTCGCGACCCACAGCAGTTTCGGCGCGGTGAAGCCCGGCATCGCGAGATTGCCGGCGAGGGCGTGGAGATCGGGCGCGCGTTCGGTGAGCAGCGCGCATTCGTCGGCGCTGCGCATGTCGTTCCACAGGATCGCGGGGCGCAGCACGCGGTCGTCGCGGCCAAGCAGCACGGCGCCGTGCATCTGGCCCGACAGGCCGATGCCGCGCACCTGCGCGAACGCGTGCGGATGCCGTTCGCGCAGCGCCGCGAGCGCGGCGAGCGTGCCGTGCCACCAGTCGTCCGGATGCTGTTCGGCCCAGCGCGGATGCGGCCGCGACACGGTGAACGGCGAGCCGGCGGTGCCGACGACCGCACCGTCCGGGGCGAGCAGCAGCACCTTCACTTCCGAGGTGCCGAGGTCGATGCCGAGATACATGAGCGATCCGTTCCGTCAGAGAGGAGCCGCTACTTTAGCCGTGCCGCACGGCATGTGCCAAGCGGGTTTGCCCGGCCGGGCGGCCGGGCGCCGGCTGGCGCGCGTCAGCGCTGCGCGAGCCATGCGTCGACGCGGGCGAGCGCGGCGCGCAGCGCCTCGAGCAGCGCCGCATTGCCGGCGAGCGAGCCCCACAGCGGGCGGCTCGCGCACAGCGCGACGGCCGGGTCGTCGGCGTCGACGATCGCGCGCGCTGCGGCTTCGTCCATCACGCCGTCCTGGTATGCGTACGGCAGCGTGCCGCGCGCCCAGCGTTCGAGAAAGCGCAGGAACAGCGCGAGCAGCACGGCGGTGGCGACCGGCGCCGCGCCGCGCGCGAATGATTCGACGAGCGTCGGCGCGATGAAGCCGGGGATCTTCGAGAAGCCGTCGGCCGCGACGCGCTGGTTCGTGTCGAGCACGTACGGGTTGCCGAAGCGCTCGAGCACGACGTCGCGGTAGCGCGCGAGATCGAGCGGGCTCGGGGTCAGGCAAGGGATCACGTCCTGCGTCACGTAGTCGTGCGCGAAGCGGCGGATCGCCGCGTCGTGCGTGCCTTCGTGGATATACGTGTAGCCCGCGAGCGTGCCGGCCCACGCGATGCAGCTGTGCGTCGCGTTGAGGATGCGGATCTTCGCTTCCTCGTACGGGTGCACGTCGTCGACGAGTTCCGCGCCGGCCAGCTCCCAGCGCGGCCGGCCGGCCGCGAAGCGGTCCTCGATCACCCACTGGATGAACGATTCGCCCATCACCGGGCATGCGTCGTCGAGGCCGGTGGCCGCGCGCACGCGTTCGCGCACGTCGGCGGTCGGGCGCGGCGTGATGCGGTCGACCATCGCGCTCGGCGTCGCGACGTTCGCGTCGAACCACGCGAGCAGGTCGGCTGCCCCGCGCCGTTCGAGGAATTCGCGCATCCCCGCGCGAAAGCGCGCGCCGTTGTTGCGCAGGTTGTCGCAGCTCTGCAGCGTGAGCGGGCCCGCGCCGCGCCGCATGCGTTCGGCGAGCAGCGCCGCGAGCGCGCCGTACAGCGTCGTGCCCGCGCCCTGCAGGTCGGCCGCGAGATCGGCGTTCGCGACGTCGAGCCGGTTGTGTTCGTCGAGGTAGTAGCCGCCTTCGGTGACGGTAAACGACACGATCCGGCAGGCCGGATCGGCGCCGGCGTCGATCAACGCGGCGAGGTCGATCGACCAGGGCAGCACGCGCGTGATCGCGCGGATCGTCTCGTACGCGCGCTCGCCTTGCGGCGTGACGGTTTCGAGCGTGTATTCGCCGTGCTGCGCGGCGAGCGCGTCCATCGTCGCGCGCATGTCGTCGCGGATGTTGCCGACGGTCAGCGACCAGCGTTCGTCGGCCGGCACGGCCGCGTTCACGCGATGCAGATACCACGCCTGGTGCGCGCGGTGAAACGAGCCCGCGCCGATGTGCAGCAGCACGGGCGCGCGGGCGGAGGGCGATTCGCTCATCCGGTGTCTCCTGTTCGTGCCAGTCTTTCCTGTCGATTAGATCATTTGCTCTTCATGTGAGCGAATGATCGTATTCGGGCGAGCGAAAGTCAAGGCGGGGAGACGGCATTTCGATGGTGCGCTGCGGCGGCGCGCGGGTGGCGCGGGAACGGAGGCGAAGGGGCGCGAACAGGCGGCCGGTCGGGAGCGGGTGTCAGCGCCCTTCGCGCGTGAGCGCGACGAGTTCGTCGAGCAGCTTGCCGGCCGGCCCCGGCAGGATCCCGTGGCGACGCCGGAACGCGGTGAGCGTGCGCACTGCGACGACCTCCTGCACCGGCAGCGTGTCGATCGTGCCGGCCGCCTGCTCGGCGCCGTACATCGGCTCGGCCATCCAGCTCAGGAAACCGGCATGCGCGACGAGGCTCTTCAGCGTCGTGACCGAGCGCGTTTCGACCGCGATGTCGGGCAGCGCGAGCCCGTGTGCGTCGAAGGTCGCGCGCATGTGGTCGAACGGTGCGGTGCCGCGCGGCGGAATCGCCCAGCGCGCGTGCAGCGTGTCGACGAGCGTCGGCGCGCGGCCGAGCGCGCGCAGCGGATGGTGCGGCGCCGCAACGATATGGCTGCGATCTTCCCAGCGGCACTCGGGAATCGCGACGATCTCGTCGGTGTCGGGCCCGTGCGCGGACAGCGCGAGATCGATCTCGTGCTTGTTCAATCCCTCGGCGAGGCGGTCCCACACGCCTTCGAGGATCTCGACGCGCAGGTTCGGCCAGCGGTCGAGCACGCGGCCGACCGCGACCGGCAGCACGAGGCTCGCGATGCTGCCCACCGTGCCGACCTTGATCGTGCCCTTCGCGAACCCGCGCATTGCGTCGAGTTCCTCGCGCGCGTGCTCGGCCTCGTGCTGCAGCAGCGTCGCGTGCGGCAGCAGCGCGTCGCCGAACGCGGTGAGCTGCACGCCCTTCGAATGGCGCTCGAACAACGGCGCGCCGACCTGGTCCTCGAGCCGCTTCAGGATCCGGCTCAGCGCCGGCTGCGTCACATGCAGCGCGTCGGCCGCGCGGCCGAGGCTGCCGCACGCGACGATCGTCGTGAAGGCGCGCAATTGTCGGAGATCGAAAGTCATGCCGGAATGTAATGGCTTATCGCAAAAAATACAGTATCCGAGAATGGCTTGCGCTTCGATACTGTGGAAACCGCCAAGCCATCGAGGAGCGCCGAGCATGTCCGGCCATCAGCCCCCATCCGCCGCATCGATCACCGTTCGCGATGCGGTCATCGACCTGCTTCGCCAGTTCGGCATCGACCGCGTGTTCGGCAATCCCGGTTCGACCGAGCTGCCGATGTTCCGCGACTTCCCGGCCGATTTCCGCTATGTGCTCGGCTTGCACGAGGCCGTCGTGGTCGGGATGGCCGACGGCCATGCGCAGGCCACCGGCAATGCGGCGGTCGTCAACCTGCATTCGGCGGCGGGCGTCGGCAACGCGATGGGCAATCTCTTCACCGCGTTCAGGAACCGCACGCCCATGGTCGTTACCGCAGGCCAGCAGGCGCGCGCGATCTTGCCGTTCGATCCGTTCCTCGGCGCGACGCAGGCCGCCGAGCTGCCGAAGCCGTACGTGAAATGGAGCATCGAGCCCGCGCGTGCGCAGGACGTGCCGGCCGCGATCGCGCGTGCTTACCGCATCGCGATGCAGGAGCCGCGCGGCCCCGTGTTCGTGTCGATCCCGGTCGACGACTGGGACCAGCCGGCCGAGCTGCTGCCGCGGCGCGACGTCAGCAGCGTCGTGCGGCCCGATCCCGACGCGCTCGCGCGGCTCGGCGACGCGCTCGACGCCGCGCGGCGCCCCGCGTTCGTGGTCGGCGCGGCCGTCGATCGCGCCGGTGCGTGGGACGACGTCGTGCGGCTCGCGGAGCGGCACCGTGCGCGCGTGTACGTCGCGCCGATGTCGGGGCGCTGCAGCTTCCCCGAGGATCATCCGCTGTTCGCCGGCTTCCTGCCCGCGATCCGCGAGAAGATCGTCGCGCGGCTCGACGGGCACGATCTCGTGTTCGCGTTCGGCGCGCCTGCATTTACCTACCACATCGAAGGCTTCGGCCCGCACGTGCCGCCGGGTGCGGCACTCGTCCAGCTCGTCGACGATCCGGGCGTTGCCGCGTGGACGCCGTCGGGCGACGCGGTCGTCGGCAACCTGCGGCTCGCGGCGCGCGACCTGCTGGCGCGGCCGGCGCCGCCCGAGCGGCCGATGCCCGCGCCGCGCCCGCCGCGCGCACGCGTCGACGCACCGGCAGCCGGCGAGCGCATGTCGGCCGCGTTCGCGCTGCAGACGCTCGCCGACGTGCGCGACGCCCAGGACATCGTCGTAGAGGAAGCGCCGAGCGCGCGGCCCGTGATGCAGGAACACCTGCCGTTCACGCGCAGCGGCACGTTCTACACGATGGACAGCGGCGGGCTCGGCTACGGGATGCCGGCCGCCGTCGGCGTCGCGCTCGCGCAGCCGGGCCGGCGCGTGATCGCGCTGATCGGCGACGGGTCGAGCCTGTATTCGATCCAGGCACTGTGGAGCGCCGCGCAGTTGAAATTGCCGATCACGTTCGTGATCCTGAACAACCGGCGCTACGCGGCGCTGCAGGATTTCGCGCCGGTGTTCGGCTTTGGCCCCGGCGATCCCGTGCAGGGCACCGATCTGCCCGACCTGGATTTCGTCGCGCTCGCGGAAGGGATGGGCTGCCGCGGCGTGCGCGTCGCCGATGCGGCGCGCCTGCGCGGCACGCTGACCGACGCGCTGCATGCCGCGACGCCGGTCGTCGTCGAAGTCGAGATTGCCTGACGCGCGACGCGCGTCTTTCCGGAGACTCCATGCAAACCGTATCGATGCTGATCGGCGGCGAACGCCGCCACTCATCCAGCGGCGCGACCTTCGTGCGCCGCAACCCGCTCGACGGCGAAATCGCGTCCGAGGCGCCCGCGTGCACCGTCGACGATGCGCGTGCGGCGGCCGACGCGGCCGCGCGCGCCTTTCCCGAATGGGCCGCGCTCGGCCCCGGCGCACGCCGCGCGCTGCTGCTGAAGGCGGCCGCCGCGCTCGAAGCGAAGCATGAACAGTTCGTCGCCGCGATGGCGGCCGAGACGGGCGCATCCGCGCTGTGGGCCGGCTTCAACGTGCACCTTGCCGCGAGCGGGCTAGTCGAGGCTGCATCGCTGACCACACAGGTCGGCGGCGAACTGATTCCGTCCGACGTGCCCGGTTCGCTCGCGATGGGCGTGCGGCAGCCGGCCGGCGTGGTGCTCGGCATCGCGCCGTGGAACGCGCCGGTGATCCTCGCGACGCGCGCGCTCGCGCTGCCGCTCGCATGCGGCAACACGGTCGTGCTGAAGGGCTCGGAGCTGTGTCCCGTCACGCACGGGCTGATCGTCGAGGCGCTGCAGGAAGCTGGATTGCCGCCGGGCGTCGTCAACTTCGTGACGAATGCGCCCGACGATGCGGGTGCCGTCGTCGACGCATTGATCGCGCATCCGGCCGTGCGCCGCGTGAATTTCACGGGCTCGACGCGCGTGGGCAGGATCGTCGCCGAAGCATGTGCGCGCCACCTGAAGCCGGCGGTGCTGGAGCTTGGCGGCAAGGCGCCGTTCGTCGTGCTCGACGATGCCGATCTCGACGCAGCGGTCGCGGCGGCCGCGTTCGGCGCGTTCGCGAATTCCGGGCAGATCTGCATGTCGACCGAGCGGATCGTCGTCGACGCGTCGATTGCCGATGCGTTCGTTGCGAAGCTTGCCGACAAGGCCGCGTCGCTGCCGCTCGGCGACCCGCGCAACGGCCCCGTCGTGCTCGGCTCGCTGATCGACATGAAGGCTGTCGAGCGTTGCAACGCGCTGATCGACGATGCGCTCGCGCACGGCGCGACACTGCTGTGCGGCGGCAGGGCCGACAGCACGCTGTTCCCGGCGACGCTGCTCGATCGCGTGACGCCGGCGATGCGCATCTATGCGGAAGAATCGTTCGGCCCCGTGAAGGGCATCGTGCGAGTCGACGGCGAGGCTGCGGCAATCCGCTGCGCGAACGACAACGCGTTCGGGCTGTCGTCGGCCGTGTTCAGCCGCGACGTCGCGCGCGCGATGCGCGTTGCGGCACGCATCGAATCGGGCATCTGCCACGTGAACGGCCCGACCGTGCACGACGAGGCGCAGATGCCGTTCGGCGGCGTGAAGGACAGCGGCTTCGGCCACTTTGGCGGCAAGGCCGGCATCGCGGCGTTCACGGATCTGCGCTGGATCACCGTGCAGACCGCGCCGCGCCACTATCCGTTCTGACGAGGCCACCGACGATGAGAATCGCAATTCTGGGCGCGGGCGCGATGGGCTCGCTGTTCGGCGGGCTGCTGGCCGAAAGCGGCGAGGCCGTCACGCTGATCGACGTGAACGACGCGCATCTCGATGCAATCCGTCGCGACGGGCTGCGCATCGACGACGCTCGCGGCGAACGCCGCATCCGCGTTTTGCGGGCCGTGCGGCCGGAAGCCGCGAATGCGGACGCGGCCGCATCGCCCGATGCATCGTTCGACCTGCTGATCGTTTTCACGAAATCGCTGCATACGCGTGCGGCGCTCGACGGCGTGCGCGCGCTGCTGACGTCGCATACGCACGTGCTGACATTGCAGAACGGGCTCGGCAACGTCGAGACGCTGAATGCGTTCGTGCCGCTCGAACGCATCCTGGTCGGCGTGACGACGTGGCCGGCCGATGCCGCGGGGCCCGCGCACGTTCGCTCGCACGGCGCGGGCACGATCCGCATGATGACGGCCGACGGCCACGCACACCCGTTCGCGACGGCCGTGGCCGATGCGCTGTCGCGCGCGGGGCTCGCATGCACGCTCGACGCCGACGTATGGGCCGCGATCTGGGAGAAGGTCGCGTTCAACGCTGCGCTCAACACGCTGTGCGCGGTGACCGGCTGCACGGTCGACCAGCTCGGCAATCATCACGACGGGCCGCGGCTCGCGCTCGCGATCGCAGCCGAGACGGCCGCCGTCGCCCTCGCGAACGGAATCGCCGTCGACGGTGAACGCATCGCGCGCAACGTCGAACACGCAATCGGCGAGCATCGCGGCCATCGCCCGTCGATGCTGCAGGACGTGCTCGCGGGCCGCCGCACGGAAATCGACGCGATCAACGGCAAGGTCGTCGCAGCCGCGCGCGAAGCGGGCGTCGCGGTGCCGCATACCGAGACGCTGCTCGCGCTCGTCCGGCTGATCGACGCACGGGTGAACTGAGCATCGGGCCGGCGGCGCGGCTTGCGCCGCACGACGATACGAGCCGTCGCGCGCAGGCGATGGCGCCGGATCGAGACGGGTTGAAAAGACACCGGCGCCGACGCATTGACGCCGGCCGACCGCGCAGTACGAGATTCGGGCACGCGTCGACGCGCCAGCCCGGACAACAGGAGACGCCATGAAAGCCATCGAATGCCGTTGTCTTGCCGCGCGCCGTTCGCGCATGTTGCCGCCGACGCGCGGCGCACGGGAGGTCGCATGAGCACGCGCGACGGATTGCCGCCGCCGTCGGTCGACATCGGCACGACGCTCGACGACGGGCCGTTCACGACGATGCAGCGCTGCGTGGTGCTGCTCGCCGCGCTCGCGATCGTGCTCGACGGCTTCGACGGCCAGTTGATCGGCTTCGCGATTCCGGTGCTGATCCGCGAATGGGGCATCACGCGCGGCGCGTTCGCGCCGGCCGTCGCGGCCGGGCTGATCGGAATGGGCATCGGCAGCGCGTGCGCGGGGATCGTCGCGGACCGCTTCGGCCGCCGCCAGGCCGTGAGCGGCAGCGTGTTCCTGTTCGGCATCGCGACCTGCGCGATCGGCTTCGCGCCCGACGTCGCGGCGATCGCGATGCTGCGCTTCTGCGCGGGGCTCGGAATCGGCGGCGCGCTGCCGACGGCCACGACGATGACGGCCGAATACACGCCCGCGCGGCGCCGCACGATGATGGTGACCGCGACGATCGTCTGCGTGCCGCTCGGCGGGATGCTGGCCGGCCTGTTCGCGCACGAGGTGCTGCCGCGCTACGGCTGGCGCGGGCTGTTTTTCGCGGGCGGCGCGCTGCCGCTCGTGCTCGGCTTCGTGCTCGTGCGCGCGCTGCCCGAATCGCCGCGTTATCTCGCGCGACGTCCCGCGCGCTGGCCGGAACTCGGCGCGCTGCTCGCGCGGATGCAGCGGCCGGTCGCGCCGGGCACCGTGTTCACCGATACGAAAGACGCACGCGCACCCGGTGGCCGCGGCGGCTTCGGCGCGCTGTTCGCGAGCGGCCAGGCGCGTGACACGATCGCGCTGTGGTGCGCGTTCTTCATGTGTCTGCTTGCTGTCTACGCGGCGTTCAGCTGGCTGCCGACGATGCTGGCCGCGAGCGGGCTGAGCGTGTCGGTCGCGGGCGCGGGTCTCACCGCGTACAACCTCGGCGGCGTGATCGGCGCGCTGCTGTGCGCATGGGCGATCGCGCATGCCGGGTCGCGCTGGCCGCTCGCGCTGTGCAGCATCGGCGGCGCGGCGAGCGCGGTGTGGCTGATGGGTGTCGATGCGAGCCGCCACACGAACTGGCTGATCGTCGGGCTCGGCCTGCACGGGCTGTTCGTCAACGCGGTGCAGTCGACGATGTATGCGCTTTGTGCGTACATCTACCCGACGGCGGTGCGCGCGACGGGCACCGCGAGCGCGCTCGCGTTCGGCCGGCTCGGCGCGATTCTCAGCGCGTTCGCGGGCGCGATCGTGATCACGGCGGGCGGTGCGGGTGCGTACCTGACGATGCTGGCCGCGGCGATGGGCGTCGTGTGCATCGCGCTGCTCGCGGTGCGGCGGCACATTCCGCGGCTGTCGCGCGCGCAGTCGGTGCCGCGCGAAGGGGAGGAGCTGGCCCGCACGTCGTCGTGACGTGCGGGCGCATCGCGTGCATCGCGTGCATCGTGTGCGTTAGAGCGTGGTGCGCACGTGCCAGAGCTCGGGGAACAGCACGACGTCGAGCATCTTGCGCAGATACGGCGCGCCGCTGGTGCCGCCCGTGCCCTGCTTGAAGCCGATGATGCGCTCGACCGTCGTCACGTGACGGAAGCGCCACTGGCGGAACGCGTCCTCGAGATCGACCAGTTCCTCGGCCATCTCGTACAGCTCCCAGTGCTGCTGCGGGTGTCGGTACACCTCGAGCCACGCGGCTTCGACCGTCTCGTCGTGCCGTGTCGGCTGCGTCCAGTCGCGCTCGAGCCGCTCCGGCGCGATCGGGAACCCGCGCCGCGCGAGCAGGCGCACGACCTCGTCGTAGAACGACGGCGCTTCGAGCGTCGCGCGCACCTGTTCGAGGAGGTCGGGCCGGTGCGCATGCGGCTGCAGCATCTGCACGTTCTTGTTGCCGAGCAGGAATTCGAGCTGGCGATACTGGTAGGACTGGAAGCCCGACGACTGCCCGAGATACGGCCGCATCGCCGAATATTCGGACGGCGTCATCGTCGACAGCACGTTCCACGCCTGCACGAGCTGCTCGAGGATGCGCGACACGCGCGCGAGCATCTTGAATGCGGGCGGCAACGCATCGGAGCGCACCGCGTCGAGCGCGCCGCGCAGCTCGAACAGCGCGAGCTTCATCCACAGCTCGCTCGTCTGATGCTGGATGATGAACAGCATCTCGTTGTGATCGGGCGACAGTGGATGCTGCGCGTCGAGGATCGAATTCAGCGACAGGTAGTCGCCGTAGCTCATCGACTTCGAGAAATCGAGCTGCGCGTTGTGCCAGCCGGCTTGGCCCGAGGCATCGCCCGGCACGTGCGGCGCTTCGTGTGCCGCTTGTGCCGAATGTACCGGTTGCGCGGCGCGTGCGCCCGAGAACGGGCAGCCCGCCGGCGCTTCGTCGCCGGGCGGCTGCATATGACCAGAATTCACGACTTTCTCCAGGATTGAATGACGGGGCGCGGCGCGTTATCCGCACGTCACTGCGGCGCGCGCCGGGCAAAACCGGTCAGGTCACCGCGCCGCGTTCGGCGAACTCGGGCGCCTTCCACGCATCGGTGGCCAGGATGTCGCGCAGCGTCTCGACGGCATCCCACACGTCGACGAAGCGCACATAGAGCGGCGTGAAGCCGAAACGCAGCACGTACGGCTCGCGGTAGTCGCCGATCACGCCGCGCGCGATCAGCGCCTGCATCACTTCGTAGCCGTGCGGATGCTCGAAGCTCGCCTGCGAGCCGCGCTGGTGATGCGAGCGCGGCGTGACGAGCTTCAGCGACAGGCCCGCGCAGCGCGCTTCGACGAGCGCGATGAATGCGTCGGTCAGCGCGAGCGACTTGCGGCGGATCGCCTGCATGTCGGTCTGCAGGAACACGTCGAGCCCGCATTCGACCATCGACATCGACACGATCGGCTGCGTGCCGCACAGGAAGCGCGCGATGCCCGGATCGGGCGCGAAGCCCGGCTGCATCGCGAACGGCGCGCGGTGGCCCCACCAGCCGGACAGCGGCTGCGAGAAGTGCGCGTGATGGCGCTGCGGCACCCACACGAACGCGGGCGAACCGGGGCCGCCGTTCAGGTACTTGTACGTGCAGCCGACCGAGCCGTCCGCGCGCGCGCCGTTCAGGTCGACCGGCACCGCGCCGGCCGAGTGCGCGAGATCCCACAGCATCAGCGCGCCAGCGTCGTGCACGAGCTGCGTGACGGCCGGCATGTCGTGCATGTAGCCGGTGCGGTAGTTCACGTGCGTGATCATCGCGACGGCCGTGTCCGCGCCGAGCGCGTCGGGCAGGTCGGCCGGATCGTCGATCAGGCGCAGCTCGTAGCCGCCGCCGAGCTGCTCGATCAGCCCCTGCGCGATATACAGGTCGGTCGGGAAGTTCGAGCGTTCCGACACGATCACGCGGCGCTCGGGCGCGCGCCCGGCCTGATGACGCAGCATCGCCGACAGCAGCTTGAACAGGTTGATCGAGATGGTGTCGGTCACGACCGTTTCGCCGGGCGCGCCGCCGATCAGCGTCGCGAGCTTGTCGCCGAGACGGCGCGGCAGCGCGAACCAGCCGGCCGTGTTCCAACTGCGGATCAGCCCTTCGCCCCATTCGGCGCCGATCACCTGCTGCGCGCGGACGGCCGACGCGCGCGGCTGCGCGCCGAGCGAGTTGCCGTCGAGGTAGATCACGCCGTCGGGCAGTGCGAACTGGTCGCGCAGTGGGGCGAGCGGGTCGTCGCGGTCGAGGGCGAGCGCGTCTTCACGGGTCTTGATCATGATGTGGGGTCGTAGGTCGGGGTAATCAGGAAGCACGCGCGGGCAGCGCGCGCAGCACCGCGCGCACGGGGCTCGCGTCGAGCGTCGCGAACTTCAGCGGCAGTGCGATCAGCTCGTAGTCGCCGGGCGGCACGTCGTCGAGCACGATGCCTTCGAGGATCGCCATCCGGTGCGCACGCACGCGGTGATGCGCGTCCATCGTCTTCGATTCCTGCGGGTCGAGCGACGGCGTGTCGATGCCGATCAGCTTCACGCTATGCGCGGCGAGCAGGTCGATCGTTTCAGGCGCGACCGCGCAGAAGCCGGGGTCCCATTGCGTGACCGGCGCTTGCGCACAGGTGCGCAGCAGCACGCGCGGCGGCACGCCGTCGAGCGCGGCCGCAACGTCGGCCGGCTGCACGACGGGCGATGCGCCGATGCAATGGATCACGCGGCACGGGCCGAGATAGGTGTCGAGCGGCACGGCGCCGATCGGCGCGCCGTCGGCGTCGTAGTGCAGCGGCGCGTCGCAGTGCGCGCCCGTATGCGGCGACAGCGTCAGACGCGCGACGTTGACCGGCGAGCCGGCCTCCATCCGCCACACGCGTTCGACGGAAACCGGCGTATCGCCCGGCCACACGGGGGTGGCGGGGCTGACAGGCGGCGAGATGTCCCAGAGAGTGTCCATGGCATGACGAATCGGTGAATCGATGCTTCGAATGATAGGTGGACGCTCGCAGAAAGTGCTTGCGAAATAAACATGGACAATCCGCCGGATTGGCAGATAATTCGACTGAGAGGGAAAACGGGGACCAAAAATGCACGCGATCACGCTCGATGCCACCGACTGCCGGATTCTGGCGGTATTGCAGGAGGAGGGCAGAATCAGCAATCTCGATCTGGCGGAACGGATTTCGCTTTCGCCGTCCGCCTGCCTGCGCCGCATGCGTCTGCTCGAGGAGCAGGGCGTGATCGAGCACTATCGCGCGTGCCTGAGCCGCGAGAAGCTCGGCTTCGAGCTCGAGGCGTTCGTGCAGGTATCGATGCGCAACGAAGAGAATCAATGGCACGAGCGCTTCGCGGAAGCGCTGCGCGAATGGCCGGAGGTGGTCGGCGCGTTCGTCGTGACGGGCGAGAGCCACTATCTGCTGCGCGTGCTCGCGCACAACCTCAAGCACTATTCGGATTTCGTGCTGAACCGGCTCTACAAGGCGCCGGGCGTGATGGACATCCGTTCGAACATCGTGCTGCAGACGCTGAAGGACGAAGCCGGCGCGCCGGTCGGGCTGGCGCGCACGGGTGCGATCAAAGCGGTGTAAGGCCGTGGAAGCCGCCGCCGTGGAACACGAGCGGCGGTGTCTCGTCCGACGCGGCGCGCACGCCGCAGCGTTCCACTTCGCCGACGAAGATCACGTGGTCGCCTTCGTCATAGCGGCTGCGGTTGTGGCATTCGAACCACGCGAGCGCGCCGTCGAGCACGGGCATCCCCGAGTTGCCGGCCACATGCGCGATTCCTTCGAAGCGGTCGCCCTTGTAGGTCGAGAAGCGCTTACACAGGTCGAGCTGCGACGCGGCGAGCACGTTCACCACGTAATGGCTGTTGCCGCGGAATACGGGCGTCGATGCCGATTTGTGCGCGAGGCTCCACAGCACGAGCGGCGGATCGAGCGATACCGAGTTGAACGAGCTGGCGGTGATGCCGATCAATTGCCCGGACGGCGCGCGCGTCGTGATCACCGTCACGCCCGTCGCGAACTGGCCGAGCGCCTGGCGGAAGGCGGCCGCGTCGAAATCCGGCGGATTGGCGCGGCTCATCGGGCGGCCATCCGGAACGAAACGGGCGGGCGCGACGCGACGCGGGGGTGACGGGCGCGGCGGACGAAAGGCGACAAGGCGGTCGGTTGGGAAGTGGTGCGCATGGCCCGATTTTAGCGGAATCGGCGCCGCCGGGCCCGGCCGGACGGCGCATTGCGAGGATAGCGTGACGTAACGAACGCTGCGGCGCGATGCCAGGATCACGATGGCGCGCGGTCGGCATGGCCGTTCTGTCGCGTTTTTGTGCGGTGCCGTCGGTCCGTCCACCCGCCGATCCACCGCGCGCGCTATCGATGCCCGTGCTATTGCGTCGCCGCCAGCCCGAGCGACAGCGCGCCCGTCACGATCAGGCTCGACGCCCACACCGCATCGAGATTGAACCAGCTCCGCGACACGAATTTCAGCCCGAGATAGCGGTACACGAGCCACGCGAGCCCGCCGCCGGCGGCGATCATCGCGGCCGCATGCACGGCCGCGACGACGAGCGCCATCCCGAGATGCGCATCGACGAGCGTGGCCGCCGCGCGGTGGCCGGCGTCCATGTCGAGCCCGCAAAGCCCGAGGTAGATCGGCACCAGCATCAGCCCCGCACCGTGCGCGATCGCGACCGCGAACGACCACAGGCCGAGCCGCGCCGGCGGGATCCGCGCAAGCGCGCGCGGATGCCGGCGCCGGATCAGCAGCACGGCGCCGAAGCCGATCACGAGCGCGCTCGCGCCGATCCGGATCGCCGACTGCCACGCGAGCAGCGCGGCGAGCAGCCCGAACGGCAGCATCACCGCGAATACCGCGAGCGCATGGCCGAGCGCGAGATAGCCGAGCGCCGCGACGAGCGCGCCGCCGCGGCGCGTCATCAGCGCGTTCGACACCGCGAGCGGCCAGCCCATCGCGGGATTGAGCCCGTGATACACGCCGCTCGCGAGCACGGCCGCCCACAGCGCGAACTGCGCGTGAAGTCCGGTGTTCAACGCTTGACCGACGGGTAGCAGAACGAGTCGGTCGAGCAGTCGCCGCCTTCGAGCCGGATCTGGTGCGCGCGATAGCCGTCGGGGAACTCGACCCAGTAATCGTCGGCGAGCGTCAGCCCGCCGTCCGGCCCCGCATGCGCGAGCACCTGCGCGGCCGGCACGCCGTCCGGATAGAACTGGTCGTCCCACGTCGAATAGAGCGAGTTGGTCCAGTACACGCGCCGGCCGTCGCGGCTGATCTCGACCATCTGCGGGCCGCCCGCGAACGCGCGGCCGTTCGTGTGCGGCGCGCGGCGCACGATGCCGCCGATCCGCACCGACCCCGCGAGCACCGGGTTGTGCGGATCCGACACGTCGTACTGGCGCATCTCGCCGGTGCCCCAGCACGACACGTAGAGGAAGCGGTCGTCGAGCGACAGGTCGATGTCGGTCACGAGCGGCGGCACCGCGCCGAACGCTTTCAGCAGCGGCGGCAGTTCGTCGGCCGCGGCCGGCTCGGCCGGGATCGTCGCGGTCTTCTTCACATGGAACTTGCCGTCCTCGCGCCACCAGGTCCAGATCGAGCCTTCGAGGTTCGTCGTATCGACCACCACGCCGACGAATCCGTATTCGCGCACCGGGTCGTGCGCGGGCCGCACTTCGAGCGCCATCTGGTGCTGCGCGCCGAGATCGATCGTCTGCACGTTGCGCCGCGCGCGCAGGTCCCAGAAATGCAGCCGGTGCCCGTATTTGTTCGCGAGCAGGTCCTCGGGCACGATGCCGTTCTCGAATTGCGGCGGCAGCGCCCATTCGCTCGACACCATGTAGTCGCGCGGCAGGTTCCACCAGAAATCGTAGTGCTTGTCCTGCGGGCCGCGATCGATCTCCCAGCGGCCGAGCACGTCGAAGGTTTCGCAATCCATGATGAAGATGCCGGGCGCGCCGTCGGTGCCGTCCTTGCCCGCGCCGCCGAGCGTGCTCACGTAGATGCCCTCGGGGCCGCAGTGAACGGTGTGCGGCCGCGAATAACCGGTCTTCGCGAAGATCTCGTCGGGTTCGATGATCTTGTGGATGCGCGCCTGCGTCGGGTGCGGCTTCGTGTCGATCACGTAGATGCGCGACGAGCGCAGGCCGGGGATGATCAGGAAGCGGCGTTCGAGGAACGCATGGCCGGTCAGCGGCGACAGCGCCGACGAGCACGCGTTCCAGCCGAAGTGGTGAAACTCGTCGCCGGTGTTCGGCATCGTCACCGTGTGCACGATCTTTCCGTAGGTCGGCGAGCCGGGCTTCACGTCGATCACGGCGAGCGCGTCGGGTCTGGAAAAATCGGGGCTCAGCAACAACGTATAGGCAAACTCTTCCGCCGGCGCCTGCATCGCAAGCTCGGGAGAAGCGTGAAACGTCGGGTCAGGCCGCATGCTCATGGTGATGCCCTCTCGGTGGTATCGGACTACTGACGCACGGCCGTGCGCTGCGGGCGTGCGGGTCGAGGTGGCCGCGCGGCGCGCATCTCGCCGGCGGGCGTGATCGGCAGGCGGACGCACGCGTCGGCGACACGCGCGGCGCCGTGCATCAGATCGTGAATGCGGGTGAAGACGAGGTGCGGGATCGTCGCGCCCGCGGTGATACGGGCGCACGGCGTCGCGATGGTACGGCTGAAGCGTCGGCTCGCGACGTGGCGGCGACCGGGCCCGCAACGCGGGCGATGTCTGTCAAGACGTGCATATCGATGTTCCGGCAGATGATGGGTGCATCAGGGTCGGGCGTGCATCGGACGCTTTGCGTGGCCGGACGGTTTGCGCCGCGGTCACGCGTGCCTAAGTGTAGTCGAGAAACGTGCGGTCGGTCGCGCGCGGCACCTGTGCGATCTGCCAGGTTCGCGCGCGAGTGAGATACTTGCCGAAGTGCCGCTGCGTCGCGTACCACGGACGCGCGGCGGCGAGAGGCAACGGTGGCGCCGGCACCTGCGTGCCGGCTGCCGTCATCAACGAGGGGCTGATTTCATGGGGAACGCAATGCTTGAAACCGCGACGTTGGGAGGCGGGTGTTTCTGGTGCACGGAGGCCGTGTTTCTCGACGTCGACGGCGTGACGGCCGTCCAGTCGGGCTACGCGGGCGGCCACACGCGCAATCCCGGTTATCGCGACATCTGCGAAGGCGACACGGGCCACGCGGAAGTCGTCAACGTGACGTTCGATCCGGCGCGCATCGGCTATCGCGAGATCCTCGAGATCTTCTTCGCGACGCACGATCCGACCCAGTTGAACCGGCAGGGCAACGACGTCGGCACGCAGTACCGGTCGGTCGTGTTCACGCATTCCGATGCGCAGCGCGATACCGCGCTCGACGTGATCCGCGAGCTGGAGCGCGAGCAGGTGTTCGGGCAGCCGATCGTTACGCAGGTCGTGCCGCTCGACGGCAACTACTGGCCGGCCGAGGACTATCACCAGAACTATTACGCGCGTAACCCGGGGCAGGGCTACTGCTCGGTCGTGATCGGGCCGAAGCTCGCGAAATTCCGGCAGAAGTTCTCGCACCGGCTGAAGTCGCTGCGCGGCGCGTAAGCGTGCGAACGGCGGAAACCGACGAAACCGGCGAAACCGACGTTAAGCCGCCTCGCCGCGCCACTGCGCGCACGCGGCGGCGATCTCGCGCGCGAGCGCGATGCACGACAGCGGCGCGGAGCCTTCCGCCTTGTTGTTGATCGTGATGAGCACCGGCTGACCGGCCAGCGCATAGCGCGCGGCCAGTTCGGCGAGCGCCGAGCGCGTGGCCGGATCCTCGTCGACCAGCTTGTCGAACGGTTCGTACTTCGCTTTCGCCTGTTCGTACTTGAAGCCGCCGTGCAGGCTCCAGCGCACGATCAGCGGGCCCGGCGCGTCGCCGTCGAGCAGCGCGAGCGCGGCGGCCTGGCGCAGCGGGTCGGGCATCCGCGCGTGCAGGCCGACGCAGTAGCGCACACCGAGCGCGGCGAGCGCGCGGATGAAGCGCGGCGTGAGCAGGCTCGCGTCGCGGATCTCGATCGCGTAGCGCGGGCCCTCGGCTTCCGGCGGCAGCGGCGGCAGCGCCGCGAAGAACGCGGCGAGCCGGTCGATCAGCGCGGCCGGTTCGGCGAGCAGATGATCGGGCAACGGCGAGAACTGGAACACGAGTACGCCGGCTTTCCGGCCGAGCCCTTCGACGCACGGCTGCACGAATTCCCGGGTGGCGAGCTGCGCGTCGAGGAAGGTCGGGTTCGGCCCCGACGGCTCGCCGCGCCGGCCGCGCACGACCGCGTCGGTCACGGCGGCCGGCGCCTTCACGACGAAGCGGAAATCGTCGGGCACCTGCTGCGCGTAGCGCAGGTAGTCCGCGACGGACAGCGGGCCGTAGAACGACCGGTCGAGGCTCACGCTCTTCAATAGCGGATGCGCGCCGTATGCTTCGAGCCCTTCGCGCGACAGTTTCGTCTGCGCGAAATCGCCGTCGTAGACGATGCCGTTCCAGCCGGGGAAGTACCACGACGACGTGCCGAGCCGGACGTTGGGCGGCAGGCCGGCCGCTGCCTTGGCGACGTCCGCCGCGATCGGCGCGGGCGGCACGCCGCGCCGGCGCTGGCTTTTCTTCGGCGGCGCGGCCGGCGGCGACGGGTCGTCCCACAGCAGGCCGGAGGCGGGCGGCGGTGCTTCGTCGGAAAGGCGGGAGGCTGCGCGGGCGGGCGGCGCCTGCCGCGCATCGTCATGCGGGTTCGAAGTCACGCGTGCATCGGCGTTTGCAGGGGGCGTGTCGTCCGCGGGCGACGACGCGCGTGCAGCGTCCGCCGGCACGCCGAACAGGTCGAATTGTCCGTCGGCGTGCGACTCGGCCGTGTCGTCGCGCTGCTGTCGTTCCGGCGGCGCCTTGCGCCGCGTCCTGCCGTCACCCATGCATGCCCAGCGTGAAGCGCCGCCTAGCGCGGCAGCGCGTGTTCGTACATATAGCGTCGCGACCACGGCAGCGTTTTCGCGCTGCGTCCGGCCTTGCGGCACACGATCTGGAAGATCGACACGTCGTCGTGTTCGAACGCATACGCGCAGCCGGCGAGATACACGCGCCAGATGCGGAATTTTTCGTCGTCGACGAGTTTTCGCGCCTCCTCGGCCTTCGCCTCGAAGTTTTCCGTCCAGATGTCGAGCGTGCGCGCATAGTGCCGCCGCAGGCTTTCGACGTCAACCGCTTCCAGCCCGCCGCGCTGGGCCGCTTCGAGCGCGAGGCTGATGTGCGGCAGCTCGCCGTCCGGGAATACGTAGCGGTCGATGAACTCGCCGCCGCCGAGCGCCGTTTCGCCGCTTTCCGCGTCGGTCGACGTGATGCCGTGGTTCATCGCGATGCCGTCGTCGGCGAGCAGTTCGCGCACCCGCGAGAAGTACAGCGGCAGGTTCTTGCGGCCGACGTGCTCGAACATCCCGACGCTCGTGATGCGGTCGAACTGGCCGTCGATCTCGCGGTAGTCCTGCAGGCGGATCTCGATCTTGTCTTCCAATCCCGCGGCCTTCACGCGCGCGGTCGCGAGGTCGAACTGGTTCTGCGACAGCGTCACGCCGAGACACGTCGCGCCGAACTTCTGCGCGGCGCGCAGCACGAGCGCGCCCCAGCCGCAGCCGATATCGAGCAGGCGCTGGCCCGGCTGCAACTGGATTTTCGTGAGGATGTGGTCGATCTTCTTGATCTGCGCGGTGGCGAGATCCTCGTCGCCGTTCTCGAAGTACGCGCACGAGTACACCATGTTCTCGTCGAGCCACAGCTTGTAGAACTCGTTCGAGACGTCGTAGTGGTACTGGATCGCCTTCTTGTCGGTGTTCTTCGTGTGGTTGAAGTAGCGCTTCACGCGCGCGAGCTTGCTCGCGCTCGTCACCGTGCTGCGCGCGAGCGAGTAGCCGATGTTGATGATGTCCGACAGCTTGCCCTCGATGTCGATCTTGCCCTTCACGTATGCCTCGCCGAGATTGTCGAGGCTCGGTTCGAGCAAGAGCGGCAACGCCGACGCGCTGTTGACCTTCAGCGTGACCTGCGGCGCGCTGAAGGTGCCGAAATCGAGTTGTTCGCCGTTCCACAGCACGAGGCGCGCCGGTATGTTCGCTTTCGCCCGTACTTCGTCCGCCCACTGTGCCAGCTTCTTTTCCCAGAACATTTGGATTCTCCGTTTGTTCGTTGAATCGAATACAGCCAAGTATCTTGACGGCGCCCGCCGCTTGCGACGCGGGCGCCCGGATGCAACACGAGACACGACCGGCGTGTGCCGGCGCCGCGCTTACGGCGACAGGCGCGAAATCGTCCAACCTTGCGACGTGTCGGCGTCGCGCGTATAGAGCAGACGGTCGTGCAGCCGCGACGGGCGCCCCTGCCAGAACTCGATCGCGTCGGGCACGAGGCGGTAGCCGCCCCAGTGCGGCGGGCGCGGCGGGGTGTCGCCGTAGCGTTCGCTGACGGCCTTTTCGCGCGCTTCGAGCGTCGCGCGGCTGTCGATCACCGCGCTCTGGTCGGACGCCCATGCGCCGATGCGCGAGCCGAGCGGGCGCGACGCGAAATAGCGGTCGCTTTCTTCGGCGCTGGTTTTCTCGATCCGGCCTTCGATGCGCACCTGGCGCTCGAGCTCGATCCAGTAGAACAGCAGCGCCGCTTGCGGATGCGCGGCGAGATCGCGCCCCTTGCGGCTTTCGTAATTGGTAAAGAAGACGAACCCGCGTTCGTCGACGCCCTTGATGAGCACGATCCGGGCAGACGGCCGGCCGTCGGCGCCGACGGTCGCGAGCGTCATCGTGTTCGGCTCGGGCAGTTTGGCGGCGAGCGCCTCCTTGAACCAGCGGTCGAACTGGACGAAGGGGTCGGGGGCGGCATCGGCTTCGTCGAGCGAAGCACGCGAATAGTTGATGCGGAGATCGGCGAGAGTCGTCATGTTATGCAAACGCTTCAATCTGGGGCCAGTATAGCGAACGCGCAAGAATCGTGCGTGCACAGTGGCGCGTGGGAGCGGGGAGTTCAGGCAAAATAGAGGGCTGCTCGACTTACGTTTTCCTTGCTGCCATGTCCGCTGCCGACACTGCCCCGCCCAGTTCTTCTGATCTTACCCCGACCCCGACAATCCAGCTTGACGTGGATCGCGAACGGCGTTTCGGCGGCGTCGCGCGGCTGTATGGCGCGCCGGCGGCCGCCGCTTTCGAGCGTGCGCATGTCGCGGTGATCGGGATCGGCGGCGTCGGGTCGTGGACGGCCGAGGCGCTCGCGCGCAGCGCGATCGGTACATTGACGCTGATCGATCTCGACAACGTCGCGGAAAGCAATACGAACCGGCAGATCCATGCGCTCGACGGCAATTACGGCAAGCCGAAGGTCGACGCGATGGCCGAGCGGATCGCGCTGATCGATCCCGCGTGCCGCGTGAACCGGATCGAGGATTTCGCGGAACCCGACAACTTCGACGCGCTGCTCGGCGGCGGCTTCGACTATGTGATCGACGCGATCGACAGCGTGCGCACGAAGGTCGCGCTGATCGCATGGTGCGTCGCGAAGCGGCAGCCGCTCGTCACGGTCGGCGGCGCGGGCGGGCAGCTCGACCCGACGCGCATCCGGATCGACGATCTCGCGCTGACGATCCAGGATCCATTGCTGTCGAAGGTGCGTGCGCAGTTGCGCAAGCAGCACGGCTTTCCGCGCGGGCCGAAGGCGCGTTTCAAGATCAGCGCCGTGTATTCGGACGAGCCGCTGATCTACCCGGAAGCGGCCGCATGCGACATCGAGGACGGCGCCGAGCCGTCCACGGCCGCGCACGTCGCAGGGCTCAACTGTGCGGGATTCGGTTCGAGCGTATGCGTGACCGCGAGCTTCGGCTTCGCGGCCGCCGCGCATGCGCTGCGCGCGATCGCGGCGCAGGCCGCGGGCTGATCGGCGACGCGCGGGCGTTGCTTCATGCTGCGGCGCGGGCACGCGCTGCCAGCGATACGGCGACCGGCCGGGCCGTTGCGGCCCGGCCGGTCGTTCGTCAGTTGAGCGCCATGCTCAGCTTGCGCCGCCATCCGGCGACGATCTCGGGGCGGTCGCCCGCCAGCTCGAACACGGAAATCATCGTCTTGCGGCCGAGATCGTCGCCGTACGCGCGGTCGCGCAGCACGATTTCCAGCAACTGCTCCAGCGCGCCTTCATACTCGCGCCGCGCGATCAGGCTCTGCGCGAGGTCGAAGCGCGCGTCGAGATCGCCCGGGTTCGCCGCGATACGGGCTTCGAGCGCGTCGGTCGGCGGCAGGTCGGCCGTTGCGTCGAGCGCGTCGAAACGGGTCTTGATCGCCTGGTAGCGCGGATCGCCGCCGTCCACGATCTGCGGCGACAGGCGCTCGGCCTCGGCGCGTGCGACTTCGACCTGGTTGTTCGCGAGCAGCAGTTCGATCAGGTCGAGGCGTGCGTCGTCGAAACCGGGGTTCAGCGCGAGCGCCGCTTCGAGGTGCGTGAGCGCGTCGTCGTAGCGCGATTCGGCCATCGCGTACTGCGCGGCGCGGCGTTCGGCTTCCTCGGGCGCCGGCAGCAGCCGGTCGAGGAACGCGCGCAACTGCCCTTCGGGCAGCACGCCGACGAACTGGTCGACCGGGCGCCCGTCCGCGAACGCGATCACGTGCGGGATGCTGCGCGTCTGGAAGTGCGCGGCGAGTTCCTGGTTCTCGTCGACGTTGACCTTCACGAGCTTCCAGCGGCCTTCGTAATCGGCTTCGAGTTTTTCGAGCAGCGGGCCGAGCGTCTTGCAGGGGCCGCACCACGGCGCCCAGAAGTCGACCAGCACGGGCGTGTCGAGCGACGCCTCGATGACGTCTTTCTCGAATGTGGCAAGCGTGGTGTCCATGTCGTTCTCTTCCGTTCGAATATCGTCAGGATGGGGGCGGCGCGCCCGTTTTTCAACGCGGCTTCGACTCGGGTAGCGGAATCCACTCGGTCTCGCCCGGCACCTTGCCCATTTCCTGGCGCGTCCAGGCTTCCTTCGCGCGCGCGATCGCGTCGCGGCTGCTGGCGACGAAATTCCATTCGATGAAGCGCTCGCCGTCGATCTTGTCGCCGCCGAGCAGCATCGCGCGCGCGCCGCCGGCGCTCGTCAGCGTGACCGCCGCGCCCGGCGCGAGCACGGCCATCTGCTCGGCCGGAACCGGCGTGCCGTCGATCGCGAGATCGCCGTCGACCACGTAGACCGCGCGCTCCTGGTGCGACGCGTCGAGTTCGATGCGGCCGCCGGCCGCGAATTCGGCCGCGACGTACAGCGTGCGCGAGAACGTCGTGACCGGCGAGCGCAGCCCGAACGCATCGCCGGCGATCACCGTCAGCGACACGCCGTCTTCGTCGCGCTTCGGCAGCGTGTCGGCCGCATGGTGCTCGAACGACGGCTCGGTGGTTTCGTGCGCGCGCGGCAGCGCGACCCAGGTCTGGATTCCGTGCACGGTGTGGCCGTTTGCGCGCTGCGCGTCGGGCGTGCGTTCGGAGTGGACGATCCCGCGGCCGGCCGTCATCCAGTTCACGTCGCCCGGCACGATTTCCTGCCGCGAGCCGAGGCTGTCGCGGTGCAGGATCGCGCCGTCGAACAGGTAGGTGACGGTCGCGAGCCCGATATGCGGATGCGGGCGCACGTCGAGCCCGGTGCCGGCCGGCAGCGTGGCGGGCCCCATGTGATCGAAGAAGATGAACGGGCCGACGAGGCGCGCTGCGAGCGCGGGCAGCGTGCGGCGCACCTGCAGGTTGCCGATGTCGCGCACGTGCGGCTTCAGCAGGGCTTTGATCGAGTCGGTCATGGCGGGTCCGGTGATGCAATGGGGATGCAGGTCATTGTAATAGCCGCCCGCCGACGATTCCATGCGCGCCGCGCGGGTATCTGGCCGGGCGGCGAAACCCGGTAGACTGACGCGCTTCGGAACAACGATTCGACAATCGAGGAGACGCCGATGATGGCCCCGAAGGACTTGCTGCTCGCGCTGGTCGTGATTCTGGCGTGGGGCGTTAACTTCGTCGTGATCAAGGTCGGCCTGCACGGGATGCCGCCGATGCTGCTCGGCGCGCTGCGCTTCACGCTCGCGGCCGTGCCCGCGGTGTTCTTCGTGCGCCGGCCGCAGATTCCGTGGCGCCTGCTGGTGCTGTACGGCGCGACGATCCAGCTCGGCCAGTTCGTGTTCCTGTTCACCGGCATGTACGTCGGCATGCCGGCCGGCCTCGCGTCGCTCGTGCTGCAGTCGCAGGCGTTTTTCACGCTGGTGTTCGCGATGCTGTTCCTCGGCGAGCAGCTGCGCGTGCAGAACCTGGTCGGGCTCGCGATCGCCGCGGGCGGGCTCGTCGTGATCGCGGCGCAGGGCGGCCGTGCGATGACGCTCGCGGGTTTCCTGCTGACGATCTGCTCGGCCGCGATGTGGGCGTTCGGCAACATCGTCACGAAGAAGGTCGGGAAAGCGAACCTCGTGTCGCTCGTCGTATGGGCGAGCCTCGTGCCGCCCGTGCCGTTCTTCCTGCTGTCGCTGTGGTTCGAAGGGCCGCAGCGGATCGCGACCGCGCTCGCCGGGCTCGACGGTGCGTCGATCTTCGCGGTCGTCTATCTCGCGTTCGTCGCGACGCTGCTCGGCTACGGGCTGTGGAGCCGCCTGCTGTCGCGCTACCCGGCCGCGCAGGTCGCGCAATTTTCGCTGCTGGTGCCGATCGTCGGGCTCGCGTCGTCGGCGCTGCTGCTCGACGAGCACCTGACGCGCGCCCAACTGCTCGGTGCGGCGCTCGTGATGGGCGGGCTCGCGGTGAACGTGTTCGGCGGGAAACTGATGCGCCGCTTCGCGCCGTCGTGACGCGCCGGCACGCGCTGCGTGCCGGCGGTGGGGCGGGGTGGCCGGGTACGGCCGTCAGGCCATCCGGTTCTTCGCAAGCGGCGGATTCGCGGCGAAATAACGCTTGATGCCGCGGAAGATCGCGTCGGCCATCTCGTCGCGATAGCTGTCGTCGTTGAGCCTGCGCTCTTCGTCCGGGTTGCTGATGAACGCGGTCTCGACGAGGATCGACGGAATGTCGGGCGCCTTCAGCACCGCGAACCCGGCCTGTTCGACCGAGCCCTTGTGCAGCTTGTTGATGCCGCCGACTTCCTTCAGCACGTAGTTGCCGTAGCGCATCGAATCGCGGATCTGAGCGGTCGTCGACATGTCGAACAGCGCGCGGCTCACGGCCGCGTCCTGCGTCTTGATGTTGATGCCGCCGATCAGGTCCGACGAATTCTCCTTGTTCGCGAGCCAGCGCGCCGCGGCGCTCGACGCGCCGTGATCGGATAGCGCGAACACCGACGAGCCGCGCGCGGACGGCGTCGTGAAAGCGTCCGCGTGGATCGACACGAAGAGATCGGCGCCCACGCGGCGCGCCTTCTGCACGCGCACGTTCAGCGGCACGAAGAAGTCGGCGTCGCGCGTCATCATCGCGCGCATGTTCGGCGCGCCGTCGATCTTCGCGCGCAGCTTCTTCGCGATGTCGAGCGCGATGTGCTTCTCGTACGTGCCGCCGCCGCCGATCGCGCCCGGATCCTCGCCGCCGTGGCCCGGATCGATCGCGACCGTCAGCAGGCGTACGGTGCCGCCCTTGCCGGATTTCGGTGCGGTGAACTTGTAGGTGTCGCCGTCGTCGTCGCTGTCGTCGCGGCGCGCGATGACGGGCGGCGGCTTGACGGCCGGCTTCGCGGGCGTCGCAGGCGTGCCGGCAGCGGGCGGCGTGTGCGGCGTGGCCGGCGTGGCCGGCGTGTTCTGCGCGAAGCGCTGGAAGAACGCGTCGCTGTTGTCGTTGCCCGCGACGGGCGGCGTCGCCGGCCCGTTCAGCGCGCTCGGCGGCTGCATCTGCTGCGCGCGCGCCGTGTCGTTGAGCGCCTGTTCCTTGCGTTCCGTCTGCGCGATCAGGTCGGTCAGCGGATCGGGCGCGACGGCCGGATACAGGTCGAACACGAGCCGGTACTTGTAGGTGCCGACCGGCGGCAGCGTGAACACCTGCGGCTTCACCGAGCCTTTCAGGTCGAACACCATCCGCACGACGTGCGGCTGATACTGGCCGACGCGCACCGACTGGATCTGCGGATCGTTCGGCGCGATCTTCGACACGAGGTCGCGCAGCGCCTGGTCGAGATCGAGGCCGTTCAGGTCGACGACGAGACGGTCCGGCCCCTGCAGCAGTTGTTGGCTATTCTGCAGCGGCTGGTCGGATTCGATCGTGACGCGCGTGTAATCGCGCGCGGGCCACACGCGCACGCCGAGCACCGACGACGCGTGCGCGAGCCGCGGGGCGACGAGGCCGAGCACCAGCGTCGACGCGCCCGCGCGCAGGATCTGGCGGCGCCGCCAGTTATGCGTCGCGGTGGCCGCCGATTCGATCGAGCGGAACGGTTTGATCAACATCTTTCGAGACATGCCTTTCCTGAAGCGCTGTACGCCCGGACGGTGAGGGTGCGGCCGTCGCCATCCACGTCGAGCGAGAAAACCAGATCGGGCACGCCGAGCAGCGCGCCCGCCTGTTGCGGCCATTCGACGAGGCAGATCGCGCTGGAATTGAAATATTCGCGAAAGCCTGCGTCGGACCATTCGGCCGGATCGTTGAATCGATACAGATCGAAGTGATAGACCTCGAGTTCCCCATCGCTGCGTTCGAGCGCGTACGGCTCGACGAGCGTATAGGTCGGGCTGCGCACGCGTCCCTGGTGGCCGAGGCCGCGCAGGATCGCGCGCACGAGGCTCGTCTTGCCCGCGCCGAGATCGCCGACCAGCTGGATCTGCAGCCCGTCGAACGCGTGCGCGCGGGCGAGATCGATGCGCGCCGCGTCGAGCGCATGCGCGAAGCGCGTGCCGAAAGCATCGGTCGCCGCTTCGTCGGCGAGCGCGATCACGCGCTCCGCGAGCGGGGCCGGCAGCATGGCGGCGTGAGGCGTATGGGACGTGGCTGGCATTCTCGTAAAATAGTGCGATGAACCGATTACCGGAACTCGCCGCATCCGACAGGCCTTCGACTCATGCCGAAGGCGCGGCGCCGTGCGCGCTCGACGATGCGGCCTTGACTGCGCTCGCCGCTCGCATCAGGACGTGGGGGCGCGAATTGGGTTTCGGGGCGATCGGCATCAGCGATACCGATCTCTCGGATGCCGAAGCAGGCCTCGCCGCCTGGCTGGAAGCCGGATACCACGGCGAAATGGATTATATGGCGAAACATGGGATGAAACGCGCGCGGCCGGCCGAACTTGTGGCCGGTACGCGACGCGTGATTTCCGTGCGGCTCGCCTACCTGCCGGCCGAAACACTCGCCGCCGGCGCACCCGACGGCGAGCCCGGCGCGCTCGCGCTGCACGACTGGCGCGCGCGCGAACGGGCGCGGCTCGACGATCCGCAGGCGGCCGTCGTGTCGATCTATGCGCGCGGCCGCGACTATCACAAGGTGCTGCGCAACCGGCTGCAGACGCTCGCGGAGCGCATCGAGCACGAGATCGGCGCGTTCGGCTATCGCGTGTTCACCGACTCGGCGCCCGTGCTCGAGGTCGAGCTCGCGCAGAAGGCCGGCGTCGGCTGGCGCGGCAAGCACACGCTGCTGCTGCAGCGCGACGCGGGTTCGCTGTTCTTCCTCGGCGAGATCTACGTCGATATTCCGCTGCCGACCGACGCGCATACGTCGCCCGATACCGCACCCGAGACGCCCGGCGCGCATTGCGGCAGTTGCACGCGCTGCATCGATGCGTGCCCGACCGGCGCGATCGTCGAGCCGTACCGCGTCGATGCGCGCCGCTGCATCTCGTACCTGACGATCGAGCTGAAAGGCAGCATCCCCGAGCCGCTGCGGCCGATGATCGGCAATCGCGTGTACGGCTGCGACGACTGCCAGCTCGTGTGCCCGTGGAACAAGTTCGCGCAGGCCGCACCCGTCGCCGATTTCGACGTGCGGCACGGCCTCGACCGCGCGACGCTCGTCGAGCTGTTCGGGTGGGACGCGCAAGCGTTCGATACGCGGATGCAGGGCAGCGCGATCCGGCGCATCGGCTACGAAAGCTGGCTGCGCAATCTCGCGGTCGGGCTCGGCAATGCGCTGCGCGCGAGCGCGGACCGGCTTTCGCCGCAGGCGCGCGACGCGATCGTCGCCGCGTTGCGCGCGCGGGCCGACGATCCGTCGCCGGTCGTGCGCGAGCATGTCGAATGGGCGCTGCGCGCCGCGTGAAGGCGGCGTAAAGTGTCGTCGGCGCGCGGCGGTGCCGCGCGCATCCATCGCTCAGGAGAGGGCAATGTTCAATGCAGTCATCGACGCGCCGTTCGGCAAGGTCGGCATCCGCACGGACGCCGCGGTGGTGCGCGAGATCGTCTATCTGCCCGAATCGGTGAAGTCGGTCGATCCGGATTCGCCGCTCGCGAAGCGCGCGGTCAAGCAGATCGAACGTTATTTCGAGCGCGCGTCGGCGCGCTTCGACCTGCCGCTCGCCGAAGTCGGCAGCGCGTTCCAGCACCGCGTGTGGGACGTGATCAGCGATATCCCGCCCGGCACGGTGCTGACCTACGGCCAGGTCGCGAAGCGGATCGGCAGCGCGCCGCGCGCGGTCGGCCAGGCGTGCGGCGCGAACTACTTCCCGCTCGTGATCCCGTGCCATCGCGTCGTCGCGGCAGGCGGCCTCGGCGGCTTCGCGAACCACGACGACAACGGTTACTACCAGAAAGTGAAGCGCTGGCTGCTGGCGCACGAGGGCGTGCCGTACCGATGAGCGAACCGCTGATTTCCCCCGAAGCCGACGACGATGCCGCCGCGGCATCGCCCGCGCTGCTCGCGAGCCGCGCGTCGATCGACGTGTTCTGCGATGCGCTGTGGCTTGAGCACGGGCTCTCGCGCAACACGCTCGACGCGTACCGGCGCGATCTGGTGCTGTTTTCCCGATGGCTGGCCGCGACGCACGACGCGCCGCTCGATTCGGCCGACGAGGCGATGGTGACGGGCTATATCGCCGCGCGCAGCGACGGCAAGGCGACGTCGTCGAACCGGCGACTGTCGGTGTTCCGTCGCTATTACGGCTGGGCCGTGCGCGAGCATCGCGCGAGCGCGGACCCGACGCTGCGGATCACGTCCGCGAAACAGGCGGCCCGGTTTCCGTCGACGCTGTCCGAGGCGCAGGTCGAGGCGCTGCTCGGTGCGCCCGACATCGACACGCCGCTCGGCCTGCGCGATCGCACGATGCTCGAGCTGATGTACGCGAGCGGGCTGCGCGTGAGCGAGCTCGTGACGCTGAAGACCGTCGAGGTCGGCCTCAACGAGGGCGTCGTGCGCGTGATGGGCAAGGGCTCGAAGGAGCGGCTCGTGCCGTTCGGCGAAGTCGCGCACGGCTGGATCGAGCGCTACCTGCGCAATGCGCGGCCGGCGCTGCTCGGCGCACGCGCGGCCGATGCGCTGTTCGTGACCGCGCGCGGCGACGGAATGACGCGCCAGCAGTTCTGGAACATCATCAAGCGCCACGCGCAGCAGGCCGACGTGCGCGCGCACCTGTCGCCGCACACGCTGCGGCATGCGTTCGCGACACACCTGCTGAACCACGGCGCCGACCTGCGCGTCGTGCAGTTGCTGCTCGGCCACAGCGACATCTCGACCACGCAGATCTATACGCACGTCGCGCGCGAGCGGCTGAGGACGCTGCACGCGCAACACCATCCGCGCGGCTAGTGCACGGGGGGCGCGCGATTCCGGCACGGCGCATTCTTCGCGGCGCGCGCCGGCAGGCGTCAGGCCAGGTCGCGCAGCTTGTGCTTCAGCACCTTGCCGGTCGATGCGGCCGGCAATGCGTCGAGCACGCGGATGTGAGCAGGGCGTTTGTAAGGCGCCAATCGCTCCGCGCACCATGCGTGCAATGCCGCTTCGTCCGCCGCCGCGCAGGGCACCAGCTCGACGAACGCGAGCACTTCCTCGTTGCCTTCGACCGCGCGGCCGATGACGGCTGCCTGCACGACGTCCGGATGCGCGTTCAGAACCTGTTCGACTTCGACCGGATACACGTTGAAGCCGGACCGGATGATCAGTTCCTTGCTGCGGCCCGCGATCGTCACCGCGCCGTCTGCGTCCTGCCGCGCGAGATCGCCGGTGCTCAGCCAGCCGTCCGGCGACACGGCCGCGCGCGTGGCGTCCGCGTTGCGGTAGTAGCCGAGCATCACGTTCGGCCCGCGCACGCGGATCTCGCCGACTTCGCCTTGCGGCACGTCGGTGCCGTCCGGCGCGACGATCCGCATGTCGACGCCCGGAATCGGCACGCCGACCGAGCTGTCGGCGCGCGGCGCGTCGAGCGGCGTCTGCGTGATCGTCGGGCTGCTTTCGGTCATCCCGTAGCCGTTGTGCAGCGGCATGCCGTACACGCCCTCGACGCGCGCCTTCAGGTTCGCATCGAGCGGCGAGCCGCCCGAATACGCGAAGCGCAGGCGCGGCGCGTGCCACGCGTGGCCGTGCGTGTGCAGGTGTTCGAGCAGCTTCGCGTGCATCGCGGGCACGCCCTGGAAGATCGTGACGCCTTCGTCGGCGAGCGCGATGCGCACGGCCTCCGGCGCAAAGCGCGGCGCGAGCCGCAGCGTCGCGCCCGCGTACAGGCTGCCGAGGCAGACCGACGCGAGCCCGTACACGTGCGACACGGGCAGCACAGTGTAGACGACGTCGTCCGGCGACACGCGGCGCAACGTGCTCGACGTCGCCGCGATGAACAGCAGGTTGCGGTGCGACAGCATCACGCCTTTCGGCGCGCCGGTCGTGCCGGTCGTGTAGATCAGCGCCGCGCATTGCGCGGCACCGTCGGCGGCCACCGGTTCGGCAGGCGCGCTCGCATCGACGCGATACGACCAGGTGCCGATGTCGACCGGCAGCGCGCCGGCGGGTGTTGCGCCAAGCCGCGCCGCGTGGGCACGTGCGTCGGGCGATGCGTCCGTCGCGAACGCGATCAGCTTCGGACGCGCGTGCGCGGCGATCGCATCGAGTTCGCCGGCGGACAGCCGCGCGTTCGACACGAGCGCCCACGCATCGACGCGGGCGACCGCGAACAGCAGCACGATCTGCGCGACGCAGTTTTCCGCGACGATCATCACGCGGTCGCCGCCCTGCACGCCGAGGCTCGCGAGCCGCGCGGCCGCCGCATCGACGGCCTGCGACAAGTCGCCGTACGACAGGCGGCGCGCGTCCTCGATCAGCGCCGGGTGCGCGGGCGCCCGCGCTGCCCAGCGCGCGGGCACGTCGGCGATGCGGCCGGGCAGCGCGGCGAGCAGCGCATCGACGTCGAGCGACTCGGATGAACGGATGGGCGAGGGCATGGCGTCTCCAGAAAAGGGGCGGGCGGCGGCGTGACGATGTTTGCGAACGATCGTGCCATGACGGCGCATGCGCCACAATCGGCCAAACGGGCAATAGCGCTTCGCGATGTTCGCAATGATGATGGGCGGAATCGCCACGGCGACGCCGCGGGCCGCCCCGCGGAAAACGGGCCGCGAGTATACCGCCGGCGCGGGCACGCCATCGCGCGCGCCGGTCGTTCGCCATTAGAATGCCGCCATGAGCAAATCCAGACACGTGTCCGAAACCCCTGCGACCCAGCTGTTGCGCCGCCACGGCGTCACGTTCGGCGAGCATCCGTACGAATACGTCGAACACGGCGGCACCGGCGAATCGGCGCGCCAGCTCGGCGTCGACGAGCACAGCGTCGTGAAGACGCTCGTGATGGAAGACGAACACGCGAAGCCGCTGATCGTGCTGATGCACGGCGACCGCACCGTGTCGACGAAGAACCTCGCGCGGCAGATCGGCGCGAAGCGCGTCGAGCCGTGCAAGCCCGAGGTCGCGAACCGCCATTCGGGTTATCTCGTCGGCGGCACGTCGCCGTTCGGCACGCGCAAGACGATGCCCGTCTACGTCGAGGCGACGATCCTCGAATTGCCGACGATCTACCTGAACGGCGGCCGTCGCGGCTACCTCGTCAGCCTCGCGCCGGCGGTGCTCACGTCGCTGCTCGGCGCGCAGCCCGTGCAGTGCGCGAGCGTCGACTGAGGGTTTCACCTTCGTGGCAGGCCGCGCTCGTTCGGTAGAATGGGCGCCGTTTCGGCTTGCCGCGCACAGAGCCGTCCCTTTACCGATACGTTGAAAGAAGAGTCCTCCGCATGCAGATCCTGCTCGCCGCCCTCGTTGCCTACCTGATCGGTTCGGTGTCGTTCGCCGTCGTCGTCAGCGCCGCGATGGGCCTGGCCGACCCGCGTTCGTACGGGTCGAAGAATCCCGGCGCGACCAACGTGCTGCGCAGCGGCAACAAGAAAGCCGCGATCCTGACGCTCGTCGGCGACGCATTCAAGGGCTGGATTGCCGTCTGGCTCGCGCGGCGCTTCGGCCTGCCCGACGTCGCGGTCGCATGGGTCGCGATCGCCGTATTCATCGGCCACCTGTATCCGGTGTTCTTCCGCTTCCAGGGCGGCAAGGGCGTCGCGACCGCGGCCGGCGTGCTGCTCGCCGTACACCCGGTGCTCGGGCTCGCGACCGCGCTGACCTGGCTGATCGTCGCATTCTTCTTCCGCTATTCGTCGCTCGCGGCGCTGGTGGCGGCGGTGTTCGCGCCGGTGTTCGACGTGTTCCTGTTCGGCGCGGGCCGCAACCCGGTCGCATGGGCCGTGCTCGCGATGAGCGTGCTGCTCGTGTGGCGTCACCGCGGCAATATTTCGAAGCTGCTCGCAGGGCAGGAGAGCCGGATCGGCGACAAGAAGAAGGCGGCCGCGGACGGCGGCGCGCAGGACGGCGGGAAAGCCTGACGAAGCGGTGCTTGCCGCGCGCCGGGCGCGCCGCGTGTGCGGGGCCCGGCGTGATGACGGGACGGCTCGGCCGGCGATCAGTCGCGGAAGTTGTTGAAGTCGAGCGGCGTATCGGTCACGTCCTTGCGCAGCATCGCGATCACGCTCTGCAGGTCGTCGCGCTTCGTGCCCGCCACGCGCACCGCGTCGCCCTGGATGCTCGCCTGCACCTTGATCTTGCTGTCCTTCACGAGCCGCACGATCTTCTTCGCGAGATCGCCCGTCACGCCTTTCTTCACGGTGACGATCTGCTTGACCTTGTCGCCGCCGATCTTCTCGACCTTGCCGTAGTCGAGGAAGCGCACGTCGACGTTGCGCTTGGCCAGCTTGCCGATCAGCACGTCCTTGACCTGGCCGAGCTTGAAATCGTCGTCGGCGAACAGCGTCAGCTCGCGTTCCTTCTGCTCGACGCGCGCGTCGGAGCCCTTGAAGTCGAAGCGCGTCGAAATTTCCTTGTTCGACTGCTCGATGGCGTTCTTCACTTCGATCATGTTCGCTTCGGAAACGACGTCGAACGATGGCATGGCATTCTCCCTTGAGATGCGGGCACCCGGCTCGCGCGCGGGCACTCGCTATAATTGCGGACTGTTTGCCATTTTACCGATGCCCCTCCGTTTGCCCAAGGCCGGCCATGCGCCGCCCGGGCCGACGTGACCGCGAATGCCGATGCCTCCTGACGATTCCGCCCTGTCGCTGCTTCCCGACCATCCGCTCGCCGCGCACAACACGTTCGGCATCGACGCGAACGCGCGCTTCGCCGCGCGCATCACGCACGCGTCGCAGTTCGAGGCGCTGCATCGCGACCCGCGCGTCGCGAACCTGCCGCAGCTCGTGCTCGGCGGCGGCAGCAATGTCGTGTTCACGCGCGATTTCGACGGCGTCGTGCTGCTCGACGAGATCGCGGGCCGTCGCGTCGTGCGCGAGGACGGCGACGCGTGGTACGTCGAGGCCGGCGGCGGCGAGAACTGGCACGGCTTCGTCGCGTGGACGCTCGAGCACGGGATGCCGGGCCTCGAGAACCTCGCGCTGATCCCGGGCACCGTCGGCGCTGCGCCGATCCAGAACATCGGCGCGTACGGCCTCGAGATGAAGGTGTATTTCGATTCGCTGGTCGCCGTCGAGCTGTCTACGGGGCGCAGCGAGCGCTTCGACGCCGCGCGCTGCGCGTTCGGCTATCGCGACAGCTTCTTCAAGCGGGAAGGGCGCGGCCGGTTCGCGATCGTGTCGGTGACGTTCCGGCTGCCCAGGCAATGGGCGCCGCGGCTCGGCTACGCGGACGTCACGCGCGAGCTCGACGCGCGCGGCATCGCGCCCGATGCGGCGACGCCGCGCGACGTGTTCGACGCGGTCGTCGCGATCCGCCGCGCGAAGCTGCCCGATCCGCTCGTTCTCGGCAACGCGGGCAGCTTCTTCAAGAACCCGGTGATCGACGCCGTGCAGTTCGATGCGCTGCGCGCCCGCGCGCCCGATGTCGTGTCGTATCCGCAGCCGGACGGGCAGGTGAAGCTCGCGGCCGGCTGGCTGATCGATCGCTGCGGCTGGAAGGGGCGGGCGCTGGGCGCGGCGGCCGTGCACGACCGCCAGGCGCTCGTGCTCGTCAATCGCGGCGGCGCGACGGGCGCCGACGTGCTCGCGCTGGCACGGGCGATCCAGGCCGACGTGCGCGAGCAATTCGGCGTCGAGCTCGAGGCCGAACCGGTCTGCCTGTAGCGCGGGGCCGCGCCGGTTTCCACGTCCCCAAACAAAAAGCGCCGATCGTCGATCGGCGCTTTTTGCGTCTGCTGCCGGATTCCCGCGGCGCGTCAGTGCTTGAGGCGGCCGAGCAGCAGGAACTCCATCAGCGCCTTCTGCACGTGCAGGCGGTTTTCCGCCTCGTCCCACACGACGCTCTGCGGGCCGTCGATCACGCCGGCCGTCACTTCCTCGCCGCGGTGCGCGGGCAGGCAGTGCATGAACAGCGCGTCCGGGTTCGCGTGGCCCATCATTTCCTCGTCGACGCACCAGTCGGCGAACGCCTTCATCCGCGCTTCGTTCTCGGCTTCGAAACCCATGCTCGTCCATACGTCGGTCGTCACGAGATCGGCGCCCTTGCATGCTTCGTTCGGATCGTCGAACACTTCGTAGAACGGCGCGCTGTCGGGCGACACGAGCTTCATGTCGAGCGCATAGCCGGGCGGCGTCGACAGGCGCAGCTTGAAGCCGAGGATCTGCGCGGCTTCGATCCACGTGTAGAGCATGTTGTTCGCATCGCCGACCCACGCGACGGTCTTGCCGGCGATCGGGCCGCGGTGCTCGTAGTACGTGAAGATGTCGGCGAGCACCTGGCACGGGTGGTATTCGTTGGTCAGGCCGTTGATCACCGGCACGCGGGAGTTTTCCGCGAAGCGCTGGATGACCTCCTGCTCGAACGTGCGGATCATGATGATGTCGACCATCCGCGAGATGACCTGCGCGGAATCCTCGACGGGCTCGCCGCGGCCGAGCTGCGTGTCGCGCGTGCTCATGAAGACGGCGTGGCCGCCGAGCTGGAAGATCCCGGCCTCGAACGACAGGCGCGTGCGCGTCGAGCTCTTCTCGAAGATCATCGCGAGCGTGCGGTCGTGCAGCGGGTGATAGGTCTCGTAGTTCTTGAACTTGCGCTTCAGGATACCCGTGCGTTCGAGCACGTACTCGTAGTCTTCCAGCGAGAAATCCTTGAACTGCAGGTAGTGACGAATGGTTTTGGCGGTCATGAAGCGAAATACGGCGGGTTTCACCCGGCAGCGAGGCCGGACGGCGCCGCCGTCGGGTGTGGATAACTCAAAGCAGCATAAAGGATTTTCTGTGCTTTGACGAGCCGCGAAGAGAGGCGGGGCACGATCGCGGTGCACGGCCGGCGGCACGGGAAGGGGGTGTCGGGACGACGCGCGATGGCGCGCTGCGGTATAATCGAAAAGTTTTCTCCAGCCCGGCAGGCAAGCCTCCTCGCGCTCTGCCGGACACAAGCTGTGCGCTGCACAAATCCGGTGCGGCACACCGGCGGCGCGCATCGACGTCCTGTTTTCGGGATATCCGGATGCTTGTGCCGCCGTCCATTCCAGCTTTGTGTTCGCGTATCCAGGCGCCGTCGCCTGGGCATCGCCGGGCCGTCACTTGGGTAACCACATGGCTGAAACCCCTCCGACCGAATTCTTTATCCAGGGCATTACGAAAGACGGGAAAAAGTTTCGCCCGAGCGACTGGTCGGAACGTCTGGCCGGTGTGATGGCCTGCTTCGGGCCGGGGGCGAGCGGGCCGAATGCGCGTCTCAAGTATTCGCTGTACGTGCGTCCGACGATGCTCGGCGACCTGAAATGCGTGATCCTCGATTCGCGGCTGCGCGATGTCGAACCGATGGCTTTCGATTTCGTGCTGAATTTCGCGAAGGACAACAACCTCGTCGTCACCGAGGCGTGCGAGCTGCCGGACTACGGCGCGAAGAAGTGATGCGGTGATGTCGGCGGGCGAGGGCGCCTGGTGCGCCCGCCCTGACTGTCGTCGGTCGGCGCGATGCCCCGATGCCCGGACGACAGGCAACAAAAAAGCCCGCCTAGGCGGGCTTTTTTGCGATCGCAGGAAACAGGAACGCCCGCGTGAGCGGGCGCACCGGATTTACGCTGCTGCCTGCAGGCCCTTGACGGCTGCGGCGAGGCGGCTCTTGCTGCGAGCGGCCTTGTTCTTGTGAACGATCTTCTTGTCGGCGATCGTGTCGATCGTCTTCACGGCAGCCTTGAACAGCTCGGCAGCCTTTGCCTGGTCGCCGGCTTCAACAGCCTTGCGAACCGACTTGATCGCGGTACGGAATTTCGAGCGCAGCGCCGAGTTGTGCGAGTTTGCCTTCGCGGCCTGGCGGGCGCGCTTGCGTGCTTGTGCGGAGTTAGCCATGACGGTTCCTTATCCTGTCCTGTTTCCAGAGCTTGGAGCCTGACGGCCAAGCGCTGCTTTTCGATCCGTCCCCTGAGAACGATTGCCCAGGGGCGCATAAAAAAACGGTGATTTTAACCGAGGCCGGAACATGGAAACGGCAGTTGCCGTACATGTACAGGCCTAGAAACGGGCGATTATAGCAACAAAATCAAGCGAGTGGCAAGATCGATGTGACACCCGCCGGGCGGGGCGCCGGCGGCGGGCGCGCTTTTCGGCATCGGGCGGTGGCCGGGCCACGCAACGTCCGTATAATAAGCGCCCCATGAATCTATTCCGAGCCCTGCTGACGGTCAGCGGCTTCACGCTGCTGTCGCGCGTGACCGGACTGGCCCGCGAGACGCTGATCGCCCGTGCGTTCGGCGCCAGTCAATACACCGACGCGTTCTACGTCGCCTTCCGCATCCCGAACCTGCTGCGCCGCCTTTCTGCGGAAGGTGCGTTCTCGCAGGCGTTCGTGCCGATCCTCGCCGAGTTCAAGAACCAGCAGGGGCACGATGCGACGAAGGCGCTCGTCGACGCGATGTCGACCGTGCTTGCGTGGGCGCTTGCCGTGCTGTCGGTCCTCGGGATCGCCGGCGCGTCGTGGGTCGTGTTCGCGGTCGCGTCCGGCCTGCACACCGATGGCCGTGCGTTCCCGCTCGCGGTCACGATGACGCAGATCATGTTCCCGTACATCGTGTTCATCTCGCTGACGACGCTCGCGTCCGGCGTGCTGAACACGTACAAGAGCTTCTCGCTGCCCGCGTTCGCGCCGGTGCTGCTCAACGTCGCATTCATCGCCGCGGCCGTGTTCGTCGCGCCGCACCTGAAGGTGCCGGTGTTCGCGCTCGCGTGGGCCGTCATCGTGGGGGGCGTGCTGCAGTTCCTCGTGCAGCTGCCGGGCCTGAAGAAGATCGACATGGTGCCGCTGATCGGCCTCAACCCGCTGCGCGCGCTGCGGCACCCCGGCGTGAAGCGCGTGCTCGCGAAGATGGTGCCCGCGACGTTCGCGGTGTCGGTCGCGCAGCTGTCGCTGATCATCAACACCAACATCGCATCGCGGCTCGGGCAGGGCGCCGTGTCGTGGATCAACTACGCCGATCGTCTGATGGAATTCCCGACGGCGCTGCTCGGCGTCGCGCTCGGCACGATCCTGCTGCCGAGCCTGTCGAAGGCGCACGTCGACGCCGATTCGACCGAGTATTCGGCGCTGCTCGACTGGGGGCTGCGCGTCACGTTTCTGCTCGCGGCGCCGAGCGCGCTCGCGCTGTTCTTCTTCGCGACGCCGCTCACCGCGACGCTCTTCAACTACGGCAAGTTCGACGCGCATACCGTCACGATGGTCGCGCGCGCGCTCGCGACCTACGGGATCGGCCTGGTCGGCATCATCCTGATCAAGATCCTTGCGCCGGGCTTCTATGCGAAGCAGGACATCAAGACGCCCGTGAAGATCGCGATCGGCGTGCTGATCGTCACGCAGATCTCGAACTACGTGTTCGTGCCGCTGATCGGCCATGCGGGCCTCACGCTGAGCATCGGCGTCGGCGCGTGCCTGAACTCGCTGCTGCTGTTCATCGGGCTGCGCAAGCGCGGTATCTACCAGCCGTCGCCGGGCTGGCTGCGCTTCTTCATGCAGCTCGTCGGTGCGACGCTCGTGCTCGCGGGCGTGATGCACTGGTTCTCGATCAGCTTCGACTGGACCGGGATGCGCACGCAGCCGCTCGATCGCATCGCGTTGATGGCCGCGTGCCTCGTGCTGTTCGCTGCACTATATTTCGGTATGTTGTGGGTGATGGGCTTCAAATACGCTTACTTCAGAAGGCGCGCCAAGTGACGACCGCTATGACCCGCGTCCTCGACTACTTCAGCACGCTCGTGGCGGACGACGACAGCCTGCCCGTCACGGAGACCGCGCTGTCGCTGGCGCAGGACGCGTATCCCGACCTCGACCTGCAGGGCACGCTGGCCGAACTCGACATGCTGGCGGCGCGGCTGCGCCAGCGGCTCGCCGACGATGCGGACCTGAAAGGCCGCGTCGCCGCGCTGAACGACTTCTTCTTCCGCGAACTCGGCTTCGCGTGCAATCACAACGATTACTACGACCCCGATAACAGCCACCTGAACGCCGTGCTGAAACGGCGGCGCGGGATCCCGATCTCGCTGTCGGTGCTGTATCTGGAGCTCGCCGAGCAGGTCGGCGTGCCGGCGCGCGGCGTATCGTTCCCCGGCCATTTCCTGCTGCGCGTCACGCTGCCGGACGGCGACCTGATCATCGATCCGACCAACGGCCATTCGCTGTCGGAAGCCGAGATGGTCGAGATGCTCGAGCCGTACGTCGCGCGCGCGGCCGGCGCGGTAGACAGCGCGTTGCGCGCGCTGCTGCAGCCCGCGACGAGCCGCGAGATCATCGCGCGGATGCTGCGCAACCTGAAGACGATCTATCTGCAGACGGAACGCTGGCAGCGGCTGCTCGCGGTGCAGCAGCGGCTCGTGATCCTGTTGCCCGAGCAGCTCGACGAGGTGCGCGATCGCGGTTTCGCGTATGCGCGGCTCGACTACCTGCGCCCCGCGCTCGAGGATCTCGAGCAGTATCTCGGCGAGCGGCCGGAGGCGGACGATGCGACCGTCGTCGAGTCGCAGGTGACCGAATTGCGGCAGCGGATGCAGCGCGACGGCGAGGACTGAGCCACCGCGCGACTGCCGGAATCCGGAATGAAAAACGCCCGCATCGCGGGCGTTTTTCATTCGCGCTTACTTCGGCTGCATCCGGATAGCGCCGTCGAGGCGGATCACTTCGCCGTTGAGCATCGGATTCTCGACGATCTGGCGCACCAGCATCGCGTATTCGGCCGGTTTGCCGAGCCGCGGCGGGAACGGCACCATTGCGCCGAGCGCGTCCTGCACGTCCTGCGGCATGTCGAGCAGCATCGGCGTCTCGAACAGGCCGGGCGCGATCGTCATCACGCGGATGCCGCTGCGCGCCAGGTCGCGCGCGATCGGCAGCGTCATGCCCGCGACACCGGCCTTCGAGGCCGCGTACGCGGCCTGGCCGATCTGCCCGTCGAACGCGGCGACCGACGCGGTACTGACGATCACGCCGCGCTCGCCGTCCGCGGTCGGCGCGGTTGCGGCCATCGCGGCCGCCGCGAGCCGGATCATGTTGAACGTGCCGACGAGGTTCACGTTGATCGTCTTCGCGAACACGTCTAGCGGATGCGCGCCGTCCTTGCCGACGGTCTTCGCGGCGGGCGCGATGCCCGCGCAGTTGACGAGGCCGCGCAGCGTGCCCGCGCGCGTCGCCGCGTCGACGGCCGCCTGCGCGTCGGCTTCGCTCGACACGTCGCAGCGCACGAATGCACCGCCCAGCTCGGTCGCGAGCGCGACGCCCGCCGCCTCGTTCAGGTCGGCGAGCACGACCTTGCCGCCGGCCTGCGCGAGCATCCGCGCCGTTCCGGCGCCGAGGCCCGACGCGCCGCCCGTGATCAGAAAGACGTTGCCGCGAATCTCCATGACTGTCTCCTTTGTCGACCGCCCTTGGCGCTTTAGCGCTTAGGGAGGTCCCATGCAAGGCGGTCGACCGCCCTTGGCGCTTTGGCGCTTGGGGAGGTCCCACGCAAAGCGGTTGTGCTGTCCGATGCGAAGCGATCGGTTGAAAAAACGTGTGCCGGTTGGCAGCGCGCATGCATCCGACCGATTGTACGGGGCGCCATCGCCCGGCGGCGAGACAAGCGCGGTCGTGCGAAGCTCGGCCGGGCGAAAAAAAACCGCCCGGAAAGGGCGGCTTGCGGTGCGCGATGCGGTGCTTACTTCAGTGCGTCGAACGCGCGCTCGCGGATTTCCTCGACGCTGCCGAGGCCCGAGATCTTGCGATACTGCGGCGCCTTCAGGCCGTTTTCCTCGCCGCGCTGCGCCCAGTCGCCGTAGTACTTGATCAGCGGCTTGGTCTGCGCTTCGTACACTTCGAGACGCTTCTTGACGGTTTCTTCCTTGTCGTCGTCGCGCTGGATCAGCGGTTCGCCCGTCACGTCGTCGTGGCCTTCGACCTTCGGCGGGTTGAACTTGACATGATACGTGCGGCCCGATGCCGGGTGCGTGCGGCGGCCGCTCATGCGCTCGATGATTTCCGAGAACGGTACGTCGATCTCGAGCACGTAGTCGATCGCGACACCGGCGTCCTTCATCGCATCGGCCTGCGCGATCGTGCGCGGGAAGCCGTCGAACAGATAGCCGTTCGCGCAATCGGATTCCTTCAGGCGCTCCTTGACGAGGCCGATGATCAGGTCGTCCGTCACGAGCTTGCCTTCATCCATGAAGCGCTTCGCTTCGATGCCGAGCGGCGTGCCGGCCTTCACGGCCGCGCGCAGCATGTCGCCCGTCGAGATTTGCGGGATGCCGAATTTTTCCTTGATGAAGTTTGCCTGGGTGCCCTTTCCCGCGCCGGGCGCGCCCAACAGGATCAAACGCATGGTGATATCTCCAAGTATGTAGATTCGTGTGGCGAGACGCAAAGGCGCCGGCGACAACGTGCGCGGGGCTTGCCTGGCGCGCGGCGGACCGGTCTGATGCGGCGCGTCGGCTTCGGCGACGCGCGGCTGCCGGCAGGGCCGCGGGCGGGGTCAAGCGAGGACGCGCTGGTCGCGGACGGCTCGCACAATCGCCTGATTATGCCACGGGTTATTTTGAACCCGGCTGAAAAAGGGCCTGCACGCGCGCAAGATCGGCGGGCGTGTCGATACCGGCTTCGGGCGCGGACCCGGTGATCAGCACTGCGATGCGCTCGCCGTGCCACAGCGCGCGCAGCTGTTCGAGCTGCTCGGCCTGTTCGATCGGCGCCTGCGCAAGCGACGGATACGTGCGCAGGAAACGCGCGCGATATGCATAGAGGCCGATGTGCCGGTAGACCGGAAATGCAGGGGCCGGCATTGCCGCGACGTCCGGCCAGTGCGGCTGGTACGCGTCACGGCTCCACGGAATCGGCGCGCGCGAAAAGTACAGCGCGACGCTCTGCGCGTCGAGCGCGACCTTCACGACGTTCGGGTTGAACACGTCGGCTGCATCGTGGATCGGGTGGGCCGCGGTCGCGATCGCGCAGGCCGGATGCGCGGCCAGGTGCGACGCTACGTCGCGCACGAGCATGGGGTCGATCAGCGGCTCATCGCCCTGCACGTTGACGACGACGGTGTCGTCGCTCCACCCGAACGTCGCCGCGACTTCCGCGAGCCGGTCGGTGCCGGACGGATGGTCGGCACGCGTCAGCACCGCCTCGAAGCCGTGATCGCGCGCCGCATCGAGCACGCTTTGCGCGTCGGATGCGACGAGCACCTGCTGCGCGCCCGCTTCGCGCGCGCGCTCGGCGACGCGCACGACCATCGGCTTGCCGCCGAGATCGGCGAGCGGCTTGTTCGGGAGGCGCGTCGACGCGAGCCGGGCGGGAATGACGGCGATGAAGGGTTGCGGGTGAGTCATCGGAGGGAACGGTGAGAGGGACGGGGCGGGTGGCGCGTCCGGCGCCGGTCGCCCGGCGGCGTTCGGCGACCGGCCGGGGCCGGGTCGCCTTCAAGCGACTGCGGCGGTCGAGCGGCCTGACGGTTTAGCGGCCGGCCGGGTCGACCGGCGTGCCTTCGACGGTCTGGCGCGCTTCGTCGACGAGCATCACGGGGATGCCGTCGCGGATCGGGTAGGCGAGCTTGTCCGCGTTGCAGATCAGCTCCTGCGCGGCGCGGTCATAGTGGAGCGGGCCTTTGCAGATAGGGCACACAAGGATTTCAAGCAGGCGAGCGTCCACGGAGTTTCTCCACAACGAGGGCAATGAGGCGAGGGTCGAGCGCGGCTTCGACAGGGACGACCCAGAGTCGAGCGTCGCGCCAGGAAGCGCCCAATTTTACTGCATCCTTCTCGGTGATCAGGATCGCATCGACGGCGTCGTCGACGAACGGATTGTCGGTGAACGCGTAGTGGTCGGGCAGCGCGCGCGTCGCCGGCGCGAGACCGGCCGCGCGCAGCGTTGCGAAGAAGCGTTCCGGCGCGCCGATGCCGGCCGCGGCGAGCACGCGCTCGTTCGCGAACTGCGACAGCGGGCGGCGCAGCGCGGGCTGGTCGAGGTGCCATGCGGCGCCCGGCGTGAGCGCGAGCGCGTAGGTGTCGGGCCACGGCGGCAGCGCGCCGCTGTACGGATCGTTGACGAGCGTGGCATCGCGGTGCCGCGACAGCGGCTCGCGCAGCGGGCCGGCCGGCAGCAGGAAGCCGTTGCCGCCGAGCCGGTGGTCGAACACGACGAGCTCGACCGTGCGCGCGAGGCGGTAGTGCTGCAGGCCGTCGTCGCTGACGATCACGTCGACGTCCGGATGCGCGGCGCGCAGCGCCTGCGCGGCCGCCACGCGGTCGGGACACACCCAGACGGGCGCGGCGGTGCGGCGTGCGATCAGCAGCGGCTCGTCGCCGCCCACGCTCGCGCTCGACGCGGGCGTGACGGCGGTCGGCGCTTTCACGTTCGCGCCGTAGCCGCGCGACACGACGCCGGGCGTGAAGCCGGCCGCGCGCAACGCGTCGACGAGCGCGATCACGGTCGGCGTCTTGCCGGTACCGCCGACGGTCACGTTGCCGACCACGACGACGGGCACGCCGACGTCGACCGGCTGCTTCCAGCCTTGTGCGTAAGCGGTGCGCCGCAGTGCCGCGCACAGGCCGAACACGCATGCGAACGGCGTGAGCGCCCACGCGAGCGCGCCGCGCCGCTGCCATTCGCGTGTCAGGCGCGCTTCGAGCCGGGCGAGCGGGCCGCCGGGCGCGCTCATCGGACCGGGCGCGGCGCGTCGTGCGCCGCGGCGTGGGACGGATTCGTCAAGGCGGATTCTCCGTTGGGCGGCGCATGCCGCGGGGTCTGCGGAAGGCGGCACTCTAGCGCGCCGCATGCGGACGCGGCAAGCGCGACCGGCCGACGCAGCCCGCGGGGCCGGATCGCGGCGGGCTGTGGATAACTCTGTGAAGAACTCCCCGGTCGATGGCCTCAAACGCCCGCCCGGTGGGCATCGAATCGGATGAGAATCATTCCGAAAGGTTTAAAAATATATAAAAATCAATGTGTTATCGGGAATTGTCTGGCTTTTTTCGCGGTTTCCAAGCGTTTTAGGCGGACGATTGCCAGAATGTGGACACCTTTCGAGCGCCGCGACGCATGCGCTCGGCGCTGGACGCCGGGCGTGTGTCAGACTATCGTGTCGCCGCCAGCATTCATCCGACCGTCCATGCCTTCCGACTCCCCTTTTGCCGCACCCGGCGCGACCCGCGGCGGCGACGAAGTGATTCCCGTTTCGGCGCTCAATCGCGCGATTTCGACGATGCTCGAGCGTTCGTTTCCGCTGCTGTGGATTTCGGGCGAAGTATCGAATTTCACGCGCGCCGCGAGCGGCCACTGGTATTTCTCGATCAAGGACCAGCAGGCGCAGATGCGCTGCGTGATGTTCCGCGGCCGCGCCCAATACGCGGAATTCACGCCGCGCGAAGGCGACCGGATCGAGGTTCGCGCGGTCGTCACGATGTACGAGCCGCGCGGCGAAGTGCAGCTCAACGTCGAGGCCGTGCGGCGCACCGGGCAGGGGCGCCTGTACGAGGCATTCCTGCGGCTGAAGGCGCAGCTCGAAGGCGAAGGGCTGTTCGCGCCCGAGCGCAAGCGGCCGCTGCCGGCCCACCCGCGCGCGATCGGTATCGTCACGTCGCTGCAGGCCGCCGCGCTGCGCGACGTGCTGACCACGCTCGCACGCCGTGCGCCGCACATTCCGGTGATCGTCTATCCGGCGCCCGTGCAGGGTGCCGGTTCCGCCGAAAAGCTCGTCGCGGCCGTCGAGGCCGCGAATGCGCGGCGCGAGGTCGACGTGCTGCTCGTCTGCCGCGGCGGCGGCTCGATCGAGGATCTGTGGTCGTTCAACGACGAGGCGCTGGCGCGCGCGATCGCGGCGAGCGAGCTGCCGGTCGTCAGCGGCGTCGGGCACGAAACCGATTTCACGATCGCGGACTTCGCGGCCGACGTGCGCGCGCCGACGCCGACCGGCGCGGCCGAACTCGCGAGCCCGCAGCGCGCGCTGCTGCTGCGCGAGGTCGGCGACCGCCAGCGTGCGCTCGCGCGCGGCATGGAACGCCGGCTCGAACAGCGTGCGCAGCAGCTCGACTGGCTCGCGCGCCGGCTCGTGAGCCCGGCCGAGCGGCTGCAGCGGCAGCGCACGCACGTCGAGCAGCTCGCGGCGCGGCTCGCGTCGGCGGCGTCGCGGCCGGTGCGCGACGCACGCGCGCGCTTCGCGCTCGCGCAGTTGCGCTGGCAGCGCGCGCGGCCCGATCCGTCACAGGCGCGCCAGGCGCTCGCAGGGCTGTCGCAACGTCTCGCGCTCGCATTGCAGCGCCGTCACGAGCGCGACACGGCGCGTGTGTCAGCCTGTGCGGCGCGGCTCGAGGTGCTGAGCCCGAAGCGTACGCTCGAGCGCGGCTATGCGGCGCTCATCGATGCGCAGACGGGCCGCGCGGTGCGCGCGCCGAGCGCGCTGAAGCCGCAGCGGCGCCTGACCGTGCATCTCGCCGAGGGCTCGGCCGACGTGTCGCTCGCCGACGTGCAGCCGCGGTTGACCGATACGATCTGACGTAACCGGCGCAAGCGAAACGAAGGTCCCGCAACGGACGCGTCCCGCGCGGGAATGGATACTGCGCATCGCCGGTTCGTCCTGCCGGACGTTGCGCAAACGTCGCTTTTCCGCATACCGCGGATAATTGGCCCGTGAGTTTGCGGGGTTATTCGTCCTCGCCTACAATCGGACGCTCGGCAGCATTCAACACAAGCCCCCCTACATACTCAACGAAGGAATCGCCATGGCTCATACGCTCCCGCCGCTCCCGTACGCTGAAGACGCACTCGCGCCGACCATCTCGCTCGAGACGATCCAGTACCACTACGGCAAGCACCATCAGGCTTATGTGACGAACCTGAACAATCTGATCCCGGGCACGGAATTCGAAAACCTGTCGCTGGAAGAGATCGTGAAGAAGTCGTCGGGCGGCATCTTCAACAACGCCGCGCAAATCTGGAACCACACGTTCTTCTGGAACAGCCTGTCGCCGAACGGCGGCGGCGCACCGACGGGCGCGCTGGGCGATGCGATCAACGCGAAGTGGGGTTCGTACGACGCATTCAAGGAAGCGTTCACGAAGGCTGCAGTCGGCACGTTCGGTTCGGGCTGGGCATGGCTGGTGAAGAAGGCCGACGGTTCGCTCGACATCGTGTCGACGAGCAACGCAGCGACGCCGCTGACGACCGCCGACAAGGCACTGCTGACGATCGACGTGTGGGAACACGCGTACTACATCGACTACCGCAACGCACGTCCGAAGTTCGTCGAAGCGTTCTGGAACATCGTGAACTGGGACTTCGCAGCGAAGAATTTCGCGTAAGGTCCTCCGGTGCGTCGCGCGCCGTAGCGGCGCGCAGCACCCCGTGGAAAAGCCCTCGTTGCGAGGGCTTTTTTGTTTTTGCCCGGCAGGATCGTGCCGCGCTTGCCGGATCAGCCGACGACGCCGAGCACCCAGCCGAGCGCCGCGCTCGCGATCACGACAGCCCACGGCGGCACGCGCCAGAACGTCAGCGCGACGAACGCGACGAGCGCGGCGGCCAGGTCGCGCGGCGCCACGATCGTGTCGGTCCAGACCGGGTGATAGAGCGCGGCGAGCAGCAGCCCGACGACGGCCGCGTTCACGCCCGCGAGCGCGGCCTGCATGCGCGTGCTGCGGCGCAGGCGCTCCCAGAACGGTGCGGTGCCGGCAACGAGCAGGAACGACGGCGCGAAGATCGAGACGAGCGCGATCGTGCCGCCGAGCCAGCCGTTCGGCGCATCGCGCAGCGAAGCGCCGAGGAATGCCGCGAACGTGAACAGCGGCCCCGGCACGGCCTGCGCGAGCCCGTAGCCGGCGAGGAACGCCGAATCGCCGACCCAGCCGGGCGCGACCACGGCCGCCTGCAGCAGCGGCAGCACCACGTGCCCGCCGCCGAACACGAGCGCGCCCGTGCGGAAGAACGCATCGACGACGGCAAGCGTATCGGAGCGGAGCACGCGTGCCGCGAACGGCAGCGCGACGAGCAGTGCCGCGAACAGCGCGAGCCACAGCACGCCCGCGCGGTGCGATACGTGCAGCGGCAACGGCTCGTGGGCGTCGCGCGCCGGCTGCGGCAGCAGGACGAGACCGGCCGCACCGGCCGCGGCGATCACCGCAACCTGCGTCCACGCGGCCGGCGCGAGCAGCGCGACGCACGCGGCCGCGGCCATCAGCGTGACGCGGCGCGCATCCGGGCACAACGTGCGCGCCATGCCCCAGACGGCTTGCGCGATCACCGCAACCGACACGATGCGTAGCCCGTGCAGCGCGCCGGCTTCGATCGGCGCGCCCGTCGCGTGAACGCCGAGCGCGAACAGCATCATCAGCAGCGCCGACGGCAGCGTGAAGCCGAGCCACGCGGCGAACATCCCCGCATAGCCGGCGCGCGCAAGGCCGATCGCCATCCCGACCTGGCTGCTCGCGGGTCCCGGCAGGAACTGGCACAGCCCGACGAGATCCGCATACGTGCGCTCGGTGAGCCAGCCGCGCCGCGTGACGAATTCGGCGCGGAAGTAGCCGAGATGCGCGACCGGGCCGCCGAACGACGTGAGGCCGAGCCGCAGGAATGCGACGAACACGGGCCACGGACGACGGAAAGGGGCGGGGACGGTCGATGTATTCAAGACAGGGCACGGGATGGGCGGAGCGAGCCGACACGATAGCGCAACGCGGCGACGGCGGGGTGTCGCGTGGCGGCCGTTGCGCGACGTTCAGTGCGTATCGCCGGCCAACCCGCTCGCGCGACGCAGCGCGTCGATGTCGACGAGTTCGATCTCGCCGACATGCAGCCGCACGACACCGTCGGCCTGCAGCGCCTTCAGCAGCTGGTTGGTGGTCTGCCGCGTCAGCGACAGCATCGACGCGAGCGTTTCCTGCGACAGCCGCACGCGCGTGCGCCCGGCGCTGATGCCGCCGTAGCCTTCGGCGATCATCAGCAGGCGCGCGGCGAGCCGTTGCGCGGCCGGCATCACGCTCATCGATTCGACGGTGAGGAAGCTCAGGCGCAGCTTCTGCGCCATCAGCAGCGCGAACTGCCGCCAGTATTGCGGCGTCGCGTCGAGCATCGCGAGCAGCGCGGCCTGCGGCACGTGCAGCAACAGCGCGTCGTCGAGCGCGATCGCGTCGTGCGTGCGCGGCTGGCCGTCGAACAGCGCGATTTCGCCGAACCACGTGACGGGCTCGGCGACCGTCAGCAGCGCTTCCTTGCCCTGCGGATCGACCGCACCTATCGTGAGTGAACCGGCCAGTACCGCGTACAGCCCGCACGGCGGGTCGCCGCGCCGGAACAGCGCGTGGCCGGCCGGCAGGCGGCGCAGCGCCGCACGGCCGAGCAGGTCCGCGCGCAACGCGGGCGGCAGCGCGGCGAACCACGGGTTCGCCTCGATCTGCGGCACGTAGGGGGCGAGCGACGAAGGCATGGGCACGCGATGTCGGGTAGCTGACAGAGGTTCTCGGGCGTGACGCGCATCATAGCGCTCAACGACCGACGAGGAGACGCGATGAAGACGCTCGAAGACCATCTTTCCCAGTATGCGGCCTACCATCGCGACGCGCGCAACATCGCGACGCATCTGGTCGGCATTCCGATGATCGTGTTCGCGGTCGAGGTGCTGCTGTCGCGGCCGGCGATCGGCATGCTTGCCGGCATCGCGCTGTCGCCGGCGCTGCTGCTCGCCGTCGCGTTCGCGGTGTTCTACCTGCGTCTCGACCTGCGGTTCGGGATCGTGATGACAGTGCTGTTCGCGCTCGGCATGTGGGCCGCGCAGGCGCTCGCGCTGCTGCCGACCGCGCAATGGCTCGGCATCGGCATCGGTGCGTTCGTCGTCGGCTGGATCGTGCAGTTCGTCGGGCACTGGTTCGAGGGGCGCAAGCCCGCATTCGTCGACGATCTGGTCGGCCTGATGGTCGGGCCGCTGTTCGTGGTCGCCGAAGTTGCGTTCTTCGCGGGGCTGCGCGGCGACGTGCGCCGCGAAGTCGAGCGGCGGGCCGGGCCCGTGCACGGCGGCGCACGCTCGCATGTCTGACTCGATCCGCTCGCAAGCGAAGTGCGAGCCGCGTAGGGCCGGCTTAGCCCCATCGTTGCGTGGGCCGCGCGCAACGCCACGGGCGGGGCGCAACGGCTAAGATGCGGGGTGCGTCATACGACGCCTATGCGGAGCAATCGCCATGGTGGATCGCCCGACTCTCGACGCCTACGATGCCCATGCCGCGCAATATGCGCAGGACTGGCTCGACCAGGCCGCGCCCGACGACATGTACGCGCTGCTCGAACAGCATTTCTCGCCGGGGCCGACCGCGGACGTCGGCTGCGGAGCGGGGCGCGACACGGCCTGGCTCGCTTCGCGCGGCTTCGACGTACGCGGCTACGACGCGAGTGCCGCGCTGCTCGACGAGGCGCGGCGGCGCCATCCCGACCTGAGCTTCGAGCTGGCCGCACTGCCGGCGCTGGCCGGGGTGCCGTCCGGCGCGTTTCGCAACGTGCTGTGCGAGACGGTCGTCATGCACCTCGAACAGGCGGACGCGGCGGCCGCCGCCGCACGGCTGGCCGATCTCCTGATGCCGGGCGGCACGTTGTACCTGAGCTGGCGGGTGGCCGGAAACGGCGCGCTGCGCGACGAGCGCGGCCGCCTCTATACGCCGCTCGATTCGGCGCGGATGCACGCGGCGCTCGGCGCCGGCATGCACGTGATCGACGAACATGAAGTCGTCAGCGCGTCGTCCGGCAAACGCGTACACCGGCTGATCGTGCGCAAGGCGGCCGCCGCCGCGTGAAGGCGGCGCGCGGTCGCGTTCACTCGCGGTTGAGCGCCGCTTCCCAGTTGATGTCGACGCAGAGCACCTGCATGCCGGCCGCGGCGGGCGCGGCGACCGATGCGGTCACGCACAGGTGCGCCTCGTTGATCGACAGGTAGGGCGGCGTCAGATGCACACGGCCCGGCGCGCGCATCGCGTCGATGAAGTACGGGCGGCGCTCCCAGCTCGCACCTTCGGAATGCAGCAGTGGCCGGAAGCGCTTGGCGCGCTGCGACACGCTGCCGCGCGCGAGCACGTTGTCGCCGATCTGGCGCCCCGATGCATCGAGCAGGAAGCAGCGCGCGGTCTCGGGCAGCCCGAGCACGGCGGCGGCCGCATCGGTGAGCGATTCGCCCGCAGCGAGCTTCCGGCTCGCTTCCTCGAGCGCGGCGACATACGGTGCGAGCCGTTCCGCCTGCGTGCGCTCGCGTCGCGCGACGCGCAGCCGCAGCGCGGCCGACAGCGTATCCATGCAGCCCGCGGCAGCCTGCGGTTGCACGGGGTCGACGCTCGGCCCCGCGAAATACTGGCCCTGCACGAAATCGACGTTGCACTCGAGCGCGATCAGCGCGTCGCGCTCGGTCGCGAGGCCGCCCATCAGCACGAGCTGGCCGGATTCGTGCAGCAGCGACACGAGCCCCGGCAGCACGCGTTCGAGATGCGAGTGCTCGCTCGCCTGCGCGAGGATGCCGCGGTCGAGCGTGACGATATCGGGATGCAGATGCCACACGCGGTCGATGTTCGAATGCTTCGCGCCGAACCCGCCGAGCGCGATCAGGAAGCCGGCCTTGCGCAGCCCGTCGACGATCGCCGCGTAGCGCGGCGTCTCGCCGCCCGCCTGCTCGGGCACCTCGAGCACCACGCGGTGCGGCGGCAGCCCGAGCGCCTTCAGGTTCGCGAGCAGCGCGTCGCCGTAGACGGTGTCCATCAGCGCGGCCGGATGCAGGCTCAGGAAAAGCCATTCGTCGTGACTGTCGAACGCGTGGAAGTTGCCGAGATGCAGCGATTCGGCGAGCCGGCCGAGTTCGAGCAGATCGCCGCGCCGTGCCGCCTGCGTGAACACCTCGTGCGACGCCACCTGGCGGCTTTCCTCGTCGTGCGCGCGCAGCGATGCGTGATAGCCGATCGCGCGGCGGTGCGACACCGAGAAAACGGGCTGGAACACGCTGAACACGGTATAGCCGCCGTACAGCACGGTGCGCCGGTTCCCGTCGTCGCCGGCGACGGGGCGGGGCGGCTGAAAGCCTGGGGGATCGATTTCGATCATGCTCATGATGTCGGCCGAAGGAGGACTGCCAGTTTACCTAGAGAATAGGCGAGCAAGAAGCGTGCACGGCATCGTGCCTCATGCGGCGGCCCGTCGCGGCCGGTGAACGGGATATCGTCGCGCGCATCGCAGGGGCGGGCTGCACCGCGATGGTGCGCGCGGTGGCGGTGCGGTGCCCGAAACGGCGCGCGCCGCGCGTCACGCGCGCTCGGACGGGTCGGTCTTGCGCGCGGTGCTGCGGATCTCGGGCGCGAGCTGCGCGAAGATCCACGCGGACGCGGCCGTGATGATCCCGACGCAGACGAACGTCGCATGGAACGCCGGCAGCGTGTTGCTCGGCGTCACGGTGCGCAGCATGCCGGTGAACGTCGCGAGCAACGCGCCGGCGACCGTGACGCCGAGGCTCATCGACAGCATCTGCACGAGCGAGAACAGGCTGTTGCCGCTGCTCGCGCCGCCCGTGCCGAGATCCTTCAGCGTCAGCGTGTTCATCGCGGTGAACTGCATCGAGTTGAAGCCGCCGAACAGCGCGAGATGCACGACCTTCACCCATACGGGCACCGTGTCGCGCATCAGCGCGAAGCTCGCCATCATCACGCCGACCATGATCGTGTTCGCAAGCAGCACCTTGCGGTAGCCGTGCTGCGTGATCAGCCGCGTGATGATCCGCTTCGAGAACATTCCGGCTGCCGCGACCGGCAGCATCATCAGCCCGGCCTCGAACGCCGAGTAGCCGAGGCTCACCTGCAGCAGCAGCGGGATCAGGTATGGCATCGCGCCGCTGCCGATCCGCGCGAACAGGTTGCCGAGCAGCCCGACGCTGAACGTGTGGATCCTGAACAGTTCGAGCGAGAAGATCGGTTGCGGCGCGCGCACCGCGTACAGCCCGTACGCGACGAAGCACGCGAGGCTCAGGATCAGCAGCACGAGCACGGCTGCGTGCTGCATGCCGAGATCGGCGAGCCCGTCGAGCGACAGCGAGATCGCGACCATGCCGATCGTCAGCAGCAGATAGCCCTTCAGGTCGAAGCGGCCGACGGCAGGGTTGCGCGAATCGGGCATCGAATAGAAGGTCGCGATGCAGCCCGCGACGCCGACCGGCACGTTGATCAGGAAGATCCAGTGCCACGACGCGATCTTCACGAGCCAGCCGCCGAGCGTCGGCCCGATCAGCGGGCCGATCAGGCCGGGAATCGCGACGAACGACAGCGCGGACAGGTAGCGTTCGGCCGGAAAGGTGCGCAGCACCGCGAGCCGCCCGACCGGCAGCAGCATCGCGCCGCCGACCCCCTGCACGACGCGGAACGCGACGAGCTGCGTCAGCGTATGCGCGTTCGCGCACAGCAGCGAGCCGAGCGAGAACACCAGGATCGCGCTGAAGAACACGCGCCGCGTGCCGAACGTGTCGGCGAGCCAGCCCGACACGGGGATCATCACCGCCATCGTCAGCGAGTACGCGATCACGACCGACTGCATCCGCAGCGGCGATTCGCCGAGGCTCGCGGCCATCGACGGCAGCGCCGTGTTGACGATCGTCGCATCGAGCGTTTGCATGAAGAAGCCCGTCGCAACGAGCCAGAGCATCACGGTGAGGTTCTTTTCGCCGGGAGCGGCGGCGGGCGGGCTTTGGAACATGAAGACGGGGCGGTGGCGCGGGACAGCCGCCATTGTAGGGAAAGCCGCCGTGCCGTGCAGTTTCGGTGCAACGCGAAGTCCGGCCGGCGGATGCCCGTCCCCGTCGGTTGACCAGTACAGTTCAGCCGAAAGTGTCTGTAGCCGTATCTGTCCGTGTGCTGTCACTGTCCGAAATACTGGTGCCATCGAACCCGTGCGACCAGGAGGCTGCCATGCGCGAACTGCGACTCTACGTGATGGACGGTGACGAGCCGGCCGGACGGTGGCGGATCGTCGATCGCACCGTACTCGAGGTGGCCGAGGGCGACGTCTGGGTGACCGTCGAGGGCCGGGCCGACGACTACTGGCTCGCTGCCGGCGATTCGCTGACGTTGATGTCCGGCATGCGCGTGTGGGTCAGCGCGGGGCCGCACGGCGCGACGTTCGCGTTCGGTCCGCTCGCGGTGCCGGCCGTGCGCGCCGCGCAGGCGTGGTGGCGGCCGCTCGTCGCGTGGCGCGACAGCCGTCGTCACGCGGCCGCGTCGCTGCCGACGTAGCGCGCCCGGGGCCGGATCAGCTTGCCGTCCGCATATTGTTCGAGCGCATGGGCGATCCAGCCGGCCGTGCGGCCGGCCGCGAACAGCGTGAACGCCGCGCCGTCCGGCAGCGCGAGCGTGCGCTCCAGCACCGCGAGCGCGAAATCGATTGCCGGCCGCAGGCCCGTTGCCGCTTCGACGCGCGCGGCGAGCGCGCGCGCCATGTGCAGCGCCGGTCGGTCGGGTACCGCCCCGTGCAGTGCGTCGAGCAGTGCCAGCGCGCGCGGATCGCCGTCGGGATAGAGCGGGTGCGCGAAACCGGACAGGGCCGTGCGGCCGCCGTCCGCGCGTTCGTCGTGCGTCAGCCGCAGCGCAAGGTAGCGATCGAGGTCGGCGGCGCGGGCCGCTTCGTCGAGCAGCGTGCCCGCGCGGAACGTTTCGCCGCCGTGACGCGGGCCCGACAGCGCCGCGAGCCCGCCCGCGATCGCGCCGAACAGGTGAGTGCCGGTCGACGCGATGCAGCGCACCGCAAAGGTCGACGGATTCAGTTCGTGATCGGCGCACAGCACGAGCGCGCGGCGCAGCAGGTCGGCTTCGTCGCGCCGTCGCACGCGCCATGCGGCAGCGAGCTGCCGGTGCACGGGCGCGTCGCCCGGCGCGATGCCGGCGAGCGCGGCCGTCGCGACGCGTAGCAGCAGCGCGGCCGAATCGAGCTGCGCGTCGCGCCCCTGCGCCCACAGGCGCGGCAGCGTCGCGGCCGCGGCGGGCAACAGCACCAGCGTGCGTTCGAGCGGCGCGAGATGCGCCCAGCGGCGCGCCCAGTCGTCCCACTGCGCGGCGTCGAAACCGGTCGACGCGAGCGATGCTGCGGCAAGCCGCGCGGGCGAACACTCCCAGAGCCTGGCGGCCGTCTGTTCCAGCGTCGCCCCGTCGGCAAGCGCGATTGCATCGGCGCCGCGGTAGCGCAGGCGGCCGTCGGCGATCTGCGTGATCCGCGATTCGAGCACCGGCACGCCCCAGTCGAGCGACCGCTCGGCGACGCCGCCCGCGCGTTTCGCGTCGGCGCGGCGGCGCGCGAGCAGGCGCACCTCGTCCGCGTCGTAGCGGCGGCGCTTGGTCGCGCCGTCGGGCAGCGAGCGCAGCAGCCCGCGGCTCACATACGCATAGAGCGTGCTCACGCTGACGCCGAGGGTGCCGGCGGCTTCCTGCGCGCTGAGGGATGTCATGCCGGTCGCTCCTGTCGGGGCGCATGAAGCGCAGCCCCGCTACAACTATTCGTTATGTATTGATTCTCGCAATCAAGATTGATCGCGCCTGTCGCGAATTCTAGACTCGATTCCGTCTCCCCTCCGACGCTGAGGCGCTCACTTCACCATGACACCCGAACTCGCATTGACCCATCTGTGGCAACTCGCGCACGGCGACCGCGACGCGCTGGCCCGCGCGACCGTGACGGGCCGGGACCCGACGCTACCGTCGACGTTCCATGTCGGCACGCTCGCCGCGGCGACGATCGCAGCCGCCGGGCTCGCGGCGGCCGAATGCCACCGGCTTCGCACTGGCGTCGCGCAATCCGTCGACGTGTCGGTGCGCGACGCGCTGGTCGCGTTCCGCAGCGAACGCTACCTGCGCGTGGACGATGGCCCGCCGCCGGAGTTGCGTCACCCGGTGACGGGCTTCTTCGAGACGCGCGACAGGCGCTGGATCCAGTTGCACGCGAATTTTCCGCATCACCTGCACGGGATCCTCGACGTGCTCGGTTGCGGCGCGCAGCCGGCCGACGTCGCCGCGGCGATCCGCTCGTGGGACGGCGCGGCGCTCGATACCGCGCTGGCCGAGGCCGGCCTGTGCGCGGCATTGATCAGAACACCTGATGAATGGGCGGCGCATGAGCAGGCGCGCGCGATTGCGTCGCTGCCGCTGTTCGAGATCGAGCGGATCGGCGACGCGCCGGTCGAGCCGATCGGCCGCGGCGAAGCCGGCCAGCCGCTCGCCGGCGTGCGCGTGCTCGATCTCACGCGCATCATCGCGGGGCCGGTCGCGGGCCGCACGCTGGCGTCGCACGGCGCGCAGACGCTGCTCGTCAATGGCCCGCACCTGCCGAACATCGCGCCGCTCGTGATCGACAACGGGCGCGGCAAGCGTTCGACGTGGATCGACCTGCGCGATGCGGCTGGCGTCGATGCGCTGCACGCACTCGCACGCGGCGCGGATGTGTTCCTGCAGTCGTACCGGCCCGGCGCGCTCGCGGCGCGCGGTTTCGCACCGCCGGCGCTGGCGGAGTTGCGGCCCGGCATCGTGTGCGTGTCGGTGTCCGCATACGGGCACGCGGGGCCCTGGGCGAAGCGGCGCGGCTTCGACAGCCTCGTGCAGTCGGCGAGCGGGATCGCGTGGCAGGAGCAGCAGGCCGCGCACGCGAACGAACCGCGCCATCTGCCGTGCCAGGCGCTCGATCATGCGACGGGTTATCTCGCGGCGTTCGGCGCGATGATCGCGCTTGCGCGCCGGGCGCGCGAAGGGGGAAGCTGGCACGTGCGGCTGTCGCTCGCGCAGACGGGGCGCTGGCTGCAGTCGTTCGGCGCCGTGCCGGACGGCCTGCAGGCGCCCGATCTCGCGGCTGCCGACGTGCGTGACCGGATCGATCGCATCGTATCGCCGTTCGGCACGATCGATGCCGTGCGGCCGGCCGAGCGGTTGTCGGCGACGCCGCCGTCGTTCGCGCGGCCGCCCGTGCCGCTCGGCACCGACGATGCGAGCTGGCTGTGAGCGCCGGCGGCGCGGCTTGCGTTACTTGCGCAGCTCGACGACGAAGTCGTAGTAGTCGTTGCGGCAGTAGGTATCGGTCAGCTCGATCGCGCGCTGGTCCGACGTATAGCCGATCCGCGTGATCAGCAGCAGCGCGTCGTGCGGCGCGATGCCCATCTGTTCGGCGATCTCGTCGGTCGCGTTGACCGCGCGGAAATGCTGCAGCGCGCGCACGATCGGCGTGCCGCGCGCTTCGAGATAGCTGTACAGCGAACCGCCGATCGCCTGCGGATCGGGAATCAGCGTCGCGGGGAACGTCGAGTTCTCGACGGCCATCACGATGCCGTCGGCGAGGCGCAGGCGTTTCAGGCGCGTAACCGACGCGGCTGGCGACAGTCCGAGCTGGATCACCTCGTCGCGGTTCGCGGGCTGGATCTCGCGCGCGATCCATTGCGAGCTCGGCTTGAAGCCGCGACGCTCGAGCATTTCGCTGAAGCTCGACAGCCGCGACAGCGGATCTTCGTAGCGCGGCTGGATGAAATTGCCGGCGCCCTGCGTGCGGCGGATCAGGCCTTGCTCGACGAGCAGCGCGATCGCCTTGCGTGCGGTGATGCGCGACACGCCGAGCGCATCGGACAGCACACGCTCGGACGGCAGCGCCTCGCCGGCCGTCCAGCGGTTCTCGTGGATTGCGTCGCCGAGCTTGCGGGCGAGCTGCAGGTAGAGCGGCGTGTCGTTGTCGGGGTCGGGGCGCAGGTCCTGCCAGCGGTCGTCCGTGGGTGCCTTCATGGAATGGGTATCGATCAGATTGCGGCCATTCTAAGTCATCATGCGGCGCCGTTATAGCCGGTTTTTGCCTTGCAACAGGCCGGTGCCGCGCCGATTGACTACACTGATGCATCGTATTCCATGCTTCGGCCGCGGCGCGCGGCCACGAATCCGCAGCGAGGAGCGCATGACAGACACGATCGCCACGGTCGTCCTGCCGGACGGCGAGACGATTCCGAAGCTCGGCCAGGGCACCTGGGAAATGGGCGAGCGGCCGGCCCGCCGCGCGGACGAGATCGCCGCGCTGCGTGAAGGCGTCGAACTCGGGATGACGGTGGTCGACACCGCCGAGATGTACGGCGAAGGCGCGACCGAGGCGCTCGTCGGCGAGGCGCTCGCCGGCCTGCGCGACGACGTGTTCCTCGTCAGCAAGGTCTACCCGCACCATGCGAGCCGGCGCGGCGTCGTTGCCGCGTGCGACGCGAGCCTCAAGCGCCTGCGTACCGATCGGCTCGACCTGTACCTGCTGCACTGGCGCGGTTCGGTGCCGCTCGAGGAGACGGTCGAGGGCTTCGAGGCGCTGCGACGCGCGGGCAAGATCCGTCACTGGGGCGTGAGCAACTTCGATACCGCCGACATGGCCGAGCTCGTCGACGACGCGGGCGGCGGCGCGTGTGCGACCAACCAGATCCTCTACAACATCGCACGGCGCGGCCCGGAATTCGACCTGCTGCCGTGGCTCGCCGAACACCGGATGCCGGCGATGGCGTACAGCCCGGTCGATCACGGACGGTTGCCGAAGCGCTCGCCGCTCGATGAGATCGCGCGGCAGCGCGGCGTGTCGGTGATGCGCGTCGCGCTGGCATGGGTGCTCGCGCAGCCGGGTGTGTTCGCGATCCCGAAGGCATCGCGGATCGAACATGTGCGCGACAACCGTGCCGCGCTCGATTTCGTGTTGAGCGATGACGAGCGCGCGCAGCTTGACGCGTACTTCCGTGCGCCGCGCACCAAGCGCGCGCTCGAGATGCTCTGACGGCACCCGGCCGGGCAACGCTTCCGGTCAGTGGTTGCCTCCGGACGATCCGCCGTGACCACCGCCATTGCCGTTGCCAGTACCGCTACCATTGCCGACACCGTTGGCACCGCCATTGCCGGCGCCACCACTGCCGTTGCCATTGCCGTTGCCGCCGCCATTGCCGTGGCCACCGTTGCCGCCGGCACCGCTGCCGTTGCCGCCGCCGTTACCCGCGCCGCCAGTGCCGTTGCCGCCGCCATTGCCGTGGCCACCGTTGCCGCCGGCGCCGTTGCCGTTACCGCCGCCGTTACCGCTGCCGTTACCCGAGCCGCCAGTGCCGTTGTTGCCGCCATTGCCGTGACCACCGTTGCCGCCGGCACCGCTGCCGTTTCCGCCACCGTTACCCGAGCCGCCAGTGCCGCTGCCGCCGCCATTGCCGTGACCACCATTGCCGCCGGCACCGCTGCCGTTGCCGCCGCCGTTACCCGAGCCGCCAGTGCTGCCGCCGCCGCCATTGCCGTGGCCACCATTGCCGCCGGCACCGCTGCCGTTGCCGCCGCCGTTACCCGAGCCGCCAGTGCCGCTGCCGCCGCCATTGCCGTGGCCACCGTTGCCGCCGGCACCGCTGCCGTTTCCGCCACCGTTACCCGCGCCGCCATTGCCGTGGCCACCGTTGCCGCCAGCGCCACTGCCGTTTCCGCCACCGTTACCCGCGCCGCCAGTGCCGTGACCACCGTTGCCGTGGCCACCGCCGTCACCGTCGCCATGACTGCCGCCACCGTTGCCGTGGCCATTGCCATTGCCATTGCCGTGGCCGCCATTGCCGTTGCCACCACCGTCACCATCGCCATGGCCACCACCGGTGCCGTGACCACCGTCGTCACCACCGCCGTGACCGCCACCGTCACCGCCGCCGTCACCGCCGCCATGGCCACCATGTCCGCCATGGCCTCCGCTACCTGAGGTACCGCCACCCGAAGTGCCGCCACCCGAAGTGCCGCCACCCGAGGTACCGCCACCCGAAGTGCCGCCACCTGAGGTACCGCCACCCGAAGTACCGCCACCCGAGGTACCGCCACCCGAAGTGCCGCCACCCGAAGTGCCGCCACCCGAAGTGCCGCCACCCGAAGTACCGCCACCCGAAGTGCCGCCACCCGAAGTACCGCCACCCGAAGTGCCGCCACCCGAAGTGCCGCCGCCCGAAGTACCGCCGCCCGAAGTGCCGCCACCCGAGCCACCGTTGCCGGACGCATTGCCTCCGCGACCCGTACCGCTCGTACCGCCGGACGTTGCGCCTGTCGTTCCTCCAACACCAGCAGGTCCCACAGCGCCGTTTCCGTTATTTCCGCTGGTCCCGCTACCGCTGCCGGGGTTGCCACCACTGCCGCTCGCGCCGGCACCTTTACCGCCAATTCCACCGCCGGCATAGACATGCACCGCGCATGCAGCCGGATTGGCTGCGCACGACGAAGCGTCCTCGACCAGTGTCATGACGGTGTCCGCGCTGGCAACCGCGTCGGGCACAGAGTCAGGTGTTGCGTTCTGCGCGACTGCATACGAGCAGCAGCACGCAAACGCGGCTGCGGCCATCAAGGTCGCGCGATAGCACCGTCCCGCCGCGCGGAACGGCTGTTTTGTCTTCATCATTATGGCCTCCCAATGCGCGCGAAGCCTCGTCGCCGCGCGGCTATCTACGTGTGGTGCAGGGGGCCAATAAAGATTCGTTGTCCTATCGGTGGCCGATTGCCTTCGGGCTGGCCCTTGAAGCCAGCCGCGAACGCGAATCGGCACGCGGGCCCGCCGTGCGAAGCTCTATCAGCGAGATTCGTGCCAGCGGCCGCTTACGCCCGTGGCGCAAGGCGCGCGCATGCACGCGACGGCGCATGAAACGTCGTTGCGGGAGTTTTGTTTCCGAAATGAAACGTCTGAACGATGCTCAGCGCGCCGGCGCGTCGGCCGCGCGCTGCCAGCGGTGGAACAGGATCGATGCGATCCAGCAGACGAGGAACAGCGCGACGATGCCGTAGCCGATCGAGCCGAAGCGTTCGCCGAGCGCATCGAGCGCGTCGCGCACGGGGCCCGTCAGCGACAGCTTGTCGGCGAGCAGGCCGGCTGCCTCGATCCCGCCGATCGCAAGCGCGACGGCCGCCGACACGAACGTGATGCTCGCGTTGTAGAGCAGCTTGCGCTGCGGATCGTCCATCGCCCAGCCGTACGCATGAATCATCAGCACGTTGTCGGTCGAGTCGATCAGCGTCATGCCGGCGGTGAACAAGGCGGGAAACAGCATGACCGTATAGACCGGCAACCCGTGGCTCGCCTGTGCGGCGGCAATCGCGAGCAGGCCGATTTCGGTTGCAGTATCGAAACCTAACCCGAACAGCACGCCGACCGGATACATGTGCCAGCTCTTCGACACGAACCGGAACAGCGGGCGCAGCAGCCGCGACACGAGTCCGGCCGGGCGGTGCACGTGCGCGGCGCCGTGCGCGTGCTCCGGCGCGCCGCGATAACGCCGCCACACGTCGCGCAGGATCATCAGGTTCACGCACGCGAGCACGAGCAGGAAGGTGGCCGACACCGCCGTGCCGATCGTGCCGCCGATCTCGCGAAACGCGTCGAACCTGTCGCGCAGCGCGAACGCGGTCAGCGCGATGCCGAGCGTCGCGGCGATCACGATCGTCGAATGGCCGAGCGAGAAGAACAGCCCGACGCTTACCGGACGCTGGCCGTCCTGCATCAGCTTGCGCGTCGCGACGTCGATCGCGGCGATGTGATCGGCGTCGACCGCATGACGCAACCCGAGCCCGTACGCGATCGCCGCGGTGCCGAGCAGCAGCGGATGGTCGCGCAGCATCGCGAGCGCCCACAGCCAAACGGCGGCGTTCGCGGCGATCAGGCCGGCGTAGAGCATCAGCAGACGGCGCAGGGCAGAAGTGGGCGGCGGCATCGGGACGGTTCCATCAGACGAATCGCATTGCATTGTGGCATGCGAAAAAAACGCGTGGCGGGCCGATCAAAAGCCGCGAACGGTGCGCATCGGACAAAAAAGCCCGTCCGGCGGAACCGGACGGGCTTTGCATGATGCGGCAGGGCGCAAGCGCCCGGCACCTTACTTCGTCTTCGCGTTGATCACGCCTTCCGATACGTTGGCCGGCGTTTCCGCGTAGTGCTTGAACTCCATCGAGTACGTCGCGCGGCCCTGCGTGGCCGAACGCAGCGATGTCGAATAGCCGAACATCTCCGCGAGCGGCACTTCGGCGCGCACGAGCTTGCCGCCGCCGCCCGCGATGTCCTCCATCCCCTGCACGATGCCGCGCCGGCTCGACAGGTCGCCCATCACGTTGCCCATGAAGTCCTCGGGCGTCTCGACCTCGACGGCCATCATCGGCTCGAGCAGCACGGGCTTCGCGCGGCGCATCGCTTCCTTGAACGCCATCGAGCCGGCCATCCGGAACGCGTTTTCGTTCGAGTCGACGTCGTGGTACGAGCCGAACGTCAGGTGCACCTTCACGTCGACGACCGGGTAGCCCGCGAGCACGCCGCTCTTCAGCGTTTCGGTGATGCCCTTGTCGACGGCCGGGATGAATTCGCGCGGAATCACGCCGCCCTTGATCTCGTCGAGGAACTCGTAGCCCTTGCCCGGGTTCGGCTCGAGCGTGATCACCGCATGGCCGTACTGGCCGCGGCCGCCCGACTGCTTGACGAACTTGCCCTCGACGTCGGACGCGGTCGTGCGCACCGTCTCGCGATACGCGACCTGCGGCTTGCCGACCGTCGCTTCGACGCCGAACTCGCGCTTCATCCGGTCGACCAGGATTTCGAGGTGCAGCTCGCCCATCCCCGAAATGATCGTCTGGCCGGACTCTTCGTCCGTCTGCACGCGGAACGACGGGTCTTCCTGCGCAAGGCGGTTCAGCGCGAGGCCCATCTTTTCCTGGTCGGCCTTCGTCTTCGGCTCGACGGCCTGCGAGATCACCGGCTCCGGGAATTCCATCTTCTCGAGGATGATCGGCTTGGTCGGATCGCACAGCGTGTCGCCCGTCGTCGCTTCCTTCAGGCCGACGGCCGCCGCGATGTCGCCCGCGCGCACTTCCTTGATCTCCTTGCGTTCGTTTGCGTGCATCTGCAGGATCCGGCCGAGCCGTTCCTTCTTGTCCTTCGTCGCGTTGAGCACCGTGTCGCCGGATTCGACGACGCCCGAATACACGCGGAAGAAGATCAGCTGGCCGACGAACGGGTCGGTCATGATCTTGAATGCGAGCGACGAGAACGGCTCGTCGTCGCTCGGATGACGTTCCGCCGGCTTTTCCGGATCGGCGAAGTCGTGGCCGAGGATCGCCGGCACGTCGACCGGCGACGGCAGGTAGTCGATCACCGCGTCGAGCATCGCCTGCACGCCCTTGTTCTTGAACGCGCTGCCGCACAGCATCGGCACGATCTCGTTCGCGATCGTGCGCTTGCGCAGCGCGGCCTTGATCTCGTCCTCGGTCAACGACTCATGGTCGTGCAGGTACTTCTCGAGCAGTTCCTCGCTCGCTTCCGCCGCGGCCTCGACCATCTTCCCGCGCCATTCGTGCGCGAGCTCGACGAGATTCGCGGGGATCTCCTCGTACGAGAACTTCACGCCCTGGCTTTCGTCGTCCCAGACGATCGCCTTCATCTTCACGAGATCGACGACGCCCTGGAAATGATCTTCCGCGCCGACCGGAATCTGGATCGGCACGGCGACGCCCTTCAGGCGCTCGCCGATCTGTCGCTGCACGCGGAAGAAATCGGCGCCGACGCGGTCCATCTTGTTGACGAACGCGATGCGCGGCACCTTGTACTTGTTCGCCTGGCGCCACACGGTTTCGGACTGCGGCTGCACGCCGCCGACCGAGTCGTAGACCATGCACGCGCCGTCGAGCACGCGCATCGAGCGTTCGACCTCGATCGTGAAGTCGACGTGGCCCGGGGTATCGATGATGTTGATCCGGTGTTCCGGATAGTTGCCGGCCATGCCTTTCCAGAAGGCCGTGGTCGCCGCCGACGTGATCGTGATGCCGCGTTCCTGCTCCTGCTCCATCCAGTCCATCGTGGCCGCGCCGTCGTGCACTTCACCGATCTTGTGGCTCACGCCGGTATAAAACAGGATGCGCTCGGTCGTCGTGGTCTTGCCGGCATCGATGTGAGCGCTGATCCCGATATTGCGATAGCGCTCGATGGGGGTTTTGCGGGGCACGTGAACCTCCTGGTGGTTCGGATCGTAAGCGGGCAGGCTGGGCCGGCCCGGGTTTGGAACAAGCGAGACTTAAAGCATAGCGCTTGCGCGTGGCTTTTGCAGATGCGGCCAGCGCCGGCGGAATCAAGCCGGGCAGCGCCGCCCGCAGGCGAAAAAAAAGCCGGCGCGCAACGGGCAGCCGGCTTCGGTCGGGGCGCGGCGCGAGGCCGCGGACCGCCGTTACTGGGCCTTCGGCAGGCCTTCGAGCTTCATGCCGGGCTTGATGCCCTTCGCGGCGAACCAGCCCTTGCTCATTTCGAGCGCATAGACGCCGTTGTTGCGCGGGCAGTGGTTGTCGGTCGTCTCTGCCTTCATCTCGTCGATGTCGGTGATCGTGCCGTCCGCGCGGATGAACGCGATCGACAGCGGGATCAGCGTGTTCTTCATCCAGAAGCAGTGCACGGCATTCTCGTTGAACACGAACAGCATGCCTTCGTTCGGCGCGAGCTGCGAACGGTACATCAGCCCCTGTTCGCGGTCGGCGTCGTTCGCGGCGACGGCCGCGTCGATCACGTACATGCCGGCGCGCAGCTTCACGTGCGGGAACTCGCTCGGCTGCTTGGCGCCGGGCGGCATCTGCGCGCTGGCGGCCTGCATGCCGAGCGCGAGGACGGCGAGCGCGGCGGGAAACACGGCGGCGCGCACAAGGCGGCCGAGCGACGGGCGCAGGGAGAATTGCACAGCAAGGCTCCTATCTGGAAAACGAGACCCGCATGGTACGCGATGCGCGCCGGCGGGCACAAAAAAGAAAAAGGCAGATCGCCTTGCGGTGATCTGCCTTTCAACGCCGTAAGAACGGCAAGACTGCGTGTTCTTGACTGCGTTATTACAACTTGCTTGCTTAGTTCGAAGCAGCTGCCGGGGCTTCGGCTTCGCTAGCTGCCTTCTTCGCAGCGTGGTGCTTCTTCGCAGCGTGGTGCTTCTTGTGCGTTGCCTTCTTAGCCGGTGCCGAAGCAGCTTCTGCCGGAGCAGCAGCAGCCGGAGCGGCCGGAGCCGAAGCTTGTGCGAAAGCAGCCGTTGCGAAGAGACCAGCGACCAGAGCGGCGATCAGTTTGTTCATGTTGTGTTCCTCAGCTTTAGTTAATTAACCAAATGACCCGGCATAGGAGTCATGACGTCTAACGGTGCCATCCACCTTTCGGTTGACAGACGCTTCGAGAAATTTCTCATTGCGCTGCGGGCGCCGAATCGTATTCGAAAAAGACGTCGCTTTCGTGACGCAAACACGTTCGGCTGCCGATACCGGATAGCTCAGGGTGGCATCTGCGTGGTTTAACGCGCGATCTTTGCAGGTGGTTGACGAAAAAGACGACGAAAAAAATCGTGCGTCCCGAATCCGTCATCCGGCGGGCGCGAAACCGTCCCACGGCGCGCGCGGCGGCAGTGCGATTGTTTCGCCTGGCGCAATGCCGAGCGCGAATATATCCAGCGCGCCGATGCCGACGCGCACCAGACGCAACGTCGGGAAGCCGACGGCCGCCGTCATCCGGCGCACCTGCCGATTCTTGCCTTCGGTGATCGCGAGCTCGATCCACGTGGTCGGGATCGCGGCACGATAGCGGATCGGCGGGTTGCGCGGCCACAGCGCGTCGGGCGGCTCGATGAATTCGGCGCGGCACGGGCGCGTCACGTAGTCGCCAAGATCGACGCCGCGCGCGAGCGCCTTCAGGTCGGCGGGGCCGGGCGTACCTTCGACCTGCGCCCAGTAGCGCTTGACGAGCTTGTGGCGCGGCTCCGCGATGCGCGCCTGCAGCGCGCCGTCGTCGGTGAGCAGCAGCAAACCCTCGCTGTCCGCGTCGAGCCGGCCGGCCGCATAGACACCGGGCGTTTTTACCCAGTCGCCGAGCGACGGCCGCGTCTCGTGCGCGGAAAACTGGCAAATCGTGCCGAACGGCTTGTTGAGGGCGATCAGGTTCATGGCGGGGCGCCCGCCCGGCGGGCCGCAGCAAGCGGGCAGGGCGGTCTATGGCAAATGGCGGAATCTTAATGCATAATACGGAACGGCAAGTCCTCTGTCTTATATAAGACATAAGTGAGGTCTTGATGCGCAGTGCCGCGCTTCATGCCGAAGTGCCCGGTTGGGGCGCTAGAATAGCGGCTCGCTGTTGCCGTCACGGGGTGGCCATGCCGCGTCCCCGCCGCGCGCGCAGTTTCGACCAGCATCACCTGCTCAGCCACGTCACTGGAGTCGATCATGCCGTATCAGCACATCAAGGTTCCGGAAGGCGGTGACAAGATCACCGTCAACAAGGACTTCTCGCTCAACGTTTCCGATCAGCCGATCATTCCCTATATCGAAGGCGACGGTACGGGCTTCGATATCACGCCGGTCATGATCAAGGTCGTCGATGCGGCGGTCGCGCAGGCCTACAAGGGCAAGCGCAAGATCCACTGGATGGAGATTTTCGCGGGCGAGAAGGCGACGAAGGTGTACGGTCCGGACGTGTGGCTGCCGGACGAAACGCTGCAGGTGCTGAAGGAATACGTGGTGTCGATCAAGGGGCCGCTCACGACCCCGGTCGGCGGCGGCATCCGTTCGCTGAACGTCGCGCTGCGCCAGGAACTCGACCTGTACGTGTGCCTGCGCCCGGTCCAGTACTTCAAGGGCGTGCCGTCGCCGGTGCGCGAGCCGCAAAAGATCGACATGGTGATCTTCCGCGAGAACTCGGAAGACATCTACGCGGGCATCGAATGGGCCGCGGGCTCCGAGCAGGCGAAGAAGGTGATCAAGTTCCTGCAGGACGAGATGGGCGTGAAGAAGATCCGCTTCCCGGAAACCTCGGGGATCGGCGTCAAGCCCGTGTCGACCGAAGGCACCGAGCGCCTCGTGCGCAAGGCGATCCAGTATGCGATCGACAACGATCGCAAGTCGGTCACGCTGGTGCACAAGGGCAACATCATGAAGTTCACGGAAGGCCTGTTCCGTGACGCCGGCTACGCGCTCGCACAGAAGGAATTCGGCGGCGAGCTGATCGACGGCGGCCCGTGGATGCGCGTGAAGAACCCGAAGACGGGCAACGAGATCGTGATCAAGGATTCGATCGCCGACGCGTTCCTGCAGCAGATCCTGCTGCGTCCGGCCGAATACGACGTGATCGCGACGCTGAACCTGAACGGCGACTACATCTCCGACGCGCTGGCCGCGCAGGTCGGCGGCATCGGGATCGCGCCGGGCGCGAACCTGTCGGATTCGGTCGCGATGTTCGAGGCGACGCACGGTACCGCGCCGAAGTACGCGGGCAAGGATTACGTGAACCCGGGTTCCGAGATCCTGTCGGCGGAAATGATGCTGCGCCATCTCGGCTGGACGGAAGCGGCCGACACGATCATCGCGTCGATGGAGAAGTCGATTCTGCAGAAGCGCGTCACGTACGACTTCGCGCGCCTGATGGAAGGCGCGACGCAGGTGTCGTGCTCGGGCTTCGGCGAAGTGCTGATCGAGAACATGTAAGCCCCTTCCGGGGTGGGCCGGAGCGTTTCCGGCCGCCCCGGCGCCTACTGCCGGCGCCGGGGCGTTTCGTGGATGGCAGGTTTGTTGGCAGGGCGGTCCGGCATGCGGGCCGCGGCGCCGCGATGCGGCCCGGATGCCCTGCAAGGTAGAACATGACGGCCCTTGCAATACCACCGCCCGGCTGAGCCGGCGCGGCCCCATTCGCGACCGATCCGGTCGCCCCTCCGCCGGTTACTGCCGGCGATCTTCAGTTCCAATATTCACGTAGCAACGCATCGACCATGTCCACTTCGCCCAAGATCATCTATACCCTCACCGACGAAGCGCCCGCGCTCGCGACCTATTCGCTGCTGCCGATCGTCAAGGCCTTCACGCGTTCGTCCGGCGTCGCCGTCGAAACGCGCGACATCTCGCTCGCCGGCCGCATCGTCGCGGCATTCGCAGACATCCTGCCGCCGGAGCAGAAGGGTTCCGACGATCTGGCCGAGCTGGGCCAGCTCACGCTGAAGCCGGAAGCGAACATCATCAAGCTGCCGAACATCAGCGCGTCGGTGCCGCAGCTCAAGGCCGCGATCGCCGAACTGCAGGCGCAGGGCTACAAGTTGCCGGCCTATCCGGAAGACCCGTCGACCGACGAGGAAAAGGCCGTCAAGGCCCGCTACGACAAGATCAAGGGCAGCGCGGTGAACCCGGTGCTGCGCGAAGGCAACTCCGACCGCCGCGCGCCGCTGTCGGTCAAGAACTACGCACGCAAGCATCCGCACAAGATGGGGGCGTGGCAGGCCACGTCGAAGGCGCACGTCGCGCACATGAGCGAAGGCGACTTCTACGGCAGCGAGAAGTCGGCGCTGATCGCCGATGCGGGCAGCGTGAAGATCGAACTCACGACGACCGACGGCGCGAAGAAGGTGCTGAAGGAAAAGACGGCCGTGAAGGCCGGTGAAGTCATCGACGCATCGGTGATGAGCCGCAGCGCGCTGCGCAGCTTCATCGAAGCGCAGATCGCCGATGCGAAGGCGCAGGGCGTGCTGTTCTCGGTGCACCTGAAGGCGACCATGATGAAGGTCTCCGATCCGATCCTGTTCGGCCATTTCGTGTCGGTGTTCTACCGCGACGCGCTCGCGAAGCACGCGGACGTGCTGGCGCAGGTCGGTTTCAACCCGAACAACGGGATCGGCGATCTGTACGCGCGCCTGAAGGACCTGCCGGCCGACACGCGCGAAGCGATCGAAGCCGACGTCAAGGCCGAATACGCGGTGCGCCCGCGCCTCGCGATGGTCAACTCGGACAAGGGCATCACGAACCTGCACGTGCCGAGCGACGTGATCGTCGACGCGTCGATGCCGGCGATGATCCGCGAGTCGGGCTGCATGTGGGGCCCGGACGGCGAGCTGTACGACGCGAAGGCCGTGATTCCGGACCGCTGCTACGCGGGCGTCTACCAGGCCGTGATCGAGGACTGCAAGCAGCACGGCGCATTCGATCCGGTCACGATGGGCAGCGTGCCGAACGTCGGCCTGATGGCGCAGGCGGCCGAAGAATACGGTTCGCACGACAAGACGTTCCAGATCCCGTCGGACGGCGTCGTGCGCGTCACCGATGAAGCCGGCAACGTGCTGCTCGAGCACGCGGTCGAGTCGGGCGACATCTGGCGCATGTGCCAGACGAAGGACGCGCCGGTGCAGGACTGGGTCAAGCTCGCGGTGAACCGCGCCCGCGCGACCGGTGCACCGGCCGTGTTCTGGCTCGATCCGGCGCGCGCGCACGATGCGCAGATCATCGCGAAGGTCGAACGCTACCTGAAGGATCACGACACGAACGGCCTCGACATCCGCATCATGACGCCGGAAGACGCAACCCGCTTCTCGCTCGAGCGCATCCGCGCGGGCAAGGACACGATCTCGGTCACCGGCAACGTGCTGCGCGACTACCTGACCGACCTGTTCCCGATCATGGAGCTCGGCACCAGCGCGAAGATGCTGTCGATCGTGCCGCTGATGGCCGGTGGCGGGATGTTCGAGACGGGTGCGGGCGGGTCCGCGCCGAAGCACGTGCAGCAGTTCGTCGAGGAAGGCTTCCTGCGCTGGGATTCGCTCGGCGAATTCCTCGCGCTGGCAGCGTCGCTCGAACACCTCGGCCACGCGTACCAGAACCCGAAGGCGGTCGTGCTCGCGAAGACGCTCGACCAGGCGACCGGCAAGTTCCTGGACGAGAACAAGTCGCCGGCGCGCAAGGTCGGCGGCCTCGACAACCGCGGCAGCCACTTCTACCTGTGCCTGTACTGGGCGCAGGCGCTCGCCGAGCAGACCGAGGACGCCGCGCTGAAGGCGCAGTTCGAAGGCGTGGCGAAGGCGCTGTCTGGCAGCGAAGCGCGCATCCTGGAAGAACTGGCGGCTGCGCAGGGCAAGCCGCAGGCCATCGGCGGCTACTACCGTCCGAACGTCGATCTGACGAGCCAGGCGATGCGCCCGAGCGCGACGCTGAACGGCATCGTCGACGCGGTCGCCTGACGCCGGCCGCGCAATCGCGCGGGCCAATGCGGGCGCCGGCGCGGCGGGTTTCACCGTCCGCCGCTCTCCGCAAAAGAAAAACGCCCCGGACGCCCGGGGCGTTTTTCGTTGCAGGCTTGCCATTCAGACGTGAACGATTTCCCACTCGGCGATTTCGTGCGGCACTTCGAGCGTCGCCGTGTCCATGTCGGACAGTTGCGGGCAGTCGCCGCGGGAGATGTGGTCGGCTGCCACTTCGGGGCACGAGAACGCGCCGAGCAGGGCGTTGCCGAACGTCGCTTCCCAGCCGCCGTTACCCGGCAGGATGTAGAACGACCCGAGCGCTGAACCAAAGCGAAATCCCTTCATTTCCGTTCTCCCTTTCTGATCACATGCGATTCTGTTGTGCCGCCTGCCGGCTCGGCCGGCCATGGCCCGACTGGCTGCTTGCGCCGGGTTCCGTATCGAACGTCGTGGCGAAGCGTCGGTGCATGAAACAAAGTCTACGTCCGCGACCCAGTCGGATGGTGCGTGTAGAACAGCTTCTCGAAACAAAAAATCTCGTTTAAAAACATTGCATTATTTCTGTCGTTTTGTATTGCGGAACGTTTTTTGGCATCGCGAAACAGGAAATTTGTGCCCTGCACCACGAATTTTTACAACGCAGAGACTTGTTCCGCATCGTGAAATATTTGCGGTTTCGCGGGGGATGACGCGGCGAGCGCCAATGCAGGGACGAACGGCAGGCGCCAGGCGGTGGCCAGGAGTCCGTAATCGGAGCGGATGAGTGGCGGCGGCGGTCGCCGGTGAACCGGCGTACAGCGCTGCTCGATGATGCCGGCCGATGCGTATCGAATTCGGTGCGGCAGCGCGCGCTGCGGCGTATTGCCGCCCGACCGGCGGCGGCGCGTTTCGATGGGGCTCGCGGTTATGATGACGCGGGCATCAGGTTTCGCGTCGCGCATCGGCATTCGAGCCGGCCGGCGCGGGCGTCGCGGCTGCCGCGCGACGCAGCATGGATAACGAGGAACGATTGATGATACGGAGAACCTTCTTGTCGCGCGCCATCGGTGTCGCGGCCGCGTCGCTGTTCGCGCGCACCGCGTGGGCGCAGCATGCCGGTCATGAGGGCATGGCCGGCATGGATTCGATGGACGACATGCCCGGCATGTCAGGGATGTCGGGTCATGCGCAGCACGTCAAGCCCGCGCCGGCCGCGCTCGCGGCCGCCGACGCGCTGCCGGCCGGCGCGCCGCTCGCGACGTTGCGCACGCTCGCGAACGAAAGCCGCGAGCCCGGCACGTTCCGGGCCACGCTGGTGGCGCAGCCCGTTGCGCGGCCGATGCTGCACGGTGCGCGGCCGACCACCTTCTGGCAGTTCGGTGCGGGCACGCAGGGCCCCGTCGTCGGCCCGCTGATCGACGTGCGCGAGGGCGACAAGGTCGAGATCCGGTTCGTGAACAAACTGCCGCAGCCGTCGACGATCCACTGGCACGGGCTGCCCGTGCCGCCCGATCAGGACGGCAATCCGTCCGATCCGGTCGCGCCCGGCGCGTCGCGCGTGTACCGCTTTACGTTGCCGAAGGGCAGCGCCGGCACCTACTGGTACCACCCGCATCCGCACATGATGACGGCCGAGCAGGTGTTTCGCGGGCTGGCCGGCCCGTTCGTCGTGCGCGCCGCGGACGATCCGCTCGTCGGCTGGCCCGAGCGCAACCTGTTCGTGTCGGACCTGAAGCTTGCGCGCGACGGCACGATTGCACCGAACGACATGATGGACTGGATGAACGGCCGTGAAGGTCAGTTCGTGCTGGTCAACGGCGCACGCCGACCGCGGATCGACGTCGCCGGCGACGAGCGTTGGCGGGTATGGAATGCGTGCAGCGCGCGCTACCTGCGCGTCGCGTTCGACGACGGCCGTGCGTTCGAGCACGCGGGCACCGACGGCGGGCTGTTCGACGCGCCGCGCCGCGTGACGTCGCTGCTGATTGCGCCGGGCGAGCGCGCGGAGTTGCTGGTGCGCGCCGGCGATCGTGCGTCGCGCGCGGTGCTGCAGGCGGCCGAATACGACCGGCGCAAGATGGCGATGTCGCACGACGACGGCCACGGCAGCCTGCCGCCCGATCCGGCGCTGGCGCTGGCCGATGTCGCGTTTGCGCCCGCCGAGGCGCGCGCGCTGCCCGCCGTGCTGCGCGCGGTGCCGCTGCTGGGCGAACCGGTTGCGCGCAAGACGGTCGAGTTCGGCGAAGAAATGGATATGGACGCGATGATGAAGGGCGCGGCGCACGGCCGCCCGGCGGGCATGCGCTTCACGATCAACGGCGAAACCTACGCGCCGCACCGCGCGACGCTGACGAGCCGTCGCGGCGACGTCGAGCGGTGGGAGATTCGCAATACCACCGACATGGATCACCCGTTCCACCTGCACGGCACGCAGTTCCAGGTGACCGAGCGCGCGTCGGGCGGCTCGCGCTCGAGCGAACCGTTGCGCGCATGGCGCGATACCGTGAATGTGCGCAGCGGCGAAACCGTGACGATTCTCGTCACGCAAGACATGCCCGGCGAGCGCATGTTTCATTGCCACATTCTCGAACACGAGGATCTCGGCATGATGGGCACGCTGAAGGTCGTGTAACGAAACGGTGAATATGTTTCACATACCGGATCGGTATTCGATCTGCATGCGTGACAAGACAATGCATGTTCAATAATCGGGATTGAACGAAAAGGCCGGCCAATCGATTATCGATTGGCCGGCCTGAAAAAAAAGAAACCCGGCGCAATGCGCCGGGTTTCTTCGTCCGATATCCGATGCCTTTATGCGGCCTGGATGTTCGACGCTTGCTTGCCCTTCGGTCCTTGAACGACGTCAAAGCTCACCTTCTGGCCTTCCTTCAGCGTCTTGAAGCCATTCATGGTGATAGCCGAGAAGTGCGCAAACAGATCCTCACCGCCCTCGTCGGGAGTGATGAAACCGAAGCCCTTCGCGTCGTTGAACCACTTAACGATACCAGTTGCCATACCTACTTCCCCTGTCACACAGTCGCTGCTACTTACCACGAGCACGCTCGAAAAGCTAAACGACCGGAAAATGCAGCCGTTCCCCCCTCACAAGCTCACCTCGGCCTCTTTCATTTCGCCAACCGGCGATTTGAAAAAAGTGCCAGCTTGATTGTTGGCGCTCTTTATTGGAGTGTCAAGAGGAATTTTTAGACGGTTAGAGGGCCGTTGTAAAGAACCCATTTTCAGGGTTTTTCCGGCTTTGCTTCGCAGCATGCGGCCAAGCGCGAGGACTTGAAAAGCCGCATAATCGGCTCATCTACCAGGCTCGAGTGACACGCGTTCGAGTCGTCCCGGCTTGTGGGATACTGGATGCGGATACGACGTTCCGGTGCGGTTCCCCCTGACGGTTCGTGTTCCGCGCCACGCGTGAAAGCCGGCACCGCAGCCGGCTTTCGTATGGCACGAAGAAGATCGCGTGTTCCGGGATACCGGGGAGGGCGCCGGCCGGTCGGTCGGGTAATGGCAGGATTGCGGGCCTGTCCGAGTTGTTTAGAATGGGTGTATGGCGATTATCCCGGACAAGCAGGACAGTACCGTCCTGGAACGCAAGCAGCAGAAGCTCAAGCCGCCTTCGATGTACAAGGTGGTGCTGCTGAACGACGACTTCACGCCGATGGAATTCGTCGTGATGGTGGTCCAGGAGTATTTCAAGAAGGATCGCGAGACGGCCACGCAGATCATGCTGAAGGTCCATCGCGAAGGGCGAGGGGTTTGTGGGGTCTATACGCGGGACATCGCGTCGACCAAGGTTGAGCAAGTCGTTACCCATGCGCGGCAGGCCGGGCATCCGCTGCAGTGCGTGATGGAGGAAGCATGATTGCCCAGGAATTGGAAGTCAGCCTGCACATGGCGTTCATGGAAGCACGCCAGGCGCGCCATGAGTTCATTACGGTCGAGCATCTGCTGCTGGCCCTGCTGGATAATCCGACGGCAGCCGAGGTGTTGCGCGCGTGCGCGGCAAACATCGAGGATCTGCGTCAGAACCTGCGCAATTTCATCCACGACAACACGCCTACCGTCCCGGGCACCGACGACGTCGATACGCAACCGACGCTCGGTTTCCAGCGCGTGATCCAGCGCGCGATCATGCACGTGCAGTCGACGTCGAACGGCAAGAAGGAGGTGACCGGCGCGAACGTGCTGGTCGCGATCTTCGGCGAGAAGGATTCGCACGCGGTGTACTACCTGCAGCAGCAGGGCGTCACGCGCCTCGACGTCGTGAACTTCATTTCGCACGGCATCGCGAAGACGAACAACGGCGAGGCCGCGAAGTCCACCGATGCGAACGCGGAAAGCGAAGACGCGAATGCGCAGAAGGAAACGCCGCTCGCGCAGTTCACGCAGAACCTGAACCAGATGGCGAAGGACGGCCGCATCGATCCGCTGATCGGGCGCGAGCCCGAGGTCGAGCGCGTCGTGCAGGTGCTGTGCCGTCGCCGCAAGAACAATCCGCTGCTCGTCGGCGAGGCCGGCGTCGGCAAGACCGCGATCGCGGAAGGGCTCGCCTATCGCATCACGCGCGGCGAAGTGCCCGACATCCTCGCGAATGCGCAGGTCTATTCGCTCGACATGGGCGCGTTGCTTGCGGGAACCAAGTATCGCGGCGATTTCGAGCAGCGCCTGAAGACGGTGCTGAAGGAACTGAAGGAGCGCCCGCACGCGATCCTGTTCATCGACGAAATTCATACGCTGATCGGCGCGGGCGCCGCGTCGGGCGGCACGCTCGATGCGTCGAACCTGCTGAAGCCGGCGCTGTCGTCGGGCACGCTCAAGTGCATCGGCGCGACCACGTTCACCGAGTATCGCGGCATCTTCGAGAAGGATGCGGCGCTGTCGCGGCGCTTCCAGAAGGTCGACGTGAGCGAGCCGACCGTCGAGCAGACGGTCGCGATCCTGCGCGGGCTGAAGTCGCGCTTCGAGGAGCATCACGGCGTCAAGTATTCGTCGGGTGCGCTGTCGGCCGCGGCCGAACTGTCGGCGCGCTTCATCACCGACCGTCACCTGCCGGACAAGGCGATCGACGTGATCGACGAAGCGGGCGCCGCGCAGCGCATCCTGCCGAAGTCGAAGCAGAAGAAGACGATCGGCAAGAGCGAGATCGAGGAAATCATCTCGAAGATCGCGCGCGTGCCGCCGCAGAGCGTGTCGCAGGACGACCGCAGCAAGCTGCAGACGCTCGATCGCGACCTGAAGAGCGTCGTGTTCGGCCAGGATCCGGCGATCGACGCGCTGGCGGCATCGATCAAGATGGCGCGCGCGGGCCTCGGCAAGATGGACAAGCCGATCGGCGCGTTCCTGTTCTCCGGCCCGACGGGCGTCGGCAAGACCGAAGTGGCGCGCCAGCTCGCGTTCACGCTCGGCATCGAGCTGATCCGCTTCGACATGTCGGAGTATATGGAGCGTCATGCGGTGAGTCGCCTGATCGGCGCGCCGCCGGGCTATGTCGGGTTCGACCAGGGCGGGCTGCTGACCGAAGCCGTCACGAAGAAGCCGCATTGCGTGCTGCTGCTCGACGAAATCGAGAAGGCGCATCCGGACATCTACAACGTGCTGCTGCAGGTGATGGACCACGGCACGCTGACAGACAACAATGGCCGCAAGGCGGATTTCCGCAACGTCATCATCATCATGACGACGAACGCGGGCGCCGAGTCGATGCAGAAGGCGACGATCGGCTTCACGACGCGCCGCGAAACGGGCGACGAGATGACCGACATCAAGCGCCTGTTCACGCCGGAGTTCCGCAACCGCCTGGATTCGATCATCAGCTTCCGCTCGCTCGATGAGGAAATCATCATGCGCGTGGTCGACAAGTTCCTGATCCAGCTCGAGGAACAGCTGCACGAGAAGAAGGTCGACGCGCTCTTCACCGACGCGTTGCGCAAGCATCTCGCGAAGCACGGCTTCGACCCGCTGATGGGCGCGCGGCCGATGCAGCGGCTGATCCAGGACACGATCCGTCGCGCGCTCGCCGACGAGCTGCTGTTCGGCAAGCTCGTCAACGGCGGTCACGTGACCGTCGACGTCGACGAAAGCGACAAGGTGCAGTTGTCGTTCGACAAGCTGGCGAATCCGCCGCACAAGCCGAACGAAGAGACGGTCGAAGTCGAGTAAGCGATAATTCGTTGTTCATGCGAACGGCGCGGGAAGTTCTCCGCGCCGTTTCGTTTTATCCGGCGCCGGCGGCGCAATGGTGGTGCAGGGGAGTGGTAACGCAGTGACACAACAACAACGATCGTTCGACAACATCGTCGCGCGCGAACAAGGGTTGCGCCACGCGCTGACGTCGGGGCAAATGGCGATGATCGCGATCGGTGGTGCGATCGGCACGGGGCTGTTCCTCGGCAGCGGGTTCGCGATCGGGCTCGCCGGCCCGAGCGTGCTGGTCTCTTATGCGATCGGCGCGCTGATCGCGCTGCTGCTGATGGGCGCGCTTGCTGAAATGACCGTCGCGCATCCGACGGCCGGCTCGTTCGGCGCGTATGCCGAACACTACGTCGGCCCGCTCGCGGGCTTTCTGGTGCGTTATGCGTATTGGTTCGCGGTCGTGTTCGCGATCGGCACCGAGATCAGCGCGATCGCCGTGTTCATGAAGTACTGGTTTCCGGCCGTGCCCGGCTGGTACTGGGTGATCGGCTTCTCCGCGCTGCTGATCGCCGTGAACCTCGCGAGCGTCACGCTGTACGGCTCGGTCGAGTACGCATTCTCGTTGCTGAAGATCGCGGCGATCGTCGTGTTCATCGTGCTCGGCGCGTACCTCGTGTGGTCGGCGCCGGCCGCATCGGGCATCGGTTTCGCGAACTACACCGCGCACGACGGCTTCATGCCGAAGGGGCCGTGGGGCACCTGGGTCGCGGTGATCGTCGCGATCTTCAGCTACATGAGCATCGAGGCCGTCGCGATCGCGGCCGGCGAAGCGCGCGATCCGCAGCACGCGGTCACGCGCGCGTTTCGCTCGACGGTGTTCCGGCTCGTGCTGTTCTACCTGCTGACGCTGTCGCTGATGCTCGCGATCGTGCCGTGGACGCAGGCCGGCACCGACGAAAGCCCGTTCGTGAAGGTGATGGCCGCGACGCACGTACCGTACGCGGCGGGTGTGATCAACTTCGTGCTGCTGATCGCGGCGCTGTCGGCGATGAACAGCCAGCTCTACGTGACGACGCGGATGATGTTCAGCCTGTCGCGCGCGCGGCTCGCGCCCGCGGTATTCGGCCGGCTCGGCACGAACGGCGTGCCGCGTGCGGCGCTGTGGATCTCGACGAGCGGCGTCGCGGTGGCGGCCGTGCTGGTCGCGCTGGCGCCCGACACGGCGTTCACCGTGATGATGGCGATCGCGATGTTCGGCGCGCTGTTCACGTGGCTGATGATCTTCGTCACGCATCTGCGCTTCCGTTTGCGGTACCGCGGCCCCGTGCTCGCGTTCCGGATGTGGGGTCACCCGTTCGGTAGCCTGCTCGGCGCGGGGCTCGTCGCGGCGATCCTGTTCACGACCGCGTTCACGCGCGAATTCCGGATGACGATGGTGGTCGGCGTCGTGTTCGTCGTGCTGCTGACGCTCGCGTATGCGCTGCACTACCGGCACCAGCACGCACGCTGACGGTGCCAGCGTGGCCGCCCACGGCCGCGCCCGCCGGCCATCGCGATCTTCACGTTCGCTAAGGTTCCGTTAAGCCGGCGGCGACTAACATTCGATCCTGTCTGCAACGCGGGCCGGCACGCGTCGGCTCGCCGCTTTCCTGCACAAGGGGTTCGAATGAACAAACTTCCCGAAATCACGCTTGCGTTCTGGATCATGAAGATCTGCGCGACGACGCTCGGCGAAACCGGCGGCGATTTGCTGTCGATGACGCTGAACGTCGGCTATGCGGTGAGTTCGATCCTGCTGTTCGGCTTCTTTCTCGTGACGCTGGGCGCGCAGCTCAAGACGACGCGCTATCGCCCGGCGATCTACTGGGCCGTGATCGTCGCGACGAGCACGGCCGGCACGACGATGTCCGACTTCATGGACCGCACGCTCGGCCTCGGTTATGCGGCCGGCTCGTCGATCCTCGTCGCGATCCTGCTGGCGATCTTCGCGGTCTGGCGGCTCAGCGGCGAATCGCTGTCGGTCGACCTGATCCGCACGCGCAAGGTCGAACTGCTGTACTGGATCGCAATCCTGTTCTCGAACACGCTCGGCACCGCGCTCGGCGATTTCCTCGCGGACAGCTCGGGGCTCGGATTCGGCGGCGGCGCGCTGCTGATCGGCGGGTTGCTTGCGGCGATCGTGCTCGCGCACTATTTCACGCGGATCTCCGGCGTGCTGCTGTTCTGGGCCGGGTTCGTGCTCACGCGCCCGTTCGGCGCGACGGTCGGCGACCTGCTGACGAAGCCGGTCGCGAAGGGCGGGCTCGCGCTCGGTACGGTCGGCTCGTCGGCCGTGCTGCTCGGCGTGCTGGTCGCGATGGTGATCTATGCGGGCGTCGCGCAGACGCGGCGGCGCGAACCGGTACCCGCGCGGATCGCGCAGCCGGCCGGCGAATGACGGCGAACGAAAAAAAGGGCCTCGCGGCCCTTTTTTTGCGTTGCGTGACCCGTCCTGAAATAGGTTGACACTTTTTCGCCCAAGCGAAGAGGTGCCAAGTGAAGCAAGGGATCAAGCGGACGCAGCGGGACTACAGCCTGGCTTTTAAATTGTCGGTGGTGGCGCAGGTCGAAAAAGGCGAACTGACGTACAGAGAAGCGCAGCAGCGCTACGGCATCCAGGGGCGCTCAACCGTGCTGGTATGGTTACGTAAGCACGGCTTGCAGGATTGGGCCGATCCATCCGGCCGTGCGCGATCGGGTTCCAC